>NZ_JACSNF010000010.1:1487-2863 GCF_018619015.1 Exiguobacterium sp. s11 | reverse complement strand
CGTGAGGCAGACCCGGGGAACTGAAACATCTAAGTACCCGGAGGAAGAGAAAGCAAATGCGATTCCCTGAGTAGCGGCGAGCGAAACGGGAACAGCCCAAACCGGAGAGCATGCTCTTCGGGGTTGTAGGACACTCTACACGGAGTCAAAAAGGAAGACAGTAGGTGAAGGACCTGGAAAGGTCGGCCGAAGAAGGTGACAGCCCTGTAGCTGAAACTGTTTTCCCTCCAGAGTGGATCCTGAGTACGGCGGGACACGTGAAACCCCGTCGGAATCCGGGAGGACCATCTCCCAAGGCTAAATACTCCCTAGTGACCGATAGTGAACCAGTACCGTGAGGGAAAGGTGAAAAGCACCCCGGAAGGGGAGTGAAATAGATCCTGAAACCGTATGCCTACAAGTAGTCAGAGCCCGTTAACGGGTGATGGCGTGCCTTTTGTAGAATGAACCGGCGAGTTACGATAACGCGCGAGGTTAAGCCGATGAGGCGGAGCCGTAGCGAAAGCGAGTCTGAACAGGGCGTTCAGTGCGTTGTCGTAGACCCGAAACCAGGTGATCTACCCATGTCCAGGATGAAGGTCAGGTAACACTGACTGGAGGTCCGAACCCACGCACGTTGAAAAGTGCGGGGATGAGGTGTGGGTAGCGGTGAAATGCCAATCGAACCTGGAGATAGCTGGTTCTCCCCGAAATAGCTTTAGGGCTAGCCTCGAGGTTGAGAGTTCTGGAGGTAGAGCACTGATTGGACTAGGGGCCCCCACAGGGTTACCGAATTCAGTTAAACTCCGAATGCCAGCAACTTATACTCGGGAGTCAGACTGCGAGTGATAAGATCCGTAGTCAAGAGGGAAACAGCCCAGACCGCCAGCTAAGGTCCCAAAGTGTATGTTAAGTGGAAAAGGATGTGGCGCTGCCTAGACAGCTAGGATGTTGGCTTAGAAGCAGCCACCATTCAAAGAGTGCGTAATAGCTCACTAGTCGAGTGGCGCCGCGCCGAAAATGTAACGGGGCTAAACATACCACCGAAGCTGCGGATTCCGTAAGGAATGGTAGGGGAGCGTTCCAAACCGCTGTGAAGCTGTACCGGAAGGAGCAGTGGAGCGTTTGGAAGTGAGAATGCCGGTGTGAGTAGCGAAAAGAGGGGTGAGAATCCCCTCCGTCGAAAGCCCAAGGTTTCCTGAGGAAGGCTCGTCCGCTCAGGGTTAGTCTGGACCTAAGCCGAGGCCGAAAGGCGTAGGCGATGGATAACAGGTTGATATTCCTGTACCGCCGATCCACCGTTTGAACAATGGGGGGACGCAGGAGGATAGTGACGCATGCGGATGGAAGTGCATGTGCAAGTTTCAAGACCGTCTGATTGGCAAATCCGTCAGGCA
>NZ_JACSNF010000010.1:0-1387 GCF_018619015.1 Exiguobacterium sp. s11 | reverse complement strand
GCGGAGTCCCGTAGGGACGTAGGTCACGATTTCACACTGCCAAGAAAAGCCTCTAGTGAGGGGGAAGGCGCCAGTACCGTAAACCGACACAGGTAGGCGAGATGAGAATTCTAAGACGCGCGGGATAACTCTCGTTAAGGAACTCGGCAAAATGGTCCCGTAACTTCGGGAGAAGGGACGCTCTACATGAGTAGAGCCGCAGTGAATAGGCCCAAACGACTGTTTAGCAAAAACACAGGTCTCTGCTAAATCGCAAGATGACGTATAGGGGCTGACGCCTGCCCGGTGCTGGAAGGTTAAGGGGATGGGTTAGCGCAAGCGAAGCTTTGAACCGAAGCCCCAGTAAACGGCGGCCGTAACTATAACGGTCCTAAGGTAGCGAAATTCCTTGTCGGGTAAGTTCCGACCCGCACGAAAGGCGTAACGATTTGGGCACTGTCTCAACGAGAGACCCGGTGAAATCATAGTACCTGTGAAGATGCAGGTTACCCGCGACAGGACGGAAAGACCCCATGGAGCTTTACTACAGCCTGATATTGAGGCTTTGTGCATGATGTACAGGATAGGCGGGAGACGTCGAGCCCGGAGCGCCAGCTTCGGAGGAGTCACCCTTGGGATACCGCCCTTCATGCATAGAGTCTCTAACTCGCAGCCGTGATCCGGCTGGAGGACCGTGTCAGGCGGGTAGTTTGACTGGGGCGGTCGCCTCCTAAACAGTAACGGAGGCGCCCAAAGGTTCCCTCAGAATGGTTGGAAATCATTCGTAGAGCGCAAAGGCAGAAGGGAGCTTGACTGCGAGACCTACAAGTCGAGCAGGGACGAAAGTCGGGCTTAGTGATCCGGTGGTTCCGCATGGAAGGGCCATCGCTCAACGGATAAAAGCTACCCTGGGGATAACAGGCTGATCTCCCCCAAGAGTCCACATCGACGGGGAGGTTTGGCACCTCGATGTCGGCTCATCGCATCCTGGGGCTGGAGTAGGTCCCAAGGGTTGGGCTGTTCGCCCATTAAAGCGGTACGCGAGCTGGGTTCAGAACGTCGTGAGACAGTTCGGTCCCTATCCGTCGTGGGCGCAGGAAATTTGAGGAGAGCTGTCCTTAGTACGAGAGGACCGGGATGGACGCACCGCTGGTGTACCAGTTGTTCCGCCAGGAGCATCGCTGGGTAGCTACGTGCGGACGGGATAAATGCTGAAAGCATCTAAGCATGAAGCCCCCTCCAAGATGAGATTTCCCTTTGAGTAATCAAGAAAGACCCCTCAGAGACGATGAGGTAGATAGGTCACGGGTGGAAGCATGGCGACATGTGGAGCTGAGTGATACTAATCGGTCGAGGCCTTGTTCTAGCAGATGCTTGTTGATGACTTCAGTTTTGAGGGCGCGAGCCT
>NZ_JACSNF010000009.1:8031-14286 GCF_018619015.1 Exiguobacterium sp. s11 | reverse complement strand
CACGATTGACGAAGCTTGCGCTTCATTCGTTTTTGTATTCCGTAGAATACGATTTTTGCCTCATCGTTCAGTTTTCAAAGTTCGTCCGCACCTGTTTTGGCGACTCAATTAGAATACCAAGTCTGAAACAAGAAGTCAACAACTTTTTTGAAATTGTTTCTTACTTGTTTGCCGTAAGCGCTCGTCCTCTTAAGGACATGAATTAATATATCACGATAATTAGACATGCGCAACTACTTTATTAAAATAACTTATAGTTTTTTTAGAGCATGTAAAAACCGCAGACAAGAATGGCTGCGGTTTACTTCATCATCAATGAGACGCGTCTTCTTTTTGCTTCGCTTATATAGAAGAAATACAGTGATTCCGCTAACTTCATTTGTGCTTCTAAATCACCATAGTCATCATAGCTGATTTCTAAGAGATGACGCTTCATCAAATAATCTTCTTTTGCTTTTGCTAATTCTTCTAACAAACGCTGGTCGTACTCACTGCGAATCTTCTTTCGAAACCAACTCATAGTTCGCGACGTCCCTCCATTGCACGAGATAACGTCACTTCATCTGCGTATTCAAGATCTCCGCCAACCGGAAGACCATGGGCAATTCGAGTGATCCGAATACCCGTCGGTTTTAAGAGACGCGATAGATACATCGCTGTCGCTTCTCCTTCGATATTCGGATTAGTTGCTAAGATGACTTCCGTAATCGCTTCGTCCGCTTGAAGACGTGTCAGTAGGCTAGATACATTGATATCCTCTGGACCGATTCCTTCCATTGGACTGATTGCTCCATGCAAGACATGATACAACCCTTGGTAATCTCGCATTTTTTCCATTGCAATGACATCCCTTGAATCTTGGACGACACAGACAATCGTACGGTTTCGGTGTTTATCTGTACATACATAACAAGGATCTTGATCCGTGATATTCCCGCAGACACTACAGTAGGCAATGTCGCGCTTCGCGCTGACCAATGCCTTTCCGAACATCAAGACATCGTCCTCTTCCATATCAAGGACATGAAACGCTAGACGAACTGCTGTCTTCGGACCAATCCCCGGCAGTTTCGTAAAACTTTCGATCAAACGACTAATCGCTTCAGGATATTGCAAGTGGTTTCCTCCTACGAATTAAAACATTCCCGGCAGATTCATACCTTGTGTGAATTTCCCCATTTTACTTGCTACGAGTTCATCGACCTTCTTCAAAGCATCGTTTGTTGCGGCTAAGACGAGATCTTGAATCATTTCAACATCATCTGGATCAACGACTTCTTCTTTAATGATGACATCTACGATATTTTTATGACCATCAGCGACGACTGAGACCATTTCTCCGCCTGCTGTACCTGTCACTGTTAAGTCTTTTAGTTCTTCTTGTGCTTTCGCCATATCCTTTTGCATCTTCTGCATCTGTTTCATCATATTGTTCATGTTTCCCATTCCGCGCATCTGTATTCCTCCTCGAATTTAATCTTCGAACTCTACGATATCACCAAAACGACCAAGCGTCTCGGACAATAACTGATCGCTCTCCGATTCTTGTTTTGTTTCCTTCTCTTCTATACTACTACTATTTCGCTTAGCAACAAACTCTGCCTTCAGTTCATGCCAATCCTTTGAGAGAATCGCTAAAATTTCGCGTTTGACGCCGCATACTTCATACAACGCTTCTTCAATCACGAAACGTGTTCGTTCATTCGTCATGACCTGCTCAAAGTGCCATCCTTTACCGTCATCGAATTCAATCAGCAATGTATCCGCTGAACAAAGAACCGGTTTACTTTCATGGAGTAACGAGTAGATGGGACCATCTTCTTTTAAAATCCATTTTAAGATGTGATCCCAGCGTTCTTGAATCTCGCGCAATTGTGCTTTCTCTGCTCGCTCTAACATTTGGCGAATCCGCTCTTTAGCGATTCGAACGGTTGGTCGTCCTTGTTTTCGCTTCGGTTGTGCTTGTGGTGCGGCCGCTTCTTGTGCCGGAACACCATTCGACTTCCATTGGTGCATCTGTTCCTTCATTTCGCGGACTTCCTGTTGCAACGATTGGACGATCTGTCCCGTCGTTCTCCCCTGTTCCGCAATTTGAATGAAGGCAATCTCAACGAGGACCCGAGGGTGGTTCGTCAATCGCATCTGTTGTTGGCAGTCATGTAACTGATCAATGATCGTAAAGCACGTCTCCGCTTCAATCGATTCAACGAATTGTTTGAACTCATCCGTCGGGCGCGCACGCTCTAGCAAATCGACAGCTGTAGGCGAAGCTTTCAATAACAACGTGTCCCGGTAAAAGAAAACGAGATCCTCAACGAAACGCTTTAAGTCTTTTCCCGCTCGTTGCATCGTCTCAAGCGTCTGTAACAACTGATCGACTTGATGTTCATGTAAGGCACGGGCAATGTTCAGTAATGCTTCATCTTCTACTGCTCCTGTTACTTCAAGAACAGCCGCATCATTTAGATCACCATTCGAAAAAGCAACCGCTTGGTCGAGTAGACTCAGCGCATCACGCATACCACCATCCGCCGCTCGGGCGATCAATCGTAATGCCGTATCCGAATACTCGATCGATTGGTCTTTTAAGATATATTGCATCCGCTCTACGAGTTGATCGACTTCATGCCGCTTCACATCGAAACGTTGGCAACGCGAGATGATCGTCGCCGGAATTTTATGTGGTTCAGTCGTTGCTAAGATGAAGATGGCGTGCGCCGGTGGTTCTTCTAGTGTTTTGAGCAAGGCATTAAAGGCACCTGTCGACAACATATGCACTTCATCAATGATATAGACTTTATAGGCTGCTTCTGAAGGGGGATATTTGACTTTATCCCGGATTTCCCGAATCTCATCTACGCCGTTATTGGAAGCGGCATCGATTTCGAAGACGTCCGGGCTTGATCCTTCTGTGATCGCAAGACACGTCGGGCACGTATTACACGGTTCTTTGACCGGTGCATGCTCACAGTTGATCGCTTTAGCGATGATTTTGGCAAGACTCGTCTTTCCTGTTCCACGAGGACCCGAAAATAGATAGGCGTGGGACATCCGTCCCTCCATCAATGCATTTTGGATCGTACGGGTGATATGCGCTTGTCCAACGACTTCGTCGAATCGTTGCGGACGGTACACGCGGTATAGTGCTTGATAGGCCAAGTTTGCGCCTCCTCTTTTTAAGTTCCTCATTCTATTTTACCTAAAAAAGTCTACAACCGAAACCGGCTGTAGACTTGTCTTTAAAAATTAAACTGCCGCGCACCATATTCTGAAATATGTTCAACATGCGTTACTCACGCAGCCTGCTCAGTCCAAGCACCCCTACAACACACAGAGAGCACCACTTAAGGCTGCTTCCTTCCGGACCTGACCTGGTTCATGGGTATCTGTTGCGTAGGACTCAAACGTCAACGCTACTTACGTGAGGCAGACCACACCAATCATATCCCTCGACATGGAATTCAGTCTCGCTATAGCGGATTGCGAGTGACAGGGAACCGCTACATCCCCACCTAGCACGGCAAATGGTTTATCGATTTTTAGTGGCACCTTGTTTCAGTGCTTTTTCATTATACTGTTTCATCTGGTGCGATGCAACCCATTGCCCGCTTTCGCGCTTTCTTTTTCGCGCGCAGTTCCCGAAAGAACGTCGTTAGCATCTCACCACACTCTTTTTCTAATATACCGCTCGTCAACTCTGAGACATGATTGAACCGATCGTCTTGCACTAGGTTCATCAGCGTTCCGCAGCACCCACCCTTCGGATCAACGGCACCAAAGATGACATGTTCAATTCGCGACAGCATGATGGCTCCCGCACACATTGGACACGGTTCGAGTGTCACGTATAACTCGCACCCTTCAAGTCGCCAGTTCCCGAGCTTTCGGCAAGCCTCCTCGATTGCGATCAACTCCGCATGTGCCGTCGCCTGTTGATCCGTTTCCCGGTGATTGTACCCCGTCGCGATGACTTCATTGTCTTTGACGATGACACATCCGATCGGAACTTCACCGATTGCTTCTGCCTTTTTCGCCTCTTCAATTGCAAGGCGCATATAGTGTTCCTGTCGTTCCATTGACGATACTCCTCACTCTAAAAAAATTCTCCTTTTGAAACTTCAGCAAGTCGTACTTCTTTGTGCTAAAATATAAATTGCACTTTGCTGAACGGAGGGTCATTGTATATGTTCATAACGGTTGAAGGACCGATTGGTGTAGGCAAAACATCACTTGCGAACGCCATCAGTCACCATTTCTCTTTTTCTATGTTACGCGAAATCGTCGAAGAAAATCCCTTTCTTGGAAAGTTCTATGAAGATATCGAAGAATGGAGCTTCCAGACGGAAATGTTCTTCTTGTGCAATCGCTTCAAACAACTCGATGATATCGAACGTCATTACCTCAGTAAACAACGCTCTGTCGTTGCTGATTACCATATCTTTAAGAACTTGATTTTTGCACACCGCTCTCTAAAGGTCGAGCATCTTGAGAAGTATGAACAAATCTATTCGATCCTGACGACGGACATGCCAAAACCAGATGCTGTCATCTACTTGAACGCAAGTATCGACACCTTGATGAAACGTGTTGCGCTGCGCGGACGAGAAATCGAAGAAAATATGTCACGTGCCTATCTCGAACAATTAGCCGAGGATTACGAGACATTCGTCACGGAATACCAAGTCAAACATCCGGAAGTCAAAATCATCCGTTTCGACGGAGATGCTCTCGACTTCGTCAAGCGACCAGAAGATCTCGAGTACGTCTTGACGACGATCCGGAACGAATTATATGAAGGAGCGAACCACGCATGAACTTGAAGCTACGTGAAAAATACAACATCCCGGCAGATGCCGTCATTACGATCGGCGGTATGGTCGGGATCGGGAAATCAACGATCACAAACGGATTAGCCGATGCCCTTGGTTTCCGGACGTCACTCGAAAAAGTCGATACGAACCCTTACTTGGATAAATTCTATCATGATTTCGAGCGTTGGAGTTTCCACCTCCAAATCTATTTCCTCGCTGAACGCTTCAAGGAGCAAAAGCGGATTTTCCAATACGGTGGTGGTTTCATCCAAGATCGTTCAATCTATGAAGATACAGGGATCTTTGCTAAGATGCATTTTGAAAAAGGAACGATGTCTCCAACGGACTATGAAACATATTCAAGTTTGTTTGACGCAATGGTCATGACACCGTTCTTCCCACATCCGGATCTTTTGATCTATCTTGAAGGTTCGTTCGAACAAGTGCTTGAACGAATTCGTCTTCGCGGACGTGAGATGGAGCAGCAGACACCCATCGAATATTGGGAAGAGATGTATGAGCGCTATACGAACTGGATCAATAACTTCACGATCTGCCCGGTACTTCGTTTGTCGATCGACGAATACGATTTACTGAACGAGCCAGAATCCATTGACCGGATTCTCGCGAAGATCGAAAAACAGCTTGAAGTCGCTCGTATTGCCAATACACGCTAACTGATTAGATCTGCCTCTTAGGCGGATCTTTTTTTGCGCAAAAAAAGGAGACGCGTGTCGCATCTCCCTCGCATTAACCAATCACTTGATTGATTTGTTCCATATGGTGTAGATCATGTTGAGCCATTGCTCCGAGGAACTGACCGATTGTCAGTTCTTTGTCTTTAATGACGACCTTGTCCTGAAGGCGTTCTTCCGGAATCAATTCGACTGCACGGCGCAACAAGTCACGGCTGACTAAAAACTCATCAATCGTCAAGATCCGTTGCTGCTCACGGCTCATCTTCGCTGCTTCCTCATTGACCGCTTGGCTATCTGGTGCGACACGGAATGGTTCCCCCGCGAGCAAGTACGGGATGCGCTCTGCGACCATGAAGCGATCCCATGGTGATAAGTGACCGATGATCTCAGCAATCGTCCATTTACCTTCTGCATACGATGTTCGCCATGCCTCTTCTGAAATCTGTTCCAAGTCTTTTACATATGTCATCGTCATCGCATAATGCGAAAGCAACGATTCTTTTGTTTGTTCGTTCATTTCGTCCACCTCTTCTTCGTTTTTCACGTAGGCAACCATAGCACGCACGAAGAAATCGATGCAACAAAAAAGCACCTCGGAATTGAGATGCTTCATAAAAAGCGGAGTCGGTGGGATTCGAACCCACGCGAGCCTTGCGACCCCTAACGGATTTCGAGTCCGTCCCCTTCAGCCGGACTTGGGTACGACTCCATGATTATATTTATTTTTGGGTAAAAAAAAAGAAGTG
>NZ_JACSNF010000009.1:0-7931 GCF_018619015.1 Exiguobacterium sp. s11 | reverse complement strand
GAGGAGGCGGTGGGATTCGAACCCACGCACGGCTTTCGCCGCCTGACGGTTTTCAAGACCGTTCTCTTAAACCACTTGAGTACGCCTCCAAGCTATAAAACGTGCATGTCGTTGCCAAAAAAATAAAAATGGAGGAGGCGGTGGGATTCGAACCCACGCACGGCTTTCGCCGCCTGACGGTTTTCAAGACCGTTCTCTTAAACCACTTGAGTACGCCTCCGTACTTCTCATAACAATGTTATGACTCGGTTGTTTTCCTGACATTAATTATGATAGCATCTGCCTTTTAACGTGTAAAGACCTTTTCTAAAAAAACTTTTTAAAATACAAAAAGGGGGATTACTCCCCCTTCTGACTTAAGCTTGAATCACTTCAAGACCACCCATGTATGGACGAAGCACTTCTGGAATAACAACTGATCCATCCGCTTGCTGGTAGTTCTCTAAGATCGCAGCTACTGTCCGACCAACTGCAAGGGCAGAACCGTTTAACGTGTGAACGAATTCTGGTTTTGCGTTCGCTTCGCGGCGGAAACGAATCTGCGCCCGGCGTGCTTGGAAATCTTCAAAGTTTGAACAAGAAGAGATTTCACGGTAGACGCCTTGGCTTGGCATCCAGACTTCGATGTCGTATTTCTTCGCAGCCGTGAACCCGAGATCAGCTGTACACATGCTCAATACTTGATACGGCAGCTTCAGCTTTTTCAAGACTGTTTCCGCTTGTCCCGTTAACAATTCGAGTTGTTCGTAAGACTCTTCTGGCTTGACGAAACGAACGAGCTCAACTTTATTGAATTGGTGCTGGCGAATCAATCCACGTGTATCGCGTCCGGCAGAACCTGCTTCTGAACGGAAACATTGGCTGTACGCTGCATAACCAATCGGTAACTGATCAGCTGTTAGGATTTCTTCACGGTGCATGTTCGTCACCGGAACTTCTGCTGTCGGTACGAGGAAGTAGTTCGTTTCTTCGACTTTAAATGCATCCTCTTCGAACTTCGGCAATTGTCCTGTTCCTGTCATAGAGTCACGGTTGACCATAAGTGGTGGTAAGATTTCTGTGTAGCCGTGCTGATCTTGGTGAAGATCCATCATGAAGTTAATCAATGCCCGCTCAAGACGCGCACCCGCTCCGCGGTAAAAGACGAAACGGCTACCTGTGACTTTTCCGGCACGCTCGACATCGACGATTTTTAATTGCTCCATCAAATCCCAGTGTGGAACCGCTTCGAAATCAAACGCTGGTTTGTCCCCGACTTCACGCACGACGACGTTATCGTCCTCAGAAGAACCGACTGGTACGCTATCATGTGGAATGTTCGGGATACCAAGGAGCAGTTGGTTCAATGTCGCTTCGACTTCACGTAACTCGTCGTCAAGCGTCTTGATTTCGTCTCCGACACTTCGCATCGCAGCGATCGCTTCATCTGCATTTTCCTTATTACGTTTCAGTTCAGCGATTTTTTTCGTTGCTTCATTTCGTTCTGCTTTCAATACTTCTGTCCGCGCAATTAATTCTCGACGTTTCTCATCAAGTGCGAGGAAACGGTTCATGTCCGTCAAGTCCTCTCCTCGGTGCGCTAACTTTTCTTGAATGGCGTCAAAATCTTGGCGTAATCGTTTAATATCAATCATCTGTAATTCCTCCTCTATGTCATAAAAAAAGGCGACTCGTCTCTTTCCGGTATTCCTACCGAAAAGGGACGAATCACCTGGATCCGCGTTGCCACCCTCATTGCTAGACACATCTAGCCAACTTAAGACGCGATAACGGGCGTACCCGCACCTTGTTCGCAAGGTGTGCGATCCGGCTCGATTCAATCCATCGATCTGACTAGTTCACACCACCCACTAGCTCTCTTAACAGTATCGATACATCTACTTGGTCCGTTCATAGCATCTTTATGAGATTAGCTTTACTTTACACCATCGCCTTGGAGGTTGACAAGAGCCGATTGTTGAATCGCTTGCTCAATTCGCTTCGACCAAGCCGTCCAAGCGCGGACGAGACGCGTCGGTACACTTGCGAGTTGAACGGCAGTTGCACTATACAAATTCACGCGTGGTGTTTCAAAACCAGGTAGATATATACCGTCATCCGCGACTTGCACCGTTCCGACGACTTCTTGTTTTGTGACGGGTGCCGTCGTTTTAGAGAAATCAAACCGTGGTTCCCGTGTCGATGCTCGCTTCGATACCGTCACATACAATGAGCCCTCCGTGACGACATCTAGCTTACGGACGGTTGCCCCTTTAATCGGAAGAACGTCTTTAATCCGTTCTCCTTTTCCGTAATACGTTAGTGGTTCGAACGTCGCAAAGCCATAATCGAGTAGTTTTTTCGTTTCCCGAAAACGGGCTTGATCCGAATCCGTTCGCATCACGACTGTAACAAGCGTCATGTTATCTCGTGTCGTCACACTAACAAAACAGTAACCAGCTAAATCGGTCATTCCCGTCTTCATTCCTCGCATGCCAGCATATGCGAATTTTTCCTTCGCTAGCATCTTATTCGAGTTGTTCAAGACTTCTCCATCGAGTTTCATCTGTGCTTTGCTCGTCACATCGAGGACATCCGGGTAATCCTTGATATAACGGATGACAAGTAACGCGATATCGGTCGCTGTCATCAAATTCGTTCCTGGAAGGGTCGCATCGACAGCATCAAGTCCAGACGCGTTCGCATACTCCGTGTCGTTCATTCCGAACTGTTTTGCTGTCTCATTCATCTTTTCAACGAACGTCGCTTCTGAACCAGCGACGGTTTCGGCTAGCATGACCGCTGCATCATTAGCTGATTGAATGAACGCCGCATTATACATTTCGCGAACCGTATATGTTTTTGGTTTTACTGGTACACGAGTGATACCAGACGTTTTTGCTAGTTTTAAGACTTTCTTGCTTGGTATGATTTTTTGATCCCACGTCAGTTTTTTGAGTTCGATTTGTCGCCGGACGAGGTAAAGCGTCATCAACTTCGTCATCGAAGCTGGTGGTAGAGAAACATCCGCTTCCGATTGAAGGAGGATTTTCCCTGTGACCGCATCGGCCAATATGTAAGACTCTGCTTGAATCAAAGGTGCTGCTTGTCCCGTCATAGGAAAACTTGTGAGCATCAGTATACTCAAGCAGAGTAGCAAGATTCGCTTCATCGTGTCTCTCCCTCACTTAATCATTCATTGTACGAATAGTGTAGCACAAAAGAAGCATCCGACAGTAGAGACTGTCAGATGCTTCCACGCTTTATGAACGGACGGATTGCCGCTGTTTGATTTTTTGTAAAAAATACTGATGTAAACGATTATCTTCCGTTAATTCAGGATGAAACGAGCACGCGAGGTGTAGCGATGTCTCGACAGCAACGATCTGCTCTTCGACTTTCGCAATCACTCGTGTTCCTTCCCCGACAGACAGAATCAATGGTGCTCGAATGAACACTGCCTCGATTGGTTCCTCAATTCCTTCAACCGGTAGCAATCCTTCAAATGAATCAATTTGTCGACCGAAAGCATTCCGACGGACCGTCATCGAAATCGCGTTGAGATGGCTTTGTCCTGCTTCGATAGCGGTTGCGAGTAGAATCATTCCGGCACATGTTCCGAACATCGGTAACGTCGCCGCTTTTTCCCGAAGCGGTTCCAGTAATTCATAGCGTTCGATCAATCGACGCATCGCGGTCGATTCGCCTCCTGGTAAGACAAGTCCATCCAGTTTCTCGAGATCGCTCGCTTGTTTGACGAGAACGACATCGACACCAAGACCTTCAAGTTGCTGTCGATGTTCACGGACCGCACCTTGAACATCAAGAATACCGATTACCATCCGCGTGTCGCCATCCGTTCCTCAAACGGCATCGATGTGACATCGATTCCTTTCATTGCTGTTCCGAGTCCTTTGGATAAAGACGCGATCCGTTCAAAATCATCTTTGTACGTAACGGCCTCGACAATCGCCCGAGCGACACGTTCTGGATGTTCTGATTTAAAGATCCCTGATCCGACGAAGACACCATCTGCCCCTAGGTGCATCATGAGTGCGGCATCAGCTGGTGTCGCGACTCCCCCGGCTGCAAAGTTGACGACCGGTAGACGTCCCTGTGTCCGAATATCACGTAATACTTCGTACGGAGCACCCCATTCTTTCGCAAATGTCATCAATTCATCTGGACTGACATGTAAAATCTGATTCAATTGTGCTTGAATTTGTCGCATATGGCGAACAGCTTCGACGACGTTCCCAGTCCCAGGCTCGCCTTTCGTCCGAATCATCGCGGCTCCTTCGGCGATGCGACGAGCGGCTTCCCCAAGATCACGTGCGCCACAGACGAACGGCACGGTGAACTCTGACTTCAGTAAATGATATTGTTCATCTGCCGGAGTCAGCACCTCACTCTCATCAATGAAATCGACCCCCATCGATTCGAGAACACGTGCTTCGACGATATGACCAATCCGGCATTTTGCCATGACGGGAATTGAGACCGCTCCGAGTACTTCTTCCGTAATCAATGGATCTGCCATTCGTGCGACGCCTCCGTCACGACGAATATCAGACGGGACACGTTCAAGTGCCATGACTGCAACAGCACCTGCTGCTTCCGCAATCTTCGCTTGTTCCGCATTGACGACATCCATGATGACGCCACCCTTTTGCATTTCAGCCATTCCACGTTTGACACGATCCGTTCCTTGTTGACGTTCCATATCCATTCCCCCTTGGTTGACTTTCACTCCTTTAGTATACGGAACGTTGACACTTTTAAAAGTATCAGTTTATGATGATTTCAACAGGTCAGTTTACGAAGAAGGAGTCAGACGAGATGGACATGCTATCATTTCAACTCACGCGTAATCAGGAAAAACCACTTTATGAACAACTTTATCAACAGATCCGAAATGAAATCATTGCCGGTCGTTTAGCATACGGCACGAAATTACCATCTAAACGAAAACTCGGTCAATTTTTGAACTTAAGTCAAACGACGATTGAGCTTGCTTACCAACAACTCGTCGCAGAAGGATATGTCGAATCCATCTCACGTAAAGGTTACTTCGTTCTTGCCTATGAGGAACTCGCTTACGTTAAAACCTCACCCGTCATCGAACCACGTGTCACTAAAGAAAAACCAATCATCACATATGATTTTCATCCAAGTAAGATTGAAGGGATCTCTTTCCCGTTCGCTCGTTGGCGAAAGTATGCCAAAGATATCATCGATACCGATCACCACCCACTTGTCTCACTCGGTCATCCGCAAGGCGATCTAGCGCTACGCGAAGAGATTGCGACCTATCTCTATCATTCCCGTGGTGTCGTCTGTTCTCCTGAACAAATCGTCGTCGGTTCAGGTGTCGAGCAATTGTTGCCGCTCGTCCTCTTCTTACTGGGACGCGACATCACGTACGGTATCGAGGATCCCGGTTATCATACGACACGCCTATTACTTGAAAATCATGAACGCATGATTGAACCGATTCGTGTTGATGCGAATGGATTACGGATTGATCACTTACAGGAATCAAACGTCGATGTCATGTATGTCACACCGGCACATCAATTTCCGTCAGGTAGCATCTTATCCGTCAACCGAAGACATCAGTTGTTGAACTGGGCGGCGATGGATCCGACCCGTTTTATCATCGAAGACGACTATGATAGCGAATTTCGCTACAGCGGTAAATCGATTCCGTCTTTACACAACATGGACAGCAATCGTGTCATTTACATGAGTACTTTCTCAAAATCACTCATGCCTTCACTACGGATCGGTTATATGGTCTTACCCGAAGTCTTATGCGCTCGGTATCAAACAGAACTATCACACTATACCTGTAGTGTCTCACGCTTCGATCAAACGATCTTGACGCGCTTCATGAAAGAGGGCGACTTTGAACGACATCTCAACCGGATGCGTAAAGTCTATCGTCGCAAGCTCGACGTCTTAATCCAATCACTTCGCCGGATTCCTGCCTTACGATTGACCGGCGAAAGTGCTGGACTCCATGTCGTCGTTTCCGTAGCGAACGGGATGACGGAGCCGGAGCTCGTAAAGCGGGCACAACAACAAGGCATCCAAGTATATGGTCTTTCTCAATATGCCCAGTTACCGCTTCTCTCTGGTACACCTCAAATCGTACTTGGATTTGCGAGTCTCTCTGAGCAAGAGTTGATGGAAGGATTACGATTGTTGATGGACGCGTGGGATTTGCATAAATCATCATGAAAAAAGCCTCGCCTTTCTACTAGAGAAAGACGAGGCTTTTGTTTATTGACGTGTATAGTTCGATGCTTCTTTTGTAATTTGAATATCGTGCGGGTGGCTCTCTTGCAAACCAGCGCCCGTCATACGGATGAACTGTGTCTCTTCACGCAATTCTTCTAACGTTGCAGCGCCACAGTATCCCATACCTGAACGAATACCACCAACGAGTTGGTACACCGAATCGCCGAGTTTACCACGGTAAGCGACACGTCCTTCGATTCCTTCTGGAACGAACTTCTTGTCTGCTTCTTGGAAGTAACGATCTTGGCTACCGCGTTTCATCGATGCTTCAGAACCCATACCACGGTACGTTTTGAATTGACGTCCTTGGTAGATTTCCATCTCACCTGGGCTCTCTTCTACTCCTGCAAGTAAGCTTCCGAGCATGACAGCGTGACCGCCAGCAGCAAGTGCTTTTACGATATCTCCAGAATACTTGATGCCACCGTCAGCGATGATTGAGACACCATGTTTCCGTGCTTCTGTCGCACAATCGAAGACGGCTGTGATTTGTGGTACACCGACGCCTGCGACAACACGTGTCGTACAGATTGAACCAGGTCCGATACCAACTTTGATGACAGATGCACCGGCTTCAATTAAATCGCGTGTTGCTTCTGCCGTCGCAACGTTACCCGCAATGATTGGTAAGTTTGGATATTCTTCACGAAGTTCACGTACTTTGAGAAGAACACCTTCTGAGTGACCGTGTGCCGTATCGACGACGAGTGCATCGACACCTGCATCGACAAGGAACTTTGCACGTGTCGAAGCGTCTTTCGTTACGCCGACAGCTGCTGCGACGAGTAAACGTCCGAACTGATCTTTCGCAGCATGTGGATACTGTTCGACTTTTTCGATATCCTTTGTCGTGATTAACCCTTTTAATACACCGTTCTCATCAACGAGTGGTAACTTTTCGATGCGATGTTTGTGGAGAATCTGTTCTGCTTCAGCAAGGGACGTACCAACTTTTGCTGTCACGAGTTCTTCTGTCGTCATCACCGTTTCAATGACAGTCGAGTAATCCTTGACGAAACGAAGATCACGGTTCGTCAAAATCCCTACTAATTTACGCTCTGTTTCGTTATTAACGATTGGAACACCAGAGATGCGGTACTTACTCATCAAATACTCAGCATCGTAGACTTGACGCTCTGGCGTCAAATAGAACGGATTCGTGATGACACCATTTTCAGAACGTTTGACGCGATCGACATGTTCTGCTTGTTCTTCCATTGACATATTCTTATGAATGACACCAAGACCACCTTGACGTGCCATTGCGATTGCCATCGGTGCTTCTGTGACGGTATCCATCCCAGCACTGATCAACGGAATATTAAGTGTGATCCCTTCACATAGCGTGACAGATAAATCAACGTCGCGCGGCAAGACACTCGAACGACGGGGTACGAGTAAGACGTCATCAAACGTCAAACCCTCTTTAGCAAATTTGTTCTCCCACATGTTATCCACTCGCTTTCTCTTTTATAAAAGAATATTGATGTTATGGTAACAAGCAGAGGGTGTCATGTCAATGACTCGACCAATAATCAGAACAGTCTGAAGTTTCACATAACACAAAAAGACCGACCTGCAATCTGCAGATCGGTCAAGTGCCTGGCAACGTCCTATCCTCACAGGGGGAAGCCCCCAACTACTTTCGG
>NZ_JACSNF010000008.1:0-41633 GCF_018619015.1 Exiguobacterium sp. s11 | reverse complement strand
GTCCTGAGCCAGGATCAAACTCTCCATGAAGTGTTTGACTTGCTCGTTGTGTGACCGAAGTCACGATTGACGAAGCTTGCGCTTCATTCATGTTTGTATTCCGTAGAATACGATTTTTGCCTCATCGTTCAGTTTTCAAAGTTCGTCGTGTCGTTTTCAGCGACTTTAATATCTTAACAAGTTATCAACCCGATTGTCAACAACTTTTTTGATATTTATTTTTGTGTGTCACGACCATTCGCGGCACAAGAAGTAATATACCATGGCTTTTCGAATCGTACAAGCATTTTATTAGAAAAACATTTAAAAACTTTTATTTACCCGTTTTTTGACTCGTTTATCCCTACATTGACTTCAAAAAGAACGCTCCGTTCCTTCTATAAGCTATAGAAGAAACGGAGCTCTACTCATTAATTTTGTTGGTGACGCATCGTTGGGAAGAGTAATACATCACGAATCGATGGCGCATTCGTCAACAACATGACGAGACGATCGATCCCGATGCCAAGACCACCCGTTGGCGGCATACCGTACTCGAGTGCTTCAATGAAGTCTGTATCCATTTCATGTGCTTCGTCGTTTCCTGCTTCTTTTTCGACGAGTTGTGCTTCGAAACGTTCACGTTGATCGATTGGATCGTTCAATTCCGTGAAGGCATTCGCATGTTCACGACGGACGATGAATAATTCAAAGCGATCCGTAAAGCGTGGATCCTCTGGATTTTTCTTCGCAAGTGGCGATACTTCAACAGGATGACCATAGACGAATGTTGGTTGAACGAGTGTCTCTTCTACTTTTTGTTCAAAGAACTCATTCAAGATATGTCCCGTCGTCATGTGCGACTGGACTTCAACACCGTGTTCATGCGCTAGTTCGAGAGCACGTTCGTTTGAAATCTGTTCAAAGAAGTCGACACCTGTCGCTTCTTTAACAAGATCGACCATGTGTGCTCGTTTCCAACCGACAGATAGGTCGATGACGTCTTCTCCGTAAGTGACTTGTGTCGTACCGAGTACTTCTTGTGCGACGTGAGCGATCAGGTTCTCTGTTAAGTTCATGATGTCTTTATAATCCGCATACGCTTCATAGAGTTCGATCATCGTAAACTCTGGGTTATGGCGTGTTGAGATTCCTTCATTACGGAACACACGACCGATTTCGTAGACTTTCTCAAGTCCACCGACGATCAAACGTTTCAAATGGAGCTCGATCGCAATCCGCATGTAAAGCGTCATGTCGAGTGCATTATGATGCGTGATGAACGGACGAGCCGATGCTCCACCCGCAATCGTATGCAACATTGGTGTTTCGACTTCCAAGTATCCGAGGTTATCGAGATATTGACGAATTCCACGAATGACTTTACTCCGCGCGATGAATGTCTCACGTGATTCTTGGTTCGTAATGAGGTCGAGGTAACGCTGACGATAGCGTTGCTCGATATCTTTTAATCCGTGATATTTATCCGGAAGCGGACGTAATGCTTTTGTTAATAACGTAAATGCTGTGACGTGAACAGACAGTTCACCAACATTCGTTTTGAACACGTATCCTTGGATCCCAACGATGTCACCTAAGTCACATGTCTTATAAATCTCATACGCCTCTTCACCGACATCATCTTTACGGACATACAACTGAATTTGACCTTGTACATCCTGAACGTTCGTAAAGCCAACCTTCCCTTTACGACGTGTCGTCATGACACGACCCGCGATGGCAACTTCCGGTTTCAGTTCAGCCAACTCTTCTTTTGTATGTTCACCAAACGATGCACGAATGCTCGCGGTATCCGTCGAACGTTCAAAACGTGCGCCGAATGGATCGAGACCTTGTTCACGCATGGCGTTCATCTTACCGAGACGCACCTGCATTTGATCGTTCATTTCCATATCCTGACTCACTCTCTTCACTCCTTTTAATAATGGTTCACGACGATTCTCTCGAATAAAAAGCTGCCGGAATGACCGACAGCCCTTTAGAAAACCGATACGCTCATCTTCAATGCAACTAGCGTACCACAAAACGACGCTGTCCGACTATACTTTACCTGTTAGGCATATGCTACGTCTTCTTCGAGTGTCTGCAAGTACTGCTGTAACAGTTCGACGAGTCCTGCGTGTGTGTCGATATTGAATAACGCATTGCGAACGCGACCGTTCCCCTTCATTCCTTTCAAATACCAGGCGACATGTGTCCGCATTTCGCGTACGGCGAGTTCTTCTCCCTTTAGCGCGACTAGTCGTGTGGCATGCAAGAGACAAATATCAATCTTCTCACGCGCCGTCGGTTCTGCTGGAAGCGTTCCTGATTCGAGGTACTGGATCGTCTGATACAACATCCATGGATTCCCGAGAGCGGCCCGTCCGATCATGACACCGTCGACGCCGATCTCATCAATCATCCGTTTTGCATCTTGCGGAGTCTGAACATCTCCATTTCCGATGATTGGGATGTTGACCGCTTTTTTCGCTTCGCCAATGATGTTCCAGTCTGCGACCCCTTCATACTTTTGCGAACGTGTCCGCCCGTGGATGGCAACGGCTTTCGCCCCACCCGCTTCTGCTGCTTTGACATTATCGACACAATAGATGTGATGGCTGTCCCAGCCGGTCCGCATCTTAACAGTAACGGGTTTATCGATCGCTTGCGTCACCGCATGAACCATCTCATATACCTTATCCGGATCAAGCAACCATTTCGCTCCAGCATCGTTTTTCGTGACTTTCGGGACGGGACAGCCCATGTTGATGTCAATGATGTCGGCATTCGTGTTCGCTTCGACATATCGTGCCGCTTGAACGAGTGTCTCTTTTGAACCGCCATAGATTTGAAGACTGAGCGGTTTTTCCCGCTCATCCACGTACAGCATCTGAAGCGTCCGTTCGTTTTCGTACAAGATCCCTTTATCGCTGACCATCTCCGCACAGACGAGTCCTGCACCAAACTCCTTTGCGATTAACCGAAACGCCGGATTACAGACGCCTGCCATCGGTGCCAAGATGACTTGATTCTTCAGTTTGACATCACCAATGTTAAATTCCATTATTGTTCCTCCGCTTCTAAAAGCCCACCTAACCGTCGTACACCGTTTCGTTCTGTCTCTGGTAACTGCTGATACAACTGCTCGACACTTTGCTCAAGACCGGGTATGACGCATGTTGCTGCGAGTTCACGTAATGGTGCGAGGACGAATGCCCGCTCTTGCATCCGCGGATGCGGAACGGTTAATCCTTCGAGGTCAATGCGTTCTTCCTCATATAGCAAAATATCTAAGTCAAGCGTTCGTGGTCCATTTTTGAACAGACGCTCGCGTCCTTCTAGCTGTTCAATTTCCTGCAGTCGCCCAAGTAAGACAGATGCCTCATCCGTCGTTTGAATCGCGACGACCATATTATAGAATAAATCCTGCTCGAGATACCCGACAGGTACCGTCTCATAAATGGAAGAGGTCTTTACGTCATGAACGGACGGTAATGCTCTCAGGCGAGCAATCGCTGCTCTTAAGTGAGCCGCTTTATCGCCGATGTTCGAGCCGAGTGCAATGTAAGCTTCCTTCATGCATAGTCCTCCCGAAGGCGATTGATCTCGACCGCCACATGTTCATAATGACCGGCAATCGGCGGATCCGGTTTGATGACCTTGATCGACGCTTCTTGAATTCGTTCGTCTAACGCAAATACTGCTTTTGCAATACGGTCCGCCAAGGCTTCGACGAGTTGGAGCGGTTCTCCTTCGACGACACGTTTCGTCGCTTCATACAATTCGGCGTAATTGACACTTTTCGTCAAATCATCCGTCCGACCGGCTTCTGCCAATGCAAGTCCGATCGATAAGTCGACATTGAAGCGTTGACCGAGTTTCGTCTCTTCTGCGAATACACCGTGGTACCCATAAAAACGCATTCCTGTTACATGAATTCGATCCACCGTTATTCCCCCTTCGTCGCAGCCAACATGATGTCCATCATCTGCGCTGCCCGTTTGACTTCTTTGACGTCATGCACACGCATCCAGTCACATCCTTGTTGAATTCCGTAACACACCGTCGCAATCGTTCCTTCGAGTCGTTCTTCTGTCGATAATCCGAGCGCAAGTCCGATCATCGATTTACGGGACGTTCCGAGTAAAACCGGATACCCGAAGTCCGTTACGATCGATAGATGACGCATCAGGTACAAGTTCTCTTCATGCGTCTTCATGAATCCAATCCCAGGGTCGAGCCAAATATGCTCTTCCGCTACGCCTGCCTGTTTTGCTAACCGAATCGATTCCTCAAGGTCAGCCCGGACTTCTGCCAGCATATCTGTCCCATGCGCCGTCTCCCGGTTATGCATCAAAATGATGGGTACTTTATACTGCGCAGCAACGTTGACCATCGAACGATCGCCCCACTTCGAGCCCCAAACATCGTTGATGATATCTGCTCCTGCTTCAATAGCAGCCTCTGCGACGACCGGTTTGTACGTATCGATCGATACGAGGACGTTCAGCTCTCGTTTGATGCGCTTGATGATCGGTAAAACACGGGTGAGTTCTTCTTCGACTGATACGAATGCTGCACCCGGTCGTGTCGATTCTCCACCGACATCGATTGCATCTGCTCCATCCGCGACGAGCTGACGCGCTTGCCGCATCGCTTGCTCGACATCGACATATTGTCCACCGTCCGAAAAGGAGTCCGGTGTCACGTTCAAGATACCCATGATGTAAGTCATCGTTGTTCTCTCCTTGTCGTCACCTGTTCGACGGATTGATCGAACAGCGTCATGATTTGTGCATATCCTGTTCCGTTGATTCCAGGGAAAGGGCGTCCGTCAAGTGACGAAATAGCGACCGCTTCCTGAACGGAATTCGTATAGATGATCTCATCTGCTTCTTCGAGCTGCGGTAAATAAGCCAAGCGTTCTTCGACCGGTACATATTGCATGAGGAACTGACGGGTAATCCCGTTCAGTGCACCGGTTTCAAGCGGTGACGTATACCATGTACTTCCGTAACGCCAAAAGATGTTTGACGTAATGCCCTCACAGACATGACCTTCCTTCGTCAAAAACAACCCTTCTGCTTCCGGATTGAACAATTGGCGTTTCGCCACTAGATTGTTCATGTAATGATGTGACTTCAAGCGGTAAGTCGTCTCCGGTGTACTGCGCGGTAAACGAATCGTCTCGAGTGCACGTTCCGCCCGTTTTCGCGGAGCGATTGGTTTCACATAGATCAACACGGTCGGCGTGTCGTAAGGATCGATTGATAAACCGATCTCACGTGGACCGGCAGAGACGTTCAACCGAATGTATAAATCGTTCGCCCCATATGCCGCATATAAATCTTGGATCGCTTGCCGTAAGGCTTCCCGATCATATGCTAGCTGGATTCCGAGTGCGACACAACTCATCCGTAAGCGTTCAATATGATCATCGAACAAAAACGGATGTCCGTTATAGGTCCGAAACGTCTCGAATACACCCATCCCGTAGACGAATCCGTGATCGAGCGGGGAGATGCGTACTTCTTCTTCTCGTTTAATGGTTCCGTCATGCCAGAGATACATAATGCGTCAACTCCAAGAAATTTTTTAACATCTGCTTCCCGTCTCGCGTCAAAATCGCTTCCGGATGGAACTGGACACCGAGAATCGGCAACGTCCGGTGACGGAGTGCCATGATCTCCCCACCGGATTCCGCCGTCACTTCGAGCACTTCCGGGAATGTCTCGCGTTCAACGACGAGCGAGTGATAACGTGTCACCGGCGTCGCTTGTGGGATTCGTTCAAAGATGCCTTGTCCGTCATGCGTCAGTGGCGAGACTTTTCCGTGCATCAATTCCTTCGCGCGGACGACTTTACCACCGAATACTTGTCCAATCGCTTGATGACCTAAGCAGACCCCTAGTATCGGCACCTTCCCAGCAAAATAAGCAATCGCTTCTAGACTGATCCCCGCTTCATTCGGTGTACAGGGGCCCGGTGAGATGACCAGATGATCCGGTTGCAACGCTTCGATTTCCGCAAGGGTGATCGCGTCGTTGCGAAATACCCGGATGTCTTGCCCAAGTTCGCCGAAATACTGGACTAAGTTGTACGTAAAGGAATCATAGTTATCAATCAATACAATCATTGCGTTCCCTCCGCTGTTTCTTTTGTCACCCATAACGCTTTGGCTTTACTAAGTGACTCTTCGTATTCACGTGCTGCGTCCGAATCTGTGACGACTCCAGCACCTGCTTGAACATATGCCATCCCGTCTTTTGCGACGAGTGTCCGGATCAAGATATTGAAAATGACATCATCCGCCCAACTGATGAAGCCAAGCGACCCAGTATAGATACCGCGCCGGACCGGTTCCAGTTCTTCAATGATTTCCATCGTCCGGATTTTTGGTGCGCCAGTGATCGTACCACCTGGGAACATCGCAGCGAGCACCTGACTCCCAGAGTGTTCCGGAGCTACTTCCCCTCTGACGTTTGAGACGATGTGTTGTACGTGCGAGTATTTCTCGATCACCATCAGCTCATCGACATGAACCGTACCATAACGACTGACGCGTCCTAAATCATTCCGCTCTAAATCAACAAGCATCACATGCTCTGCCCGTTCTTTTTCATTATCGAGTAAGGTTTTCGCAAGTCGTAAATCCTCCGCTTCATCCTTCCCGCGCGGCCGTGTTCCGGCAATCGGACGTGTCGCTAACGCATCACCGATTTTTTCGACGAGCAACTCGGGTGAGGCGGACACGAGTGTTAAATCTTCATCCGCAAAGTAACCCATGTATGGAGAAGGATTGACTTGTCGTAATACATCATACAAATGTTCCGCTGTCGTCCCAAGCGGTTCCTGTTGACGGACGGACAAATTAACTTGGAAAACGTCACCGTCCTCAATATAGGATTTAATCCGGTGTGCCGCTGTCATGAACGCTTCCTGCCCGAAAGCCCGTTCTCGCTCACCTGATAAACCAGTCGGTGTAAATTGAGGTGCATCCGTCTCGATGCACCAACGCGCGACTTCCGTTTCAAGAACTCGCTCTGCTTCTTCTGCTGTGTCTCGTGTCACGGCAATGAACAATTGCTTCGTTTCTTCATCAAACACGGCGACTTCATCGTACCAGTAAAATGATAGATCGGGTGTTTGCAAATCATCCATCGCTCGTTCAGGTAGCTTTTCTAAATAACGGACGGCATCATAACTGACGTATCCGGCAAACCCACCAAAGAACGGTGGCATTCCATCCGGTCGGATCGATTCACGGTCGACGCGGAGCTGTTCGAGTACATCAAACGGATTCGCCGTCGATGTCTCGACTTTTCCATCTGTCTCAATCGTCGTCGTTCCGTCCTTTGTCCGAACGTATCCGACAGGACGAGTCGCCGCCATCGTGTATCGGCCGATTCGACCGCTTTCGAGCCAGACGTGTCCCGTTGTGCCATTCGTCTGTTCAACATATCGATTGTAAAATTGTTCTTTCGTCCATGGTACTGCTTTGTATTTCGTCTGTCGCATACGCGTCCCCCACTTCACACTATTCTGCTCTCATTATACGCAAAAAAGTACACGGAAGCCGAATGACTTCCGTGTACGTCCAGTTGATTACTTCGATTGGTCTGCTTCTTCCTCGATTTGATACAGCGGTGTACTTAAGTACCGCTCCCCATTCGAAGGAATGATCGCAAGAACGTTTTTCCCTTTACCGAGACGTTTCGCTGTCTTGAGCGCCGCTGCAATCGCAGCACCTGACGAGATACCACCTAAGACACCATTCGTCTTCGCTGCTCGGCGTGCGTGATCGAATGCTTCTTCCGTCGTGATTTGCTCAACACCATCATAAATCTCTGTATCGAGAATCGACGGCACGAACCCAGCACCGATTCCTTGCAGTTTGTGTGGTCCCGGTTTACCACCTGATAAGACCGGTGAATCCGTTGGTTCGACGGCAATGATTTCAATACCTTGGAAAGCATCGCGTAACACTTTACCAGCACCGGTGATCGTTCCGCCCGTTCCAATTCCCGCGATGAACGCATCGAGTTGCATGCCTTCGAACGCTTCGACGATTTCAGGACCTGTCGTTTTTTCATGGACGACTGGATTAGCACCGTTATTGAATTGTTGCGGCATGAAGTAACCGTGTTCTTCTGCTTCCGCTGTCGCGCGAGCGATCGCACCCTTCATCCCTTCAGGACCCGGAGTCAGAATCAATTCCGCACCATAGGCGCGAAGCAACGTCCGGCGCTCCATGCTCATCGTTTCCGGCATGACGAGGATGGCGCGGTACCCTTTCGCCGAAGCGACCATCGCGAGTCCGATTCCTGTGTTCCCACTCGTCGGCTCGATGATCGTGTCTCCTTCTTTGAGTTGACCCGCTTCTTCTGCGGCCTCAATCATAGATAACGCGATCCGGTCTTTTACGCTTGATCCAGGGTTCATGTACTCCAATTTCAGATACACATCTGCATCCTCAGGACCCGTTAGATGATGTAACTTGACGATCGGGGTGCGACCGACTAAATCTAATACTGAATTCGCAATACGCATGACCATTCCTCCTCATTAGTGAACCGCTTGAATTCCAAGTAATCCGATAAACTAATTATCAGCGGACTGGATGAAATCTGTCAATCAAAGCGTTTGACTTCCGGCTTTTTTCCATCCTTCGTCTGGCGTTCGACCGCTTCTTGAATCAAACGATCAATCGTCTGTTTTTCCTGTTCCGTTCGCATCGTCTGATAGACCATCGCGCGCGTGATTTTCTCATCACCGACTTCGGCGACGACATCCTCGAGCGGACCACCGATGCTGTCTTGAACGATTTTAGGAGAATCGACCTTTGGGAGCTCACCCATGAAGGCGTAAGCACCGGTCATGAAATTCGTCAACATTAAGATGAAGATCAACATCCACAAGTACTTAGGTTGTACATTCCCCATATTCGATCCCTCTTATGCTCTTTCGAGTGATTTTTCGCGAAGTTCCTCTAATTCTGGAACATCATAGTGATAATGCTCTGAACAGAAGTGACAAACAGCTTCCGCACCACCATCTTCATCAATCATCGCTTGAATCTCATCTGGTCCAAGGGCAATGATTGCTGTCGCTAATTTGTCACGGTCACACGTACATTCGAATGATACTGGAATCGTATCAAGATGTTCGTAGTCACCGAGAACGAGTTCTAACATTTCTTCTGGTGTTTTTTCCTCACCGACGAGAATCGAGATCGGTTTAAGGGCTCCAACACGTTTTTCGAGTGCTGCAATCGTTTCTTCCGACGCACCTGGCATCAATTGAACGATCAAGCCACCTGCTGCGATGACTGATTCGTCTTCTGGATAAACGAGAACGCCAGCCCCAACGACCGATGGGCTTTGTTCCGATACAGCAAAGTAATACGTGAAGTCTTCGCTGATCTCACCTGTTTGAATCGGCGATTGACCACCGACGAAGTCACGCAACCCGAGGTCTTTGATGACAGAGATGTTTCCGCGACCGACCGCTTCACCGACTTTTAGTTTCGTCAGACCATCTGCATTGACATACGTATCCATCTCGACACGGGGACGACTCACATATCCACGTACGACACCTTTTGCGTCGGCATCGACGATGATTTTCCCAATCGGTCCATCGCCTTCGACTTTTAATGTGACACGTGTATCGCCTTTTTGCATCGTACCCATCATTGCACCGATCGTCAGTGTCCGACCGAGCGCTGCTGTGACGACAGGTGTCGTCTGGTGGCGCAGTTGTGCTTCATAGACCGTCTTCGTCGAACGGATTGCAAACGCACGGACTTCTCCATTGAAGCCTAACGCCCGTACTAAATAGTCATCTTTTAATTGTGCTAATAATTCTTCACGTTTCATCTTGATTCCCTCACTTATTTCGTTCGTAGATAATCCGTAATCCATCTAACGTCAAGAATGGATCGACGATCTCAATCATCGTGGATTCCTCGCTGATTAATCGGGCTAAGCCGCCGGTCGCAATGACCTTCGCTTCTCCCATTTCTTCTTTCATCCGGTGAACGAGTCCGTCCACCTGTGCCACATATCCGAAATAGGTCCCCGACTGCATCGCATGGATCGTATTCCGTCCGATGGCTGACTGCGGTTTCGCGATTTCAATTCGTGGCAATTTTGCTGCCTTATTATAGAGTGCCTCGGTTGCAACCATCACACCGGGTGAGATGATGCCGCCGTAATACCGTTTTTGTGCATCGATGTAACAATACGTCGTCGCTGTTCCGAAATCGACGATGATCATCGGTCCCTCGTATTTCGCCGTCGCCGCTACTGCGTTGACGATTCGATCGGCTCCCACTTCCCGTGGATTATCGACTTTTAAATCCAGTCCTGTCTTGATTCCTGGTCCAATCAAGAACGGACGGCGTTTAAAGTAACGCACACACATATTTTCTAGCGGAAACACGACGGGGGGTACGACAGATGATAACACGATTCCCTCGATTTCTTCCACGTTTAGCTCTGCGTCACGGAACAACGCTTTGACGAGCATACCGTATTCGTCCGTCGTCCGTGTTCGGTCTGTCGCAATCCGCCAATGCTCAATCAACTCTTGTCCTTGATAGACACCTAAGACGATATTCGTATTTCCGACATCGATGACTAAAATCATTTGCTTATTTCCCCGCTTCTTCTCAATTTTCATGCTTCGATTGTATTCCGTTGTTTTACGATCGGAACTATATACGTTGTGATTATACCATGCTCGTATAGTCACACCTACCGATGTGTATTCGCTCGGTCTGCCACAAAAAAGAACGGATTCGATATCAATCGAATCCGTTCCATCCGTTTACACTTGATCATCGCGACGCGGCGTATCTGGTGTATCCGTATCTACATTTTTCCCTTCGTCAACGACTGAACCCATTTGCGTTGGAGACTGCGTCGGTTGATCAACAGTTGCATCTGTCGATTCCGGTGCTTTCTCTTCTGCTTTTGGAGTCGTTGCTTCTGGTTCATGTTTTTTGTATTCGCCCGTCTCTAGGAGATGGTGAATTTGTTTTTGATCGAGTGTTTCGACTTCAAGCAATGTCGTTGCAATCAAGTCGAGCTGATCGCGCTTCTCAGTCAGGATATCTTTCGCTTTTTGGTAACAGCGGTTGATGATCGCTTGGATTTCCGTATCGATCTCGTGTGCGATTGCATCCGAGTAGTTCTGTTCGTTTTGGAAATCACGGCCGAGGAAGACGTTACCGCTTTGACCTGATCCGAATTGAAGCGGTCCGAGTTTTTCACTCATCCCGAACTCCATGACCATTTTCCGTGCAAGACCTGTCGCACGCTGGAAGTCATTGCTTGCCCCAGTCGAGACTTCTCCGAAGACGATATCCTCTGCGACACGACCACCGAGCAATCCAGTAATCTTATCTTCGAGTTCCGGCTTCGTCATGAAGTAACGATCTTCTTTTGGCAACATGACAACATATCCGCCCGCGTTTCCGCGAGGAACGATCGTTACCTTGTGTACTTCATCCGCATCGTCGAGCGTGACACCGATGATTGTATGTCCAGCTTCGTGCCATGCGACGATCTTTTTCTCTTTCGGCGAGATGATTCGGCTCTTCTTCGCTGGTCCAGCGATGACGCGGTCAATCGCTTCTTCGAGGTCAACGATCGAGACTTTATCACGGTCTGCCCGAGCGGCAACAAGTGCTGCTTCGTTTAGAAGGTTTTCAAGATCCGCACCTGAGAATCCAGGTGTTCGTTGTGCGATCGCTTTTAAATCAACCGTTGAATCGAGCGGTTTATTCCGCGCGTGAACTTTCAAGACTGCTTCACGACCGATGACATCTGGACGGTCAACCGTGATTTGACGGTCAAAACGACCTGGACGGAGTAAGGCTGGGTCAAGAATATCAGCACGGTTCGTTGCTGCGATCATGATGATACCTTCGTTTTCACTGAATCCATCCATCTCAACGAGAAGTTGGTTCAATGTCTGCTCACGCTCATCGTGTCCACCACCGAGACCTGCGCCCCGTTGACGACCGACAGCATCGATTTCATCGATGAAGATGATACATGGTGCATTTTTCTTCGCGTTTTCGAACAAGTCACGGACACGTGATGCCCCGACACCGACGAACATCTCAACGAAGTCAGAACCTGAAATCGAGAAGAATGGTACGCCAGCTTCACCAGCTGCGGCACGCGCGAGCAACGTCTTACCTGTACCTGGAGGACCTACGAGGAGGACCCCTTTCGGAATACGGGCACCGAGTTTCGCGAATTTACGCGGATCTTTCAAGAATTCGACGACTTCGACGAGTTCTTGTTTCTCTTCGTCTGCGCCGGCTACATCATCAAACGTAATCTTTTTCTTCTCTGTGTCATAGAGGCGTGCCTTCGATTTCCCGAAGTTCATGACGCGACCGCCACCACCGCCACCTTGTGCTTGATTAATCAAGAAGAAGAAGAGGATGAAGATGATGATGAATGGAACGATCGTCGTCAGTAACGCGATCCAACCACCATTCGTTTCTGCTGCCTTAAAGTCCAATTTGACTCCTTGGCTTTTCAATTGCGTATAAAGATCCGTTAGTTCCGTATCAACAGCCGGTACGACCGTCTCATACGTTGAATCTTTTTCACGCAAATCTCCTGTCACATTATACGTCTGCCCTTCGTATTGGAAGGTAGCCGTCTTGATTTCACCTTTTTCAACAGACTCGACAAACTGTGTGTAATTGATTTCTTTGCTTTTGTTCACTGGACTCTGCAAGTATTGCAGAAACAAGATCAAAGCTAGAAAAATGACCCCAAACACGAGGGTATTCTTCACTGCTCGGTTCATCTTATGCCTCCTCTCCGCATCCATCTCGTTTTTCTAGTGGATGAATACGAATCCTGGCGCGACAGGGCGCGCTTTGTAATTGGTTTCATCTTATCATGGGACAGACGAGATTAAAAATAATTAGCCACCGTAGACTGCAGGTTTCAAGACACCTACGTATGGAAGGTTACGATACTTCTCTTCGTAATCCAGACCATAACCGACGACGAATTCGTGTGGAATGACGAAGCCGCTGTAATCTGCGTGCAAGTCATTCTTCCGTCCTGTTGGTTTGTCGAGCAACGTCACGATCTTAACGGACTTCGCTTTCCGGTACTTGAAGAGATCGACAAGGTAACCAAGCGTCAATCCGCTGTCGATAATATCTTCGACAATCAAGATGTCGCGTCCTTCTACCGATGTGTTCAAATCTTTTTCAATCTTGACTTCACCTGTTGATGTTGTCCCACCGTGATACGTTGAAACGTCCATGAAGTCCATTTCAAGGTGCATATCCATCTTTTTCACAAGATCAGACATGAACGGCATTGCGCCTTTTAAGACGCACACAAGCAACGGAAAACGATCGTGATAATCCGCTGTCAATTCGCCGGCAAGTTCGCCCACTTTATTTTGGATCTCTTCTTCTGAAATCAGTACTTTTTCCATATCGTTCATCAAGGTCATGCTAGGTATTCCTCCTCCATAATAAACACTACATTACCATTCTATCATTAAATAAGATTTTGCGAGGAGTTCAAATGACCCGAATATTGCAATTCGATGTCCAATGACGGCTAAAATCACTCCATTTGCATCGACGACGACCGGAACCTGTTCCCGGAGATAACGCGGAACCTTAGCATCAATCAGAATTCGACTGACTTTTTTCGAACCCACAGCAAGCTGAATCCGATCTCCTGGACGTGGCGGACGTACCGTCAATGGGAACGCAATCGCATCCAGCGGGATACCTTGATTTCCGATTGAGAAGCGAACCATTTGTTTACCATAATGATACGTTCCCAAATTCTCCCCTACTTGAAACGATAAATCGTCATTCATTGACCGTATCACACGATCCTGCATCAAAAAGCCATATGCACGTCGCATCCTCCAGTTTCCATAATACACTTCGTCTGAGCCCTTATCCACCCGAAGCCATGTAACAAAGTGACGAATCACATCCGAAGAAAACATTTCTCCCGTTAATGTCGGCAAAACAAGCCGCTGTAAATCCGTCGGTAATTCTAAAATACGTGCGACCGGAATTCCGTTCGCTTCCTTACACCGTTCGAGATAGGTCGCGACGAATGCCGCCTGTTCACGGATAATTTGCTGTCGTGCATGTGCTGCTGCTGCCGTTGCCTGTTCAAACTCAGGACGCATGTCTCGGAGTGATGGAACAATCGTATGCCGGATTTGATTGCGCAAATAAGTAGTTTCTGCATTTGACGCATCTTCTCGCCATGGAACTTCATGTTGTAACGCATATTCAAGCAATGTTTGCTTCGATTCGTGTAGCAACGGTCGATGCAACCAGCCGTTACCAAACGGACGAACCGTCGGAATCCCATCAACTTGCGCTTCTCCACGAATGAGCTGAATGAGCAGCGTCTCGATTTGATCGTCTTGATGATGAGCGAGAATCAGACGCGAGCGCCCGGTCTCTTCCATGATCCGTTCAAAAAACGCATACCGTTCTTCACGACAAGCTGCTTGAGAGCTTTTACGTCCTGTCCATTCTAAACGCGTCATGAAAAAGGATATCTTTCGGGATGTTGCCCACTCCTTAATAAAAAGTGCTTCTTCGTCGGACGCTTCTCGTAATCCATGATGCACATGCGCAATCGCGATATCGTAGCCCTCTTTGTACAACCGATCGACGAGTACCATCGAATCACAACCTCCCGAAACACCTACTAAAAGTGGTTCGAACGGCACACCTTCCATAACGATTTCCCCTTTCCGTTAAAACCTAAAAAAAGCTATCTCTATATAATAGAGATAGCTTTTGAGAATGACCCGTACGGGATTCGAACCCGTGTTACCGCCGTGAAAGGGCGGTGTCTTAACCGCTTGACCAACGGGCCAAAAAAATATGGTAGCGGCGGAGGGAGTCGAACCCACGACCTCACGGGTATGAACCGTACGCTCTAGCCAGCTGAGCTACACCGCCATATTTTTAACTCGTGCGTCTTAAGCACATTTTCTATAATACGGGCAGGTCAAATGAAAGTCAACGCTTTTTCTAAAAATAATTTCAAAAAAATAAAAGATGGAATGAACGGCGTCATTCCATCTCTATTCTTATAAAGAACAGGTCAGCAAGTTATTGACGTTTTGCGCCGCGTCCGCCACGTTTTGAATCCGTTTGACGTTTCAATGTAGCAAGACGATCTTCACTATCTTTCAGGAAACTAGACATCAGCGTATCGAACGATTGTTCTTTGCGCGGTGGTGGTGTACCACGGCCGCCTTTGTTGAAGCCTCCACGGTTACCGCCTCCACGTGGTCCTTTGTTATCGAACGAACGTGGTCCACGATCTTGCCCTGCTGGACGTGGTCCACGGTCGAACTGACGTGCAGGACGAGGACGTTCGCCTTCTGGACGATCGACGGCTTTTTTGATGGAAAGACCGATCTTACCATCGTTTTCAACACTTAAGACTTTGACGGTGATTTCTTGACCAACCGTCAACACATCATTGATGTCTTTAACGTAAGAATCTGCCACTTCACTGATGTGAACAAGACCAGTTTTCCCTGTTGGTAACTCAACGAACGCTCCGAAATTCGTGATGCCTGTTACTTTCCCTTGCACTTTGCTGCCTACTTCAATCGACATAAATTGTATTGCTCCTTTTTAGTTGATTCGTTTCTTATTATACGAGTGATTCATTCTTTTTTCAATCAATCGGCAACCTTCAATTAGTCTTCCGGTGAAAAGTAGAAGATCGTTTCCCCTTTTTTCGAATAGAGCAACTCGCTTCGAGCTAAGTTCGCTACATACTCTTTATCATTGAGACGGTTGATTTCTTCCTTCAGACGGGCGGTCTCTTTTTTTGCTTTCGTCTGCTCTTGTTCGGCGACTTGAAACGACTGCTTTTGTTCAGCGATCAATTGCCGTTTCTCCATGTATGACCACCCCATGAGGGAAAAGATGAGTAAAAAGACGGTCAGACACAGGAAAAAGCGATTTTTGAGACGTCGACGGTTTTCGATGGCATTCTGACTCAACTGCTTTTTACGGTCATTGAGCGGCTTGATCTTTGGCGCAGGACGCCCTGATTCGAGCGGTGTTGGCATATCATCCCTCCTCTTTCTGAGTGGTCACCCCTGACACTCTTTAGTATACTTCCTTTTTCCGGTAAATTACATTGATTCTTCGGAATTCACCTTTTCTTCACGGATGATCTCATACATATCAGATGCTTCTTCTTTTTTGGCATGTTCTTTAATGCTCGAAATCGCAACCGTGACGATCTTGTTTCCGAACCGAATCGTCATCTCATCACCTGCTGCTACCGTGCTACTTGCTTTCGCCACATTACCATTGATTGTAATCCGACCTTGATCGGCTACTTCTTTCGCAAGCGTCCGTCGTTTGATCAGACGCGATACTTTTAAAAATTTATCAAGTCTCATGACTGTTCCTCCTGCTTCGCTTGATGCCAGAGTGAATCTTGCTCTTCAAGCGTCATCTCAACGAGCGGTCGATCCGCTAGCTGTTCCATTCGCGTAAAGCGACGGATGAATTTATCGTTCGTCTGTTGTAGCCCCTCTTCTGCCGAGAGACCAAGGTATTTCCCAACGAGTGTTATCGAAAACAGAACGTCTCCGAATTCACCTAGTCGTTCTTCTGGTGCGGCTTCCTTCAATTCACGTAACTCTTCGATTACTTTTTCAAGTGCACCCTCGACGTCACTCCATTCAAAACCGACTTTCGCCACTTTCTTTTGAATATCTTCTGCGCGCATCAAGGCAGGTGCCCCTTTTGTTACGCCATCGAGCAAGGAAGTTCGCTCCGGTTTTTCTTGTGCTTTAATGTCTTGCCAGTTCGAAACGACGTCTGCTGAAGAATCGACAATCGTTTCTCCGAAGACGTGTGGATGACGACGAATCATCTTATCACTGACGCTTCCGATGACATCTCGAATGTCGAAATACCCTTCATCTAGACCAATTTGTGCGTGGAGCATGACCTGTAAAAGGACGTCTCCTAGCTCTTCTATCATTAAGTTATCGTCCTGAAGGTCGATTGCTTCCAGTAATTCGTAAGATTCTTCGATTAAATGACGTTTTAAGGACTCATGTGTCTGCTCTTGATCCCATGGGCAACCGCCTTCACCACGTAACCGTGCGACAATCTCTTTTAATGTCGCGAAGTCACGGTTCAGCGACTGCTCATCCGTAACAGGTGGTACGTAGACTGTCGTCAAGTTACTGAGCGTCGTCACATGATCGAGTTCATACAACGGCACGCTTTGGACAGTTTGTTTGCTTGTACCCGCTGCTGTGACCAGAGTGACGAGATGTTCGTCCGGATAACGTTCCATCAGCTGAACCTTTAAATCACCGGCGACGAGCGCATCATAGACTTGTCCAATCAGCAAATGTTGACGGATCTGCGCTTCATCGACGGCAAACGCCGTCGCATCAAGCAACTGAAATCCTTCAATCGGATCCACGCCAAGCGCGGCGAACATCGGATCAAGAAAACTTTGTCCGCCTACAACGTCGACCGCGTCCGTCCGCTCTAATAACTGCTGGACGGTACTCTCAGCGACCAGTGGATGACCTGGGACGGCATAGATGATGTCCGTCGTCTTTGAGAGGCGAAGCAATTCCTCAACGATTTCTGTGTATACGTCTTCAAACCGACTATGTCGTTCGTAAACCGAGTCAAATGATGTAAAGTTCATTCCCTCTGCTGCGAGTTCTGAAACGACTGGATGATCCATTGTCCGTAAATAGACAGGCTGTGTCGTGTTTTTTAATAATCGATAGATGCCAAACGGCAATTGTTCGAGTTCGCCGACGCCAAGGCCGACGATCGTGATTCGGTGTGTCATATACTCCTCCTACGTTGGTACATCTGATATAACTTATCTCCTAAAGGCAATAGCGCCCACTCTTGTGCTGTTAATGCACGAACGCGTAATGCCATACTGCCATAAATGATGGCACCACCGACGACAAGGACGCCGACTTCGAGTGCCGCACCGATTCGTGTCTCAAGCTCAAACAGCCGGAAGAACGTTTCGATCAGGTACAGAAACACACTCATGGCGAGCACAGGTAAGACCAGTCGTCGGTAGAACGCGTTTCCTGCCGATACGCGACCGAACTTCCGGTTCAATAAAATCCATTGTGCTGTCGCCATGACGGCAAAACCGCTAAATGTCGCCATACCCGCCCCGATCATACCATATCGGGGAATGAAATAGAGATTCAGAACGAGCTTCGCCCCTAATCCGACAAGAACACCAACGAGCGCATATTTTTCAGCATCGACCGACTGGAGACAAGAGATGATCATCATCGCAATCGAAGCGGCAAATGCCGTCGCCGCGAGCCAAATCAACCCTGTTGTTCCCTGGTCATCTTGATACAACGCAATATTGAGCGGACGCATCACACCCATTAGTCCGATTGTCGCTGCAGCGGCAATCAATAGACCGGAACGGAGTAATGTCTCGAGTTGTTGACGCATCATCTGCGGATCATGCTTTCGATATGCGGTTGATAAGGATGGAACACTCGCAAGACTCATCGACGTCGCAAAGAGAATCGCGAATTGCAGTAACGGATACCCACGGTCGAGCACCCCTTTTTCAATTTTCGTCTCTGTCGTATTGCCAAGTAGATTGACGAACGTCAATCCATCGATCAATTGCATCAGTAACAAGGCAAGTGAGGCGATACTGACCGCCACCCCGCTTGTCACGAGCACCTTCCCGACCCGCCGTACATGAATACCTGAAAACACAGGACGACCAATCTTCCCTTTCGCAAAACGCAACAGGACGAATAACGAAACGATGCTGCCGCCAATCGCTGTCAGATGGGCACTGGCACCAATCCAGTAAGGGTCCGCCTGCATCGAGACGCCGATATAGGTCACGAGCAACAAGAGTCCGACACGGACGGCATTTTCAGAGACTTGGGATACAGCCGTCGGTCGCATCTCGAGATCTGCTTGAAACATGCCTCTAAGAACGGCAATCACAGGTAGTAAATAAAACGTACACGTGACGGCTCGCAACGGAACAACGAGTTTATCGTCTCCAAACCAACCCGCCAGTGTCGGGGCAATCCACCATCCGAACAGACCAAAGAAGACCGTCATCGCAAGTAAGACGTACAAAATCGACCATAAAACTTCTCGTTTTTCATCTGGATGATGGAGCGTCAACTTCGCCACGATGACGGGCAGCGCATAAATACCTAGCGCTGCCGCTATCGCGAATAAGGGATAGACCGTCTGATAGACGTACAGTCCGAAGTCACCTGCAAGGTTCTGATACGGAATCCGGTAAAAGAAGCTGAGCAGTTTCGAGATATAACTAGAGATCGCAAGCAGTGCTGCGCCTTGCGCAATCGTTCGTCTATTCATCGTGCGACGAGCCGACGATCAAGCTCTGCTAGCAACTGTTCTGCTTGCATCGTCATCTGTTGCGTCGACTGCTTGTTGCGGTTGAGCGTCAAGACGAGTTTCTGTTCTTGTTGCCCCATCCCTAGACCACGTCCAAGCGGAACGGTCCATTTGACGAAATCCGCCACATCCAGCTGCTGTGTTGATTGAAGTGACAAGACGATCTCGATTTTCGGATCGGTTTGTTTGACGCGCTCGACACGCGCTCGTTCAGCAAAAATCCGCATCCGTGTCAATTGGATCAAACGAGCAACCTCATCCGGGAACTCACCGAATCGTTCGAGCATCTCTGTTTCAAGTTGTTCGAGACTATCGACGGTATCGACATATTTCAAGCGTTTATAAAATTCGATTTTCAGCTCGGAGTCCGTCATGTAGTGCGATGGAATATACGCATCAAGACTGAACGTGAACTCAGGTACGAATTTCTGGACGCGTTTTTTGCCCTTCATCCGTTCTTTGCGTTCTTCAACCGCTTCTGCCAGCATCTGCGAATAAAGATCGAAACCAACAGAGTCGATGAAGCCCGATTGTTGGGAACCGAGTAAGTTCCCGGCGCCACGAATCGATAAGTCACGCATCGCAATTTTAAAGCCGCTACCGAGCTCCGTGAATTCCTTGATCGCTTGCAGTCGACTTTCTGCAACTTCCGTCAATCGTTTTTGCGGACGGTACGTAAAGTACGAATAGGCGACGCGACTTGAACGACCGACACGACCGCGCAATTGATACAGTTGGGATAGTCCCATTTGATCCGCGTCATGAACGATCAACGTATTGACATTTGGAATATCGATTCCTGTCTCGATGATCGTCGTACTCACAAGAACATCTGCATCCCCTTCGAAGAACGCGATCAACTGACTTTCGAGTTCGGTTTCCGTCATCCGACCGTGCGCCGTGACGATCCTCGCTTCCGGTACGAGCGCGCGAATTTCTTCTGCCTTTCGCTCGATACCTTCGACCCGGTTATACAGGAAGAACGCTTGTCCACCACGGCCGAGTTCTCGTTCGAGCGCTTCGCGCATGACGATTCCGTCGTATTCCATGACGTATGTCTGAACCGGATACCGGTTTTCCGGCGGTGTCTCAAGGACCGAGAGATCACGGATCCCGATCATCGACATGTGCAATGTCCGCGGAATCGGTGTCGCTGTCAACGTCAAGACGTCAACGTTCGTCTTCAACTGTTTCAGACGTTCTTTGTGTTTCACACCGAATCGTTGCTCTTCATCAATGATCAATAATCCGATATCAGCAAACTGGACGTCTTTCGACAGCACACGGTGTGTCCCGACGACGACATCGATCGTTCCCTCTTTTAGACCTTGTTTCGTCGCCTTTAATTCTGCTGGCGAACGGAACCGGCTCATGACCGACACACGAATCGGCCATTCACTAAATCGCTCAAGCATCGTTTCGTAGTGTTGTTGTGCAAGGACGGTCGTTGGTACGAGTAACGCGACTTGTTTTCCAGACATGACCGCTTTGAACGCTGCTCGAATCGCAACTTCCGTTTTCCCGTATCCAACGTCGCCACATAATAGACGATCCATCGGACGCGGACGTTCCATATCCTTCTTGATCTCGGCAATCGATCGTAATTGATCGACCGTTTCCTCATACGGGAACGAAGCCTCGAATGCTTGCATGTTATCGTCGTCCTCTGGGAACGCAAAACCGACGGCAGCCTCGCGAGCCGCATAGAGCTTGATCAACTCATCAGCAATATCTTCGACCGATTTTTGAACCTTCGCTTTGACCTTTTTCCATTCCGTTCCACCGAGTTTATAAATCTTCGGCTCTTTTCCTTCAGCCCCGACATACTTTTGAATCAAGTCGATCTGATCGACAGGAACATACAACGAGTCCTCTCCCGCGTAAACGAGATGGAGATAGTCCTGATGATTACCGGCTACATCAATCGTCTTGATGCCGTGGTACCGACCAATCCCATGATGAATATGAACGACGTAATCGCCTGTCTTCAATTCTTGGTAGCTCTTAATCCGTTCAGCGTTCGTCAGCTTCGTCGTTTGCTTCCGGCGACGCGCTGGTTGCTTGAAGACTTCTTCTTCCGTGATGACGACGAGACGCGCATTCGTCATCTCGAATCCACCATGAATTCCGCCAATCAGGATTGCTGGTTGACCACGAGTGATGCCTTCTTTCGTTACGATCGAGGCTTCGACCCCATAGTCAGATAACGTCTGACGCATCCGCTCGGCACGTTCTCTGTTACTCGCTAAGAAAACCATCCACATGTCAGCGCGACGATATCGCTCGACTTCTTGCTTCAGGCGTTCCATCTGACCATGGAACGGTGCAATCGGTTTGATGCTGAAATGGATTGCCGCACTTTCCGGTACCCCGCTCCGACGAGTCGGTAGGAGCGAGAGATACAACAATGGTTGTCCTTCAAAGACATGTGCCATCGGAACGGACAGGACGTAATCACTGACGCTTTGTCCGCGTTCAATGAGAGACGCCATCCATTCTGCTTCCTCTGCATCCTGGACTTCCGCCGCTTCTTCGACCCGTGCGACTTCATCGACGATCAAGACGCTTCCCGTCACGTCTTGACGTAACGTCGACGTGTAGAGGATCGGTGCATACTTCGCGAACTGTTTCGGACGATCGCCGTTTTCTAGCAACTCGACGTCATAAGCAATTCCCTCTTCAAGTGCCGCGAGGACTTCCGTACTTTGGACGCGCTCTTTCGTCGCCTCATAAAGACGACGGACTTTTTCACCCGCGTCCTTCAACTGATCCTTCGTCGCGAAATGTTCCGCCGCTGGCATCAAACATGCTTCTGCGACGACACCGAGTGAGCGTTGTGTCTCCGCATCGAATGTATAGATCGAGTCGACTTCCTCGTCGAATAGATCGAGCCGGTATGGGCGTTCGACCGTGAGCGGATAAATATCGATGATACTTCCGCGAACAGCAAACTCACCAGGTGTCGTCACGGTCGCTGTCCGTTCGTACCCCGCATCGACTAAATCTTGGACGAAGTCCGGAATCGATAAGATGTCGCCCGGCTTCACTTGTTTGACGTGTGACAGGAACGTCTGTGCATCCGGAACATATCGGCGTAAACCGACGAGCGGAATGATCAAAATTCCGTCGTCCGTCGTCAGTAAACGATGACGGGTCTCGATCCGCGTCGCCCGCAGTTCTGGACTTGCGCCATAAGAAAGTTCTGCTGCTAACGTCTCATCGACCGGATAGAGCATGACGTCTTCTTCCGGTACAAGTTCAATCAAATCATCGTACAGTTTTTGTGCTTGGAACATATTATGTGTCACGAGTACGAATCGACGTTTCGTCTCCTGATAAATCCCGGCGACGAACAATGCTTTCCCACTGTTCATCAGACCGGTGATCAACTGAGCGTTGACACCGTCCCGGAAGCGTTCCCGAACCGTCTTGATTTCAGGAATCGCTAGTAAGAGTTCTTGTAATTGTTTCATCTTCTTCCTCCTAAAACACGACAGCAAAAACGCTTTGGAACCCCAAAGCGTTGCGTTCAGTTATACCGATTCATCAAAGCGAGAAACGGTGTGTCTATGAAGTCTGTCGCTACATCGACAGACGCATTGAGTACGTGTTGCAAACTTCCTTGTTCTGCCTTCGAAAAATTCATTAACACCCAGTCAATGACTTGGATGGGTGCCGGTGGTCGACCGACGCCGAGCTTAAGACGCTTGATCTCCTGCGTACCGAGGTGCTGGATCAACGACTTGACGCCGTTATGACCGCCTGCACTGCCTTTTGAACGCAACCGTAGTTTCTCAAGCGGCAAGTCCAGATCGTCATAGATGACGAGCACATCTTCGACCGCAATTTTATAGAAATCAAGTAACGGTCGCACCGCTTCACCTGATAAGTTCATATACGTCAATGGCTTGACGAGCACGACACGTTCTCCGTTTATCATTCCCGTTCCGAAGAGGGCTTTAAACTTCGATTCTGAAAGCTTGATCCCGTGCTTCTCCGCTAAGGCATCAATCGCAAGAAAACCGATGTTGTGGCGCGTATTCGCATACTTCGCTCCAGGATTCCCTAATCCGACGATACATTTCATATCGATTCCTCATTTCTATTTAAAAAAGTAAACGAACAAGGGTCCGATTTCAATAAACCGGACCACGTCGTTCGTATGCATCAAGCAATCAGCTGAAGAGCGGGCTGATTGATTTCTGTTCGTGTACACGGATGATTGCTTCTGCAAGCAAGCGTGCCACAGAGATTTGTTTGATTTTGCTTGCACATTCGCGTTGTGTTAAATCGATTGTGTTCAAGACAACGAGTTCTTCGATCGCTGAGTTCTCGATCCGTTCCATTGCTGGACCTGAAAGAACAGGGTGTGTACAACATGCATAGACTTGTTTCGCTCCGTTTTCGATCAAAGCGTTCGCTGCAAGTGTGATCGTACCCGCTGTATCGATGATGTCATCAATGATGATGGCAATCTTACCGTCGACTTGACCAACGATGTTCATGACTTCTGCGACGTTCGGTTTCGGACGGCGTTTGTCGATGATCGCGATCGGTGCTTTTAATTGTTCTGCTAATTTACGTGCCCGTGTGACACCGCCATGGTCTGGAGAAACGATGACGAGTTCGTTTGGATCGATGTTCTTTTTCTCGAAGTATGAAGCGAGAAGCGGTACACCCATCAATTGATCTACTGGAATATCGAAGAACCCTTGGATTTGTGCTGCATGGAGATCCATCGTCACGACGCGTGTCGCCCCTGCTACTTCAAGCAAGTTCGCAACGAGTTTCGCCGTGATTGGCTCACGTGAACGTGCTTTGCGGTCTTGACGCGCATAACCGTAATACGGAATGACGACGTTGATTGTCCGTGCAGACGCCCGTTTCAGTGCATCGATCATGATGAGAAGTTCCATCAGGTTTTCGTTGACTGGTTGGCTTGTCGATTGAATGATGTAAATATCATCCCCTCGGACACTTTCTTCGATGTTCATCGAAATTTCGCCATCACTGAAGTGTTTGACTGAACTTTCGCTGACCGGGATTCCGATGACTTTAGCGATTTCCTCTGCCAGTGGTTTGTTCGAGTTGAGTGCGAAAATACGAATTTCATGTTCTAAGACAGTAGACATGTGTAGGTGGCCTCCATTTGTTTGGGTTTAGACGAGTAGAGCGACAAGTAATGAATTAACGATAATCGGGTTTCGTCGTTTGACGTTCCCGTGCGATCGCGAGACCGTTTTCCGGCACATCATCCGTGACGGTTGATCCGGCAGCAACAAGGGCGTTCTTTCCGACCGTGACCGGTGCGATCAAGTTGACGTTACAGCCGATGAAGGCATCGTCCTCAATGATCGTCTGGAATTTATTTTTTCCATCGTAGTTGACCGTGATCGATCCACAACCGAGATTGACGTTCTCTCCGATCGTCGCATCTCCGACATAGCTCAGGTGGGCTGATTTGCTACCTTCACCGAATGTTGATTTCTTGATCTCAACGAAGTTTCCGACGCGTGTGTTCGCCCCGAGAACTGCTTGTTGACGTAAATGCGCGAATGGACCGACTTGCGCTGCTGGACCAATTTTGCTGTCCGTGACGACGGATTGACGAACAATGGCACCATCTGCCACTTCACTGTTACGGATATCCGAGTTCGGACCAATCGTACATTCTGAACCAATGACCGTCTGACCGAGTAATTGCGTTCCCGGATAAAGAACAGTATCTGAACCAATCGTGACATCCGGTCCGATATACGTCGAAGACGGATCAACGAACGTGACACCTTGACGCATCCAGTACTCGTTCGTCCGCTTGCGCATCGATGTTTCCGCTTGCGCAAGTGCGACGCGATCGTTGACACCAATTGTCTCTTCGAACGTAGGTGCCGCATACGCTGCGATTGTTTCGCCTGCTGCCTTTGCAATCTCAATCACGTCTGGTAAGTAATACTCACCTTGCGCGTTATCGTTCTTGACCTGCTTCAGCGTCGCGAACAACATCTCATTATCAAAGACATACGTACCAGTATTGATTTCACGAATCGCGAGTTCTTCTGCATTCGCATCCTTATGCTCGACGATTTTCGAGACGTTTCCGTCTTCACCGCGTACGATTCGTCCGTAACCAGTCGGATCGTCAGCGAGTGCCGTCAAGACAGTCACTTTTGCGTTCGTCTCCGTATGATGTTGTAACAATGAAGCTAATGTCTCGCTCGTCAAGAGCGGTGTATCGCCGCAGACGACGAGTGTCGCTCCCTGTTCGTTCCCAAGTACGGGTTCTGCCATTTGAACAGCATGTCCTGTGCCAAGCTGCTCACTTTGAAGTGCGTATTCCACCGATGTGCCAAGCACTTCTTTGACGGATTCCGCACCGTGACCGACGATGACGACCTGTCGCTTGACGCCGAGCGTCGCTAATTGATCGACGACGTGCTGTACCATAGGTTTCCCAGCGACTGGGTGAAGTACTTTGTAAAGCTTCGATTTCATCCGAGTTCCTTTACCCGCTGCTAGAATTACCGCGAAATGATTCATCCTTGTCGCTCCTCCACGTAAATTAGTGTTGATTTCGTTCTGAAATAGTACACTCGTTCCAACTATAACGAAAACGGCACCGTTATTCAATGATGGGACGAAGCGGAATCGAGGAAAAAACGAGAAAAAAGACAGCTTTTCCCAAGAAGAGAAAAGCTGTCTTTTTCCTTATACTTGATCTGTCGTTTGAACAGAAGCGACTTCGTAACCGATGCCTTCTTCTTGTTCCTCACGTGCCGCATAAGCTTCGAGTACTGAATCTTCGACCTTTTTTCGCATTAATGCATTGATTGGATGAGCGACATCCCGGAAGATACCTTCTTGCGTTCGTTTGCTTGGCATGGCGACGAAGAGACCACTATTCCCTTCGATGACACGCAAATCATGTACCACGAATTCGTGGTCGAGCGTAATAGAGGCAAGTGCTTTCATTCGACCCTCTGCCACGACGCGACGAATTTTAACGTCCGTAACGTTCATTTTGTCCGCACCCCTTTAACCGTTGTCACAACTCTTCGTTGTCTACTTCTACTTACGGCTTAAAACAAATAAAGGTTTAGTCTTTCCCAATCTTTTTACGCATAATTTCCAAAAGTTTGATAATTACAGTATAGTTACAATCCATGCGGCTGTCAATTTCAGGTAGTCTCGGCTTCCGAGAAATAGTGATCGACGTTTCCACGCTTGACTTGGATTTGACCGAGATCGACGTCGACGTCCGCTAATTTCATTAAGCTGACGTATTCGTTGACCATCTTCTTCTCAGCACCCTCTGCCTCGATCAAGACCCCAACACCTGCAACCTTTGCTTCGAACTCGCTCAAGAGACTCATCATTCCACGAATCGTTCCGCCAGCTTTCATGAAGTCATCGATCAATAAGACGTTCGCTCCACGTGGCAAGCTCCGACGCGCAAGTGCCATCGTCCGGATCGCTTTTGAAGACCCTGAAACATAGTTGATGCTGACCGTAGATCCTTCCGTGACACGACTATCTGAACGCACGATGACGAACGGCACACCCAGTTGCTCAGCGACCGCATAAGCAAGCGGAATCCCTTTCGTCGCGATCGTCATGACGACATCAACTTTCTTTTGGCTAAAGACAGATGCAAACACTTGCCCCATTTGTTTGACCATCTTCGGATCCCCGAGTAAGTCCGTCAAATAGAGATATCCCCCCGGTAACAGTCGATCTGGACGTGCGACACGTTCACATAGATCATCGATGAACGGTAACGCCTTCTTACTGCTCCACGTCGGGATGAACATGACGCCACCCGCAGCACCTGGTACCGTGACGAGACGACCCGTTCCCTCATGTTCTAACATCTCGCTGACGATATCTAAATCTTCACTGATCGACGATTTCGCCGATTTGTAGCGTTCTGCAAAAATCGTCAATGAGACGAGATGATGGGGATGGTCAAGCAAGTACCGCGTCATGTCGACCAATCGACCACTTCTCCGAATTTTCATTTGTTTTGTTCCACCTCTCCGTAATTCCGAATATTCAATAGTGAATATATCATTTTCATACGGATATTATCAATGGTTTTCGCCTAAAAGACGAACGACGTAGACTTCGTTACAAAAGCCACGTAATCCATTATAGAGACGTTGTGCCCGATTCTCGTGTTCCGTCAACGCAAAGACTGTCGGACCACTTCCGCTCATCAAGACGCCTTCTGCGCCACAACTCGCCATGAATTCCTTGATCTGCTCGACTTCCGGGTGCATCGGCAACGTGACCGATTCGAGAACGTTCCCGAGTGACTGGCAAATGCCTTGGAAATCTTGCGCCTTCACCGCATCGATCATCGCTTCGACGTTCGGACGTTTTGCCGTGTTCAAGTCGAGGGCACCATAGACGTCAGCCGTCGAGACACCAATCGTCGGTTTGGCAAGAACGACCCAGCATGGTGGTGGTGAGACAAGTTTTTCTAGCTTCTCTCCGCGACCTGTTGCAATCGCTGTTCCACCCATGACACAAAACGGAACATCAGATCCAACCGCTGCGCCAACTTCCGCCAACTCTTCAAGCGTCAAGTCGAGTTGCCATAACTCATTCAAACCGCGTAACGTCGCTGCCGCGTCACTGGAACCACCAGCAAGTCCCGCTGCGACCGGGATGTGTTTCTCTAAAAAGATTTCGACCCCCGTCTTGACGTCGTATTTTTCTTTTAAGATCGCTGCTGCTTTATACGCAAGATTACGTTCGTCGTTTGGAACGTAAGCATGCTGGGCATTCATGCGAATTTCTCCTGACGGCAGCTCCGTCAATTCTAGACGGTCTGCCAAATCGACTGTCGTCATCACCATATGTACATCGTGATAGCCGTCCGGGCGCTTTGCCGTCGCATCCAGGACTAGGTTGATCTTGGCCGGAGCCTTTACAATAATCGTCATCGTGCCGTTCCTCCTCTAGTTCGTTTCCTGTAGGAATTGTATCAACCTTTCCACAAAAAAAGAAGCGAACATTTTGTCCGCTTCGGAAGGTAAGTTTACGAATTCGCAAATTCGATTTGTACGGAGTCTGTTAGCACGTCGGCGTAGCTATAAGAAACTCGCTCGACATTGTGGCGCTCTGCGTCTAGCTTGACTACAAACACCGAAGGATACGTCTCAACGAGCGTTCCGATTCGGGTTACGACCTTTTTACGACCGCCGCTTGCTTTTAGCGTCAGTCTTTCACCAACATGTGTTTCGAAAACATGTCTGATTTCGTTCAACGTCTTTGGCATACGCTTCACCTCACTAATATTTATTATAGCATATTAAATAAATATTAGAAAGGGGAAATATTATATCTGTTCTAATCGTATCCGTCAACGTTTTTTAATTGGCAAAAGTGCATCCGCTAACTGTGCGAATTCCTGCAGGCTGAGCGTTTCTCCGCGACGACGTGGTTCGATTCCAGCTTCCAACAATGCCGCTTCGACCGCCGCCTTTTCCGTCTTCCCGAAGTGTGTCGTCAAGTTGTTCAAAATCGTTTTCCGGCGTTGTGCAAAACTTGCTCGGACGATTTCGAAGAATAATGCCTCATCCTGTGTCTGTACCGCCGGCTCTTTTCGAATGTTCAAACGGATGACTGCTGAATCGACATTTGGTGCCGGAATGAAGACTTGTTTTGGAACCGTGAAGCAGACTTCAGCTTCCGCATAATACTGAATCGCGATCGATAGAGAACCGTATGCTTTCGTGCCCGGTTTTGCACCGATTCGTTCAGCGACTTCCTTTTGAATCATCATGACGAGCGTCCGAAACGGTGCTTTCGCTTCGAGAATCCGCATGATGATCGGTGTCGTGACGTAATACGGGAGGTTCGCGACGACGGCAATGTCAGTGATGCCTTCTTGCGTGAACTCTTCTGCGACGATCGTCGAAAGATCAAGTTCAAGAGCATCGCCGTGAATGACCTTCGTATGAGGATACGGTGAAAGTGTATCGTCAAGAATCGGTAGCAACCGCTGATCGATTTCAAGAGCGACGACTTTTTTCGCCTGTTTCGCCGATTGTTCCGTCAATGAGCCGATTCCTGGTCCGATCTCGAGTACGCCGCTCTCAGGCGTTAATCCAGCTGCCCCGACGATGTTTCCTAATACGTTTAAATCGATTAAAAAGTTTTGTCCCAACGATTTTTTAAACGAAAAGCCATGTTTCGCTAAAATTTCTTTCGTCCGATGCAATGTAGCAATGTCTTTCAAACTTCTTCCTCCTCTAATTGTTTCAAAGCCGCTTCCCATTCTGCCCGCGTGATCCGGATTGATGCGACGCGTTTGACGAGTTGTTTGGCATTCGGTTCACCAATCGCAAGAATCTGACCGAGACGACGACGGCGGATCGAGGCTGCTGGTCCACCAATCAAATCAGCTGCCAGAATCATCTCACGTGTCACTTCAGCAACCGGTGCTTCTTCCGTCTCATAGACAGCAGCGAGCGCTTCTTCGATTGCGGCAGGTGAGGCATGCTCCACACCGATTTTGCCTCGCTTGTCTTTTGCTTGAGCACGCGGAAGATAAGCATGTTTACAGCCTGGTACGCGTTCATTGATTCGAGCACGGATACGATCTCCTGGAAAATCAGGATCCGTGAAAATGATGACACCGCGCCGTTCCAGCGCCTTCTCGATGCGTTGCATCGTTTGTTCGTTGACGGCTGAGCCGTTCGTTTCAATTGTATCGACATCAAAGACTTCTTGTAATCGTGTCGTATCATCCCGTCCTTCGACGACGATGACTTCTTTTAAGCGTTTCCGCATGATCTCTCCACCTTCTTCAAACACTCTCGTAATTGTACCTGTTTCCACGAAAAAAACAAGGAAGCGTCACGTGTCCGCTTCCGTTGCACTAGGAATGACCCAGACTTGCAGTTGTTTTCGACCGAACGTCTTCGCTGTTTGTTCTCCGTCGACCAAGACATCAATCTTATTGCCTTTGATGGCGCCACCGGTATCGAGGGCGATCGCAAGCCCCACTCCTTCGACGTAGACCTTCGTACCAAGCGGAATGACCTTCGGATCAACCGCGATAATCGGCATCCCTTGATAGGTGATCGTATCTGTCACGTCATACCCGGTCGCGGTCAAGGCGCGACCGTTATACAAACGACTGCCGTTTGAAGCTGGATCGTTCGTATACGCTGTCGCTTCGACCATCAAGCTCTTCGCACTCGCAAAATCAAGATCCGTATCGGCCTTCGGTGTTTCAGCTAACGGATTCGTCGCCTGTTCTTCGTTGAAGACAGGCGCTTCGACGGGTGTCTCGACCGGTTTGGTTCCGACTTTGACGACTTGTTTGACGGGTGTCTGCGTCACTTGATCACCAATCAGTTTTTTCTCTTTGCTCAAACCGTTAGCAAGCGTCAATTGATACTTTTTCGTTCGGACACCTGGACGACCAGATGCCGTCACGAGTTGTTCGCCTTCCGGTAAAGTTGGGTCCTCGACTTCTTCGATTTCAAACGGAACGAGCTGTTCCTGCGTCAACGTTGCACGACGTGTCGTGTTGACCGTAATCAACGTCCCTTCCGTCACGCGGGTGTCGGGATCTGGAGCGACCCGATCTTCTTTTTGCAAGCGAATTCCTTCTCGCGCTAACAATTCCCGGACCGACGTCTCATATGTGTAGAGTTGTCGGGCTTTTCCACCGACGACAAGATCAACAGGAAAAGCTTCTCGGTATCGCACCGTCATGCCACTCTTCAGAACAGCGTCAGAGGACGGATAGATATCATCCGTCTCCGCTTTCTTGATACCACGTTCTGCCAGCAAATCCTTCACTTGGCGCGCCTGCGTCCGAACACGACGGGATTCACCATAGCCCATGATCAGTGTGATCTCTTTCGCACGCTGAATGACGATCAACCGTTTTTCTGGTAAATCAGCACTGAGCGCTGGTTCGATGATGTCATTCGTTCGCGTCGTGATGCCTGCTTCTTTAAGTACGCCATAAACGGAATCGGCTGTCGTTTCAATTTGCTGCTCTTGTCCATCAATCAAGACGGTCACGGTTTGCGGATGATCCATCATTCCATAGATGAGTGCAGCAACAAGTAAAAGACTGAATCCAATCGTAGTAAATGTCAACGAACGCATCATGGCAAGCGGAAGACCCGTTTGGCATTTTCGGTCGTTGCTGCTTCGACGTCGGCATACATCATGCCACGGAGCTGCGCAATCTCTTCAGCGACGAACCGGACGTAAGCGGGTTCGTTGCGTTTCCCGCGGTGTGGCGTCGGTGTCAGATACGGACAATCCGTCTCGACGAGTAGACGATCGAGCGGGACTTCCTGCGCAACACGCTTCGGCATCTTCGCATTCTTGAACGTGACGGGACCTCCGAGTGAAATATAGAAGTTCATCGCCAGGCAGCGTGGTAATAATTCCGCACTCATGCTGTAGCTATGCAGAATCCCACCGACTTCTTTCGCATCTTCTTCTTCAAGAATCCGTAATGTATCTTCTGTCGCTTCCCGATTATGGATGACGATCGGCTTCTTTTTCTGCTTCGCAAGCCGGATTTGTTTACGAAAAGCTTCCTGCTGCACATCTTTCGGTGACGTATCCCAGTGATAGTCGAGCCCAATTTCTCCAAGCGCAACGACTTTTTCGTGATCCATCAACCGTTCGACCTTTTGGTACGCCTCCTCATCAAAATCAATCGAGTCGACGGGATGCCACCCGATGACCGCATAAAGATCATCGTACGCTTCGACGAGTTCCATCGCACGATCAATCGTCTTATGATCAAATCCGACGACGATCATCGGTGAGACACCGTTCGCGCGTGCCCGCTCAATCGTCTCGTGGACGTCGTCCGCGAATTGGTCTGCATTTAAGTGAGTGTGTGTATCGATTAACATAGCTGTTCGACTCCTTCTTTAAAAAAATGCCTGTGACATGGAGTCCACAGGCATCGGTTTTATTTTACGCTTGCGCCGTTCGCCATCGTTGACGGAACCGTCGCCAGTTCAAGTTTTCCTGCTTTTTCAGCAGCAAGGACCATTCCTTGTGAGAGTTCGCCACGTAACGTGACCGGTTTCAAGTTCGCCACGACGATGACTTTTCGTCCGACTAAATCTTCCGGCTCATACCACTGAGCGATACCAGAGACGATTTGGCGTGTTTCTTTGCCCATATCGACTTGTAACTTCAATAGTTTTTTCGCCTTTTTGATCTTTTCAGCCGTCACGACTTCACCGACACGGAGTTCGATTTGGTCAAAGACATCGATTGTCGTTTCTGGACGAATATCTTCGTCTTCTTCTTCAACTTCCTCTTCCTCAACACGTGCTGCAGAAGCTTGGCGCATCATGTCGACGATTGCTTCGACTTCTTCTTTGACGTCGAGACGTGGGAAGATTGGTGTCGCTGTACCGACTTTCGTTCCTGGTGCGATGTCTGCGAATTTCTCGAGCGCTGCCCAGTCCATCGCTTGTCCAGAGAGACCCAGTTGCGCGAAGATCTCTTTTGGTGAACGCGTCATGAACGGTTGCAACATGATCGCCACGTGACGCAAGACGCCAACGAGGTGCACCATGACAGAACCGAGTTCCGCCGTTTTGGATTCGTCTTTTGCAAGCACCCATGGTTGTGTCTCATCAATGTATTTATTGGCACGGCTGATCAATTGCCAAATATTCGACAGTACGACAGAGAATTCCATGTGTTCCATCGATGCTTCGACTTTCGTGACCGTTTCTTTTGCAAGATCCGACAATGTCGCATCAAACGGTGTCACGTTACCTGTATAGGCTGGGATCTCACCATCAAAGTATTTCGTGACCATCGCGATCGTCCGGTTGAGTAAGTTCCCGAGATCGTTCGCTAAATCATAGTTCATCCGCTCAACGAATGCTTCAGGTGTGAACATACCGTCCGAACCGAATGGCACTTCCCGTAAGAGGTAATAACGAAGAGCGTCGAGACCGTAGCGATCCGTCAATGGAATCGGATCGACGACGTTTCCTTTTGATTTCGACATTTTTCCGTCTTTCATCAACAACCAACCATGTGCGAAGACTTTCTTCGGTAATGGGAGGTCAAGCGCCATCAAGAGTGCCGGCCAAATGATCGTGTGGAAACGAACGATTTCTTTTCCGACGAGATGGACATCTGCTGGCCAGTACTTATCGAAGTTACCGTGATCGTCCGTACCGTAACCGAGTGACGAGATGTAGTTCGTCAACGCATCGATCCAGACGTAGACGACGTGTTTTGGATTCGACGGGACTTGTACACCCCAGTTGAATGTCGTCCGTGAGACCGCTAAGTCTTGAAGACCTGGTTTAATGAAGTTATTGATCATTTCGTGTTTACGTGATTCTGGCAAGATGAATGACGGATTCGCTTCAAAGTACTCAAGCAGACGGTCCGCGTACTTGCTGATCCGGAAGAAGTAACATTCTTCGCGAACGAGTTCGACCGGGTGTCCACTGTCAGGGCTCTTCCCGTCGACGAGTTGTGATTCCGTGTAGTACGTCTCATCCGGAATCGAATACCAACCTTCGTATTCACCTAAATAGATATCGCCTGATTCAAGAAGTGTCTCGAACACTTTTTCGACGACTTTCTTGTGACGTGGTTCTGTCGTCCGGATATAATCGTCGTACGAAATGTCGAGACGATCCCATAAGACTTTAATCTGTTCGACGACACCGTCGACGAATGCCTGTTCCGAAATCCCTGCTTCTGCTGCTTTTTCCTGGATCTTTTGACCGTGCTCATCGCTACCTGTCAAATACCGGACATCAAATCCTTGAAGTCGTTTGTATCGTGCCATCGCATCTCCAGCCACCGTCGTGTACGCGTGACCGATATGTAGTTTTGCACTTGGATAATAAATCGGGGTCGTGATATAAAATGTCTTTGCCATGTTATTCCTCCGTTCTCTAATTTCCATCTTCATTATAGGCTATTATACGCTGTTACGGGACTGATGTCGAAACTCACTTTTTGTCGAATCAAAACATTTTTTGACATCAGACATCAAATTACAAAAAAACACACTCTATAGTTTCATTTCCTTTAAAAAGGGAAAAAGTATTAATAAATCGTTTCAAATATGGTGTTTTTGAGAAATAAATGACATTTTGATTTCAAGCTATTCAGATTGGTTGACTACTTTTGGAAAGTCTAGTATTCTACATTCTATAGAAACGATGTCGAATTTTGACGATTTTTCAAAAGAAAAAGAGATTCATGACATCAAAGGAGGAACAACAAAATGAAATCAACAGGTATTGTACGTAAGGTAGACGAGCTCGGTCGTGTCGTAATTCCAATCGAATTACGCCGTACACTTCAAATTGCAGAAAAGGATGCCCTCGAGATCTATGTCGACAACGAACAGATCATCCTTAAAAAATATAAACCAAACATGACTTGCCAAGTAACAGGAGAAGTATCAGAAGATAACTTCAAATTGGCTGATGGTAAATTGATTCTTTCACCAGATGGCGCACAACGCGTTCTCGTTGAATTAAAAGATTTCCTCGATCGTCATTACGCAAGCAACGAGTAAACAAAAAAGGAAGCTCCTGACGGGGCTTCCTTTTTTTAATCTGCTTCGTGAAACGCAAGATACAGCTCCTGACGATCCAGTCCCCGTTCCTTGGCGACACGCTTCAACGCTGCATTCGGCTTTTCTCCTTCTTCGATATACCGACGGATTTGCTCGAGTGGATCACTGTCTTGAATGACCGCATCAGGTCGTTCTTCATTTGACCCTTCGACAAGAACGACGAACTCACCTCGAACGTCTTCTGCTGCCCAAGCACGTAATTCACTCACGCTTCCCCGAATGTACTCCTCGTACCGTTTCGTTAATTCCCGGGCTAACGTCACCTGGCGATCACCGAGTACTTCCTCGATCCCTTGCAACATCTCTTTCAAACGATGTGGTGCTTCATAAAAGACGAGCGTTCCGGTTTCGTATTTCAATTGCTCCAACGCTTCGCGACGTTCTTTTTTCTTCCGTGGCAAAAAGCCGTAATATAAAAAGCGTTCCGTCGATAATCCGGACGCGACAAGAGCGGTCAACGCAGCGTTCGCACCCGGAAGAACGATGACAGGGATGTCTGCTACAATCGCTTGGCGGATCAAGTCGCTTCCCGGGTCCGAGATGCCAGGCATACCGGCGTCAGAGACGAGGGCAATTTGTTTTCCTGCCTCTAAATCAGCGAGGAGTCGTTCGCCGCTTGTTTGTTTATTGTGTTCATGGTAACTGACAAGCTTCGACTCAATCGAAAAGTGTCGAAACAGTTTCATCGTCTGCCGCGTATCTTCTGCTGCGACGATATCGGATTCCTGTAAAATCCGTACGGCCCGATACGTCATGTCTTCTAAATTGCCGATTGGTGTCGGGACGATATAGAGACCGGCTCCTTGCTGTTGATAGCTACTCGTCGCTTTCATGAGGTTCCTCCTTGAATCAACCGTTCTTTTTGTGAACGGGTTAATTGTTTAATCGCATATTCCCGCTTCATTGCCTCTGACTTCGTCGCGAAAACTTCCTGATGAACGAGGACGACCGGCAGACGGGCACGTGTATACTTCGCACCCTTACCTGCGTTATGTGTCGCAATGCGTTGTGTGACGTCTACGGCGTAACCCGTATAATACGTATCATCTTGGCACCGAACGATATAGACTGCATGCTCAGACATCGAACAGTTCTTTCATCTGAGCCGCATACGAGTTGTCCGCTTCATAGACGATGAATGGGGGAAGCACCTTCAGTCCAGGTTTTGCATCCTTGATCCCCTCGATCAACAGCATGTTTGCTTCCTTCCCTGCTTTCGGATAAATCAGCTGCATCCGTTTCGGTTCCAAGCGATACGTCCGCATCAAGGTGACGATATCGAGCAGTCGTTCCGGTCGATGAACGAACGCTGCTTTTCCGCCTTGTTTCAACAAATCAGATGCACCTCGAATACAGTCTTCAAGGGTACAGAGGACTTCGTGCCTTGCAATCGTATAATGTTCACTTTGGTTTTGGTTCGATGTCTCATTTGCTAAAAAATATGGCGGATTGCAGGTGACAGCATCATAGATGCCGTATCCAAGACGCGCTCCCGCCTCTTTGACGTCCCCTTCAATCATCTCAATCCGGTCGTTCAGTTCATTCAAGGTGACGCTCCGTCGTGCCATCTCCGCTAGTCGTGGCTGGATTTCAAGACCCGTGATCTGCCCTTTCGTCCGGTAGGATAAAAAGAGTGGAATTGCACCGTTTCCTGAACAGAGATCGGCAATCCGTCCCTGTTGAATCGGGACCCACGCAAATCGTGCGAGCAGTGCCGCGTCAAGTGAATACGAGAAGACGGATGGACTTTGAATGATTTTCCCTTCCTGTCCTAAGAGATAATCAAGTCGTTCGTCTGGTAATAGTTCAAACATGTCGTGCCTTCCTTTCCGAAAAAAAGACTGACTCATGTAGAAGTCAGCCTCTCAATGTTTCGTTAACATGGATAAGCAAAAGAGACAATCGCCGTCTTTTCGTACTTGTCCATAATGCAAGTTACAGATGTGGAACCCTTCCTGGTACAATCGCCCGAGATTATCGTAGCCCGCACCGACGCCTGCTTCCGCTTCTTCCGCTTCCGTGACCGGCTGTTGTTCATCGCGTTCGACTTTTTCTCGAAGATGATGATTCTCCAGGTACAGATGTTGGTTCTCTTCCATCATGTAAGCCAGCTGATCCTTTAACACGCTCAGATGCTCAGTCAGCAAATGAATCTGTTGCTCAATCGCATCGACACGCGTAATGATTTCTTTTTTATCGACTCTCTCCACGCGTATGCACCCCGTTATTCTTTTGGTCGTTTTGGTTTTACGGCACCAACGGATAATAGTTCTTCCATTGAATACGTCAAGACGCGGGAACGATCCTTCAGTTCGATTTGAACGACTTGATCGAGGATGTTCAAACCAACGACGCGTCCTTCGCCTTCAGGTACTGTCAAACGTTTTCCGTAGTCCGGCAAATCACGGCGCATTTCTTCATACGTATCGTTCTCGTATTTCAGGCAGCACATCAAACGACCACATACTCCTGAAATCTTCGTCGGATTCAACGACAGGTTTTGATCTTTTGCCATCTTGATCGAAACCGGTTCGAACTCACCGAGGAAAGATGAACAACATAAGACACGACCACACGGACCGATGCCTCCTAGTAACTTCGCTTCATCCCGAACACCGATTTGACGGAGTTCGATACGCGTCCGGAAGACCGCCGCTAAATCTTTGACGAGCTCACGGAAGTCAACACGTCCTTCTGCCGTGAAGTAGAAGATGACCTTATTGCGATCAAACGTGTACTCGACATCGACCAATTTCATATCGAGTTTATGTTCACGGATTTTTTCGACACATACCGCATGCGCATCAAGCGCTGCGACTTTATTTTCGCGGACGATCATTGCATCCTTATCGTCAGCAATCCGAAGAATGGATTTCAGTGGCAACACCACATCTTCTTCGTCCATTTGTTTATCGGCGATGACCACTTCGCCATATTCAATGCCCCGTACCGTCTCAACGATGACTGCTTGTCCTCGTGATAATGACTCTTGTCCAGGTGCAAAATAATAAATTTTGCCCGCTTCTTTAAAGCGAACGCCTACTACTTCTAGCATGTCGCTCTACCCTTTCTGTAAGTCAAACATGAGACGCTCAACTGTTAATTGGGGATTAACATTCGCTTCGACCCGTCTTACTGCGGCAAGCACAGCTTGCAACCAGCGGGTGATCGTCGTCTGGCTCTTGGACCCCATCTGTTCAAGTTGGGGTTTACTATTCGTATAGGTCATACCTTCCCACGCCGGATTCAGTTTCAGACGTAAGACATCCTCGAAGAAACAAGTGACGAGTTCAAGACCGATTCGGACATCCTGACGGTTTTTGAATTGTCCCATCCATTTCTCTTGTACGAACAGTGGTAAATCAGCCGGACGATTCGCTAATTCCTCCATCAATTGTAACACTGACGCTCGCGCATTTACAAACCAGTCTTCGAGTAATGCTTCTTCTGCATCCTCGACTTTTGGATAGACACGCGCTGCCAATTGCGTCAACTCGTGGTCCCGTCCCGTTTTTTCAGATAAAACCTCGCCAATCATTTGACGATCCGCCGGACGAAAACTTAATAACTGTCCCCGCGATCGAATCGTCGGTAAAAGGAGCTGGGGTTGATTCGTCAACAATAAAGCCACTTTTCCTTCTCCTGGTTCCTCAAAGAACTTCAGCAAACTGTTTGCTGCTTGGGGAGTCATCTTATGGGACTGGGTAATGACATAAATCTGACGATCACCTTCAAGTCCTCGGAGTGAGAGATCATGCATCAATTGTTGAATCTGTTCTTTTTTGATGGTCGCGCCATCTGGTTCGATTTCATAATAATCGACCAAGTTGCCACTTTCCATCCGCCGACAGCTACGACAGACACCACACGGCTCTACATCAACCGGGTCCTCACAAAAAAGGCTTTTCGCGAACAAGTGAGCCGCTTCAAGTAGAAGCGGCTCATAGTCTCCGGTGAAGATATAAGCGTGATTGATTCGATCGTTTCGTAACGAATTTTGAAGAATCGTCGAAATGACCGATTGTGTCTGTTCCAATTCATGAAACGTCTGCATCAGAATTGATGAAACCCTTCGATTGGTAAGACGAAGACCGTTGCCCCGCCTACCTGGACTTCAACAGGGTACGGGATATACGAATCGGCATGACCACCCATTGGTGAGATTGGAGAAACCATCTGTTCGCGGCTTGAACAGTTCTTTTTGATCAATCGCAACAAATCATCGAGACGCTCACTCTGTACACCAATCATGAACGTCGTGTTTCCTTCTTTAAGAAAACCACCTGTCGTTGCTAGTTTCGTTGCTCGGAAATCATGCTCGACAAGTGCTTCCGCCAAACGTAAGCTATCTTTATCTTGAACGATCGTAATGACCATTTTCATGAGAATCTCTCCTTTTCTTCTAAATAGGTAATGACATCTTCCACTAAGTCCTGATGAATCGCTTCAATCGATCGATTGGCTTGTACGATCTGCACCCGTTCCGGATCCGATACTGCAATCTGTTGGAAACCTTCATAGACGCGGGCACGAAACGCATCATCTCGCTGCTCGATTCGATCAAGTGCTCCCCGGTCCATCATTCGTTTTTTAGAATCCGTTACCGTTAAATCAAATAAATACGTTCGGTCTGGCGCCAACCCACCTGTTGCAGAATCATTGATTTGACGCACGAGATCAATCGGATGTCCAAGACCATATCCTTGATACGCAAGTGACGCATCAACGAATCGGTCACATAAGACGATTGTGCCTGCCTCTAACGCCGGTCGAATCAATTCCTCGACATGCTGGGCACGAGACGCTGCATACAACAGAATTTCTGTCATCTCTTTCATCTCTTCAAAATCAGGATTCAAAATCAACGAACGAATTTTGTTCCCAACGCGTGTGCCACCTGGCTCGCGGGTCGTCATGACGTTATAACCTTTTTCTTTTAACACATCACTAAGCAATTGTAGTTGTGTCGTTTTACCGGCACCATCCGGTCCTTCGACAGTAATGAACGTACCTTTCATTCTTCAAACCCTTCCTCTATGACGCGTAACGCTCCTCGTTGCAATTGTTCGCCTCCTTGCAAATGAACGGCTACGGTTTGATAATATCGTAAACGTAGTACCTGTTCCGCCGTAATGCGTTCGCCTCTGACGATCAACGGAATGCCTGGCGGGTATGGAATAATCGTTTCGAGTGAAACATGACCGATACACTCATCCAGCTGACGGAACATACCTGTTGCTTGTTCTAACTGTTCATAAGAACAAGCTAAAGCAGATACCTGTATTTTACCCATAATTGGTTGCTCGATATACCTTTTCAAAGGAATTCCTTCTGATTTCATCATTTGAATGGCTCGTTCGACACGGTGGACCCAGTCATTCTGCTCAGACTTTGTGAGCGGACGAAGTGGCAAAATACAGACGACGTGATCTCCTAGAGCAAATTCCGCATCGAGTTGAACAGCTCGTAACGCGTGTAGCAACGCATCTCCTGAATATCCCTCATACGTTAATGTCATCCGCGACCAATCATCGAATCGCAGAACCGTCATATGATCGAACCGTTGAAGTGCTTCGATGAATGCATCATGACTAGCTTGCACTTCTGACATACCTCTAACTGTCCATTGTTCACGATAGGAACGGGCGTAATCTAATGAAGCCAGGAGTAAATATGAAGGACTCGAAGTCTGAAACGCTTGAAGCGCTCGCTGTAACTTCCTTCTCATCTTTTCTGAAAATCGCTCATGCATCCATGCTCCCATTGTCAGTGCTGGAAGTGTTTTATGGGCAGACTGAACAACAGCGGTTGCTCCTAATTCAAATGCAGAGCGTACACCAAATGCTTCACCGAAGTGTGCGCCATGTGCTTCATCCACTAATAAAGGGAGTTCGTGCGACGCTGTGAGCTGAACGAGTGACGTGATATCAGCTGCTTCCCCGTAATAGGTCGGTGAAGTGATAAACACGCCGACTCCTCCTGGATATTTCGTAAACGCTTCCTTTAATGTTTCACGTGAAACATGTCCACTGATTCCCGTTTCCTTATGGATGTCTGGTTCAAGAAAGATCGGTTCGATTCCTAACCATTCTAGTGCATTAAACACGGATTTATGCGAATTACGCTGTACATAAACACGCTCTCCTCTTGCTGCTGTAGCGGCAAGCATCGCCCAGTTTCCAACGGTCGAACCATTCACAAGGAAATGACTCGCTTTTGCACCGTAGACTTTTTGCAACAAAGCTATCGCGTCAGCAATAGCCTCTTCCGGATGATGAAAATCATCTAGACCAGGTAATTCTGTGACGTCCCATTTAAAGAAGTCAGGAAGAGGCGTCAATGTCCCATTCTTATGACCAGGAACATGCCATGAGATGGGCGATCGATCTAAATGACGTTGAAGTGCATGTACAATAGGAAGTTCGTGTTTCATGAAAAAACTCCTTTTCCTCTAAAATGATTACACAAAAAGACCGACCTGCAATCTGCAGATCGGTCAAGTGCCTGGCAACGTCCTATCCTCACAGGGGGAAGCCCCCAACTACTTTCGGCGTTCAAGTG
>NZ_JACSNF010000007.1:0-54499 GCF_018619015.1 Exiguobacterium sp. s11 | reverse complement strand
GCGCTCGACTTGCATGTATTAGGCACGCCGCCAGCGTTCGTCCTGAGCCAGGATCAAACTCTCCATGAAGTGTTTGACTTGCTCGTTGTTGTGACCGAAGTCACGATTGACGAAGCTTGCGCTTCATTCGTTTTTTGTATTCCGTAGAATACGATTTTTGCCTCATCGTTCAGTTTTCAAAGTCCAATATGTCATTTGACGACTTTTAAATCTTACAGTAAAGTAATATGTAATGTCAATTACTTTTTTGAAGTTTTTTTCGTCTGTGAAGCTCGCGTTTGGCGTGTGCCTCAGCGACATGTATTAATATATCAACTCTTGTTTTTTTCGTCAACTGTTTTTCTAAAAAAACTTTAGAAAAAAGATAGACCCGCTTGAACCGGTAAAACACTACCCGTTCGCGGGTCTTTTTCGTTACGCCTGTTTTTGAGATTGTCCTTGAGAAGCGGGCTTTTCTTGCAAGCGATGCAGCATTAGAATCTGATACGCATTACAGATTAAAAGTGTCGCAAGCGCCGCCCATAACATCCGCTTATCTTGTGTTGCCTGCAAAGCAGGTACCCATTCGATCAACGTGATGACTGTCATGAGGAACAATGTCGGAATGAACGCTGTAAAGTTCGTTTCCCGTGCTTTCGTCCGCGCGACTAAGAACGCTATTAACAGCAAGACGACCATTTCACCAATATAAAGGCTCGTCTTATCAAAGCCATATGCTAATCCGCGTAGGTAGACACCATCAAATAGTGCAAATGCGATCAAGACGACCTGGACACGATTCCAAAGCTTTGCGCCGCGGAATAAATCGAGTCCGACGCGATGTAAGATCAAGTACGAGAAGAATCCCATCAAACTGATGGCTGTCCACGTACTACTGTAGGAGAGAGCCGTCACATATCCGCTAATCGATTGATTTCGGATATATCCAGGTTCCGCTACCAAGTTAAACACGAAGCCGGCGAGCGTTCCGATTAGGAGCGTCATCCAAAACAGCTTCAAAAATCCTTTAATCTTCATTCTTATCCCTCTACTTTTTCGATGACACGCGTGGCGAGTTCATTATAGTACGTCTCAAATGGATGTTCATCGCGATAGATCGATGGGGCGAAGTCCGCATCGTTCGCATATGGTTGTCCAAGTGGAATCTTAGCTAGAATATCGGTTTTTAACGCTTCTGACAACCTCTCTCCGCCACCACTACCGAAGACATATTCTTTTTCGCCTGTCACTTTGCTTTCAAAGTACGCCATGTTCTCGACGATTCCGAGGAGACGATGGTTCGTCTTGATCGCCATTGCTCCTGCTCGTGCTGCAACGAAAGCGGCTGTTGCGTGAGGTGTCGTGACGATGACTTCCTGACAACTTGGGAGCATAGAATGAATGTCGAGCGCGACATCCCCTGTCCCCGGCGGAAGATCAAGCAACAAGTAATCGAGATCGCCCCATTCGACGTCTGCGAAGAAGTTGTTGAGCATCTTCCCAAGCATTGGTCCCCGCCAGATGACTGGTGCATTATCTTCGACGAAGAAGCCCATTGAGATCACCTTAACGCCAAAGCGTTCTGGTGGAACGATTCGGTCGTTGACGACAGTCGGACGTGTTTCGATTCCCATCATGTCTGGAACACTAAAGCCGTAGATATCGGCATCAATCAACCCGACTTTCTTGCCTGCTCGCGCGAGGGCGACTGCTAAGTTAACGGAAACCGTTGATTTCCCGACGCCCCCTTTACCAGAAGCGATCGCGATGAACGTCGTACCAGATTCTGGTTTGAGGATCGACGGTGTCGTAGCTGCTTGAATCCCGTGATCACCAAGTGCTTCAAAACGAAGTCCCACCGTCTTGAATCCTTTTTCTTTTAGTTCCTTGACGATTTGCTGTTGGAGCACGAGTTGCTCCCCAGAACCAGATTGAGCTAAAGCAATTTTCAGACTGACATAATCACCTTTAATCCGGACGTCACGAATGCCGTTCGTATCTGCAAGCGGGCGGTCAATCGTCGGATCGACGAGCGTTCCGACTACCTCGCGAATTTCTTGTTCATTCAACATAGTGCCTTCCCCCTGAAAACGTTCGATTTAATCCTTATTAGTATAACAAAAATAAGAGAGCGCTTGCACATTTCGACACCGGAAAGGATGACTTTTCCATGTCCAGTGTCGGTTTTCATCATTTCTCTCGATCATTCACTCGTTTTAGAACATTCGGTTCCATGTACGAGGACCCACGACACCATCGACATCAAGTCCTTGACGTGTTTGATAGGCACGCACCTTCTGAGCCGTCTCTGCATCAAAGCGCCGAGTCACGGTTGCTTTGACTGCACGTTGGATCCGTTCGATATCCCGCGGATTCATATTGGCTGCACCTTGATACAACGGACGACCTGGATACGGAACGATATCACGAGAGCGATTCGGCGTTTCTTCAGACACTCCTAGTAATTCAAAGTGTGGATAGTCCTTAAAGCTCGTCCAGTCCCCACCCCAAGAAAAGCCACGTCGTTTCATCGCAGCAACAATCTTTTGAAAGCTTTGGTCGTTTCGAAACAGCGCTTGTGTACCGTCTTTGGAATATTGAAAGAGGTCGACGGCAATGCCGCGGTTATGATTCGATTGTCCCCCGCGTGCATTCGTTACGATTGGTCCCGGTAGTGTCCGTCCCTGTGCGTACAACCGATTCTGTTCTGCGATGGATCGGTACCCTTGTGCGACGCCGACATAAATCCCTTGCGCATGCATCTCCCGGATGACCTCTTGCGTCCGTTTGGCGACTTCTCGCGACAGTCCCGAAGCATTCAACTTCCGATTCGCTCGCTCGAGTAACCAGTTGATCGATAATGCCATCTATGCTCACTCCCTTTGTCTCCTGTTCCCGAAAACAAAATCCGCTATACTTATGGAATGCAGAATGATTTTAACTCATATCAAAAGGAGCATCCTATGAAAAAACGCTTTATTTGGACGCTTGGCGTCACCTGTCTCTTACACCTTGGCTTCATCCTGTATCTGACGCTGCAACCGACCGTAGCTACCAAGACGGAGTTACCGGACAATGCAACCGTCTTGAGTGAAGAAACCTCTTTTATGGGACATGTCGGTCAAGCGACGACACATACACCTACCCAATTCATACAATCTCTCTTTATTTGGAGCATCCCGCTGACGATCGTCATCCTCTATCTTCTTCTGACGATATTGCACCGATTACGCTCCACTCCGTCGTCTTGACTTGAATCGCTGTTCTGACACTTCGTCAGGAGAGCGATTTTTCAATGCACAAAAAAACCTCCCACCACAAGGGTGAGAGGGATTCGAAAAGAATTAACGTTTCGAGAATTGTGGTGCACGACGAGCTGCTTTAAGACCGTATTTTTTACGCTCTTTCATACGAGCATCACGAGTCAAGAAGCCTTTCGCTTTGAGTGCGCCGCGGAATTCTGGATCCGCTTGAAGAAGAGCACGTGAGATACCGTGACGGATAGCGCCTGCTTGACCAGTGAAGCCGCCGCCTTTGACCGTTACGATTACATCGTACTTGCCTTCTGTTTCTGTGATTACGAGTGGTTCTTTTGCAGTCATGATCAATGTCTCATAACCGAAGTATTCGCTGATATCGCGACCGTTAACTGTGACTTTACCGTCTCCAGCAACGAGGAAAACGCGCGCTGCCGCGTGTTTCCGGCGACCAGTGCCGTAGTAACGTACATCTGCCATCGTGTAGTTCCTCCTAAATTCGTATTAACCGCGAAGTTCGTAAACTTCTGGTTGTTGTGCTTCGTGCTTGTGTGCAGCTCCAGCGTAGACGTGGAGTTTGTTGAACATTTGACGACCGAGGCTACCTTTTGGAAGCATCCCTTTGATCGCGAGTTCAAGCATGCGCTCAGGTTTGTTAGCAAGCATATCGCGTGCAACAGTCTGCTTTAAGCCGCCTGGATGACCAGAGTGACGGTAGTAGACTTTTTTGTCGAGTTTGTTACCAGTTAAAACGATTTTCTCAACGTTGATGAGGATAACGTTATCCCCACAGTCAACGTGTGGTGTGAACGTAGGCTTGTGCTTACCACGGAGAAGTGATGAAACTTCGCTCGCAAGGCGACCGAGTGTTTTACCTTCAGCGTCGATAAGGAGCCATTTGCGTTCTACATCAGTAGCTTTCGCCATGAAAGTTGTGCGCATGTAAAATACCTCCTAAGGAATTAAAAGTTCTGTTTTTGATTTTTCATTTATTCACTAGGTGAATCTATCATAATCTTAGGTGTACGGGGCTAAGATTGTGGTTTCATAATAAATGAAATGCCAATAAACATTGTATGTTTTTTAATAGCCAATGTCAATTGCCTTTTTTCACTCCGGATAGAAAACTTCCCATAGATAGAGTCCATGAGGAGGCGCCGTCACGCCTGCGACGTTCCGGTCCTTTGCCAGCAACATTTTTTTAATGTCCTCTGGTGCAAAACGACCGCGTCCGACGTCAAGTAATGTCCCGACCATGATCCGGATTTGATTATAGAGAAACCCACTGCCCTGGAACCGAAAGACGAGTTCGTCACCGATCGTCATCAACTCTGCCTCGTAAATCGTCCGAACCCGGTTATCCGTTTCCGTCTTCGCAACACAGAACGAACTGAAGTCGTGCGTCCCGACGAGATGGGCCATCCCTTGACGGATGCGCTCGAGATCGAGCGGATACGGAATATGAACCGATAGATTCCGACGAAACGCATTTTCTTCGCGGCGGACGAAATAGCGGTATTCCTTCCCTACGACGTCGTAACGCGCTTCAAAGGTCGGTTCGACCTCCTCGCAGCTCCGGACACGAATATCCGCTGGTAAGAGCGTATTCAGTGCCTTGACGACGTTCTCCGGGGGAATCGCTAGTTCCGTATCAAAATGAATGACTTGCCCGTAGGCATGCACCCTCGCATCCGTCCGTCCCGACCCGATGATCTTGACGGGATGTTTGTGCATCCGCGCAAGCGTCGTTTCAATCACTTCTTGAATCGTCAATCCGTTTGGTTGCACCTGATACCCGGCGTAGCCGGTTCCGTCATATTGAATCGTACATTTTAAACGACGCATTAACCGATCCCTCGCAATCCTACTAAACTGATCGTTAGGAGGACGAGTAGGATCATCAGACCTGTATCCCGCATCGTCCACTTGGATTCCCGTAGGCGTGTCCGCCCCTCTCCTCCACGGTATCCCCGCGCTTCCATTGCTGTCGCAAGATCCTCTGCCCGCTTAAAGGCGGAGATGAACAACGGAATCAATAACGGAATGATCGCCCGTAAACGTTCCTTGATTGGTCCTGCCGATAAATCAACACCACGTGCTTGCTGTGCCTTCATGATTTTCTCCGTCTCCTCCGCTAAGGTTGGTAAGAACCGAAGCGAGATCGATAACATGAGCGCGATCTCATGCGTTGGAACACGGACGACCTTGAACGGCTTTAACAACAACTCAATCGCATCTGTCAATTCGATCGGTGAGGTCGTCAGCGTGACGAGTGTCGTGATCGAGACAAGATAGAAGAAACGCAATGAGACGATGATCGCGAGTCGCAGTCCTTCTTCATAGATCCGAAGCCAGCCGAACTCAAAGAGTACAGCCCCTTCGCGCGTGAAGAATAGCTGGATGACGAACGTAAAGACGATCAGGAATAAAATCGGTCGCAGTCCTTTTAGAACATAACGAAGCGGTAAGCGACTACTCATGAGTGCTAAGAACGTAAAGACAAGTAAAAAAATATTCGTTGCTGCGTTGTTCGCGAGAAAGACGAGCGGAATGAAGCAGAAAGCAAAGATGATCTTCGCGAGTGCCGACGACCGGTGCAAGTACGACTGACCGGGAATATGTTGTCCGACGATCATTCGCTCCCCCCTTTCGTCATCAACCACTCGATCAACTCGGTCTCCGTCCGGATGTCCGGTCGTTGCAATCCACGCCGATCAGCAACTTGCCAAGCAAGCGATAAGACGTGCGGAAGATCGAGGTGGAATTGCTCGAGCAATGTCTCTTCTTTAAACAGGTCAAGCGGTAGCCCGTCAAACGCCACCTGAGCGTTTTCCATGACGATGACGCGCTCGGCATACTCAAGCACCTGATCCATGTCGTGCGTGATCAGGAGCAACGTCATACCGGTCTCTGCATGGAGCCGGGCAAATAGACTCAGCATATGCTTGCGTCCTTGCGGATCGAGTCCTGCCGTCGGCTCATCGACGATCAACACGTCTGGTTGACTAGCGAGTACGCCGGCAATTGCAACACGCCTCATTTGCCCACCAGACAGGTCAAACGGCGAACGACTCCAAAAGACTTCATCGAGTCCGACAGTCCGTAATGCCTCTTTCGCTAATTGCTCAGCCGTCGCGGCGTCATGACCGAAGTTCATAGGACCGAACATGACATCTTTTAAGACCGTCTCTTCGAACAATTGATATTCCGGATATTGAAAAACAAGCCCGACGCGACGTCTTAATGGCTTGAGATCTTGTTTTTTCTTCGGTTCGACGATGATGTCATCGACTTGTACCTTCCCCGCTGTCGGCTTGAGCAACCCATTGATGTGTTGCACGAGCGTCGATTTCCCGGATCCGGTGTGCCCTACAAACGCAACAAGCGCCCCTGACGGAATCTCAAGATTCACATCACGTAGCGCGACTCGTTCGAACGGACTATTGAGTTGATACGTATAATTTAATTCCTGGATTAAGATTGGCATAAACGGTTCACCAATTCTCTTTCATCTAGTATCGTCTCCTCGAGTGAGAGACCTTGCGCCCGTAAGCGTTCTTGTACCCGAACAACGAATGGAACATCGAGTCCGATGTCTTCTAAGAACGATGCATGACGAAAGACTTCCTGAGGGGATCCTTCTAATACGATTTTCCCGGCATCCATGACGATGACACGACTAGCCCGTAATACTTCGTCTAATTCGTGTGTAATCGCGATGACCGCCATTGGGTGGGTCGCATGGAGTTCCTGAACGGTCGACATGACCTCTTGTCGTGCTAATGGATCAAGCATCGATGTGGCTTCATCGAGCACGAGAACATCAGGGCGCATCGCAAGCGCCGAAGCGATTGCGACACGCTGCTTCTGTCCGCCGGATAGTTGATGGGGTTCCCGATCAACAAAATCCGTAAGGCCAACGCGCGCTAGACTGTCGTCGATACGACGAACCATTTCCTCGCGTGGCACACCCCAGTTTTCTAGAGCAAATGCCACGTCGTCGCGCACGGTCGTGCCAACGAATTGATTGTCTGGATTTTGGAAGACGATGCCGATTGCTCGACGCATCTCCCACAGTTGTTCCGGATTCGCACTTGAAAAGCGTTCAGCAACCGTAACGGTCCCTGTCTCCGGTAACAACAGTCCATTAAACAATTTCGTCAGCGTTGATTTTCCAGAGCCGTTGTGACCAACGATGGCGACCCATTCACCTGAACGAATCGTCAGAGAGACTTCTTGTAGGGCTGCTTGCTCCTGTTCCGGATACCGATAGGTGACCTGTTCCAGTTCAATCAGCTTGTCCATGATCTCTCCTCCTTCATCAAATCAATACTTTCATTTTGTAGCAAAAGGGCAGAAGCGGGATACGCACTGCCCTTTTATGGCGAATCATTTAATGAGGATTAAACGAGTTCGATGATGACCATTTCTGCGCCGTCACCACGACGTGGTCCCATTTTCATGATGCGTGTGTAACCACCTTGACGCTCAGCAAAACGTGGAGCCACATCAGCGAATAATTTTTGGATCGCGTCTTGTGCTTTGCCCTCTGCGTTTTGACCAGCAGCTTCACGGCGAACGAACGATGCAACTTGACGACGAGCGTGGAGATCACCGCGTTTACCTAAAGTGATGAGTTTCTCTACGACTGGACGAAGTTCCTTCGCTTTTTGTTCTGTAGTTTGGATACGCTCATTGATGATGAGATCAGTCGCAAGGTCACGCAAAAGTGCCTTACGTTGTGAGCTTGTACGGCCTAATTTCGAGTATGCCATGGATGGATTCCCTCCTTCGTGCAATTAATAGTATTAGTCTTCTTTGCGCAAGCCTAGTCCGAGTTCGTCGAGTTTCGCTTGAACTTCCTCGAGTGATTTACGTCCGAGGTTACGGACTTTCATCATCTCGTCTTCGCTCTTGTTCGCGAGTTCTTGAACCGTGTTGATACCAGCGCGTTTCAAACAGTTGTACGAACGAACTGAGAGATCGAGTTCTTCGATCGTCATTTCGAGTACTTTTTCTTTTTGATCTTCTTCCTTTTCGACCATGATTTCAGCATGGAGCGCTTCGTCCGTAAGACCAACAAAGATGTTTAAGTGTTCTGTCATGATTTTCGCACCGAGTGACACTGCTTCTTCAGGGCGGATTGAACCGTCCGTCCAAACATCAAGCGTCAACTTATCGAAGCTCGCATCTTGACCGACACGTGTTTTTTCAACTTGATAATTTACACGTTGAATTGGCGTGTAAATCGAGTCGATTGGGATTACACCGATTGGCATATCGTCCCGTTTGTTATCTTCAGCCTGAACATACCCACGACCACGGCGTGCTGTCAGACGCATATGAAGTGATGCACCTTCTGCAAGCGTTGCGATGTGAAGTTCTGGGTTGAGGATTTCGACGTCGCTGTCATGCGTAATGTTCGCAGCAGTGACAACACCAGCGCCTTGAATATCGATCTCAAGCGTTTTCTCTTCTTCCGAGTACACTTTGAGGGCGAGTTTCTTAAGGTTCAAGATGATTTGGGTAACGTCTTCTACAACGCCATCAATCGTCGAGAACTCATGAAGAACGCCATCGATTTGGACTGCAGTGACTGCAGCACCCGGAAGTGAAGACAATAGGATACGACGCAATGAGTTACCAAGCGTTGTACCGAATCCACGCTCAAGCGGCTCAACTACGAATTTACCAAACGTAGCGTTCTCGCTTAACTCGATCGTTTCAATCTTCGGTTTTTCGATTTCGATCATCTGAACCCCTCCTTGAATATCGTCATGTTGGCCATCGCGTTCAATCGCCAACCGTCTTGTGTACGTTTCTACTGCCTTGCTTGGTCAAACGATCAACAAAAGTCTACTCGAATCCCCGCTCTGCAGTACAAGACGGGTTACACGCGACGACGTTTTGGAGGGCGGCAACCGTTGTGTGGTACTGGAGTAACGTCACGGATTGCAGTAACTTCGAGACCGATCGCTTGAAGAGCACGGATAGCTGCTTCACGACCTGCACCAGGACCTTTAACGTTAACTTCTACAGTACGCATACCGTTATCCATTGCTGTTTTAGCAGCTGTTTCAGATGCCATTTGTGCAGCGAAAGGAGTCGATTTACGTGAGCCTTTGAAGCCCATGTTACCTGCAGTTGCCCAAGAGATTGCATTCCCTTGCATATCAGTGATCGTAACGATCGTGTTGTTGAATGTTGAACGGATATGCACGATACCAGATTCAATATTCTTTTTGACTTTACGTTTACTACGAACGTTCTGTTTGCGTTTTGCCATCTTAGTTTACCCTCCCTTACTTCTTCTTGTTCGCTACTGTACGGCGTGGGCCTTTACGAGTACGCGAGTTGTTTTTAGTGTTTTGACCACGAACTGGAAGACCACGACGGTGACGAACACCACGGTAGCAACCGATTTCGATCAAACGTTTGATGTTGAGTGAGATTTCACGACGAAGGTCACCCTCAACTTTGATTTTGTCTAAACCATCACGAAGTTGGTTCAATTGTTCCTCAGTCAAGTCGCGAGTACGAGTATCTTCAGAGATACCAGTTTCTTTCAAGACTTTTTGAGCAGTCGTTTTACCAACACCATAGATGTAAGTGAGTGAGATGACGATGCGTTTCTCACGTGGAATATCTACACCAGCAATACGTGCCATGTGTGCACCTCCTTGTTTAATTACCCTTGTTTTTGTTTATGCTTAGGGTTTTCGCAAATAACCATTACTTTGCCTTTACGGCGGATAACTTTACATTTTTCACAGATCGGTTTAACCGAAGGTCTTACTTTCATTGTGAATACCTCCTCCTGAAAAAATCGGAGTTTTTATTTGAAACGGTATGTGATCCGTCCGCGAGTCAAGTCGTATGGTGACAACTCAACCGTTACTTTATCTCCTGGCAAGATCCGAATGAAGTGCATCCGAATTTTTCCTGAGACGTGCGCGAGGACCGTGTGGCCGTTTTCTAACTCCACCTTAAACATCGCGTTTGGAAGCGGCTCGATAACCGTACCTTCCACTTCGATTACATCTTGTTTCGCCATCAATTATACCCCTTTCTCTATAAAGTTGATTGGGAGCCCAGACGATTTGTAGCGCTAGGGGCTTTCTACAAGAGCCATTGAGAGATCATCGGTCACAAACACGAGTGGATACTGGCTTATAGAAAGGTGACACCAATAACGCGCACAGCTCACTCTGCATCGACCGTTAAGATCTCGTAGCCGTCGTCTGTGATGGCGATGGTGTGCTCAAAGTGGGCGCACATGCTACCGTCCACCGTCACTACCGTCCAATTGTCGGATAGTGTGCGAACATAGCGTTTCCCGACATTGACCATTGGCTCAATTGCCAGTGTCATGCCGGTTTTCAGGCGCGGCCCTTTCCCCGGTGGTCCATAATGTGGAATTTGCGGATCTTCATGCAAATTTTGTCCCACGCCGTGGCCCACATATTCGCGGACTACAGAAAAATTCGCAGCTTCAACATGTGACTGAATCGCATGCGAAATATCTGTCAGGTGCACGCCAGCTTTGGCGCGCTCCAATCCTTTATACAGAGATTCTTCAGTTACGTCAAGTAACCGCTTCGTCTCTTCAGAGATTGTACCTACCGGATATGTCCAGGCTGAATCTCCGTGATACCCATTGTACTCTGCTCCGATGTCAATCGAGATGATGTCACCGTCCTGAAGTACACGATCTCCCGGAATACCATGGACAAGCTCTTCGTTCACGGAAGCACAGATGCTACCCGTGAAACCATTATACCCTTTAAACGATGGTGTTGCCCCTTGACTTCGAATATAGCGTTCAGCGATCGCGTCGAGTTGCCCCGTCGTGATACCTGGGCGAATGTGAGCTTGAAGCTCCTTATGCGTCCGGGCGACGATTTGTCCTGCTTTACGCATGATGTCGATTTCACGCGGCGCTTTCGTGATGATCATTACTGATCACCAAGGAGTGCCTGAACATCGGAATATACATCGTTGATTGGACGATCACCGTCCAAATTACGAAGATACCCTTTTTCTGCGTAAAAGTCAATCAAAGGTTGCGCTTGAGCGACGTTGACTTCCAAGCGACGACGTACTGTCTCCTCTTGGTCATCTTCACGTTGTACAAGTGCTGATCCGTCGATATCACAGATCCCCTCCACTTTTGGTGGGTTGTAGAGAACATGATACGTTGCTCCGCAAGTTGGGCAAATCCGGCGACCTGTCAAACGAGGGACAAGTTTCTCCGGGTCTACACCGATGTGGATGACGTGATCAATTTGTTTGCCCAGATCTTCAAGTAATGCTTCAAGAGCATCTGCTTGTTTCACTGTGCGTGGGAAACCGTCAAGGAGAAAACCATTTGCACAGTCTTCTTTGGCGAGACGCTCACGTACGATGCCGATTGTGACTTCGTCCGGAACGAGTTCCCCTTTATCCATGTATGATTTCGCTTCTTGTCCGAGTGGCGTTGAATCTTTGATCGCCGCGCGGAACATGTCGCCTGTCGAGATGTGGGGGATCGCATAGTCTTCGATGATTTTCGCAGCCTGCGTTCCTTTACCAGCACCCGGCAAACCCATCAATACTAGATTCATGTCGGTAGCCTCCACTTCTATAGCTCTATAGACACAACAGAAAGGAAAGGGATGGTCCCCTTCCTCCCGCCTTATCGGATAAAGCCTTTGTAGTGTCGTTTAACCAATTGGCTTTCAATCTGTTTCATCGTCTCTAGTCCTACGCCGATGACGATCAACAAGCTCGTTCCACCAATCTGCACCGAGTTCGGTAAGCCAGCAAACTTAATGAAGAATGTCGGCGTCACCGCGATGACAGCGAGGAATAGTGAACCGAAGAATGTCAGACGGTATAGAATCTTCGTGATGTACTGCTCCGTTTGCTTACCAGGACGAATACCAGGAATGTATCCGCCTTGTTTTTGAAGGTTCTCTGCCATTTGTTCCGGGTTAACCTGAACGAATGTGTAGAAGTACGAGAACGCGATGATCAGTGCCACATAGATCGACATACCGATTGGACTCGTGTAGTCGAAGATGTCACGGATCTTCGTTGCCGTTTCCGGACTTGCAAAGAAACTCGCAATCGTTGGTGGCGTCACCATGAACGACACCGCGAAGATGACTGGAATAACACCGGCAGCGTTCAATTTGATCGGTAAGTGTGCCGATTGACCGCCAACTGGTGTCCGGTTCACCGTACGCTTAGCGTACTGAATCGGAATCTTACGTGCAGCTTGCTGAACATAGATGACTCCGACGATGACCGCGATGATGATTAAAAGCAAGAGTACGATATAAAGCACGTTTACAAACAAAGCATCCCCTGCATTTTGGAGCTTCGTTTCGTAAATCTGGCGGAATGCATTCGGGAAGCCCGCGACGATCCCAGCGAAGATGATCATTGATATCCCGTTACCAATGCCCTTCTCCGTGATGAGTTCACCAATGAACATCAAGAATGCTGTTCCCGCTGTCAATACGAGTGCAATCATAACGTATGTCCAGGTGCCGAACTGTTCGTCGACAAGACCTGGGTAGATACGGTTAAATCCAAGCGCGATTCCAAACGCTTGGACTAAGCCGAGTACGATCGTTCCATAGCGCGTTACCGTTGCTAACTTCTTACGGCCCGCCTCTCCTTGTTTTGCCCATTCGGCAAACTTTGGAACAACGTCCATCTGTAAGAGTTGGACAACGATCGAGGCCGTGATATACGGCATGATTCCCATCGCAAAGAGTGAGAAATTCTGCAAAGCATTCCCGCCGAACGAGTTCAAGAAACCAAGAATACCATTCTGGTCAATCTTGAACACTTCCGTGTTTACCATCGGCACCGGGATATGTGCTCCAATCCGGAACACGATAACCAATGCCAAGGTAAAGAGAATGCGCCGACGAATGTCAGCTACGCGCCACATATTGGAGATCGCTTGAAACATTAGATCACCTCAACCGTACCGCCGGCAGCTTCGATTGCTTGCTTCGCAGCGTCGGAGAACTTATGAGCTTTGACTGTTAGTTTCTTTTCGATCTTACCGTTAGAAAGAATTTTCACGCCGTCTTTCATGCCTTTGACTGCACGAGTCTCGACAAGAAGTTCTGGAGTGACTTCAGTTCCTTCTTCAAAACGGTTGAGTGTGTCAAGGTTAATGACCGCGAACTCTTTACGAGTTGGGTTGTTGAAGCCGCGTTTTGGTAAACGACGGTAAAGTGGGTTTTGTCCACCTTCGAAACCTGGACGAACACCACCGCCTGAACGAGCTTTTTGACCTTTGTGACCACGGCCAGAAGTCTTACCGTTACCAGAAGACATACCGCGACCTACACGGTTGCGTTCTGAACGTGAACCAGCAGCTGGTTTCAATTCATGGAGTTTCATAGTGGGGCACCTCCTCATAAAATTATATCGAACTATTACTCTTGAATTTCTTTTACTGTCACTAAGTGTGACACGTGGTTAATCATCCCACGCATAGCAGCGTTGTCAGGTACGACAACAGTCTGGTGCATCTTACGGAGACCAAGCGTACGAGTAGTAACGCGTTGGTTCTCCGGACGACCGATCATGCTGCGTGTGAGGGTAACTGCGAGTTTCGCCATCTGTTTTCCCTCCCTTTCTTAACCGCGAAGTTCTTCGACGGTTTTACCGCGGAGTTTCGCAACTTCTTCAGCACGTTTGAGTGATGTGAGACCTTCGACAGTCGCACGAACCATGTTGATTGGAGTGCTTGATCCAAGTGATTTTGAAAGAATGTCGTTGATTCCCGCTAATTCGAGAACCGCACGAACTGGACCACCAGCGATGACTCCAGTACCTTCAGAAGCAGGCTTCAAGAAGACGTGACCTGCACCGAATACACCGTTGACTTCGTGTGGAATTGTTGTGTTAACGATTGGAACGTTAACCATGTTTTTCTTAGCATCTTCGATTGCTTTACGGATCGCTTCAGGCACTTCCTGAGCTTTACCCGTACCGAAACCTACGTGACCATTCTTGTCACCAACGACGACGAGGGCAGCAAAACGGAAGCGACGGCCACCTTTTACTACTTTCGCGACGCGGTTTACGGTAACAACGCGTTCTTCGAGTTGATCCATGTTAATTTCTAACTGGCGCATGTAGAGGTTCCCTCCTTTTCTATTAGAATTTGAGACCAGCTTCACGAGCTGCTTCAGCTACAGCTTTGATACGTCCATGATAGAGATATCCTCCACGGTCGAAAACGACTGTTTCGATACCTTTTTCAAGAGCGCGCTCAGCTGCGAGCTTACCAACTGCTGCCGCAGCGTCAGTCGTGTTGCCTTTTTCAAGGTCGAGTGATGATGCAGATGCGAGTGTTGCATGTGTTGCATCGTCAATGACTTGTACGTAAATGTTCTTGTTCGAACGGAATACGTTCATACGTGGACGTGTTGCAGTCCCGATGATTGTACGACGGACACGACCATGACGTTTTTTACGCGTAGCGTTTTTATCTGCCTTTGAGATCATTTATGCCACTCCTTTCCGGTCAATTCGCATTCGCGAATTACTTACCTGTTTTACCTTCTTTACGACGAACGACTTCATCACTGTAACGAATACCTTTACCTTTGTACGGCTCAGGTTGACGGTACGAACGGATCAATGCAGCGACGTGACCAACACGTTCTTTGCTGATTCCGCGAACGATGAGTTGCGTATTCGTAGGAACTTCGACTTCGATGCCTTGTTCCGGAGTGTACTCGATTGGGTGTGAGTAACCGAGGTTGAGTACGATTTTGTTACCTTGCTTTTGTGCACGGTAACCAACACCTTGGATATCAAGTGTCTTAGCGAAACCGTTGCTAACACCTTCGACCATGTTCGCGATAAGCGCACGAGTCGTTCCGTGGATCGTACGGCTTGCTTTCTCGTCGTTCGGACGAGTGACAGTCAATTCATTACCTTCTACGTTGATCGCCATAGCTGGGCTGAACTCGCGTGAGAGTTCCCCTTTAGGACCTTTTACCGTAACCGTGTTGTTTTCAACTGTTACTGTAACGCCTGCTGGGATGACGACTGGCTTTTTACCAATACGTGACATTTAAGACACCTCCGTTCTTTTTATGCGTGTATTACCAGATGTATGCGATCACTTCGCCGCCGACTTTTTGTTGGCGAGCTTCTTTATCAGTCATTACACCTTTAGATGTTGAAACGATAGCGATTCCGAGACCACCGAGTACTTTCGGGATTTCATCAGCTTTCGCGTAAACGCGAAGACCTGGTTTCGAGATGCGTTTGAGTCCAGTGATGACGCGCTCGTTGCTTGCGCCGTATTTAAGGAATACGCGGAGCGTACCTTGTTTGCTGTCCTCGAGATATTCAACATCGCGGATGAAACCTTCACGTTTGAGGATTTCAGCGACTTCACGTTTGATTGTAGAAGCTGGCATTTCCAACTTCTCATGGCGAACCATGTTTGCATTACGAATGCGTGTAAGCATATCTGCAATCGGATCTGTCATAACCATGCGATGTACCTCCTTTCACAACTTTAATGAATTACCAGCTTGCTTTTTTAACACCAGGGATTTGACCTTTATGAGCAAGATCACGGAACTTAATACGGCTGATACCGAATTTACCAATGTAACCGTGTGGACGGCCAGTGATACTACAACGGTTGTGTAAACGAACCGCTGAAGAGTTACGTGGGAGTTTGCTCAAGCCGATGTAGTCGCCTTGTGCTTTCAATTCTGCGCGTTTTTCAGCGTAGCGCTCAACGAGTGCTTGACGTTTTACTTCACGTGCGATCATTGATTTCTTAGCCATGTTGTCGACCTCCCTTATTTTTGGAATGGCATGCCGAGTGCAGTGAGAAGCTCACGTGACTCTTCATCCGTGTTAGCAGTAGTTACGATAACGATGTCCATACCACGGACTTTCGATACGCGATCGTAGTCGATCTCTGGGAAGATCAATTGTTCCTTCACGCCTAGCGTGTAGTTACCACGGCCATCGAAAGATTTTTTCGATACGCCACGGAAGTCACGTACACGTGGAAGTGACACGTTGATCAACTTGTCGAGGAATTCGTACATGCGCTCGCCACGAAGTGTAACCTTCGCACCGATTGGCATACCTTCACGAAGTTTGAAACCAGCGATTGATTTCTTAGCTTTCGTGATGAGTGGTTTCTGACCAGTGAGGAGCTGAAGCTCTTCAACTGCCATGTCAAGTGCCTTAGAGTTCGTAACAGCGTCACCAACACCCATGTTGATTACGATTTTATCGACTTTCGGCGCTTGCATTACAGAACTGTAATTGAATTTCTCCATCATTACTTTGACGATTTCGTCTTGGTATTTAGCTTTTAAACGGTTCATCAGAAAGTGGACCTCCTTTCTTTAAATCTTCTTATTTATCTAAAGCTTCGCCCGATTTTTTAGCGATACGTACTTTCTTGCCGTCAACCACAGTGAAACCAACGCGTGTTGGGTTACCTGTCTTAGGGTCGATGAGCATAACGTTCGATACGTGAATCGGTGCTTCTTTCTCGACAATTCCGCCTTGCGGGTTGAGTTGAGAAGGTTTTGAGTGTTTTTTGATCATGTTAACGCCTTCGACGATTACGCGATCTTTTTTAGGCATAGCTGTAAGGACAACGCCTTGTTTGCCTTTGTCTTTACCAGTCATAACCTGAACTTTATCACCTTTTTTGACATGCATCGTTAGAGCACCTCCTTGTAGGAATTCTTTGGAATTAAAGTACTTCCGGTGCCAACGAGACGATCTTCATGAAGTCTTTTTCACGAAGTTCGCGTGCGACTGGTCCGAAGATACGTGTGCCACGTGGGCTTTTGTCATCTTTGATGATGACTGCTGCGTTTTCGTCAAAACGGATGTACGAACCGTCTTTACGACGAACGCCACGTTTAGTACGAACGACTACTGCGCGTACAACTTCACCTTTTTTGACAACGCCACCTGGTGTTGCTTGTTTTACTGTACAAACAATAACGTCACCGATGTTAGCAGTTTTACGACCAGAACCACCGAGGACTTTGATCGTCAAGACTTCACGAGCTCCTGAGTTGTCTGCTACTTTTAAGCGAGATTCTTGTTGAATCATACGATTGTACCTCCCTCCGGATGTTTATTCACCCGAACTAATTAGAGTTTAGATGATTACTGCTTCTTCAATGACTTCTACGAGACGGAAACGTTTGTCCTTAGATAATGGACGTGTTTCTTGAATGCGTACAACATCACCGATTTTAGCTGTGTTGTTTTCATCATGCGCTTTGTACTTTTTAGAGTAGTTTACGCGTTTGCCGTAAAGCTTGTGCTTTACTTTTGTTTCAACTGTAACTACGATCGTTTTGTCCATTTTGTCAGAAACGACGCGTCCAGTTAACACTTTGCGGTTGTTAGTGCGTTCCATTGAGTGTTCCTCCTCTCAGAATCCGAGTGAATTATGCGTTGTTGATGCCGAGTTCGCGTTCACGAAGAACGGTTTTCGCGCGTGCAATCGACTTGCGCACTTCACGGATACGAGCAGGGTTCTCAAGCTGACCAGTCGCGAGTTGGAAACGAAGGTTGAACAACTCTTCTTTCCACGAACCGACTTTACCGTTAAGCTCTTCAGTTGTTTGCTGACGGAGATCAGTTGCTTTCATTCGTATCACCACCATTTTCTTCACGTTTTACGAACTTACATTTTACTGGAAGTTTGTGTGATGCAAGACGGAGAGCTTCGCGTGCGATCTCTTCCGATACTCCTGCGATTTCGAACATTACTTTACCCGGTTTGACGACTGCTACCCAGCCCTCCGGAGCACCTTTACCTGAACCCATTCGGACTTCAAGAGGTTTTTTAGTGTATGGCTTGTGTGGGAAGATCTTGATCCACACTTTACCACCACGTTTCATATAACGAGTCATCGCGATACGCGCTGATTCGATTTGACGGCTAGTGATCCAGCTAGCTTCTTGAGCTTGGATACCGAACTCGCCGAAGTGTACTGTAGTACCACGTTTCGCTTTACCACGCATGTTGCCGCGGTGAACACGACGATATTTTACACGTTTTGGTAACAACATGTTGTGTTGCCTCCTTCCCTAGACGGATGTGGATTATTCTTCGTTTGCTGCTGCTTTTTTCGTAGGAAGCACTTCACCGTGGTGGAGCCATACTTTTACGCCAATTTTGCCGTAAGTTGTATCAGCTTCTGCAGTACCGTAATCGATGTCTGCACGGAGTGTATGAAGTGGAACTGTTCCTTCCGAATACTTCTCAGAACGAGCGATATCAGCGCCACCAAGACGACCAGAAACTTCAGTCTTGATTCCTTTGATACCAGAACGCATTGAGCGTTGGATTGATTGCTTCATAGCACGACGGAACGATACGCGACCTTCAAGTTGGCGAGCGATGTTCTCAGCGACGAGCTTAGCAACTGCATCCGGGTTTTTCACTTCAACGACGTTAACGTGAACGCGTTTGCCTTTTGCAAGGTTAGTGATGTCTTTACGAAGTGTTTCGATTTCAGAACCGCCTTTACCGATAACCATACCAGGCTTAGCAGTGTGAAGTGAGATGTTCAAGCGGTTAGCTGCGCGCTCGATTTCTACTTTAGAGACACTAGCGTCTTTAAGACGTTTTTCGATATATTCACGAACTACGTAGTCTTCATGAAGGAGATCAGCATAGTCTTTATCTGCGAACCAACGTGATTCCCAGTCTTTGATGATACCTACGCGAAGACCAGTTGGGTTAATCTTCTGACCCACGGTAATCCCTCCTTATTTTTCAGATACCACGATGTGAACGTGGCTCGTACGTTTGTTGATTCGGCTTGCGCGACCCATTGCACGTGGGCGGAAACGTTTGAGCGTTGGACCTTCGTTTACGTAAGCCTCAGTGACTACGAGGTTTTCGATGTTCATGTCGAAGTTGTGCTCAGCGTTCGCGATTGCCGATTTCAATACTTTCTCAACGATTGGCGTTGCTGCCTTGTTCGTGTAAGCAAGAATCGAAAGTGCTTCGCCGATTTGCTTCCCGCGGATTAAGTCTACTACGAGACGTGCCTTACGAGGAGCAATGCGAACCATATTAGCCGATGCTTTTGATTGCATAATGAGTACCTCCCCTCAGATTAACGTTTCGTTTTCTTATCGTTTCCAGCATGTCCTTTGTAAGAACGTGTTGGAGCGAATTCACCAAGTTTGTGACCGACCATATCTTCTGTCACGTAAACCGGTACGTGTTTACGACCATCGTAGACAGCGATCGTGTGACCGATGAACTCTGGGAAGATTGTCGAGCGGCGTGACCAAGTTTTGATGACATGTTTGTCACCAGCTTCGTTGGCTTTATCAACCTTAGCGAGCAGATGGTGATCTGCGAATGGACCTTTTTTCAAGCTGCGACCCATAGTTGTACCTCCCTTTGGCATGATTCAGGAACGGTTCCTACGAACCGTCCAGAAATCATGTAATTATTTTTTAGAACGACGGACGATATATTTATCGCTCGCTTTGTTTTTCTTACGAGTTTTGTATCCGAGTGCCGGTTTACCCCAAGGAGTAAGTGGGCCCGAACGACCGATTGGAGCACGTCCTTCACCACCACCGTGTGGGTGATCGACTGGGTTCATGACAGAACCACGAACTGTAGGACGTTTTCCGAGCCAGCGTGAACGACCAGCTTTACCGATATTGACGAGCTCGTGCTCTTCATTACCGACAGCACCGACTGTTGCACGGCAAGTAGCAAGGATCATACGAGTTTCGCCTGATTGAAGACGAACGATCGCGTATTTACCATCTTTACCGAGAAGCTGAGCAGAAGTACCAGCTGCGCGAACGAGCTGACCACCTTTACCTGGCTTAAGTTCGATGTTGTGGATCAACGTACCGACTGGGATGTTTGAAAGTGGAAGAGCATTACCGACTTTAATGTCAGCTTCTGGTCCAGCCATGACTTGCATGTCTACTTTCAAGCCTTTCGGTGCGAGGATGTAGCGTTTTTCACCATCGATGTAGTGGATCAATGCGATGTTAGCAGAGCGGTTTGGATCGTACTCAATTGTAGCGACACGACCAGCGATGCCATCCTTGTTCCGTTTGAAGTCGATGATACGATATTTACGTTTGTGTCCGCCACCTTGGTGACGTACTGTCAAGCGACCTTGGTTGTTACGTCCGCCCTTTTTCGAAAGCTTTTCAGTTAACGATTTTTCAGGACGTGAAGCCGTAATCTCAGCAAAGTCAAGTGCAGTCATATTACGACGACCGTTAGTAGTCGGTTTAAACTTTTTAATTCCCATCGAGAGTTCCCTCCTTTTCTACAGAGTTCCGATTAACCGAGGTAATCGAGTTCTTTGCTATCTGCAGTAAGCGTGACGACCGCTTTTTTGCGGCGTGCTGTGTAACCAGCGTGACGACCTACGCGTTTTGCTTTTGGTTTTGAGATCAATGTGTTGACTTTGTCAACTTTCACTCCGAAGATCGCTTCAACTGCATCTTTGATTTGAGTCTTAGATGCCTTCACGTCTACTTCGAATGTGTACTTTTTCTCAGCCATTTGGTTTACTGAACGTTCAGTAATGACAGGACGTTTGATAATGTCGTGTGTGTGTGCCATTATGCAAGCACCTCCTCTACTCTCGCAACAGCGTCCTTCGTAATGATGACTTTGTCATGAGCGACAAGATCAAGGACGTTTACACCTGCAGCGTCAACGACTGTGACACCTGGGATGTTGCGTGTTGAAAGAACGACTGACTCGTTGTAATCAGCAGTAACGACGAGAACTTTACGTTCAATTGAAAGAGCAGCGAATACTGCGATCATGTCCTTAGTTTTAGGAGCATCGATTGTCAATCCTTCAAGAACGATGAACTCGTTGTTAGCGACTTTCGAAGAAAGTGCTGAACGAAGTGCGAGACGACGAACCTTTTTAGGAAGTTTGTAAGCGTACGAACGTGGTGTTGGACCGAAGACTGTTCCACCGCCAACCCATTGTGGCGAACGGATCGAACCTTGGCGTGCACGACCAGTACCCTTTTGTTTCCATGGTTTACGGCCGCCACCGCGAACTTCCGAGCGACCTTTTGTATCATGTGTACCTTGGCGACGTGAAGCTTGTTGCATGACGATTGCATCGTATACGACTGCTTCATTTGGCTCGATTCCGAAAACGGCATCTGCGAGCTCGATGTCTCCAACTTGTGTACCTGTTTGGTTAAGCAAAGCTACTTTAGGCATTCGTTATTCCTCCTTTCCTTGCAAACGGATTAGTTGCCTTTAACCGCAGTTTTGATGACAACTTGGCTCTTACGTGCGCCTGGGATAGCACCCTTGACGAGGAGTAAGCCGCGTTCTGCATCAACTTTTACGATTTCAAGGTTTTGAACAGTGATTTGCTCTCCACCCATGCGTCCAGGGAGCAATTTCCCTTTGAATACACGGTTAGGAGCAACAGGACCCATTGAACCTGGGCGACGGTGGTAACGCGAACCGTGAGCCATTGGACCACGTGATTGGTTGTGACGCTTGATTGCACCAGCGAAACCTTTACCTTTCGACGTACCTGTTACATCAACCATTTCGCCTGCAGCGAAAGTATCTGCTTTAATCTCTTGACCGATTTCGAAATCTGCTACTGATGTACGGATTTCTTTAATGAAGCGCTTAGGTGTCGCGTTTGCTTTCGCAGCGTGACCTTTTTGCGGTTTGTTTTGACGACCTTCTTTGATATCACCAAAGCCGAGTTGGACTGCTTCGTAACCGTCAACTTCCGTTGTTTTCAATTGAAGAACAACGTTACCTTCGACTGAAACGACAGTAACAGGGACGACTTCGCCTGACTCGTTGAAGATTTGTGTCATACCGAGTTTAGTTCCTAAGATTCCTTTAGCCATGAGATACACCTCCTAATATTGAATGATTTTGATCTTCTGGCTAGTATCAACTATCTATAGAAGAAAAATTAAAGTTTGATTTCGATGTCAACGCCCGATGGAAGTTCGAGACGCATAAGCGCATCAACAGTTTTCGGTGTTGGGTTAACGATGTCGATCAAACGTTTGTGTGTACGCATTTCGAACTGCTCACGAGCATCTTTGTACTTGTGAACGGCACGAAGTACTGTGTAGACCGCTTTCTCCGTTGGGAGTGGGATCGGACCAGATACAGTAGCACCTGAACGTTTTGCTGTGTCGACAATCTTCTCAGCCGATTGATCAAGCACGCGGTGATCGTATGCTTTCAAACGGATCCGAATTTTTTCATTTGCCATGTTATTTCCCTCCTTTTCGCCTATTTTGTAAATAGACATTCTCCGCGGAAATTTCCACACTAGCCATGGCAATGCCGCCTGGTGTGTCATAACCTCCCGCTTCATCGCGTTGTGTTTGTGACCAACATATTCTATCATACTGAATCACCAGCAAGAATGCAAGCACTAATAAAATAGAATATGTATTCAAGTCTCTCACCACTCGCACAAACACTTTCCTCAGTATATAAGATGTCAGACCATGTTGCAAGACTGTTTTCAAAGAAATGAAAAAAGGTCTTCCGCCACGGGAGACGGAAGACCTTTGTCTTAAAAATTACTCAACGATTTCTGTAACTGATCCAGCGCCTACTGTACGGCCACCTTCACGGATTGAGAAACGAGTTTCTTTTTCAAGAGCGATTGGTGCGATGAGTTCAACAGTCATTTCGATGTTGTCCCCAGGCATAACCATTTCAGTACCTTCTGGAAGTTGAACCATACCAGTTACGTCAGTTGTACGGAAGTAGAACTGCGGGCGGTAGTTCGCGAAGAATGGCGTGTGACGGCCACCCTCTTCTTTAGAAAGAACGTAAACTTGCGCTTTGAACTTTTTGTGTGGTGTGATTGTGTTTGGTTTCGCGAGAACTTGTCCACGCTCGATGTCGTCACGTGATACACCACGGAGAAGAGCACCGATGTTGTCGCCAGCTTCAGCATAGTCAAGAAGCTTACGGAACATCTCTACACCAGTACATACTGATTTTTTAGTTTCTTCGTGAAGACCAACGATTTCGATCTCGTCGTTGACTTTAAGAACTCCACGCTCAACGCGGCCAGTAGCAACTGTACCACGACCAGTGATTGAGAAGACATCCTCAACTGGCATCATGAAGTCTTTTTCAGTGTCACGAGTTGGTTCTGGGATGTACTCATCGACAGCTGACATGAGTTCAAGGATTTTTTCTTCCCATTTAGCTTCGCCGTTAAGCGCGCCAAGAGCAGAACCTTGGATAACTGGGAGGTCATCACCTGGGAAGTCGTACTCAGAAAGAAGCTCACGGATTTCCATTTCGACGAGCTCAAGAAGCTCTTCGTCGTCAACCATGTCAACTTTGTTCATGAATACTACGATGAAAGGAACACCTACTTGACGTGAAAGCAAGATGTGCTCACGTGTTTGTGGCATTGGACCATCTGTTGCAGAAACAACGAGGATCGCGCCGTCCATTTGTGCAGCACCAGTGATCATGTTTTTAACATAGTCAGCGTGACCTGGGCAGTCAACGTGTGCATAGTGGCGTTTTTCTGTTTCGTACTCGATGTGAGCTGTTGCGATTGTGATACCGCGCTCGCGCTCTTCTGGAGCACCATCGATTTGGTCAAACTTAGTTGCAGCTTTACCTTGTGCTTTTGCAAGTACAGCTGAGATAGCTGCTGTTAAAGTTGTTTTACCGTGGTCGACGTGGCCGATTGTACCAACGTTAACGTGCGGTTTAGAACGGTCGAATTTTTCCTTACCCATTCTGAATTCCTCCTCTATGTGTCTAATAATTTTTTATAACTAGGAAGGTGAGTCGTAAGATAACGTACACCTTCCTTAGCTTACACTAATCATAAAAGCGTGACAACCTGTGAAGGATTAGCCGTTCGCTTTTTTGATGATTTCTTCCGCAACTGATTTCGGTACTTCTTCGTAGTGATCGAAGTGCATCGAGTACGTTCCGCGACCTTGTGTGCGTGAACGAAGACCAGTAGCGTATCCGAACATTTCAGAAAGTGGAATCATTGAACGGACAACTTGAGCGTTACCGCGTGCTTCCATACCTTCTACGCGACCACGGCGTGATGTAACATCACCCATGATGTCTCCCATGTATTCGTCTGGGATGACGATTTCAACTTTCATCATTGGCTCAAGGATAACAGCGCCGCTCTTATCTTTGAGTTGTTTGACTGCCATTGAAGCCGCAACTTTAAATGCCATCTCGTTTGAGTCGACATCGTGGTACGATCCGAAGACGAGTGAAGCTTTTACGTCAACGACCGGGTAACCAGCAAGGATACCGTTTTGAAGTGCTTCTTCGATTCCGTTCTCAACCGCTGGGATGTATTCACGTGGAACAACACCACCGACGATTTTGTTGTTGAACTCGAAGCCAGCGCCTTCTTCGTTCGGCTCGAATTCTACGACGACGTGACCATACTGACCACGACCACCAGATTGACGAGCGAACTTCGAATCGATCTTCGCCGCTTGGCGGATCGTTTCACGGTAAGCTACTTGTGGAGCACCAACGTTTGCTTCGACTTTGAACTCGCGACGCATACGGTCAACGATGATGTCGAGGTGAAGCTCACCCATACCTGAGATGATCGTTTGACCAGTCTCTGGGTTTGTTTCAGTGCGGAACGTTGGATCCTCTTCAGCAAGCTTAGCGAGGGCTTGACCCATTTTATCTTGGTCAGCTTTCGTTTTTGGTTCGATAGCGACCGAGATAACTGGTTCTGGGAATGTCATTGATTCGAGAACGACGTTGTCTTTCTCTGCACAAAGCGTATCTCCAGTAGTCGTATCTTTCAAACCTACAGCTGCAGCGATGTCACCCGCGTATACCATCGGGATCTCTTCACGGCTGTTTGCGTGCATTTGAAGGATACGTCCAAGACGCTCACGTTTGCCTTTTGTTGAGTTTTTAACGTACGATCCTGCCGAAGCTGTACCAGAGTACACACGGAAGAATGTCAATTTACCGACGTAAGGGTCAGTCATGACTTTGAACGCGAGTGCAGAGAATGGTGCTTCGTCCGAAGACTCACGCACGATTTCTTCATCCGTATCCATGTCGATACCTGAGATCGCTTTAACGTCGATTGGTGATGGGAGGTAATCGAGAACTGCGTCAAGCATAAGCTGAACACCTTTGTTCTTGAATGCCGAACCTACGAGTACAGGATAGAAGTCAACTGTCAGAGTTGCTTTACGGATAGCCGCTTTCAACTCGTCGATTGTGATTTCTTCACCCTCGAGGTATTTCATCATCAATTCTTCTTCGTAATCCGCAACTGCTTCGATCAATGATCCACGGAGTTCTTCAGCTTGATCAGCGAGATCAGCTGGGAAACCGTCAGTCACTTCGATGTCAGTTCCGAGATCGTTGCCGTACATGTATGTTTTCTGTTCGACGAGGTCGATGATTCCTTTGAATTCATCTTCCGCACCGATTGGAATTTGGATCGCGTGTGCGTTCGCTTGGAGGCGTTCGCGAAGCGTTCCAACCGAGTACAAGAAGTCTGCACCGATTTTATCCATTTTGTTAACGAAAACGATACGTGGTACGCCATAAGTTGTAGCTTGGCGCCATACTGTCTCAGTTTGTGGCTCAACACCAGACTGAGCGTCAAGTACTGCTACCGCACCATCAAGTACGCGAAGTGAACGTTCAACCTCAACTGTGAAGTCTACGTGTCCAGGTGTATCGATGATGTTTACGCGGTTACCTTTCCATTGAGCAGTTGTTGCTGCTGATGTAATCGTGATCCCACGCTCTTGCTCTTGCTCCATCCAGTCCATTTGTGAAGCACCTTCGTGCGTTTCACCAATCTTGTGGATACGACCCGTGTAATACAGGATACGCTCAGTCGTTGTTGTTTTACCAGCATCGATGTGAGCCATGATCCCGATGTTACGAGTGTTCTTAAGGGAGAATTCTCTTGCCATCTTTAAACATTCTCCTTTCGCATTTTAGTTTAGTGGTCGTGTGTTGCCACACGTCATGACTATACCCGAAAGCCACCTCATAATTCCATAAAAAATGGCATGCATGAGGTGGTGATTTTCGGAATTACCAGCGGTAGTGAGCAAACGCTTTGTTCGCTTCCGCCATTTTGTGCATATCTTCGCGCTTCTTAACAGAAGCACCAGTGTTGTTTGCAGCGTCCATGATTTCGTTAGCAAGGCGCGCATCCATAGTTTTTTCGTTACGGAGACGTGAATAGTTCACGAGGTAACGAAGTGCAAGTGTCGTACGACGCTCTGGGCGAACTTCGACAGGAACTTGATAGTTAGCTCCACCTACACGGCGTGCTTTAACTTCAAGAACTGGCATGATGTTGTTCATCGCTTCTTCAAAGACTTCCATTGCATCGCGACCTGAACGTTCAGCGATAGTTTCGAAAGCTTTGTATAAGATTTGTTGAGCAGTACCTTTTTTACCATCTAACATAAGACGGTTGATAAGGCGGGTAACGAGTTTAGAGTTGTAGATCGGATCAGCCATTACATCACGACGTTCTGCTTGACCTTTACGTGGCATTCCGAGTCCCTCCTTTCATATAGTGAGGTGATATCTTAAGATATCTAGATTATTTTTTAACTTTAGGACGTTTAGTACCGTATTTCGAACGACCTTGCATACGGCCGTCAACACCAGCTGTATCAAGCGCACCACGAACGATGTGGTAACGTACCCCTGGTAAGTCTTTTACGCGGCCGCCGCGGATAAGAACAACACTGTGCTCTTGAAGGTTGTGGCCAATACCTGGGATGTAAGCTGTTACTTCCATTGTGTTCGTCAAACGTACACGTGCGTATTTACGAAGAGCCGAGTTCGGTTTCTTCGGAGTCATTGTACCTACACGAGTACAAACACCACGTTTTTGTGGTGAGCTGATGTCAGTACGAGCTTTAATGAAGCTGTTGTACCCTTTGTTCAGCGCTGGCGAATCTGATTTCACAACTTTTGATTGACGTCCTTTACGGACTAATTGGTTGATAGTAGGCATCTTTGAGATCCTCCCTTCCTGAATTCATGACAAATTTCAAAACCACCGAGCCGGGTGGTTCATCGAAAGTCATAATGAAACGTTTTGCGTGGCTCAGGCATTCCATCGCCACACAAAACGCATTATCAAACTTTCTTAATGGCAACAGCGGTTGCTGCGACATCGATTCCACAAGCTTTTCCAAGCTCTTGCTTAGAAGGAACATTCACGACTGGAACGTTAGCTTGTTTCGCCGCATCGAGCAATGCTTGTTTTACGTGTTCATCTGCGTCATCCGCAATGATCACTTCCGACGCCTTGCCAGATCGCAATGCTTTGAGCGTTTGCTTTTGACCGACAAACTTCAAATCTGCGCCGACTACTTTTTTGTAAGACATGAAGATATCCTCCAAAATAACACAGCCGGTTGGCAACACTATATCATAGTAGCACCGCCATACCGGCGTGTCAAGGCGTTTTATTCTACCGGAGAATCGGCTTCTACAGGTGCTTCGCCAGCTACTTCGAGATCGATTTGACGGTAACGTGCCATCCCAGTACCAGCTGGAACCAACTTACCGATGATGACGTTCTCTTTCAAGCCGCGAAGGTAGTCGCTCTTCCCTTTAATCGCTGCATCCGTAAGGACACGAGTCGTTTCTTGGAACGACGCAGCCGATAGGAATGAATCTGTTTCAAGTGACGCTTTCGTGATACCGAGAAGAACTGGTTTCGCCGAAGCGAGAGCTTTCCCGTTACGGAGCGCTTCTTTACAAGCTTCCTTGAACGTGCTGATATCGACGAGCGAACCTGGTAAGAGTGAAGTCTCACCAGACTCGATGACGCGTACGCGACGGATCATTTGGCGAACCATGACCTCGACGTGTTTGTCACCGATCTCAACCCCTTGCATCCGGTATACTTTTTGAACTTCTTGGAGCAAGTAGTTCTGAACGCCGGATACACCTTTAACGTTCAAGAGTTCTTTCGGATCGATCGAACCTTCCGTGAAGACTTGACCAGCTTTGACCTCGTCCCCGAGCTGAACACGTAGACGCGAACCGAATGGGATCGTGTATGTGCGTGTTTCGCTGAGTCCTTGGACCGTCAATTCACGTTTGTCACGCGATTCCGTGAAGTCGATGACTTGACCATCGATTTCCGAGATGACCGCTTGACCTTTCGGGTTACGCGCTTCGAACAACTCTTGGATACGCGGAAGACCTTGTGTGATATCGTCCCCGGCAACCCCACCTGTGTGGAAGGTACGCATCGTAAGCTGCGTTCCTGGCTCACCGATTGATTGTGCCGCGATGATACCGACAGCTTCGCCGACTTCGACGTCGTTGCCTGTTGCCAAGTTGCGTCCGTAACATTTCTTACAGACACCATGGCTTGTGTTACATGTGAAGGCAGTACGGATCTCAACGTTGTCGACACCAGCGTCCGTGATGGCACGCGCGAGGTCTTCATCGATGAGTTCGTTCGTCGAAACGAGGACTTCTCCTGTTTCTGGGTGAACGACGTTTTCGAATGCAGTACGGCCGACGAGGCGGTCGTAGAGGCTTTCGATTTCTTCCGTTCCTTCACGGAGTGCTGTGACGCGGATACCACGATCCGTTCCACAATCATCTTCACGGATGATGACATCTTGAGCGACGTCAACGAGACGACGAGTCAGGTAACCTGAGTCAGCCGTTTTCAAGGCTGTATCGGCAAGACCTTTACGTGCACCGTGTGTCGAGATGAAGTATTCCTGTACCGTTAGACCTTCACGGAACGATGATTTGATCGGGAGCTCGATGATCCGTCCACTTGGAGCGGCCATGAGTCCACGCATACCAGCGAGCTGCGTGAAGTTCGACGCGTTACCACGGGCACCGGAGTCACTCATCATGAAGATCGGGTTGAGACGGTTGAGGGATTTCATCAGACGAGACTGAATTTCATCCTTCGCATCATTCCACGATTTAACGACGCGCTCATAGCGCTCGTCTTCTGTGATGAGACCACGACGGTACGATTTCATGACGCGGTCGACATTGTCCTGCGCTTCAACAAGAATTTCTTGTTTATCTGGAAGAACGATGATGTCCGCGATCCCTACCGTGATACCGGCACGAGTCGAGTGTTTGAATCCGAGGTTTTTCATGCGGTCGAGCATGCGGCTTGTTTCTGTCGTCTCAAACCGTTTGAAGACTTCCGCGATGACATTTCCAAGGAATCCTTTTTTGAACGGGTCGATGATCGGACGGTTCTTCAGTTCTGCCGCGACATCTGTTCCTTTTTCAAGGAAGTACTTGTCTGGCGTCGCTTCTTGAAGGTTCGTCATCGTTGGTTCGTTCAAGTAAGGGAACGTCGTTGGGAGGATCTCGTTGAAGATCAACTTACCGACTGTTGTAATCAATAATTTCTCGTTTTGCTCTTCCGTGAATGTCGGGTTTTTCAGAACGCCGGCTGGAATCGCAACACGTGTATGGAAGTGCGCATAACCGTTTTGGTAAGCGATGAGCGCTTCGTTCACTGTCGAGAAGATTTTACCTTCGCCGATCGCGTTTTCGCGCTCGAGCGTGAGGTAGTAGTTACCGAGGACCATATCCTGCGATGGTGTAACGACAGGTTTACCGTCTTTCGGGTTCAAGATGTTTTGTGCAGCGAGCATGAGAAGACGTGCTTCTGCTTGTGCTTCTGCCGAAAGTGGTACGTGAACCGCCATTTGGTCACCATCGAAATCGGCGTTGTACGCCGTACATACGAGTGGGTGAAGGCGAATCGCGCGTCCTTCGACGAGCGTTGGTTCGAATGCCTGGATACCGAGACGGTGAAGTGTCGGTGCACGGTTCAAGAGAACCGGATGCTCACGAATGACTTCTTCGAGGACATCCCAGATTTCAGGTTGAACGCGCTCGATTTTCCGTTTCGCACTCTTAATGTTCGGTGCGATGCCACGAGAGACGAGTTCTTTCATGACGAACGGTTTGAAGAGCTCAAGGGCCATTTCTTTTGGAAGACCACATTGATACATCTTCAGGTTTGGACCAACGACGATAACCGAACGACCAGAGTAGTCGACACGTTTACCGAGCAAGTTTTGACGGAAACGTCCTTGTTTCCCTTTCAACATGTGTGAAAGTGATTTAAGTGGACGGTTACCTGGTCCAGTGACTGGACGACCACGACGACCGTTATCGATCAAAGCATCGACTGCTTCTTGAAGCATCCGTTTTTCATTCTGAACGATGATGTTCGGAGCGCCAAGGTCAAGAAGACGCTTGAGACGGTTGTTACGGTTGATGACGCGGCGGTACAAGTCGTTCAAGTCAGACGTTGCGAAACGTCCGCCATCGAGTTGAACCATCGGACGAAGTTCCGGTGGGATGACTGGAAGTACTTCAAGCACCATCCATTCTGGATTGTTGCCTGAGTTACGGAACGCATCGAGGACTTCAAGGCGTTTGATCGCACGCGTACGACGTTGTCCTTGAATCATACGAAGCTCTTCACGTAATGCAGCGACTTCTTTATCGAGTTCCACGTCACGGAGCAATTTACGAACTGCTTCCGCACCCATTTCAGCAGTGAACGAACGACCGAACTTCTCACGATATGCACGGTATTCTTTCTCTGAAAGGAGTTGTTTCTTCTCAAGTGTCGATTCGCCTGGATCTGTGACGACGTACGACGCGAAGTAGATGATCTCTTCTAACGCACGCGGTGACATGTCGAGGACGAGTCCCATACGGCTAGGAATTCCTTTGAAGTACCAGATGTGCGAAACCGGTGCTGCGAGCTCGATGTGACCCATGCGCTCACGACGGACTTTCGACTTCGTGACTTCAACGCCACAGCGGTCACAAATGATTCCTTTATAGCGGATCCGTTTGTATTTACCACAGTAACATTCCCAGTCTTTTGTTGGACCAAAGATACGTTCACAGAACAAACCGTCTTTCTCCGGTTTGAGTGTACGATAGTTGATCGTCTCCGGCTTTTTCACTTCCCCGAAAGACCATGAACGGATCTTTTCGGGGGAAGCGAGGCCGATTTGCATATATTCAAATCTATTAACATCTACCAAGGGGTGGACCTCCCTTTCGCTTATTCCTCTTCAGTAACAACTGGTGCGACAGGCGCTTGAACTTCTTCGAGTGCTGGAGTCGCGTTCGGGATATTGTCCTCGTCTTCGTCGCGCATTTCGATTTCTTCATCATCAGCAGACATCATCTTGACGTCCATACCGAGGGATTGAAGCTCTTTAATGAGGACTCGGAACGATTCCGGTACGCCCGGTTGTGGTACATTCTCACCTTTAACGATTGCTTCGTACGCTTTAACACGACCGATCGTGTCATCCGACTTGATTGTAAGGATCTCTTGGAGCGTGTAGGCTGCGCCGTATGCTTCAAGTGCCCATACTTCCATCTCACCGAAACGCTGACCACCGAACTGGGCTTTACCACCGAGCGGTTGTTGTGTAACGAGTGAGTATGGTCCTGTCGAACGTGCGTGAAGTTTATCATCGACCATGTGAGCAAGTTTAATCATATACATGACACCGACAGAGATGCGGTTATCGAACGCTTCACCCGAACGACCATCATAAAGGACAGTCTTCGCGTCGCGATCCATACCTGCTTCTTCAATCGTTGCCCAAACATCTTCCTCACGCGCACCATCGAATACCGGTGATGCGACTTTGATGCCGAGTTGACGTGCTGCCATCCCGAGGTGAAGCTCGAGCAACTGCCCGATGTTCATCCGTGATGGAACCCCAAGTGGGTTCAACATGATGTCAATTGGCGTACCGTCTGGCATGTACGGCATGTCTTCTTCTGGAAGGATACGCGAGATAACACCTTTGTTACCGTGACGACCCGCCATTTTGTCACCCTCGTGAATCTTACGCTTCTGAACGATGTAAGCACGGATCAACTGGTTGACACCAGGTGAGAGCTCGTCCCCATTATCGCGGTCGAAGATTTTGACGTCGAGGATGATTCCATCACCACCGTGTGGTACACGGAGAGATGTATCACGGACTTCACGTGCTTTTTCACCGAAGATTGCATGAAGAAGACGTTCTTCCGCTGTCAATTCCGTTACACCCTTCGGCGTAACTTTACCGACGAGGATATCGCCGTCCTTGACTTCCGCACCGACACGGATGATTCCGCGATCGTCGAGGTTTTTCAAGGCATCATCACCGACGTTCGGAATATCACGTGTGATTTCTTCCGGTCCGAGTTTCGTATCACGCGACTCACATTCGTATTCTTCGATGTGGATCGATGTGTAGACGTCGTCTTTAACAAGACGCTCACTCATGATGACAGCATCCTCATAGTTGTAACCATCCCATGTCATGAAACCGACGAGTACGTTGCGACCAAGCGCAAGTTCCCCACCGTCCATCGATGGACCATCTGCAAGGATCTCGCCTTTATCGACTGGGTCGCCTGCTTTGATGATTGGTTTTTGGTTATAACACGTTCCTTGGTTAGAACGGATGAATTTTTGAATCTTGTAACGGTCGAGTTCACCTTCAACGATGTTGCCATCGACTTCCGTCGTACGACGGACAAGGATTTCACGCGCCGTGACACGCTCAGCGATCCCTGCGTGCTTCGCAACGACAGCGGCTCCTGAGTCTTTCGCAGACACGTACTCCATTCCTGTACCGACAATCGGAGATTCCGGGTTCAGAAGTGGGACGGCCTGACGTTGCATGTTCGCTCCCATGAGGGCACGGTTCGAGTCATCGTTCTCAAGGAACGGGATACAAGCCGTTGCGGCAGATACAACCTGCTTCGGCGAAACGTCCATGTAATCGACACGTGCTGGTTCGACAGACAAGTTTTGTCCACGGAAACGTGAAAGGACGTGTGAATCTTGGAACGTCTTCTCTTCCGTCAACAACATGTTTGCCTGTGCGACGACGTAGAGATCCTCTTCGTCAGCAGTCATGTAGTGGATTTCATCCGTGACGACGCCCGTTTCCGGATCGACACGACGATATGGCGCTTCGATGAAGCCGTACTCATTGACCTTCGCGTACGAAGACAACGAGTTGATCAAACCAATGTTTGGTCCCTCTGGCGTTTCGATCGGACACATACGGGAATAGTGCGAGTAGTGTACGTCACGAACTTCGAAACCAGCGCGCTCACGTGTCAAACCACCAGGTCCGAGTGCTGAAAGACGACGTTTGTGCGTCAATTCCGCAAGCGGGTTCGTTTGGTCCATGAACTGAGACAACTGCGAGCTACCGAAGAACTCTTTAATCGATGCGATAACCGGACGAATGTTGATCAATGCCTGTGGCGTGATCGCATTCTGGTCCTGAATCGACATCCGTTCCTTAACGACACGTTCCATCCGTGAGAGACCGATCCGGAATTGGTTCTGGAGCAGCTCACCAACTGAACGGAGACGACGGTTACCAAGGTGGTCGATATCGTCTGTCGTACCGACTTCATGCAACAAGTTGAAGAAGTAGTTGATAGAAGCAATCATGTCAGCAGGCGTGATGTGCTTGATGTCACGATCGATGTTACCGTTACCGATGATATTGATGATGCGTTCACCTTCAGCATCGTCCGGTGCGAACACCTTGATTGACTGTAAGTTGAAAGCCTCACCCTGCGTTACGCCGCCTGTTGGCGTCGCTTCGATGTAACCAACGGATCCTTCGAGGAATGGAAGGACTTTATCGAGCATACGACGATCAAGGACCGTTCCTGCTTCCGCGATGACTTCACCTGTCTCAGGATCAACAAGCGTTTCCGCAAGTTTTTGACCGAAGAGACGGTTCTTAAGATGAAGCTTTTTATTGATTTTATAACGACCAACGTTTGCCAAATCATAACGTTTCGGGTCAAAGAAGCGCGATACGAGCAACGCTTTTGCGTTTTCGACTGTCGGCGGCTCTCCCGGACGTAGACGCTCATAAATCTCAATGAGGGCTTTTTCCGTTGATTCCGTATTATCTTTTTCAAGTGAATTCCGGAGGTACTCATCATCACCGAGAAGATCGATGATTTCCTGATCCGTACCGAAACCAAGAGCACGTAAAAGAACCGTTACTGGAATCTTACGCGTGCGATCAATGCGAACATAAACGATGTCTTTCGCGTCTGTCTCGAGCTCGAGCCATGCACCACGGTTTGGGATGACTGTCGCGGAGAATCCACGCTTACCGTTCTTATCTAACTTATTGTTGTAATAAACACTTGGCGAACGAACAAGCTGCGAAACGATTACGCGCTCCGCTCCATTGATGATGAATGTTCCCGACTCCGTCATAAGCGGGAAGTCACCCATGAAGACTTCTTGTTCTTTCAATTCACCCGTCTCTTTATTTTGAAGACGGACTTTAACGCGTAGTGGTGCCGAATAGGTCACGTCGCGCTCTTTCGATTCATCGATCGAATACTTCGGCTCTCCGAGCGAGTAGTCGATGAATTCTAATACGAGATTCCCTGTGAAATCGGAAATCGGCGAAATGTCATGAAACATCTCACGAAGACCTTCCCGCAGGAACCACTCATACGAATTCGTTTGAATCTCGATTAAGTTTGGAAGTTCCAATACTTCGCTGATACGTGCATAGCTTCTTCTCTGACGGTGACGACCGTACTGAACAAGTTGACCAGTCAACTGATTCACCTCTCAGACCCACTTCTTCTTATAGAGAAGGACGGGTGTAATATCGAACATTGAAGCCATTTTTTGATTGATAAGCGCAAAAAAGCGACGTCTTGTCTACTCAATCATCTGTAGTCGAGAACGCCAGCTGCTTTCAAACATCTTATCCAAAAATCACTCCAATGGCATTTTATAATACTATCATAGACACAACATGCGGTCAACGACAAATCCTTCGATTTGTCAAGACCGAATTGATTTAAATATTGAGTACCCTTTATCGCGGGTAACTGTCTCACACATACCGAATACGTCTTCCATCAATTTCTTCGCTGATGGTCCACCTTGTTTCTTTTGAATGACGACCCAAAGCTCGCCGCCGACGACAAGGTGATCATACGCTTCCCGGAGAATACGATGAACGACCGTTTTTCCCGCCCGAATCGGTGGATTCGTCACGATCGCTGCGAATGTCGATTCGCCTACCCCATCATACCCGTCACTCACACCGATCGTCACGGAAACACCGTTCGCGCGCGCATTGTCTGCCGCTAGTTCGAGCGCCCGTTCATTGACATCGATCAAGTGTGCCGGACGACCCGTCGACTTCGAAAGCGCGATGCCCATCGGTCCGTATCCGCAACCGACATCCAAGATGTCTCCCGTTACAGTCGGTTCCGTAAATGCCTCGATCAACAGACGGGAACCAAAATCGATTCCGTTCTTCGAAAAGACACCATGGTCCGATGTAAAGCGGAGCGTCTGACCGCGCAGAACATATTCCCACGTCTTCGGATCTCGTTTCGATGAAGGGTCATTCGTATAATAATGATCCGCCATGTTTCCTTCCCCTCTCATGTAAAAGATGAAAACAAAAGAAGCTCGCAATGCGAGCTTCTCTTGTTTCTACGGAAGAAGAAAATTACTTAACTTCTACAGTAGCGCCAGCTTCTTCAAGCTTAGCTTTCATTGCTTCAGCGTCTTCTTTCGAAACGCCTTCTTTAACTGGTGCTGGAGTTCCGTCTACGAGAGCTTTCGCTTCTTTAAGACCGAGACCAGTCAATTCGCGAACTGCTTTGATGACGTTGATTTTACCAGATCCAGCGTTAGTAAGGATAACGTCGAATTCAGTTTGCTCTTCAGCTGCTGCGCCTGCGCCAGCACCTGCAACTGCTACTGGAGCTGCTGCTGATACGCCGAATTCTTCTTCGATTGTTTTTACGAGTTCGTTAAGTTCAAGAACAGTCATGCCCTTGAGGTCTTCGATAAATTGCTCTTTGTTGAAAGCCATTATGGTTTTCCTCCTTTGATTTAGCCCACGTTGGGGTGTGAAAATTGTGTTGGTTGCCTATCCCGCTAAGCAGAAATTAAGCAGATTGTTCTTCTTTTTGCTCTGCGATTGCGTTCGTTGCCACCGCGAGTCCACGGATTGGCGCTTGAAGCACGCTGAGGAGCATCGAAAGGAGACCTTCGCGTGATGGAAGTTCCGCAAGGGCTTTGACATCTTCTACTGAAGTGACTTTGCCTTCGATGATACCACCTTTAAGTTCGAGAGCCTTGTGCGTTTTAGCGAAGTCGTTCAAGATCTTAGCTGGCGCGATAACGTCTTCATTGCTGAAGGCGATCGCACTAGGACCTGTGAAGACTTCATCAAGACCTTCGAGGTTGCTTTGAACTGCCGCGCGGCGGAGGAGACCGTTTTTGTAAACTTTGAATTCAACGCCCGCTTCGCGGAGTTGTTTACGAAGTTCAGTGACTTCTTCTACTGTGAGACCACGGTAGTCGACGACAACTGTTCCTGCGCTCGCTTGGAGTTTCTCAGCGATCTCAGATACGAGATCCGCTTTGACAGCGATAACTTTTTCGTTTGCCATTTCTGTTGCACCTCCTGGTAGATGAAATGTACCGGTGCGAGGGGCTGCTCGATTTCAAATAAAAAGCCTCCGTCTGCAGAGCAGAGGAGGCGTAATCGTCAAAAAGGATACCTGAACAAACAGGCTCTCTGAGCAAGAACACCTCGGAAGGATTTATGCCCATGTGAGCACCTTCTGTCTACGGTATGTCGAAATATATCAACGTTTTATACTGTAACAGCGTTCTTAGAACGTTGTCAAGTTCGTTTTAGACGAAATTATTTCGCGAAGTCAGCTGAAGATACTTTTACACCAGGACCCATTGTAGAAGCGATCGCGATGTTCTTAAGGTATACACCTTTAGCAGTAGCAGGCTTAACTTTTACGAGAGTTTCGATAACTGTGTTGATGTTCTCAACGAGTTTCTCGTTATCGAATGATTTTTTACCGACAGGAACGTGGATGTTACCTGATTTGTCGACACGGTACTCAACTTTACCAGCTTTGATATCGTTGATTGCTTTTGTGACGTCAAATGTAACTGTACCTGTTTTCGGGTTTGGCATGAGGCCTTTTGGTCCAAGAACGCGACCAAGTTTACCAACTTCACCCATCATGTCTGGTGTCGCGACGATAACGTCGAAGTCGAACCATCCTTGTTGGATTTTGTTGATGTACTCAGCATCACCAGCGTAATCTGCTCCAGCAGCTTCCGCTTCTTTTAATTTCTCACCTTTCGCGAAGACGAGAACTTTTTGTGTTTTACCAGTACCGTGTGGCAATACGACTGCTCCACGGATTTGTTGGTCTGCTTTCTTCGGATCTACTCCGAGACGAACAGCCAATTCGATAGTCTCATCGAATTTCGCAGTTGCAGATTTTTTAGTCAAATCTACAGCTTCTGCGAGTTCGTATGAAACCGTACGATCGATAAGCTTAGCAGCTTCTTTGTACTTCTTACCCATTTTAGGTTCCTCCTTTGTGGTTGTGCGGAAAATCCTCCCACATAATGAAAGGGTAGCAGGCTTCAAGAAACTATCCGCCTGCGACCCTCATCGTTGTTCATGGTAATCAAAAAGACATTAGTCTTCGATTACGATACCCATAGAACGTGCAGTACCTTCAACCATCAACATTGCTGTTTCAACAGATGATGCGTTAAGGTCTGGCATTTTTGTTTCAGCGATTTCACGAACTTTGTCACGTTTGACAGTCGCTACTTTCTTACGGTTCGGTTCACCTGAACCACTCTCGATTCCAGCTGCTTTCTTCAAGAGAACTGCTGCTGGAGGAGTTTTAGTGATGAATGTGAATGAACGATCTTCAAAAACCGTGATGACTACAGGGATAATCAAGCCGGCTTGGTCTTGTGTACGAGCGTTGAACTCTTTACAGAAGCCCATGATGTTCACACCTGCTTGACCGAGTGCCGGTCCAACTGGTGGAGCTGGGTTTGCTTTGCCCGCAGGAATTTGAAGTTTTACGAGTTTCATAACCTTCTTCGCCACGAGACACACCTCCTTAATTCTTTAATGTGGTTTAATTGGACGTTGCGCGTCCTCCCACTCATTCTATTCGACGAGTTATTTATCGAAATAAGCACAACATCAAACACGAAAAATTGTATCATTAAAACAAAACATTCGCAATAGGAAACTTAATCGATTTTATCGACCTGTGCGAAATCAAGCTCGACCTTCGTTTCGCGACCGAACATATCAACAGAGACTTTCATTTTCTCAGCGTCTGTATCAAGCTCCTCGATCGTACCTTCGAGATTTTCGAAAGCTCCTTCTTTGATTCGGACGATTTGTCCGAGTGAGAAGTCGTAACGGCTCTTCAGATCGACGAGACCCATTGATCCAAGGATGTTTTCTGCTTCTTCCGGAAGGAGTGGTGTCGGTTTTGAACCGCCGCCGACTGATCCGAGGAAGCCTGTGACGTTCGGAGTATTCCGGACGACATACCAAGAATCATCCGTCATGACCATCTCGACGAGGACATACCCCGGGAAGATCTTGACTTCACGTTCCTTGATTTTCGTTTCTCCCTTTTTGTTCGTTACTTCTTCTTGTACTGTTTCAATCGGAACGAGTACACGGAAGATTTTTTCGTCCATGTTCATGGATTCAATCCGACGTTCAAGGTTCGCCTTGACGTTGTTTTCGAATCCGGAATACGTTTGGACGACAAACCATTGTTTCTCCATGGTAGGCCACCTCTTCTTTTTACTTAATCAACCAGCTCATCAATGCGCTAAGCCCTGAATCGACGCCGAAGATGAAGACACCCATGAAGATCACCATACCGATGACCGTCAATGTGTATTTCGTCAGCTCTTTCCGTTTTGGCCAGCTCGTCTTTTTCAATTCATTCCATACGTCACGCAAAAATTTCATCGTACTTTCCCTCCAGGATGTAATAAATCGGGACAGATGAAGCCTTATTTCGCTTCTTTATGAATCGTATGCGCGTTACAACGACGGCAGAATTTCTTCAATTCCAAGCGGACAGTGACGTCCTCTTTTTTCATCGTCGTATAGTCGCGGGCACCGCAATTATCACAAGCAAGGCCTACTTTCTTCGCCATCTCAAAGCCCTCCTTCTTTGCCACTCTTCTCTTCTGTTGTGTTACTTTCCTTCCCAAAAAAGAGCGTAAAAAAAAACGCCTATGAGCGGCGTCTCGCTAGTAAGGCGCTAGTTATACAGTAGCATAGGAAGGGATTACGGTCAATCTACCTCTCTGTTAGACCGTCATCTTTCGTGCTTCGAGGTAACGTTCAAGCTTCCGCTTGACGCGTTGCAAGGCATTATCGATCGATTTGACATGACGATCGAGGTCGTCGGAGATTTCCTGATACGTCCGTCCGTCAAGATAGAGCGCGAGGACTTTTCGTTCGAGATCACTCAGAATCTCCTCCATCTTTGATTCGATGTCTGCGTATTCTTCCCGGTTGACGATCAAGATTTGTGGATCAGAAGGTGCTGTCGACGTGATGATATCCAGTAACGTCCGCTCTGATTCATCGTCATAGATCGGTTTATCGAGCGAGATGTACGAGTTTAACGGGATATGTTTCTGACGTGTTGCTGTCTTAATCGCAGTGATCATCTGTCGCGTGATGCATAATTCGGCAAATCCTTTAAACGAGGCGAGCTTATCCGTTCGGTAATCTCGTACCGCTTTATAGAGACCAATCATTCCTTCTTGAATGATATCTTCTCGGTCTGCCCCAATCAAAAAATAAGAACGGGCTTTGGCGCGTACGAAATTTCGATACCGCTCGATCAAAAATTCGAGCGCATCGCTGTTATCGAACTCTTTCGCTTGTTCTACAAGCGCTTCATCGGTCATGCACTCAAACTGGTCGAACGAAACCAAACTCATCCTGTATCCCTCCAAGCATCATTGACGAATAGTTCAATTGTTTTTAATTATACAATAATTACCTGTCGCACGACAATGAAAATTGGCATGACCTCTTTTGTTGTATCCAAAATGTATCTTTTCTATAAAAAACCACCGTTCTTCCGAATAAAGGAGAACGGTGGATCGCTCATGCGAATGGTTCATATCATGTATCTGAATTCTTTCGGCGACGAATCGCTTCGAGACGTGCGAGGACGTCTTCCGGTAAATCAATCTTCGAGCGCGGTTGAGCCGCTGTCTTCGCGGACGTCGTCTGTTGTTTGATGACGGCAACTGCCGCTTTCCATTCACGCCGGAGTTCCTGCGCCGATATACGGAGTGCGCCAAGCGTGAAGATGACCCACTGCTCCGTGTAATCATTCGTCGCTACTGTTAGCTTGACCCGAATATCCTGTAACCAATCAGCAGCTGTCTTTTCAATCCATTCATCTGCCGTTTCGTTCTCCCGTGTATAGACGATCTCGATTCCACTTTTTTGCATCCGAGACTCACGGCCCGGTTGCAGATAGGCATCAAAGACGATCGTAACGCTGATCCCTGTGACGGCTTGGTACTCCGCCATCGCATGAATCAACCGTTCCCGTGCTAATTCAAAGTCTTGCTCCCGCAACGTCCTAAATTCTGGCCATGCGCCAATGATATTGTAGCCATCTACGATGAGACGATCATATTTCATCGCGCATACGGCTTTCTAGTCCGGTAGACTTCATATAATAATAGCGAAGCCGCCACCGATGCGTTGAGCGACGTGACATGTCCTGCCATCGGGAGGTGGACGAGGAAGTCACATTTCTCACGGACGAGCCGGCTCATTCCTTTTCCTTCACTTCCAATGACGATTCCGAGCGGCATCGTCCCATCGAGTGTCCGGTAGTCGTCACTTTCACGTGCATCCGTTCCCACGAACCAGATGCCTTGTTTCTTTAAATCCTCCATCGTCCGAGCGAGGTTCGTCACGCGAACGACCGGGATATGTTCAATCGCGCCTGTTGATGCTTTCGCAACGACTTGTGTCAATCCGACTGAGCGACGCTTCGGAATAATGATCCCGTGTGCCCCGACAGCATCTGCCGTCCGCAAGATTGATCCGAGATTGTGTGGATCTTCGAGTTCATCAAGCATGATCAAGAGCGGTGTTTCATCCTTTTGACGTGCAAGCTCGAAGATATCTTCCATCTCGGCGTACTCATACGCAGCAACCGCTGCGACGACACCTTGGTGATTTTCCGTTCCAGCTAAACCGGTTAACCGTGAGCGTGGTACGAGCTGGATTTGGATGCCCGCTTCCTGCGCCATCGCATGGATGACGGCAAGCGGTCCTTTTTGTTGTCCTTCCTGCAAGAACAGCTTGTTCATCTCTCGTCCACTCCGCAATGCCTCTAGGACCGGATTACGACCTGACAAGAAATCTTGTCCTTCTTCAAGCGGTTCGATCACGACGGGCTGTTCCTTGACTGGAGCGGCTTTTCGTTTCTCTTGTGCTGGGCGCTGTGCCTTCGTTTTCGGCTTCGCACCGGTAGCCTTAGGATTCGTCTGTTTTTTCGGCTTCGAGTAGTTCGAACGCTTGTCCGATGAGTTCTTCAAGGCGATCCCCTCCTTCTGAAAGATAAATATAACCGAGCAATGCTTCAAATGCTGTCGCGTAGCGATACGTGTGGACGTCCGTGCTCTTCGGGACAGAACCGGATTTCGCGTTCTTTCCGCGCCGGACGACCGCTGCCTCTTCTTCCGTCAACGCATCCGTGTTCAACCAGTGCGTCACGACCGTCGCTTGTGCTTGAGCCCGAACGTACCGGACAGCTGCTTTATGCAACTCGCCCGGCTTCACATAACCTTGTTCGAGCAATCGCTCCCGCACACGAATCTCATAGACGACATCGCCCATGTACGCTAACGCGAGTGCATTCAGTTGTTTGTAGTTCTTCATCCGCGCTTCCACCGCATCCCTTGCGCTGTGTCTTCCAGCAAGATGCCTTGATCACGCAGCTGATCGCGGATTGCGTCCGCTCGTGCGAAGTCACGATTTTGACGGGCTGTGTTCCGCTCTTCGATCAACTGTTCGACTTCTTCATCGAGTAAGCCTTTGTCGACTGTCAACGTGACACCGAGGACATCTGATAATTCCGAGAAGAGTGCGAGGAACTGTTCGAGCACCTGTTTCGACACATGTGCTTCTCCGAGGTACAAGTTGGCTTCTTTCGAGAGATCGAATAAATCCGTCACAGCGTTCGCTGTATTAAAATCATCATCCATCGATGTGATGAAATGTTCCTTGATCGCCGCTAGACGATTCAACCACTTCTCGTCACCTGTTCCGAGATCAGCCGTCATGTCAAGGCGGTGTTCGATGTTTGCGACCGATTCCCGAATCCGTGCGAGACCATTCGCTGCTTGATCGATCAGTTCACGACTGTAGTTGATCGGGTGACGATACTGAACCGATAACATGAAGAAACGTAACACCATCGGATCAACCGCTTGGATCGCTTCATGGACCGTCAAGAAGTTACCGAGCGACTTCGACATCTTCTCGTTTTCGATGTTCAAGAACCCGTTATGCATCCAGTAGTTCGCGAATTTCTGTGAGTTGCATGCTTCAGACTGGGCGATCTCATTCTCATGATGCGGGAATTTCAAGTCTTGTCCACCAGCATGAATGTCGATCGTCTCCCCGAGATATTTCTTCGCCATCGCCGAGCACTCGATGTGCCAGCCTGGTCGCCCTTCGCCCCATGGACTTGTCCATGCCGGCTCTCCTGGTTTTGCTGCTTTCCAGAGCACGAAATCAAGCGGATCTTCTTTTTTCTCTCCGACTTCGATTCGTGCGCCTGCGCGCAATTCATCGATCGACTGTTGGCTCAATTGACCATAATCCTTGAAACTACGCGTCCGGAAGTAGACATCCCCGCTTGATGCGTAGGCATTGCCTTTTTCGACGAGGACTTCGATGAAGGCGATGATATCGTCCATCGTTTCCGTGACGAGTGGATGGATATCCGCTTTTTGGACATTCAAGGCGCCCGTATCCGCGTGATACGCCTCGATGAAACGTTTCGTCAACGCATGATAGTCTTCTCCGAGTTCGTTCGCTGTCCGGATGATCTTATCATCGACGTCCGTGAAGTTCGAGACATATTTAACTTCGTATCCGCGGTATGTGAAGTAGCGACGGACCGTATCGAAAACGATGGCTGGACGCGCGTTCCCGATATGAATGTAGTTGTAAACCGTCGGGCCACAGACATACATCTTGACCTTTCCTTCTTCTAATGGTTTAAATGGTTCCTTTTTTCCGGTCATGCTGTTGTACAGTTGAATCATGACGTCGCCCTCCTTTAATCCGTTCAATTTCTTGTTTTAATACTTCTAGTTCCATTTCAATCCGCTCTTGGCATTCGCTGACCGGATCCGGGAAACGATGATCAAGTGGTGCTTCGACCTTCATGCCGTCTTGAATGACGACACGTCCCGGAATGCCGACGACAGTCGCATTGGGAGGAACGTGTTTTAAGACGACGGAACTAGCACCGATTTTTGAGTATGCCCCAATCGTGATATCACCAAGGACACGGGCACCGGCAGAGACAAGTACGCCGTCTTCAATCGTAGGATGACGCTTTCCTGTTTCTTTCCCCGTTCCGCCGAGTGTCACGCCTTGAAACAACGTGACGTCATCCCCAATGATCGTCGTCTCACCAATGACGACACCCATCCCGTGGTCAATAAAGAATCGGCGTCCAATCGTCGCTCCTGGATGAATCTCAATGCCTGTCAAAAAGCGACTGAACTGCGAAATTAATCGACCGAGTAAGCGAAACTTTGCGTTCCAGAGTCGATGGGCCAGGCGATGCATCCAAATCGCATGTAAGCCCGGGTATGTCAAAATGACTTCTAACGTGCTGCGGGCAGCTGGATCTTGCTCAAACACATTGCGGATATCTTCTCGTATCCGTGTCATATACGTTCTCCTCTCCATAAGAAAAAGCGCCTCTATGCATTGCTGCACAGAGACGCTAACGAAGCGCGGTCCCACTCTGTTTGGACGATTGACTCGTCCCTCTCGACGTCCGTTAACGCCGGAGATACGTCTGCGCCTACTCTCACGGATTTCGGGCAGCACTCAGAGGGGCATTTCATGATTCGCTTCTTCAAGCCCTCGCACCATTCGAGCTTGTCTCTGGAGAAGAAGACGCATCGTTACTTTCCTCGTCTACGCTTTCGTTATTCTGCTTCAAGCCGTGCAAGCACACGGTCTTTTCCTAGTAATTGAATCGTGTTCGGGAGTTCTGGACCATGCGTCTGTCCTGTCGTCGCGACACGAATTGGCATGAATAAATTCTTTCCTTTTTGACCAGTCGCTTTTTGCGTCGCTTTGATCGATGCTTTAATTGCTTCTGGTGTCCACTCTTCGAGAGCGCGTAACTGGTTCGCGAATTCTGCAAGTACAGTCGGAACCGTCTCGCCACTCAAGACAGTGTTTGCCTCTTCATCATACACCACTTCGTCCTCAAAGAACATCTCTGAAAGCTTGACGATTTCCGCGCCATGCGTCATCTGTTCGCGGTATAACGCAACGAGATCACGTGCCCAAGCGAGCTCTTCTTCTGAAGGTGACGCTTCGACGCGACCTGCTTCTTGTAAGAACGGAAGACTGGCTTCGAATACTTCTTCGAACGATTGATGTTTCATGTACTGGCTGTTGATCCAAGCCAATTTGTTTTGGTCGAAGACAGCTGGACTCTTCGACAGACGATCCGCGTCAAAGATTTCGATGAACTCTTCTTTCGTGAAGATTTCTTGTTCACCGACTGGTGACCAACCGAGAAGCGTGATGAAGTTGAGCAATGCTTCCGGGAGATAACCGAGCTCTTTATACTGCTCGATATACTGAATGATCGAGTGATCACGCTTCGAAAGTTTCTTGTGTGATTCGTTGACGATCAATGTCATGTGACCGAACGTCGGGTATTCCCAACCGAACGCATCATAGATCATCATCTGTTTCGGTGTGTTCGAAATATGATCATCCCCACGAAGAACATGGCTGATCGCCATTAAATGATCGTCGATGACGACGGCAAAGTTGTACGTCGGAATGCCATCTTTTTTGACGATGACCCAGTCACCGAAGTCTTTTGATTCGAATGAGACGTCGTCTTTAACGATATCATTCCATGTATACGTGACATCTTCCGGTACACGAATCCGAATCGACGGCGTGCGACCTTCTGCGCGGAACGCTTCTTCTTGTTCTGCTGTCAGGTTACGGTGCGCTCCTGAATAACGTGGTGCTTCTCCGCGTGCGATTTGTGCTTCGCGTTCTGCTTCGAGCTCTTCCGATGTCATGTAGCAACGGTAAGCAAGTCCTTTTTCAAGTAACTCGTCCGTGTACTTTTGGTAGATATCGAGACGCTCCATTTGTGAATAAGGACCGTAATCGCCACCGCGACCCGGACCTTCGTCCCAATCGACACCGAGCCACTCGAGGTTCTTCATTTGACTCTCGACACCGCCTGCGATGTTCCGCTTTTGGTCCGTATCCTCGATTCGTAATACCATCTTACCGCCTAAGTGGCGCGCAAACAGATAGTTAAATAATGCAGTCCGGGCATTCCCGATATGCAAGTGTCCTGTTGGACTTGGGGCGTAACGTACTCGTACTTCTGCCATTGCCAATCACTCCTTCGACTAAAATTCGCTTATCTAGTATACCTTATTCTTCGATTCGTTTCAGTAGAATCACTGCTTGACAAGCGATTCCCTCTTCTCGTCCCGTAAAACCTAACCATTCCGTCGTCGTTGCCTTGACATTGATCTGTTCAATGTCTGCTTCAAGTAATTCCGCGATCCGCGCACGCATCGTGTCGATGTACGGACGAAGCTTTGGCGCCTGTGCGATGACTGTCGCATCTAGGTTGCCAAGCTCATACCCTTGTTGTTTAACGAGCGCGTAGACATGCTGCAGCAATTTTGCTGAATCGGCATCCTTGAATTCCGGATCCGTATCCGGAAAATGTTTTCCGATATCCCCTGCTGCGATTGCACCAAGTGCCGCGTCGGCAATCGTATGTAACAAGACGTCTGCATCCGAGTGACCGAGCAATCCTTTCGTGTGCGGAATCTCGATGCCGCCTAAAATCAATTTCCGATCTTCTGCAAAGGCATGTACATCAAAACCTTGTCCAATTCGAATCATCGTCATTTCCCTCGTTTCATTAGAATCGCTTCACCGAACCACAAATCGTCCGGTGTCGTCATCTTGATATTTTCGTAGTGACCGTGGACGATCGTTACTTTTCCTCCGTCCCATTCTATCAAACTTGCATCATCGGTTCCTAGGTATTTCGTTGCCGCTTTTTCGTGAACCGTACGAATCGTCGCAAGATCAAACGCTTGTGGTGTCTGGGCTGCCATCAGGTGTTCCCGCGGGACGGTCTCGCTGATGTGATTCGCTTCAATCCGTTTGACCGTGTCTTTAATCGGCACGGCAAGAATCGCCGCTTTGTCTAGGACTGCCGCTTGGACGACCGCATGAATCGCTGCTTGTGAAATGAACGGTCGGGCACCATCATGGATCAGAACGATCCCTTCGCCTTCTAACGCCTCAAGACCACGGAGAACACTTTCCTGACGTTCGGCACCACCCGCGACAAGTCTAATCGATGTCTTATAAGACGCGATAATACTTGTAAACCATTCTTGTTCTAGTGGATTGATCGCAAGGACAATTTCCGTACATGCCGGATCTGCCTCGAAGACATCCAGTGTCCAAGCGATGATTGGACGGTCTCTTAGTTCAAGCATCAATTTATTACGATCTGCGCCCATCCGCTTACCGGCACCGGCAGCGGGGATGACGACGCGATATGTGGCTGTAGACATCCCATTCCCTCTTTTCTCTCTCACTGATCATCGTGATCCATTCCATCACACCGAAAACGGACTCGATCATGAAATCGAATCCGTTACGGGGTCTATCCGAATGCCTCTCGATGTCTCTCTAGGCATAGTGTCTCATTTTTCTTGTGGTTTCGCAAAAATCATTCGTCCAGCTGATGTCTGCAAGACACTTGTGACGACAACGCCAATCGTTTTCGAAATCAGATGTTTTCCGCCTTCGACGACGACCATCGTCCCATCTTCGAGATAGGCAATGCCCTGTTTTTGTTCTTTTCCTTCCTTGATGACAAGAACGGTCATCTCTTCTCCTGGAATGACGACTTGTTTGACGGCATTCGCCAGGTCATTGATGTTAAGAACAGGAACATGTCGGACTTCACAGACTTTATTCAAGTTATAGTCGTTCGTGACGACGATCCCTTTGACGAGTTCCGCGAGTTTGATCAGCTTAATATCGACTTCCGGTACATCCTCGAAATCGCCATCATAAATTTCGACTTCGACTCCAGGAATCTCTTGTAACTCTTTTAAGACATCGAGTCCACGACGTCCACGGTTTCGTTTCAACGTATCGGAAGAATCGGCGATGTACTGCAACTCACCGATGACGAATTGCGGGACGATCAGTTTTCCTTCGACGAAACCGGTCTTCGTGATATCCGTAATTCGTCCGTCGATGATGACGCTCGTATCGAGTACCTTGCTGTTTGATTTAACTGGGACGACGACTTCTGGCGTCGCCTTTTTCTCACTTTGGTTACTACGTAAGAAGATTTTCGTCAATTCATGACGTTTACGATACCCGACCGTAAAGCCAAGATATCCGAATAACGCGGTCACGAAGATCGTTAAGACGTTACTGAGGACAGGAATACCTACCAAATCAATCAATGTACTGACGAGGAAGGCAAGTACCAACCCAATCAACAAACCAAATGTTCCAAAAAAGAGATCTGCTACTGGGGCTTTGACGAGTCGTTCTTCTAAAAATCGGAGAAGTCGAATTACCGAATCCGTAATGAATAATCCAATTAATAAGAATATGAGTGCACCAATCGTTCCAGTTACGTATTCGCTCATCAACCATGCAGGGAATGTCGTATTCGTTGCCGTCTCAATTAATTGGAAGAACTGAGGAAGCAACAAGATCCCGAGGGCAAGTCCGAGTAATGCAAAAAATACCCGAATGACGATTTTCAATCTTCTCACCTCCTTTGCTTATTTTAAGTTCATTGTAACATGTACTGATTTGAACTACCTACGCCGGAAGGAGGGGAAACTGTTTACATATCCATTACAGTTCCCCCATTTTTTGCGTCATTCCAGCTTAAAACGGAATGGTTTCACGTAATGCTTCGTCCACACTCTCGACACCGACGACCGTAATCCCGTCCGGATACGTCCAACCCCCTAAGTTGTTTTTCGGAATGATTGCCCGTGTGAAACCGAGTTTGGCTGCTTCTGCTACACGTTGTTCAATCCGCGATACACGACGAACCTCACCTGTCAATCCGACTTCACCAATCACGACATCCGTCGGACGCGTCGGCTTGTCACGGAAACTGGAAGCAATCGCAACACAAACCGCCAAGTCAATCGCGGGTTCATCCAGCTTCACACCCCCGGCTGCCTTAAGGTACGCATCTTGTGTCTGAAGGAGAAGACCCGATCGTTTCTCAAGGACCGCCATCAATAAGGCAACCTTGTTCTGATCGATTCCGGTCGCCATCCGTCTAGGATTCCCGAATGACGTCGGTGAAATCAGTGCTTGCAGTTCGACGAGGACCGTCCGTGTCCCTTCCATCGAAGCAACAATCGTTGAACCGGATACACCGGACGTCCGCTCCTCGAGGAAAATTTCTGACGGATTCAAGACCTCTTCAAGACCAGACTCCCGCATCTCAAAAATTCCGATCTCATTCGTTGAACCAAATCGGTTTTTGACGGCACGCAGAATCCGGAACGTATGGTGACGTTCGCCTTCGAAATACAAGACAGCATCCACCATGTGCTCCAGTAAACGTGGTCCAGCAATCGAACCCTGTTTCGTGACGTGACCGACGATGAAGATCGCAATACCGCGACTCTTCGCAATTTTCATCAGCATCGCCGTACATTCACGTACCTGTGTCACGCTCCCGGGTGCAGACTGGATTTCATCGATGTAGACGGTTTGAATCGAGTCGATGATTAAAAAACGTGGCTGTTCTTCATCGACGACACGTTCAATCATGTTCATATCCGTCTCACTCAGGACGAACAAATCCTGTGTCGGTAAGCCAAGCCGTTCCGCGCGTAATTTCGTTTGTTTGAGCGATTCTTCTCCTGAGATGTAGAGCACTTTTTCGCCACGTTGTGCAAGACGTGCGCTCGTCTGCAGTAAGATCGTCGACTTCCCGATCCCCGGATCTCCTCCAACAAGCACCATCGAACCTGGAACGATACCGCCTCCGAGGACACGGTCGAATTCACCACTTCCGGTAAAGACGCGACTCTCTTCTTGCGAGACGATGTTCGCGAGGCGCTCTGGCTTCAATTGTTTTGTTGTCGTATGAACGAAAGCGGCACCGCGCCGCCCTTTTTTCTCTTCGACGACTTCTTCGACCATCGTGTTCCATTCTCCGCATCCAGAACAACGTCCCATCCATTTCGGTGATTCGGTCCCACAGCTTTGACAAACGAATTTTGTTTTTAACTTAGCCAATCGATTCATCCTTTCTGTTTCAAAAAAAGAACCAGCTTCGCTCAGAAAGTGCGAAAGCTGGCCCTGTGCTCAGTGCTTATTCCGTTGCGACAGAACTCACGTGATTCCGGCGAACGATGAATTCGTTCTCTTCGACATCAAGCGCAACACGTTCTCCTTTTTGGATATCGCCTGCGAGCAATGCTTCTGACAACCGGTCTTCCGCTTCCCGTTGAAGGGCACGACGGATTGGACGTGCACCGTACTCTGGATCGTATCCGATATCGGCAATCTTCGAGAGGGCAGCTGGTGTCAATTCGAAATGAATTTCCTGTTCAGCCAAACGTTTTTCAAGGGTTTTCGCCATCAACTTCACAATCTCTTCGATGTGTTGTTTCTCGAGTGAGTGGAAGACGATCGTTTCATCAATTCGGTTCAAGAACTCTGGACGGAACGCCCGTTTGAGTTCTTCCATGACTTTATCTTTCATGTCTTTGTATTCGCGATCCGTATCTTCAGAAACAGCGAATCCGACATATTTATTACGTTTAAGGGCACTTGCACCGACGTTCGATGTCATGACGATGATCGTGTTACGGAAATCAACCGTCCGACCTTTCGAGTCTGTTAAGCGTCCATCATCAAGTACTTGCAAGAGAATGTTGAAGACTTCCGGGTGCGCCTTCTCGATTTCATCAAGTAAGATGACTGAGTATGGTTTCCGGCGAACTTTTTCCGTTAATTGACCGCCTTCTTCGTAACCGACATATCCTGGAGGTGAACCGACGAGACGGCTCGTTGCATGTTTCTCCATGTACTCTGACATGTCGATCCGGATGATCGCATCCTCATCTCCGAACATCGCTTCGGCAACCGCACGGGCGAGTTCTGTTTTACCAACCCCAGTAGGACCGAGGAAGATGAACGAACCAATCGGACGTTTTGGATCTTTCAGTCCAGCACGTGCCCGACGGATGGCTTTTGAAATTGATTTAACGGCTTCATTTTGTCCGATGACACGATCGTGAAGGATTTCTTCGAGGCGAAGGAGACGATCCGTCTCTTCTTCCGCGATCTTCGTGACCGGTACACCTGTCCAGTTGGCAACGACTTGTGCGATGTCATCTTTTGTGACTTCAAGTTTTTCGTTGCCTTGTTTATTCTGCCATTCCTCTTTCAAACGCTCAAGCTCATCGCGTAATTTTTGTTCCGTATCGCGGAGGCTTGCTGCTTTTTCGAACTCTTGGCTTTGGACCGCTTCGTCCTTGTCCTTGCGGATGCCTTCGAGTTTTGCTTCGACTTCTTTTAAGTTCGGTGGTGCTGTGTATGAACGCAACCGAACTTTCGATGCTGCTTCATCAATCAAATCGATCGCTTTATCCGGAAGGAAACGATCCGAAATGTATCGATCCGACAAGGTGACGGCTTCTTGAATCGCTTCGTCTGTGATCGTCACACGGTGGTGTGCTTCATAACGATCGCGAAGACCAAATAGGATTTGTGTTGCTTCATCCGTTGTTGGCTCTGCGACTTGGATCGGTTGGAAACGACGTTCGAGTGCCGCATCTTTTTCGATGTATTTCCGGTACTCATCAAGAGTCGTTGCTCCGATACACTGGAGTTCGCCTCGTGCGAGCGATGGTTTAAGGATGTTCGATGCATCGATCGCACCTTCTGCTCCACCCGCTCCGATCAATGTATGCAACTCATCAATGAAGAGAATGATGTTCCCCGCTTGACGAATCTCATCCATGACCTTTTTCAAACGATCTTCGAATTCACCACGGTATTTCGTACCAGCGACAAGTGTCCCCATGTCGAGTACCATAACACGTTTATTGCGTAACGTCTCCGGTACTTCATTGTTGATGATTTGTTGAGCGAGACCTTCGACGACAGCCGTTTTACCGACCCCTGGTTCCCCGATCAAGACCGGGTTATTTTTCGTCCGGCGGCTTAAGACTTCGATGACACGTTGAATTTCTTTCGCACGACCGATAACTGGATCAAGACGTGTTTCGCGCGCTTGTTGTGTCAAATCACGAGCAAGACCATCAAGTGTTGGTGTTGCGACACCTGAACCTGCTTGCGACGCGTTTGCTGTCGTTTCGCTGTTCCCGAGCAACTGGAGTACTTGCTGACGGGCTTTTGAAAGACTGATACCCAAGTTATTCAAGACACGAGCAGCAACGCCCTCTCCTTCTCTAATCAATCCGAGCAAGAGGTGTTCTGTTCCAACGTAAGAGTGACCTAGTTTACGTGCCTCATCCATTGATAACTCGATGACTTTTTTCGCACGTGGTGTATAGTGAATCGTCGTTGCACCATCTTGTCCGCGACCGATTAATGCTTCGACTTCCATCTGAATTTTATCTGAACTGAGACCGAGTGCTGTTAAGGCTTTCGCAGCGATTCCGTCTCCTTCACGTACAAGTCCGAGTAAAATGTGTTCTGTTCCGATATTGTGGTGCCCCAACCGTACTGCCTCTTCTTGAGCAAGTGCCAATACACGTTGTGCACGTTCTGTGAATCGTCCAAACATCATTATGCAAAACCTCCTTGTGTGTGATCCCTGTTTGTCTGTTCGGTTAACATCGTCCGGATTCGTTTCGCCCGTTCGATGTCCCGTTCTCTAGATGTTAATTGTTTCCCGAAATGCTTTTGTAGAAAACCTGTTTGTAATGAAACGAGCAGTTGATGAAAAAGATTTGGAGGAAGATTGACCTCTAGTCCCAGACTGTCTGCTAAGCGAACATCCGATAGTCGTTCCGTTGCTTCCCGCGCTGTAATCAGTCGAGCTGATGTCAGGATACCGTAGGAACGATATAGTCTGTCCTCTAGTTCTTCTTGATACATCTCCAATAATCCTTTTCGTGCTGCCTGTTCTGCTTCAATTAATGCTTCGACGGCAAATTGATAGTCCGTGATCAGCATATCCTCACTTGCCCCAAGCGTCCGTTGGTTCGAAAGTTGGAACATGCGACCAGAGGCATCGCTTCCCTCGCCGTAACGCCCACGAATCGCGAATCCGAGCTGTCGTAAGTGTTTGATATAGCCTTGAATCTGATTCGTCAGGACCAGTCCCGGTAAGTGCAACATCACGGAAGCACGAAGACCTGTTCCGACGTTACTCGGACACGTCGTTAAATAACCGAGCGTGTCATCAAAAGCAATTTTAAATCGTTCACTGATCAAGCGATCGACTTGTTTTGCGATCCGAAACGCTTCTTCAAGTTGAAGTCCCGGTAATAACGTCTGGATTCGGAAATGATCCTCTTCGTTTACCATGACACTGATCTGCTCATCCTCACTAATGAAGAGTCCTGTCCGCGGATGACTCGCTAACGCTGGACTGATTAGATGCTTTTCTACTAAAGCGGTTCGCGTCAGGACATCTGCTTGATCGACGCGACCAAACCGGAACCCTTTCATCCCGTTTAGTTGGCGTTCTGTCTCTTCAATGAGTGCATTGGCTTGTGCTTCTGACAACATCGTTGAGAACGGGTAACGTGTCGTATTACGCGCCAATCGGATCCGTGTCGAAACGACGATGTCGTCAAAAGGAGAAGATTGATTCATCGATTCGCTTAAAGGGTGTTGGAGCAACTCTTCAAACATGACGCAAATCCTCCTCGACACTCTCAATCTGTTGTTTTATGACTTCTGCTTCTTCATAATCTTCTGCTAAGATTTTGCGGTTGAGCTGTTCTTTGAGTCGACTGAGCTGCTGGTTCAATCGTTTTTCAACGGATTCCTCATCAGGTCGTGAGCCATAATGTTGCGTATGACCGTGTTGGAACTGACGAACCATACCGTCGACTTCGTCTTTAAAAAATGAATAACAAGTCGGGCAACCGACTTTACGAAGATGAAGCAATTGTTGACGGGTCATACCGCAAGACGGACACGCCGTCCCTTGATATTCACGTGCTAACTCCCGCACACAAACCGAGCATAAGAATTTTTCATCGGTTTCCGATTCTTGTGGAAGTTTGACACGGACGATTGCTTCTCGTTCGCCACATCGTTGACAACGCATCGTGCATTCCTCCAATGTCCGACGACTAGAGTCGCTTCATGGTTTGAAGAAGCGTCCGCATCAAGTGGGCACGCATCCGGTGTTGATCTTCGACCGCCATTGGCAAACTCTCTTTTTGCAACAGCGATTGAATCAAAATAGCTTCCCGCCGCGTCAGTAATTGTTCGTTCATCAAACGAATCAAATAATCTTCTGCAGCTTGTTCCGTCAAATGATCACCGATCCATGAACTGACTTCGTCTAATAGATCGTGACTATCGAGCACAACGATTTTTTGAATCCGAATGTATCCGCCGCCACCCCGTTTACTTTCAACGAAATAACCCTTTTCGACCGTAAAACGAGTATTAATGACGTAGTTGATTTGTGATGGAACACAGTCAAAACGTTGTGCAATTTCTTGACGTTTGATTTCAATCGTCTTTTCGTCGTGTAAAATTTGCTTTAAATAGGCTTCGATGATATCTGTGATGTTTTGCATTGGCACCACCTCTCTGACCATCTTTGACTATTGTTTGATTTAATAGTAATCATCTAAAAAAAGAAATGCAACTGATAAGACTTTTTAGAAAACACAAAAAGACCGATCTGCAATCTGCAGATCGGTCAAGTGCCTGGCAACGTCCTATCCTCACAGGGGGAAGCCCCCAACTACTTTCGGCGTTCAAGTGCTTAAC
>NZ_JACSNF010000006.1:0-223798 GCF_018619015.1 Exiguobacterium sp. s11 | reverse complement strand
AGTCACGATTGACGAAGCTTGCGCTTCATTCGTTTTTGTATTCCGTAGAATACGATTTTTGCCTCATCGTTCAGTTTTCAAAGTTCGTCGTGTCGTTTTCAGCGACTTTAATAAGATATCACGGAATAACTTAAGCGTCAATCCCTTTTTGAAATCTTTTTTCTTTCTCGTCACCGTCCAGTGCGTGTTGCCCTGTCGACATGTATTAATATACTATCTCGGTATAATACCGTCAATAGTTTTTCTAAAAAAACTTTTGAAATCTTTTTCCTTCTATATATAGCCAAAACAACACATAGAAAAAAATAAAGCCGATCGTCATACGACCGGCTCATACGTTACGAGTTCGACCCCTGCTCCTTTAGTTGTTTGATACGAAATCCTGATTAGACCTTTTCGCATAAAGAAATCAATCAGACTACTTAAATCCACTTTGACTTCTTGCAGTCGCTCTTCTTCCATCAATTCATACATTGTCCAAGGACTTGTCCGCTCACGCATGATTTCAAATAAATAGCGTCCTCCCGATAAGACCTTCGACTGCAGAAGATGCTCAAGTCCAATCAAGGCTAGGTGAATACGTTGATCTAATGTCTCTTCACTCATCAATAATTGTTCATATAGTTTATAGACATCCGGATCATCGAGTCGCGCTTGTTCCCAGACGACTGTTTCGGGATGTTTTCCTTTTTCCAGAACAGATAATCGCGCGAGATGATGTAATGCGTGATGGACGTGTGTATAGGCATCATAATGATGTCCGCGACTGAACAAGTTCCTTCCGTCTTGGAAACGACGCAAAAGTTTAGCGAACGAAATCGTCATCTGTAAACATCTTTCCTCATCAGGAAAGTTTAATAGCTGCCGTTTTAAATCAACTAAGTAATCATTTCGTTCAAAAACGATCGTTCCTTCTGCAATCCAGTGAATCGCGCGTCGATTCGCATTTAACAAAATCCAGCGTGATAACACATCTTCATGTACGAGGTGTAATGATACCTTTAGTGTATTCAGTCGATAATGTTTGATTGTCCACTCGACTTCTGGGTCTCTCGTGATGACGACAAGAAGTGTATCAAATTGATCCGTCAGGGAATCCCGTGGTTGCCGTTTCTCAACAGCAATGATCCCTTGTGTTTCGCGATAAGCCGCGTACTCCGAATAAATCGTTCGTGTTGCTTGTTCCATGTACTTCTCACCCTTCTATACGAACTCGTCGTTACCATTTTCGACAAAAAAACAAGCTTTCCTTCTTCAGGCAATCCCACTTCTTATGCTAGACTGACAACAGGGGGAATTCACTTGAAAAAACAACGTAAAAATAAAATAAACCGCGCGAGAAACTTAGCTATGTTTCTTGTGTTCGGTGGGATGCTCGTCATGTATGGCGGTCTATTACTCAAACAATTTGAAATCATCATGGTCTTACTCATGCTTCTCGGTTTCGTCATGGTTCTCGCCAGTACGGCACTCTATTTCTTGATTGGTCTGACATCAACGAAGGCAGCTGTCGTCACTTGTCCGAACTGCGGAAAAGAAACAAAAGTCCTTGGTCGCGTCGACTTATGTATGCATTGCGATGAACCACTGACGATGGATCCGTCTCTTGAAGGAAAAGAATTCGATGAAAAATATAATAAACATAATAAACGAGCTCCCCGCTAAGGCAGCTCGTTTTTTTATTGGACATTCGATTGACAGTCCGGACAAGTTCCGTACACTTCTAATCGGTGACGATCGACTTTAAAGCCCGTTAAGTGCGCCGCAACCGTCTCAACATCATCGAGCACAGGATAGTTGAAATCAACGATCTTTCCACAGTTCTCACAGATCATGTGGTAATGGCGTGTCGTAACGAAATCGAAGCGACTTGAAGCGTCTCCGTAATTCATTTCCTCAACGATTCCCTTTTCTCGAAACACGCGTAAGTTATTATATACAGTCGCCACACTCATGTTTGGAAAACGATGTTCGAGTGCACGATAAATCTCATCCGCTGTCGGATGCGTGTGTCCCGTCGTTAAATATTCCAAAATCGCGTGACGTTGTGGTGTCATTCGAACGCCTGATTCCCGAAGTGACTTCACGGCGTCATCCAGCATTTCGTTAGCCACGTCCATCCCCTCATTTCTATCTTTCATTGATTATCAGATTGTAATCTTTATAATTAGTCTACCTACAAATAGGCATTCCGTCAACGGCTCTGCACCGGATTTGACGTCCATGATACAATCATATCGTGATATTTTTCACGAATCATCGATTGGAGGAATCCTCATGTCTACCCACACTACACGTCCTACTTCAGAGGCGTTATATGAAATCGCACAAAAGTGTATCGTTGGTGGCGTCAACAGCCCATCCCGTTCATTCAAAGCCGTCGGTGGCGGCGCACCTGTCTATATGGAACGCGGAGAAGGTGCTTACTTTTATGATGTCGATGGCAATCGCTATATCGATTACTTAGCAGCCTATGGTCCGATCATCACGGGACACGGTCACCCTCACATTACGGAAGCGATCACCCATGCTGCCCAAAATGGTCTTCTTTACGGCACACCACACCGTCTAGAAATTGACTTTGCACATAAACTACAAAAAGCGATCCCTTCGCTTGAAAAAGTACGCTTTACGAACTCGGGAACCGAAGCCGTCATGACGACGATTCGTGTCGCACGAGCGTATACAGGTCGTGAGCTCGTCGTGAAGTTCAGTGGTTGTTACCACGGTCACTCGGATCTGATGCTGATTGCAGCAGGAAGCGGACCAGCGACACTTGGTTCCCCAGATTCAGCCGGCGTCACGAAAGCGACGGCAAAAGAAGTCATCACGACACCGTTCAATGATATCGAATCGTATCGTCAAATCATGGAACAATGGGGCGATCAGGTCGCTTGTGTACTCGTCGAACCAATCGTCGGAAACTTCGGTATCGTCGAACCGCAACCTGGATTCCTTGCTGCGGTCAACGAAATCACGCATGCACACGGCGCACTCGTCATCTATGATGAAGTCATCACAGCCTTCCGCTTCACGTACGGCAGTGCACAAGAGTTACTCGATATCCGTCCTGATATGACGGCACTCGGCAAAATCATCGGTGGTGGTTTACCGATCGGCGCTTATGGCGGTCGCAAAGAAATCATGGAACACGTCGCGCCACTCGGTCCGGCTTACCAAGCAGGTACGATGGCAGGTAACCCAGCATCCATGGCTGCGGGTATCGCTTGTCTTGAATTACTTGAGAAGCCTGGTGTCTATGAACAACTCGATCACCTTGGCGCCTTACTCGAACAAGGTGTGCTAGAAGCAGCAAAACGTCATGACGTCACGATTACGATCAACCGTCTAAAAGGTGCCATGACGGTCTACTTCACGGATGAAACAGTCATCGATTACGATGGTGCAGAACGTGCAGATAGCGAGATGTTCGGACGTTTCTTCAAATTGATGTTAGAAGAAGGCGTCAACCTTGCTCCTTCGAAATACGAAGCGTGGTTCTTGACGACAGAACATACGGAAGCCGACATCACAGAGACGATCGCAGCAGTCGATCGTGCCTTTGCTCGACTCTAAGTCCCCCCACTAAAAAAGCAGCGACCTCGCAAAGGTCGCTGCTTTTGTGTTATTCGACGAGTTCCAGATTTTGAATGGCATACAGTTCGAAATAAGCGCCTCGTTTTTGCATGAGGACTTCGTGTGTTCCGATTTCCGTAATTTGACCATTTTCGATGACGACGATCTTATCGGCATCGGTAATCGTTGATAAACGGTGCGCGACAGTAAACGTCGTCCGTCCTTTCGCGAGACGCGCTAACGAATCTTGAATCATCGCTTCGCTCTCTAAATCGAGCGCACTCGTCGCCTCATCCAAAATCAGAATCGGCGGGTTCTTCAAGAAGACCCGAGCGATGGCTAGACGTTGCTTTTGACCACCCGATAACTTGACGCCTCGTTCACCGACCGGCGTATGATAGCCGTTCGGTAACCGTTCGATGAATTCGTGGGCATTCGCTGCTTTTGCCGCTGCGACGACTTCCTCATCCGTCGCCTCCGGATTCCCCATCTTAATGTTCATCTGAACCGACTCACTGAAGAGAATCGACTCCTGCATGACCATCCCGATCTGATCGCGAAGACCACGTAACTTCAAGTCACGAATATCAACGCCGTCAAGCGTGATCCGACCGGCAGACACATCATAGAAGCGTGGAATTAAACTGACGAGCGTCGATTTCCCACCACCTGACATCCCGACGAAAGCAATCCGTTCACCTGCCTGAACGTCAAGCGTTAAGCGATCAATCGCTAGCTCGCCGCCTTCTTCGTAAGCGAAACTGATGTTTTCGAATTGAACGTTTCCGCGGACATCTTTTGGATCGCGTGCATTCGGTTTTTCCGTGATGTCATACGGCTCATCTAAAAACTCGAACATCCGGTCCATCGAAGCGATCGACTGTGTCAACGTCGTTGAGGAGTTAACGAGACGACCGAGCGGCGCATACAGACGGTCGATATAACCAATGAACGCAACCATCGTCCCGAGTGTCACTTGTCCGTTCAAGACGAAGAACGCCGCTGTCCCGAAAATAAGGATTGGTGCGAAGTCCGTAATCGTCGAGACGACGACGTACGTCCGCGCATTCCAGTTCGTTTGACGCAGCGCCGCTTTTAAGAACCCATCATTTTGATGTTTGAACGCTTTGTTCTCGTGCGGTTCGAGTGCAAAACTACGAATGACTGCCATGCCGTTGACCCGTTCCGTCAAATGACCTTGTAGTTCCGCAAGTGCTGCCGAACGTTCCCGTGTCAATCCGCGTAAGCGACCGTAAAAGAACTTAACGGCGAGGGCGTAGAATGGTAACGGAATAATGGCGACGAGCGTCAACTTCGGATCAATCGTCCACATGATAGCGATCGCAATGAAAATCGTAATCATATCAAGCCATAGGTTCATTAATCCCGTGACGACGAAGTCTTTCGTCTGCTCGACATCATTGATGATTCGCGAGATGACTTCTCCGGTTTTCGTATTCGAATAAAAACGAAGCGATAATTTCTGAACATGATCAAACAATCGATTACGAACGTCAAATAAAATCTTCGACGCTGACCATTGCGCGAGGTATTGACGGACGTATTCAAGCGGTGGCTTGACGATCAGGAAGATGAAGACACCCGCTCCGATCAAATACGCTAATTGTTTACTTTTTTCCGCCATCGGCATCGTGTTTCCAGTTAGGATATTGTCGATGATGTACTTATACAACAACGGAAGTCCAAGTGGGATCGAGAACTTGATGATCCCGACGAAAACCGTCAGGAGAATCTGTTTTTGATACGGCTTGACGAACGCCATATAGCGGCGGATCGAACCTTGTTTCTTACGTTTTGCTTGTGTTGCCACGTGTTTCACTTCCTTCAATTAAAAAAAGACGATGGCGAACCATCATCTCCGATATCTTGTTTCATATTCACGATACCACATATCCACGAAAGCCGGGTTAAATGGACCCTTGCGACTGCGGATCCATTGAATCAGGATTTGGACATTGTCTTTCAAAATACGATCGATCGCCTTCGGATAGTTCATCTCGCGGCGATGCTTCTCATACTCGTCCTCATCGAGGATCATGTAGGACATGTCCGGATACACTTTGATATCTAAATCGTAATCAATGTACTTGACTGCTCGATCTTTCTCATCGAACGTAGAAGGTGATCCAAGATTGCAGTAATAGTAAATGCCATCCTCCCGAATCATACAAATGACATTGAACCAGAGTTCTGTTGAAAAGTAACAGATTGCAGGCTCTCGTGTTCGCCACTGACGACCATCCGATTCACTGACCATGATGCGGTCATTGAACCCAATCAATTCTTCTTCCGTCGATTTCAGCACGAGCGTTTCTTCCCAAACTCTGTGTAAGCTCCCGTTATGTTTGAAACTTTGAATCTCAATCTTGCTACTTTCTTTTGGGAATCGACTCATGTGCTACTCCTTTCTAAAGCGTTTTTCTTCCATTCTGTTATACTCTCGTGCTTATTATACCCATTTTCAGAACGCATGAAAAACGAAAGGGTATTTTTTCAGAAAAATGACGGAATTCAGGCTTGAAAGTGATTCAAAATCGCATTTTTTCGTTGTTTGAACATCGGTTTCAAGATGAATGCTTCAATGACGAAGGCTGGCAAGAAGGATGCGTACGTCACTTCATCCACGAAATAGACGCCAGATTCACGTTCTTCGACTCGGTGCACGTGGCACCATGCCCGGAATGGATACGGAACTTTTGTACCGACATCGACGAAGACATATTCTTCTACGAAAGGAATCCAAGACGTCCACGAGACAAATAGTGGAGGAACACCAACGCGCAGACGAATCGTATTTCCTGCTCGCGTCCGCGTATCACCCGACGTCTTCACTTGCGGAAATACCGTCAATCGACTTAAGGCCTTGGCGTCACTTAAAAAATCCCACGCTTGCTCCTTTGATGTATCGACACGTGTCTCAAAACGAAAAGTATGCATTAGATCTCCCCCTTTAATAGTCGATCAATCTTCATTTGCGCGACAGATACTGGATGCGTCGCATACGTTTCCTGATCAACTAGTACCGTCTGGTCCGGCTGTTCCGTCACGCGATAGACGGCAATTTCCCAAATCCGGTGTGAGAAGATATGTCGAACGTGCCCGACAAGCGTCCCATTACGATCTTCTTCTGCTTCTCGAAGTGGGTATTGCCACATCCCTGCGAGCAAACCTGTTTCTGCTCGTTGTTCAATTGCGATTTTTCCGTTCGTTTCATAGACGAGAGCATCATACGGAATAATTTGCGTCTTCCCTTTCTTCGTCTTCACAGGTAGTTCTTCCTGTGCATTTCGATCATATGCAAAACAAACGTCTTGAACAGGACAGAGTCCACACATCGGAGACTTCGGTGTACAGACCATCGCACCGAGTTCCATCAAGCCTTGATTGAAGCTGGACGGGTCAGCCGGATCAATCAATTGATGTACCGCCGCCTCAAACAATTTCCGTGTCTTCGGTGCAGCAATGTCTTCATAAATCCCAAGTACACGCGAGAGGACGCGCATCACATTTCCGTCTACAGCTGGTTCTGCTTGCCCATAAGCAATCGATAGAACCGCTCCTGTCGTATACGGACCGACGCCCTTCAGCTGACTGAACAATTCCTTTTCGTCCGGAACGATTCCATCATATTTTTCAACAACTTCCTGAACCGCGATTTGAAGATTCTTGACACGGGAATAGTACCCTAAGCCCTCCCAGTGCTTCAGAACTTCACTTTGATCCGCTTCTGCCAAATCATGCGGTGTCGGAAAACGTTTCGTAAAGCGCTCGTAATACGGAATGACTGTATCGACGCGTGTTTGTTGAAGCATGATCTCACTAATCCAGATATGATATGGGTTTTTGGTTCTTCGCCACGGGAGATCCCGCTGTTCACGAAGGAACCAGGCAATCAGTTCTGTGGTAAATTGTGTTTTATTAAAGTTTGTGAAATATTCTTGAACGACAGTCAAAAGGTTACCTCTTTTCTCTTGGATACGATATATTTATTAAAAATTACTCGGCAGAACCTCGATGGATTCACCATCACGATTTTATAGAAGGAGCGAATTCGCATTGGATACTGGTACGCATATCGGCATGGGACTTTGTCTCGCCGCCATCTCGACGCTACACCCTGACGTCGCAGCGAGCACGACGATGTTTGCTGCCGTGACGACGACGGCGCTCGTCGGTTCACACGCACCGGACTTCGATACTGTCTTTAAGTTTAAAGGGAACAGCGCCTACTTGCGTCAACACCGCGGAAAATCGCACGGGTTGATCGCTTTGCTCGCCTGGCCATTATTACTTTCAATCGTCATCGGTACATTGTTTGGTGTACCTCCGACTTCATTATGGCTGATGGCGCAGATCGCTGTCGCCCTCCATGTCTTCGTCGATCTGTTTAACGCTTATGGAACACAAGCTTTACACCCGTTCAAACAATCCTGGATTGGTTGGGGCGTCATCAACACATTTGATCCGTATCTGTTCACGATGTATTATGCCGCGTTCGGGATTTGGCTACTAACGAGAGCAACGATCGTCATCTTCCCGATTTTAATCGCCATCGTCATTATCTACTACGCTGTTCAATTCAAGTTACGAAACGATGCCCTCGCGACCGCAGCCCGCTATTATCGCGGCGCGCATAAACTGTTCATCTCCCCTGGCATGAAATGGGATGAGTGGCATGTCGCGGCACGTTTACGCGATGAGTATTCTGTCGTTAAGATCAACAGTGGAACGGTCGTCGAATGCGGAAACTTCCGCATCAAGGACGAACCACACGGTGACGCCTTGTACGAAATCGTCAAACAAAACGCGGACTTGCAAGCGTTTCTTGAGTTTTCGAAGATTCATACGTATACGGTCTCACGAAAGGACGGTATTGTCGAATACCGCTTTACGAACTTACGTTACTTCACGAAGGAAGTCTATCCATTCGTTGCCGTCGTCAGAATCGACGCTGCTACACAAGAGATCGTCAGCTCCTATACCGGCTGGGTCTTCAGCGAACGGACCTTGCAGAAAAAACTGTTCATCCCTGCATTATAAAGACAAAGCTCCGCGCAACGGAAATCCCGATGTGCGGAGCTTTTTTCATTCGACGTTTCGACCTGTCATCAAATGCTTGAATTTTTCGTTCGTCGTATTAAACCGGTGTAACATTGCCCCGTGCTGTTTAATCTGTTGTTCGACGAAATGAACTGCGACGGCTTCACCTTGATATTTCTCACCCGCGCGCGCGAGTGTCGCTTCGAAATCTTCCCAAAGCACTTCCACCCACGTCAGTGCTTCTTCCGGTGTCAGTACTTCATTCACTTGCAATAATTCTTCAGCCAATTGCTGAAGGGCTTGTTCTCGATTCGTCATGTCTGTTCTCCCTCTCCTGTGAATAACGCGAGCGGAATCGCGACTTCCTGAGCGGTTCCTTCAAAATGTCCCCAGCCCATGACCCCATTGACGAAATGTAACTCAAATCGTGCCTCTTCTCCTTCGATTCGGTAAAAGGCTCCCCGTTCGAATCGTGCCGAATCGATCAAATAACTTTTCGCAATGGCGATTTTTCGCGTCACGACTTCCACTTCACTCATATTCCCATGTTGCTCCGCTTTTCGTTTTTGTTCACTTAATTTCGTGATCAACATCTCAAGCTCGTATTTCGATAATTGACTCATCCGTGTCTCCATTACAAAAACTCCCCCTCTTCGTTTTTCAGTATAAACGAAAAGGAGGAGAAACTGGATGGATTAGCTTGATTTCAATTCAAGATTCCGTTTACTTTGTAACGCATACATTTTCGCATAAATCCCGGACGTTGCAAGGAGCACATCATGGGATCCTCGCTCGACGATCCGACCATGATCGAGAACAAGAATCTCATCCGCATCCTTGATCGTCGACAAGCGGTGGGCGATGATGAACGTCGTCCGCCCTTTCGTCAACGTCAGCAAGGCATCCTGAATGACCGCTTCCGTTTCCGAGTCAACGCTCGCTGTCGCTTCGTCAAGAACTAGGATCGCAGGGTCGAACGCTAACGCACGGGCAAAACTGATCAACTGTCGTTCACCCGCTGATAACGTGGCACCTTTTTCGATGACTGGTTCATCGAGTCCGCTCGGTAAACGATCAATGAACCGATCCGCGCCGACGGCTTCGATCGCTTGGCGAACACGTTCCTCGGAAATGTCAGGATTGCCGAGTGTGATGTTCGAGCGAATCGTTCCTGTGAAGAGGAACGGATCCTGTAGGACGATGCCCATATGCTCACGGACCGCTTGTTTCGGCAAACGCGTCACGTCCTGTCCGTCAATCAACAACTGTCCTTTTGACGGATCATAGAAACGCATCAGCAGGTTCATGATCGAACTTTTCCCACTACCCGTGTGTCCGACGAGAGCAATCGTCGCGCCAGGACGAGCATCGATTTGAATTTCACGTAACACGGGATTTCCCGCTTCATAACTAAATTCGACGTCCTTGAAGGACACCGCTCCTTTAAACCGAGCAACGCGACCTTGTTCGACCGGCTCTCCCTTTTCGTCGAGCAACTGGAACATCCGGTCCGCTGACACGAGTGCTTGTTGTAGTGGTGACAGCTGATTCATGATTTGGGTGACGGGTTCGAATAAACGGGACACGTAATCGATATACGCATATAAGATCCCGAGCGATAAAAACGAGCCGTTCGTCAGACTTTTTCCGCCGACGACCCAAATCAATAAGGCGAGCGTCAAGTTTTTCAAAAAGTAGGATAAGTTATGGGACATCAGGGCATCGAGTCGTAACAACTTTGCCCGGGTCTGATAGTTCTCTTCGTTTTTTTGTTCGAATTCAGCAAGGACTTCCTTCTCACGTGCATAAGCCTGAATGATCGGCATCGTCTGGATGTTCTCATTCAGTTGACCATTCATGTTGGCAACGAGGGAGCGGACCTTGAAGTTGTTCTTCGTCGCGAGTTTCTGGAATAGCTGAATCCAGAAATAGACGATTGGAATGATGATTAGTGAGACTAGTCCTAATCGATAATCGAGGAAGAACATCGCGACGAGAATCCCCGCCATCGTGATGATTCCCGAGAAGACCCGGGCGAGCACACCGAGATATAGATCGCGAATCGTTTCCGTATCATTCGTGACGCGACTGACAATTTTCCCGATCGGTGTCTGGTCGAAATAACGAACCGGTAACCGTTGCAGATGCGTAAAGACATCAAGACGCATCCGTTTAATGATTTTATGAGCAGATCGCTGGAGCAAGATTTGCTGAATCCAGTTCAAACCAGCTGCTACTAGCAGCAAGAGGACGTAGATCAAGGACAACCAGCCGATTGCTTTTAAGTCTTTTGAATAAAAATCATAGACCTGTCCTTGTGTCAGTTTTTGAATATTATCATACGTGTAGACGTCGTCTCCACGCGTGACCGTCATCGTATTTCCACTGATTTTCCGCTCTCCTCCACTGACGACTTGTTTCGGTACGAAAAAGTAGCCGTTGGTCGTTTGGACGATCGAGACGGATTGAACGATCTGAATTTTCGAGACGTCTTGTGCTTTGGCGAACTGACGGCCGTCATACGTGACCGCACCGTCCGATTTAACTTCGACCCAGTCCTTCTCAATTGCCACGATATGTTCATCAATGATGACTTTGGCGATATACGGACCTGTCAATTCCGCTCCGACTGCCAGTACGAGTAAAAATAATCCTAAAAAGATCGCTTGTTTCTCATGCATCGCATAGCGGATCAACGAACGGATCGTCGTCTTCCGACGTGCCGGATCGAGTTGGTATAATTCTAATTCATTCATGCAGAGGCACCTCCTTACATCTCTTCACTTTGTCGCTCGAATTGTTGAGCGTACCAGCCATTTTGTGCCATCAGGCTGTCATGTGTTCCTCGTTCAGAAATCATTCCGTCTTGCAAGACGATGATTTCGTCCGCATGTGCTACTGCCGATAAACGATGGGCAACAATCAATGTCGTGGATTGGTGGCGATTCGATCGAATCGAATCAATGATATGTGATTCCGTTTTCGCGTCTACCGCTGATAGTGAATCATCAAGCAACAGCAACTCTGGTTTTTTTAACATCGCCCGCGCGATCGAGAGACGTTGCTTTTGTCCTCCCGACAACGTGACGCCACGTTCACCAACCATCGTCTCAAGTCCTTGTTCCAGCGTTTCGATATCTTTTTCAAACGATGCGAGACGAATCGCTTCCTGCAATTCTTCTTCTGTCGCTTTACCTGCACCGAATAGAATATTGTCCCGAACGGATTTTGAAAATAATAAATGTTCTTGTGAGACGTAACCGGTCCATCCGCGAACCGTCTCTAGCGCAACATCTTCATACGGTACGCCGTTGACCGTCAGCATATCCCGTCCGATTGGATACTCACGTAAGAATTGACGCAAGAACGTCGTTTTCCCGGATCCCGTTGGTCCGACGATACCGATCGTTGTTCCTTGTTCGATCGTCATATTCAAATCTCGCAAGACCGGATGGGCTGTCTCTGGATACGTAAACGTCAAATCGTTCATCTCGATCCGTTCAGGGCGATCGACGTGTTCCCGCGGTGTCGAAGCAATCAACGGTTTGACTCGCATCGTTGCTTCTAAGCGGTCAAGACTCGCTGTTCCGCGCTGGATGACATTGATCAATTCACCAAAGGCGTACATCGGCCAGATCAGCATCCCGAGATAGATGTTAAAGGCGACCAATTGTCCGAGCGTGATGTCGTTCGTAAAGACGAGATATGTCCCGAACGATAAGCCGATCAAGTAACTGAAGCCAACGAGCAGCTTGATGATCGGTTCAAATAAGACGTCGATTTTTGCGACGTGCATATTTTTCTCAAAGACATCCGTCGTGACATCGTCGAACCGTTTAACATCGACTGGTTCTTGTACGAACGAGCGGATGACACGCAGTCCGGAAATCGACTCGACGACCTGGTCATTCATCGTTCCAAATGAATCCTGGGCAGTGATGAAACGTCCGTGAATTTGACTTCCGAGCTTATTCATCGCGTAGGCGAGAAGGGGCATCGGTAACAAGGCAGCAAGCGTCAACTTCCAATCGATCGCCACCCCCATGACGACGAGCGTGATTGCCGTCATGTTCAACGAGTCGACGAGCGTCAAGACACCAAATCCGGCTGTCCGCTCGACCGCCTTCAAGTCGTTCGTCGCGAGCGCCATCAAGTCTCCCGTCCGATTCTTTTGGTAGAACGTCGGCGTCAGTTTCAATAAGTGCATAAAGAAGCGACTCCGAAGTGTCCGTTCTAATAAAAATGCCGTTCCGAATAATTTCGCTAACCACAGATACGTCAAGATGAAGGAAACGATGGAAATGACTGTTAATCCGATGACGTATTGCAAGAGCGTCGCCTGGTCCATCGATCCCGACCGCAATCCGTCGATGACCTTACCGATCAGCCATGGCGGCGTTAAATCGATGAAGCCGGTGATGATCAATAAGACGACTGCTACGAGATACGATGATTTGTGTTCTTTTAGAAACCAACTCAATTGCCGAAATAAACGCATGAGGGTCCCCCCTTTACTGTGAAATGAAGTACTTTTTCCGAGCACGCAAAAAGGCATACGGATTTCCGGATGCAGTCCGAGAATCAGTATGCCTTGAAATGGGCATGATGCATTCTTGTTCGTCTGCGCGCTCGGGAGACGAATCCCCTTGCTCGCACATGAAATGAATTACTTATACGTGCTCAAGAGTCTCCGTCGTATTCAGCTGTTGGATATGAGTGAAACCAATTGGCTTTTTCATAGGACGGTTCCTCCTTTTCTTAGTCTGTGCGTAGAATAGCACAATTGTCGGATAATTGTCAATTTTTCGTCTTGCTTTTATTATTCCGCCTCTTCTTCTTTGACTTGTTCGAGGACTTGAGCCGCTAGACCGTATGGAAATCCTTTTCGGACGAGCGCTTGTTTCACTTTCTGTTCGCGTTCGAACGGTTCAAGTTGCCGGTATTTCGGATAATACTTGCGTGCTTGATAAAGGGCCGCTTGTTCTTCTTCGTCCCCTTCTTCAGCTCGAAACACCTCTTCGATGCCCGCCTTGATCAAGTCGGACGAGAATCCGCGTTGCATGAGCGTCATCTGTAACTTTTGTGTCAGTTCCCGCACGGAACGCCGTTGCAGCTCTTTTTGCTTTTGCCGCAAAAACTTCAGGACTTTTTCGTATTCCTCTTCATCCGTAAACGTTACGATCGCTTCATCAATCGCCGTCTTCGGTATCTTCAATGCCTCAAGGTCGCGTCGAATCCGTCCCGGTCCTTGAGGTGTCGTCGCTTTTTTCGTTGCCGTATAAGCAAGTGCGAACTGTTGATCATCCAGATAGCGCTGCTCCGTCAATCGCTCGATTGCATGTTTGATCGCATGCTCCGGTGTCTCTTTCTCTGTTAAATAGGCGACGACTTCACTCGTCGCCCGCATGCGGTACGATAAATGATTCAACGAGAGACGATACGCTTTTTGCTGTTCTTCAGCCGTCAACACTTCCTTGACGAAATCGTCATCGAGTTCCTTATCGCGTTGTAGATTGTATTTAATTAAGATATCAACGTCTACGGCAAAGGCATATTCTTCTTTGCCATCACGCTCGACATAGATATTGAATCGTTCGCTGTTCTTTTTCTGCGTCGAGATCCGTTTGATCTTCATGTCGTTCCCTCTCCTAACCTGATTCAGTAGTTCTACGATATCATGAACAGGCAGGTCTATGTTTGAGTGAAACCATGGAACGGGAACAAATGGAAAGAAGCTACTTTTACTTATTTCAGGGAGGATGGATTACATGAACATTGCGATTACCGGTGGAACCGGTATGATTGGTCAAGCCTTGACGAAGCGTTTACTCGAGCAAGGACATCATATCTTTATCTTAACGCGTCATCCGAAAGCAAATGACGCGCATGTCACATATATCAAGTGGATGACAGAAGACGCAAAACCGGAACAGCACTTAGAGGGCGTTGATGCATTCATTCATCTGGCTGGTGCTTCGATCAACGACGGACGTTGGACAGATGAACGCAAACGCGTCATTCTCGACAGTCGCGTCAGCACGACGAAGGAGCTCGTTCGAATCGTTGAAGCACTCGATCAAAAGCCAAATGTCGTATTGTCTGCTTCTGCGGTTGGCATTTACGGACAAGATCGGCATCAAACCTTCTCTGAAGATCACCCCCTTCCACCGACCGCTGACTTCTTAAGTCATGTCTGTGTCGCGTGGGAAGATCTTGCCCGTCCGATTGCCGACGCTGGCATTCGACTCGTCCATCCACGAATCGGTGTCGTCTTAACGAAAGCCGGTGGCGCTTATCCGTTAATGCGCCTGCCTTATGTCTTGTTTGGTGGTGGGACGATGGGCGACGGAAAACAGTGGGTCTCCTGGGTCCACATCGATGATTTAGTCGATTTATTCCTATTCGCACTTGAGACCCCGACAGTCGAAGGACCACTGAACATCACTGCGCCTCACCCGGAGACGATGCGCCGTTTTGGACAGACGATCGGAAAAGTCTTACATCGCCCACACTGGCTCCCGGCGCCACGCTTCGCGTTAGAGCTCGCACTCGGTGAAAAGAGTACGATTGTACTAGAAGGAGCTCGTGTCATCCCGAAAAAAGCGCTCGAAAACGGATACAAGTTTCGGTATGCTGAACTAAAGGATGCATTGCGAGCAATCGAGCATTCAAACTAGTACAGGGGTGGACGATACTTGGATATCTTAATTCGAAATGCACATATCTATCCGATTACTTCGGACAGTTTTTACGGGGACATCCGTATTCGTGATGGAAAAATCATTGAAATCGGTGAATTACTGGATCATTTAGACAACGATCAAGTCATTGAAGCAGAAGGTCACTTTTTATTGCCCGGTTTCATCGATGCCCATACACATCTCGGATTATATGACGAAGGTACCGGAACCGTCGGAAATGATGCGAATGAGACGATTTTCGCGATGACTCCTCATCTGCGTGCCATTGATGGCGTCTATCCGCTGGATGAAGGCTTTAAGGAAGCCGTCGAACACGGGATCACGACCGTTCAAGTCATGCCTGGTAGCATGAACATCATCGGCGGCGTCACGAGTGTCATCAAGACGCACGGACGGTTCATCGATGATATGATTCTTCGAAAGTATGCGGGTCTGAAGGTGGCGCTCGGTGAAAACCCGAAGCGTGTCCATAGTGCTGGTCGCGCCGGTGAACTGACACGGATGGGCATCATGGGGATGTTGCGCGAAGCCTTTCTTGAAGTTCGGACACAACGAGTTTCCGAAACGTTCGCCCATCAGATGATCAAACGGGTCCTTGATCATAAAATGCCGCTTCGTGTACATGCGCACCGAGCAGATGATATTCTTTCCGCCATTCGTTTTGCGGAAGAGTTCGATCTCGATTTACGTATCGAACATTGTACGGAAGGTCATCTCGTCGCAAAAGAGATGGAACAATTACCGATTGAAAAAGTGACGGTCGGACCCACCTTCACGCGAAAGTCTAAAATCGAACTGAAGAATAAGACATGGGAAACGTATCGAATTCTTCATGAGCATGGTCTTGAAATCTCCATTACGACCGATCATCCGTACACCCCTGTCCAGTACTTGAATCTCTGTGCCGGTCTAGCTGCACGAGAAGGTCTACCGGTCGATGTCGCCTTGCGCGCGATCACGATTCATCCAGCCCGCTCGCTCGGTGTGGACGATCGCGTCGGATCGATCGAGGTCGGAAAAGACGCGGATCTCGTCCTATGGAGTCACTTCCCACTCGACTATTTAGCGAAGCCGCTCATGACGATGATTGACGGAAAAATCATTTTTGAACACGCTCAACTGAACTTGACTTAACCCCACCCCCGCCAGGTGTTTTTTGCACCTTTCGGGGGTTTTAGACGCTTACGGAAAACATCTTGTTTTTGTATCTTTTTTCACAAAAATTATTTTCTTGCAATTTTAAAAAAAGAAGGTAATATTATCTTATCCGACAACTGAAGAAGGCATACCATGCGCGGTTCAAACGAGTCAGACAGGTAGCTTTCGACAATCATTCTTGCGGTCCTAAAAGGAGGAATGGAAGTATGCTCAAGCAACGGGAGCTGAGCGACTGCGCTGATTTGTTCGAACTGATGCAGCATCAAGACGTATATCCGTACGTCCGCCAAAAAACACGGTACTTTGATGAATTTCTGTTTACTACAAAGCAGGCAATCGAAGAGGAAGAACGTGGTGAAATCGTATCACGTACCATCCTAGATGAATTCGATCAACCGATTGGTACGATTAGTTTACTCGATATCGAAGGACAATATGGGTTTCTCGGTACATGGTTAGGTAAACCGTATCATGGTAAAGGATACAATCATTTAGCGAAAGAAGCCTTCTTCTCTGAGCTGTTCTTTGAGCTTGGATACGAAAGTGTCTTCATGAAAATTCGCAAAAGCAATATTCGGTCACAAAAAGCAGCTGAAAAATTGCCGTATGCGTTCTGTGCGGATGAGTTGCGTCCTGCGCTTCTTGAGCAATTGAATGCCGGCGAGACACAGTTCACGCTATATGAAGTCTCAAAATCTAGTTTCCACATGTACATTCATGGTCGGGAGCTCGAAACACTATACGATCACCAACAACTCGAAGCATGAGAGCCTTGTCTCTCATGCTTTTTTGTGTCCACGCATGCGCTTCTAAAGTTTGAAATGGTATGATAAATAAGAAAACTCATCTTTATGGAAGAAACACTTTCTTCTACAGGAAATGGAGCGAAGACTAATGCCAGAATCGTTTAACATTCTCGTAGTAGATGATGAAGCACAAATGCGTGACCTTCTCGTCTCGAATCTTGAAAAAGAACACTACACGACGATGACAGCTTCTAACGGACAAGAAGCGATCCATCTCATTCAACAAAATACATTCCATCTCGTTCTACTCGATGTCATGATGCCGGAAATGGACGGCTTGACAGCATGTATGCGCATCCGTGAATTCTCAAACGTTCCGATCATCATGCTGACGGCACGTTCGGACGAGCTCGATCGTATTCACGGTCTGAAAATCGGAGCTGATGACTATATCACAAAACCATTCAGCCCTCGAGAATTGCTTGCTCGCATCGAAGCGACGCTTCGTCGTTCTCATCGCTTTACAGTTGATCAATCGGCTACCTTGACGCTCGGCATGCTTGAACTCGACACTGAAAGTCGGAGTGTCCACGTCAATGGCAAGCCGGTCAGTCTGACGCGTAAGGAATTTGATTTGTTGCACCTGTTCGCTCAAAACAATGATAAGGTCTTTTCTCGCGAACAGTTACTCGATCAAATCTGGGGTGCGGACTATATCGGGAACTTACGGACGGTCGATACACACATCAAAACACTTCGCTTAAAGCTCGGGGAAGCTGGTGGCTCGATTCAAACGGTCTGGGGCATCGGTTATAAATTCGAGGAAGTATGATTAAGCGCTATACGATCCGGCGCCGGATTTGGATCACGATTTGGTTCACAAGCGTTTTTTCCGCTATTTTATTCGTCCTGCTCACTTTCTATCTCTACGACCGGTTCTATCTTCAGACGCAGGAAGATATCTTATTGAACCGAGGCGAAAAGCTGATCAACATTTATGAATCTGAAGGATTATCTGGTGCTTTTTACGATGGAATGACTTATACGAATGAGTTGACGGAATCGAAAGTCTTCTTCATCGATTTCCTGAAGAAAAATCCAGCTGGACTGCGCTTTTTGACGAATGCGGATATCGAAGAACTTCGAAACGGTGAAACCGTCGTCTCCAGTCGGACCCATCCGATTGAAGGAACGGACATTTTGATGACCGGGTTTCCGATCATCGAAAACAATCGACTGGTCGGTACACTGATTTTATATCTGGAACTTGGCCAAATCAGTGAACCATTCCGCCCACTCCGTCTGATGATCTTCTTCATGATCGGACTGATCGTCTTGAATCTCGTCATCTTCGGACGACAAATCATCGATACGATCATCCGTCCGTTGATTGACATGAAGCGCGCCTCGACTGTTTATGCGCAAGGTGACTTTGATTACCGGATTCCGATTCAATCAGACGATGAGATCGGGGAGCTCGCAGAAACATTAAATAAGATGGCGGAATCGCTCGGAGAAGTCGACGAGCAGCGTAAAGAGTTCCTCGCGAACGTCAGCCACGAATTACGGACACCTCTCTCCTACATCCGTGGCTATACGGAGATGATGCAGGATGATTCGCTCGAGGAAGAAAAGCGTGCGCAGTATTACCAAATCATCGAGCGGGAAACGGAACGTCTGCAACGTCTCGTCAATGATCTGCTCGATCTCGCTCAACTTGAACGCGATTCCTATCCGATGTCGAAACAACCACTTGTCTTCAGTCAAGTACTTGAAGATGTCATTTACCGGATGGAACCCATCGCCCAGTCAAAAGGAGTCACGTTCGTCATGAATCTCGACCCGGATCAAATCGTCTTAGGCGATACGGACCGCCTCGAGCAAGTCTTCGGCAATTTACTCGATAACGCCTTACGGTACACACCGCCTGGAAAACAGATTTTCTTATCGACTGAAACGATCGGCGACCGGACGCATTGTCTTATCCGGGACGAAGGAGAAGGCATTCCGGAAGAGCATCTTGATCGACTGACAAAACGTTTTTACCGTGTCGATAAATCACGGACGCGTAAAGATGGCGGAACCGGTCTTGGTCTTGCCATCACGAAACACATCATCGATCGTCATGATGGGACAATCCGGTTCGACTCCGTTCTTGGAGAAGGAACGACTGTCCACATCGAGTTACCGCTTCTTCCGGATGAAGAGGATGGATTCGAATGATGGAACATCATGTCATCCAAACCTTTGAACTTTTCGGACCGTTCGCTCCGTTCGTTAGTATCTTAGTCGGCGTCGTCGTCAGTGTACTTGGTGTCCTACCGAGTACGTTCGTCACCGCTGCGAATCTCGTCTATTTCGGTCTATGGATGGGCACATTGCTCTCTTTCATCGGTGAAGTCCTAGGTGCGGTTTGTGCGTTTCTACTTTACCGAAAAGGACTGCGGTATGCCCTTCGTCGCCCACTTCCCGATCGATTCGCTCGGTTGCAACAAAAACTGCAAGCACAACGAGGACATGAAGCATTTTGGACGATCATCTTGCTGCGGCTGTTACCGTTCGTCCCGTCTGGCATCGTCAACATCGTCAGTGCTGCTAGTGGTATTTCCATCCTACTTTTCCTGACTGCGAGTACGATCGGAAAAATTCCAGCCATGTTAATCGAAGTGTTCGCCGTCCATCAGTTCATGCAATCCTCATCCATCATCCAATGGTCGATTGCAGGCGTGGCACTCGTTGGTTATCTGGTCTATCGTATTCAACAAAAACGAGCATCATCGATATAAAACTACAGGTTTTCTGAAAGGAAGTATCGTTCATGGAGTTAAGACGTTTTGGAACATCCGACCTACTCGTATCCCCGCTTGGGTTCGGAGCTGGTCACATCGGCGCAGAACAGATGACGGATCGCGAAGCAGTTTATTTACTCGAACAAGCACGTGATCTCGGCATCAATCTGATCGATACAGCACGCGGCTATGGCTTATCGGAGCAACGCGTCGGGCAATTTCTAAAGAATCGTCGCCACGACGTCATTCTGTCGACGAAAGTCGGCTACGATGTTCCCGGTACGCAGGACTGGACCTTTGAAGCGGTCCATGGTGGCATCGATCAAGCCTTACAGACGATGCAAACGGATCATCTCGACATCGTACACCTCCATTCTTGTAGTCGAGAAATTCTCGCCCAGGGAGATGTCATCGAAGCGCTTGAACAAGCAAAACAAGCTGGAAAAGTCCGCGTCATCGCTTATTCCGGTGATCGGGAAGACTTAACATATGCTATCGAAACGAATCGCTTCGACAGTTTCCAAACGTCATTCAATCTATTTGATCAACGTGTCGATGAAGTCCTGCCCACTCTTCTAGATCACGGTGTCATCGCCAAGCGTCCAATCGGTAACGCCCCGTGGCGCTTCACGGAGCGTCCGGTCGGACAGTACGTCGAACCCTACTGGGAACGTGCGCAACAACTCGCTTATCCACTCGAGGAATCCAGTTGGCTTGAAACTGCACTTCGTTTCACGGTCTTTGAGCCAGGGATCACGACAGCCATCATCGGTACATCTCGACCAGAACACCTCGCGCTGAATCAGCAACTGATCGAGCGCGGTCCACTTCCTGTTGATCGTGTTGCTCGGTTGAAGGAACGCTTCGCTGAGTGTGACGCGACGTTCGGTTATCTTTCGCAAACATGACAAAAAGCCCGTATGTCCACTCGTTCAAAGAGTGCATACGGGCTTGTTACTTAGAACTTTTTCTTTTTCTTTTTTTCGAGCACGACGATTGCTTCGACGTGCGCTGTTTGTGGGAACATATCGTACGGTTGAATGTACGATACCTTGTATCCCGCTTTCATCAAGTGATCGCAATCGCGTGCAAGCGTCTGCGGGTTACACGAGACATAGATGATTTTTTTCGCTTTAGACGAGATCATCGCGTTCAACAATTGTGTATCGCAACCTGAGCGTGGTGGGTCGACGATGAAGACATCCGGAATCCAGCCTTCTTTGACCCAACGTGGAATCCACGCTTCTGCCTTACCGACGACGTAGTGGGCATGGTCGAATCCGTATTGCTTCATGTGCGCATTGGCATCTTCGACAGCTTCTTCAATGATTTCCATACCGCGGACTTCTTTTGCTCCTTTAGCGATCCAAAGTCCGATTGAACCAACACCTGCGTATGCATCAACGACACGTTCTTCGCCTGTCAAAGCAGCAGCACGCGCAATTTCTTCATACATCCGCTCTGCTTGTTCCGGATTCAATTGGAAGAAGGCACGCGGAGACAATTGATACGTGAATTCCCCCATCTCTTCCTCGATCCGTTCCACGCCACGCAAGACTTCCGTCTCTTCTCCGAAGACACGTGATGTCAACTTATCATTGATGTTCAGTGCAACCGAGACGACACCTGGAATGTCCATGATATCGCGCGATAAGCCCTCTAGATCACGGAAGCCGTCTTTAAAGGCAACGAGCACGACTTGAATTTCGCCCGTTTTGATTCCTGTCCGGACGACGATATGGCGCATGACACCATCTTGTTTTGATGCATGGTAAACGGGTACTTTATAGTCGTTGAGTAATTTCGTAACAGCTTGGTTGACGCGAAGCGTATCCTTATTTTGGACGACACAATCATCGATTGCGACCAAACGATTCGAATTCGCAGAATAGAGACCGCTAACGATTTCATTGCCTTGTTTCCCGACGACGAATTGCGACTTGTTGCGGTATCCCCACTCCTTCGAACCAATCGTCGGGCGGATATCGGCTTTTTCGACATTCAACTTCGTTGATTTCAAGAAAGCGTTGCGAAGCATTTCTTCCTTATAACGCAATTGTCCATCGTAACTCATGTGTTGTAATTGACAGCCGCCACAGACACTATAGACCGGGCAAAGTGGAGTAACACGGTCCGGTGAACGATCGTCACGCTTTAAGATTTTTGCATTCGCATAGTTCGCATGAATTTCCGTGATCTCGATTTGTGCCGTTTCCCCGACGAGCAGTCCTGGGATGAAGACGATTTGTCGCTCGAGTGTTGCAATCCCTTCACCGTTGATCCCCATCCGAAGACACGTGACCGAACGGACCTCACCTGTCTTTAATTTGATTTTTGTTGCCATTGATTTCATCCTTTCCGTTTGTGCAAATGAAAAAGCGGTCTCAATCTACCGCTTTTTTCGTTTCTTCTTGTTCTTTCATATCCTTCGCATATCGAACGACCTTCGCCTTGAGTTGATCCAGTGATACGATCAGTCGTTCCAAATCTTCGATATCTGATGATTCATCGAGTGAATCGATTGTATGACAGAGAAGCTGCATTCTTGATTTTAGCACATTCATTTGACCAAGTTTATCAGTTCTTGCTTTTCCCATTATTCAGACTTCCTTTCTTCCGCTGGATTCCGACGTTATTTTAGCATACGATACGAAGTGGAGCACTAAAAAGGAGGAGTACCTATGCCACAATCATCACCCATCACGATCGCAAACGATCCGTGGGAAGCTTATCGTGACATTGAACAATACGGCACCGTCCGTTTGACGAACATCGAAGTCACGACGACAAAACTGTGTAACATGCGCTGTGAACATTGCGCCGTCGGTTACATGTTATCCAGTAGCGAGTCACCTGAAATCCCAGTCGAACTACTCATTCAACGTCTGGATGAAATCGAACATCTGCGTGCCTTCTCAATCACCGGCGGAGAACCGATGCTTTCAATGAAATCCGTCAAGGAGTATGTCGTCCCTTTACTTAAGTATGCCCACGAACGTGGCGCTAAAACCCAAATCAACTCAAATTTAACACTTCCGTTATCCCGTTATGAATTAATCATTCCTTATCTAGATGTCTTGCACATCTCACATAACTGGGGAACAGCCGACGATTTCATCGATGGTGGCTTTGCGATGATGGAACGAAAACCGTCACGTGAAGCACGGACGAAACTTTTCGAGACGATGAAAGAGAATGCCCGTGTTCTGAATGCACGTGGTGTCATCGTTTCTGCAGAGACGATGATCAATAAACGGACATTACCACACCTTGAAGCGATTCATAAGGAAATCGTCGATATGGGGTGTGTCCGTCATGAAGTGCACCCGATGTACCCCGCTGACTTCGCGTCAATGATCGAAGCAGCTAGTTTATCTGAAATCCGTGACGGAATTCATCGTTTGCTTGACGTCCGGGATCCGAACGTCTGGATGTTATTCGGAACACTCCCCTTCTATGCTTGTTCGATGGAAGAGGCGGATTTAGAACTTCATCGTCGATTGCGTCAAGAGAAAAACGTCTCTGTTCGCAATGACCCTGATGGACGTTCCCGTCTCAACGTCAACATCTTTGATGGCGAGATCATCGTAACGGATTTCGGTGACGAACTTGCTTCGCTAGGTACGATTCATGAGACATCCTTCAATGATGCTTATGCCGAGTGGCAAGAGACAGAACTGAATAAAAGCTTGTCATGTCACTGCCCTGCGGTGCAATGCCTTGGACCGAACGCGCTTGTGAAAAACGCATATTACCCTGAGATTGATTTCACAAAACAGTCCAGCCGGCTTTAAAACTAAAAAAAAGGTTTTGAACGATGGCATCCCGGGAAAAATGTCACAAAGTAGACACATTCTGTTTTTCTAAAAGGGGTGACCGGGATGGAATGGCTCGTAGGTATTGTCGCAATCATCGGTACGTTCAGTATGGTCTTGTTCGTCATGATGGTTGGTATTCGCGCTTCACACAGCATCGAACATGATGAAGTATTCGACCAGACAGACTGGGACGAACATCTTCTGCATATGCCGCGTCCGACACGTTTTGAACAAGAAAATAAATGAAGCACGCCCCGATCTCCCGTTTCAGAGACCGGGGCGTGTTATGCTAAAAGAAAAAAGAAAGGTCGTCGTTACTTGTGTCACGTCGTTTTGCTCTTATCTTATCGATCGTCTTCATTTCCGGATTCACGCAAGGTCTGCTGATTCCACTGTTATCTATTTTACTTGAACGCCAGGGAACCCCCGCTTTCATCAACGGTCTCAGCGCTGCCGTTCTCTATATCGGTGTCATCGTCGCCGCCCCTCTCATGGAAGGTCCACTACGACGACGTGGTTATATTCCGGTCATCTCGTTTGGACTCGCTCTTGTTGCAGTGGCGGTTTTCTTATTTCCACTTCTTCCAAGCGTCATTGCTTGGATGATTTTACGGTTCCTCGTCGGATTTGGTGATCAGACGTTACACTATGGATCACAGGTTTGGGTGACGTCCATTACCCCAAATGAACGGTTAGGACGAACGATGTCACTATACGGGATGGCATTCGGTCTCGGTTTTGCTCTCGGTCCTCTTGCGGCACCTCTCGTCGATGTCATCAACTGGCTACCATTCGTGTTGACTGGTACATTGACTGTCATCGTCCTGATCTTGTTATCGCGTATGCCGAACGAAAAACCGTCATCCGTCATGCCGGAGGAGCTGCAAAGCGCCGCCTCACGGTATAAACTTGTCCTATCAACTGCTTGGTTCACGTTACTTCCTGGCTTTACATATGGTTTTCTCGAAGCCACACTGAATGCCAGTTTTCCCGTTTTTGCGACGCGTAACGGGTACGGTCTATCTGAGACGAGTACCTTGATCACGACATTCGTCGTCAGCTCGTTGATCATGCAACTTCCACTTGGACGACTTGCTGATCACTTCGGAAAACGTCGGACGTTAGTAACCGTTCTTTCGATTGGCTCCGTTGCTTTCCTTATCGCTTGCTTCGTCTTCGAACGATACGGTTGGTTATTCGCGATTTTTGCTATTAGCGGGATGGCACTTGGCTCGACGTACTCGCTCGGTGTCGCCTATATGACGGAACAGTTACCGCGACACCTTCTTCCGACGGGCAACTTGCTTGCAGGGATTGCCTTTAGTCTTGGTTCAATCCTTGGACCGATTGCTGGCAGCTTGTTCGTTCTGCTTCCAGCTATGCTTTATTTCAGTCTATTCGTTCTGGTTCTAGCGACACTTGCGTTTCTCTTACGATACGCGAAACGTCACGAATCATCCCGGATCTAAAACAAAGGATCTTGCGCTAATGATGCGCAAGATCCTTTGTTTTATTTCACGATTCCTTCTTGCCGAAAACTCCGCCAGAGCTTATCGTCGATCGCATACGGCTGTTCTTTTGCACGCTTCAGCTCTTCTGTCTCGAGCAGCACGACGACCTCTCGACCGTTGATTGACCACACTGAATCGTAACCTCTCTCCGCCTCGATGATTTCCACATCCACATCTCCATGGGTTTCCTTCAACTGCTGACTGACGCACGTTACGACGAACCGGGCAAACTCATCACGTGGACGACGAGTGGCAATGATCTTTCGAACGATCTCATTCCGTTCCATTCGTTTTCATCTCCTTCCGTTTTATAGTCGCACTAGCCTTTCAGACAAGGCCGAATCGGTCTTCACTTGACCGTACAGAAAAAAGCCGAACGGGTCGGCTTGAGCAACGAACGATTGGGAGTTACTTTGATTGAAACTATTTTTGCACGATTCTGAATCTTCGTCAACCTCGCTTTTGAAACCATACAGGAAGGTACGTCGAGACTAAGATACCACTGACGACGAAGAGTAACCCAAGCAACGCTTGCGGTGGAATCGTCTCGCCAAGAATCAAGGCCGATAAACTGACACCATAGATCGGTACGAAGAACATGAACAACGACACTTTACTGACTGGATTATATTTCATTAGTAAGTTCCAAAGCGTAAATCCAGTCGCTGATAAGAAGGCAAGATACACGAGCATCCAAGCACTTGTCGTTGAAAAGGTAAACGGTGCGACATGACCATCGAGAATGACTCCTGCGATAAAGAGACCGATTGATCCAATGACCATCGCCCATCCTGTCATCGGCGCCACCGGATAACGTGCTGAGTATTCTTTCGCGATCAAGTTACCGAACGCCCCGGAAACCATTGCCGCAATCAACAGCCCTTCCCCTATACCGAACGAGACACCTTGTCCACCTTGCGGCCAGTTAGCCAAGATGACACCTGTGAATCCAAGAAATAAGGCGAGTCCTTTAAATCGATTCAGTCGATCGTCTTCGTATCGAAAATGAGCCAGTAACATCTGGAAGAATGAGGTCGATCCAGCGATGATTGATCCTTGCACTCCCGTCGATAAAGAGAGACCAATATAGAAGAAGACATACTGCAAGAACGTCAAAAAGAAGCCGAGACGACTATAGGCGTAGGTCCGCTCCTTCAGTGTGATCGTCTGTTTGAAGACGAAGACACTGACGACAAGTAATAACACACCTGCTAAAAAGAAACGATAGCTCGCAAACAGTAATTGCTCTCCGTATTCGGAAGATGTGATCTGTAATAAGTCATAACTTTTTTTAATGAAGGGAAACGCACTTCCCCACAAAAAAGTCGTCAGTAACGCAAAGACGACGAGTCCAATCCGATGGGTTAAAATTTTTTGCATCTTTCTAGTTCCTTTCCTGTTCCTTTTCACTGAAGCATGGTATAGTAATTCTACAGATAATAATAATTATAATCTAGAGACAATGAAACTCATTATCAATCAGTTAAATTCATTGATATATCACATTCTCATTCTCTTTCTATAATGATTTCATTTCTCATTTACATTTTGAAAGGAGTTTTAATATGACGACTTCCACTACTACCGATGTTCAACAGCGTTCCGTATTCCGTCATGCTTGGGATGAGCATCACGAATTGATTCTAGCATTGTTTAGCGGAATATTGATTTTGGTTGCTTACGGACTCGAAAAATTCAATACGGCGTCTGCCGTTTATGTCACATTGTACTTATCGGCTTATGTAATCGGAGGATATGCGAAAGCGAAGGAAGGATTGACAGAGACGTATCAAGAAAAAACGTTGAACGTCGAATTGTTGATGATTTTAGCTGCCATCGGTGCGGCTGCCATCGGCTACTGGATGGAAGGTGCGATCCTCATCTTCATCTTCGCGTTATCCGGCGCCCTTGAGACATACACGATGAATAAAAACGAACGTGCCTTGCAAAGCTTGATGTCCTTACAACCGGAGGAAGCAACACGTCTGAATGCAAACGGTCAACTCGAAGTCGTAGGAATCGAACAATTAGCGATCGGTAACCTCGTCTATGTTCGTCCTGGGGAGCGGATTCCAGTCGATGGTGTCATCGTACGAGGTCAAGCCGCGATCGAAGAAGCATCGATTACAGGAGAATCGATTCCGGTTGAAAAACAAACAGGTGATACGGTTTATAACTCGACTGTCAACATGAATGGTGTCTTGACGATTGAGATGACGAAAGCTGCTGACGAATCGTTGTTCCAAAAAATCATTCATATGGTCCAAAACGCACAAAGTGAACAGTCTCCATCTGCTCAGTTCATCGAACGTTTCGAAAGCCGTTATGTCAAAATCGTCCTCCTCGTCGTCGCACTGATGATGATCCTCCCTCATTACGTCGTTGGCTGGACATTTGAGACAAGTATTTACCGCGCGATGATTCTTCTCGTCGTCGCCTCACCTTGTGCCCTCGTTGCGTCGATTACACCTGCTGCCTTATCTGCAATTGCCGCATCTGCGAAAAATGGCGTTCTTTTTAAAGGAGGCGCCCACATCGAGACGCTCGGTCAAGTCGACACGATTGTCTTTGATAAAACGGGAACACTGACAACTGGTAAACCTGTCGTCACCGAAAGTCGTTATGCGGAAGGCATGGACGTCCGCGCAGTCCAACAAGCGGTTGCTTCCATCGAAGCGCAGTCGAACCATCCACTCGCACAAGCAATCGTCGATCACTTAAAAACCGATGTCCGCGAACCATCAACGTTTAAAGATGTGACAGGATACGGGATTGAAGCAACTGTCGATGGTGTCACGTATCGTATCGGTAAACGGGCATTCCATGATGGTTTAGACGATCCATTCATCGCGATCGAACAGTCATTGAAAGAGCAAGGGCATACGATCGTTTATGTCAGCAATGGAGCACAGATCGTAGCGCTTTATGCGTTACGTGATACGATTCGTCCGGAAGCCAAAACAGCGATTGCTGCCTTAAATGATCTCGGCATCGCAACGATCATGTTAACTGGTGACAATCCGGTCACGGCAGCTGCTATTTCGCGTGAAGCAGGATTAACGGATTTCGTCGCTGAATGTCTACCGGAAGATAAAGTCCGGTATATCAAACAATACCAAACAGAAGGTCGGACCGTCGCGATGGTCGGTGACGGCATTAACGATGCCCCAGCCCTTGCATTAGCACATGTCGGGATTGCGATGGGTGAAGGAACGGACGCTGCGCTTGAGACCGCTGACGTCGTCTTGATGAAAAATGATTTAGGTCGTCTTGCCTATGCTGTGCATAAAGCCCGGAAGATGAACCGGATCGTCAAACAAAACATCACGCTTGCGATCGGTGTCATCCTCCTATTGATCGCATCGAACTTGTCACAATTCTTGATCATGCCATTCGCCGTCGTCGGACATGAAGGATCAACGATTCTCGTCATCCTGAACGGTTTACGCCTTCTTCAACAGGATGCTTTACCAAGTCTTCCACAGCGTTCATCTGAAAAACGATTAGCTGCTTAACCATCAAAAAAGCCTGACCGCCACATGGCAGTCAGGCTTTTTTGTACCTTCATCCGAACGTATTCGTCGGAATCGCATCAAGTTCAGCTTGTTCCTTCAAGCGCTTTTCTTCCATTTTCTTCGGATCCGCTTTTTTCATGAACCGTTCCCATGACGCGTTCAATTCAGAACCGAGTAAGATGATCAGCCCTGTGAAGTAGAGCCATAATAACAAGATGACGACACTACCGAGCGAACCGTACGTCTGATTGTAGTTCGAGAAGTTCGAGACGTAAAATCCGAATCCAACCGATAATAATTGCCAGACGATGACACCAAAAACAGCTCCCGGAATTGCTTCTTTGAATGTAATCGGGCGCTTTGGTGCGACGCGGTAAAAGATCGATAAGATACCGATCAATAGAATCGTCGACACGACATAGCGTAAGACCGTCAGTAGGATTTTTTGCCCCATATCAATCGGCAACACGAAATTGGCAAGATACGTGATGATCGGACCACCGAGCACATTCAAGACGATCAGCAGCAACATCCCGATTCCGAGTACGATCGTGAGTAACAAGGCAATCCCACGTGCTGCGACGAAACCACGGGGCGAGAAGTCACCATAGGCATGGTTCGCCGTCGTAATCAAACGATCGACTCCTTTTGAAGCGGACCAGACAGCAAGAATCGCACCAATCGATAACAGACCACCTTGTGGTTCCTTGATGGCTTGGAAAATCGTATCCGTGAATGTGTTGACGGCTCCACCTGGCGCTAAGTCGCGAATTTGTGACTCGAGTGTCTGACGATCGATGTCAAAGAATGATAAGACGGAAATGACGAAAATGATTCCTGGGAAAATGGATAAAAACCAGTAATAAGCGAGTGTCCCTGCATAATCCGTGATGTTATGATCGGACATTCGTTGCTTTAAGTTCAGGGCAAGCCCTTTTGGATCGCGTGAATGCGCCATCGTCATCTCTCCTTCATGAAAAAGAGGCAGTCAACGACCACCTCATTGTTTTAATATACTTTTCCCATTTTATTTCAACTAAAACCTCATTCGTTTTCAGAAAGGATTAATTCATAGAATGGTTCTGTCATTTCTGCCAGCTGTTTGGCAAGTGACGGAGGACGAATCGGTAACGAAGGTAGCTCCGAACGCTTGATCCAGACCGGTGTATAACCCGATCCTTCCTCTTCGAACTCTTCACCCGTACCCGTTCCAAAGCGACCCCCAATTGTTTTCGCCCAAAAATAAGGATTGTCGAATCCATTAAAACGGACGATGGCGGCAATACCGGTCAACTCCACGTCGATTCCAAGTTCTTCATGTGCTTCACGAATCGCTGTTTCTTCTAACGATTCTCCATCATCTTTCCCACCGCCTGGAAAGACATAATACGTTTCGTTCGGTTTATCCCGACGAATCAACGCAACTTTATCTTGTTCGTTTCGTAAAATGATTGCACTTCGTTGAATCGGCATGACGCCACCTCCCTTTTATTATTTCGACTTATCGAAGAGCATCCAGCATTTCAGGAACGAGTCCATTCTCTGTCGAAGCGATGACTTCTGCTGCAACCTTCATACCAAGCTTCAATGCCTCTTCTGCTGACTTTTCTTGTGTCAATTCAGACAAGACAGCAGAGAAGAATGAGTCGCCTGCTCCCGTTGAGTCGACGACTTTTACTTTTTTCGTTCCGACATGACCTGATGTCGCTGTACGACGATCAACGTAGACCGCCCCGAGTTCACTCATCGTCACGACCGTGAACGGAGCACCCTTTTTCGCTAGCTCATTCGCTACATGAATCGCATCTTCAACAGTCACAATCGACAGATCAGACAGAATTTCCGCCTCTTCTCGGCTACAAATGAATCCAGTGAACCCTTGTAGCAGATGACGATTTCGTTCGATGACGCTCAAGTGACCACAAACACCAAACAATGGCAACTCCATTTTGCGACATAAATGAATCAAACGTTCTAAGACCGTAACGGACAAATCAAGATCGATTGCAACGGCATCGACTCCATCGAGTGCATAGATTGATTGACGTAAAATCGCCTCTTCGAGCAACTTGGCATCTGGTTGTTTTGAGATCGATGTTTGCAAATCGCCTTCATTATCCATGACAGCTAGCCACATGCCCATTCCATGATCTTCTAACATTTCGACGTGATCCACATTTGCACCGTAAGATTTCAGCTCATCGAGCACTCCCACGCCAATCTGATCATTCGTAACCGTCGAGATAAAGCGAACTTCATTCCCGAGGACGGCTAGATTTTGTGCTACGTTGCGTCCTGTTCCTCCATTTGAAAACGTGATGTCTCCTACGTTTTTCGCATCCTTATGCAAAGGAGCGAACGAAGTTCCTTTTATGTCGACGAATACTTTTCCGATTACCGCGATTTTATTCATTTCAGTTCCACCTCTAACCATATTTCCTGATTTCCGACCTTGTTTGATCTTTCAGGCACATTGCTTCAATTATAGTAAAATTTTAAATCAGTGACAACCGAAGTAGTTTTTTTCTAACTGTTTGCTATCTTCACGTTAAAAAAGCAGCAAGCGGATCGCCTGCTGCTTTGATTAAAGATTAGATATTCGCGATCACGAGACTGATTGCGAGTAAGAGTCCGAAAATCGTGTTCACTTTACCGGTCTGTGCCATGCCAGGCATCAGCTTTTCCGGTGGTAAGTCTTCCCAGAAGAGACGTACTGCTTTGATCATGAGCGGAATACTCAATAACGCGAGTAACGCAAACCATGAAACGTCAAATGCGAGTACAGCAATAATGAGAGACAGGACAGCTGCCGCAAAAAATCCGATCAAGACGTACACGGCACGGCGATGTCCGACGAGACAGGCAATCGTTTTTCGTCCGTTGACCTTATCATTATCCAAGTCCCGAATGTTATTCGCAAGTAGGATTGAACCAATCAAGATGGCGACTGGTACCGAAATCGCAACGGCTTCTGTCGGAACATAACCAATTTGCAAGTACGCCGAAATCGCGATGATAATATACCCCATGAAAAAGCCTGCAACAACTTCTCCAAACGGTGTATAGGCAATCGGAAGCGGTCCTCCTGTATAGATATATCCGACGAACATCGAAATGAGTCCTACGACAAGTAACCACCACGATGTCTCGATGCACAGATACACACCGAGTAATGCCGAGATGCCATACAATGTAAGTGCGAACGCTAGGATCGTTCCCGGCTTGAATCCGTCACGAACGATCGATCCACCGATTCCGACCGACTCCTCCGTATCTAAACCACGTTTGTAATCGTAGTATTCATTGAACAGATTCGTTGCGATTTGAATCAACATCGATGCGATCAACATCGCCACGAACAAATCCAAGCGTATCGATTCCACGCGTGGTGCGACAACTGCCGTACCGACGACGACCGGAACAAAACTTGCTGTTAATGTATGCGGTCGTGTCATTCGCCAATAGACAGCGATTGATTTATTCATATAATAACCCCTTTCCTGTCTAAGTGTATCGGGTTTCGTTTTTTGCTGTCAATGTTCAATCCGAGATAGCTTATTCCTTCTTTTTTGTCCGCAAAAAGTTTACACTTAGATTAAGTGAAACATATCACAGTATCTATAGACTAGGGGGCAATGAGCGGTATGGCTTACGCTCAACAAGAGCTAAAACAGTGTATCGAACAGGCCGTCAGTCAGGCGAACGCCTCACAACGACCTATACTCGCTTCGTATTCATGGGAAATCGAAGCAACTGACATGCGTTCCCTCGAGCAGGGTATCGAGGAACGATTTTATTTCGCGACACCTGATCGCTCGATGCGGGCCATCGGGTTTGGCATCGTACAACAACTTCAGGCTTCAGGAACGGATCGCTTTTTACGAATTCAATCGCAATGGGCAAACTTGAATCGCGATCATGTCGGTCATGATTTATTTGCGTTCAGCGGATTTTCGTTTACCGAACTTAAACAACCGGATTATCGTTGGTCTTCCTTCGGAGACGCTTCGATGACGATTCCGAAGTTTTTATTTCTAGAACAAGATGGCAAGACACGTGTGACGATTTTTGCTCGCGTCGAGCCAATGGATCAAGTCGATTCTATCTTAAATGAACTCGCACTCGATTTTGCCAAAGTCAATCAACCGCAACCATCGACTGCGGCAGGCGTCACGCGCTTACGACTATCGCGAGATGGGAATGAAGCCTTTGAAGCTTCGTTCCATCAAGCGATGCACTACTTGGAGACGACACTTGAAAAAATCGTCCTGGCGCGCGAAGTCGTCTATGAGCTGGATCGTCCACTCGACGTAGCCGCTGTCGTCGCTGAACTCGAAGATACGCAGCCCGGCAGCTACGTCTTCTGTTTCCAACCAAATCCGGAAGAAGCCTTTATCGGCGCTACACCGGAACGACTCGTCTTAAAACGTGGACGTCGTCTTGAAACGGCAGCCGTCGCTGGTTCTGCACCACGCCACGCAACGGATGAGATGGACGAAGCACTCGGTCAATCGTTATTACAAGATCAAAAGAACCGGGTAGAGCACGGAATCGTCGCGGATTCGATCGAACGGACATTATCTGTATTTTCAGAGGAACTGGATTGTCCGGATACGCCGATTCTCTTGAAGAATCGCCATATTCAACATCTTTATACACCGATCACAGCTCATTTAAAAGAAGATGTGACGTTATTCCAATTAATCGAAAAACTGCATCCGACACCTGCACTTGGGGGCGAACCTAAGCAGTTAGCAGTCGATGCCATCCAAGAAATCGAAACGTTCGAACGAGGATGGTACGGTTCACCTGTTGGTTGGATGAACGGACAGGATGACGGGGAATTCATCGTTGCCATTCGATCTGGATTGTTTACAGAACGGGCGGTCATTCTTTACGCCGGTTGCGGTCTCGTCGAAGGCTCTCATCTCGATAGTGAACTGGCAGAGACGGAAACTAAACTATCACCGATGGTACAAGCACTTGGACACGTCGGTTCGATTGAAAAGGATGATATTTATGTTGACTAAGTGGATGCACACGTTAATCGATACGCTCGTCGCTTCTGGTGTCCGGGACTTCGTCATCAGTCCCGGCTCCCGTTCGACACCACTTGCCATTGCTGCTTTTCTGCATCCTTCTAGCCGTACCCACGTCCTTGTTGACGAACGGTCGGCTAGTTTTTTTGCTTTAGGTCTAACACGGACGGAAGAACGCGTTCGTCCCGTTGCGTTGATTTGTACAAGCGGTACCGCTGCGACGAACTATTATTCAGCAGTGACCGAAGCGAATATTTTTGAACTTCCGCTGATCGTCTTGACCGCCGATCGACCACATGAATTACGGAATGTCGGTGCGCCACAAGCTATTGATCAGGTTGGTCTGTACGGGAAGCAGGTTCGGCATGCGTTTGATCTTCCGTTAGCAGAAGAAGCGAGCCTTCCTTACGTCGCTCATGTTGCACAACGCGCAACCCTACTCTCTCTAACGGAACCAGCTGGTCCGGTTCAAATCAATGTTCCGTTACGTGAACCACTCGTGCCGGAACTCGATCTCTTACGGACAGGACGCCCGGTCGGTGTTTTACCTGAACCGACACCGGGCGTAAACGACGCTTTAGCGACCGCACTTCAAGAAGAGCGTCTTCTTTTTGTACTTGGACCACAACTTACTGCGGCGGACAGTCAGGTTGTCATCTCGTATGCGAAACAAGCAGGGATTCCGGTATTGGCGGATCCACTCAGTCAAGGACGACAATCGCATGATGCTCACGTTTTTGCCTATTACGATACATGGCTCAAACATCCAGCTACCGCTCAGTACGTCCGACCAGACCGAATCATTCGTTTCGGTGCCATGCCGACGTCAAAACCTTATCTGCTTTGGTCTCGGGATATTCCGACGACGGTCGTCGGTCATCCAGGAAATTGGCGTGACCCTCAACTCCATTCGGATTTCGTAATTGGTCACGCGCGACAACTCACGCATTATATATCTGTTCCGCATGATCCTGCGTATCTGACACTGTTGCAACAGGCGGAGCGACGCGTCGCCGCTGCTTTTGCGACAATCGATCTAGAGGAGATGACGGAGTATAACGTCGTCCGTGCGTTGACGACGTTACAGGACGGAAGTCTCTTCGTTTCGAACAGTATGCCGATACGGGATGTCGATACGTTCCTACCGACAGGAACACCGCTTCGTCTACTCGCGAACCGAGGTGCGAACGGAATTGACGGCATTCTCTCAAGCGCTCTAGGAGCAACGTTTGACGCCACACACCGCTATTTACTCGTCGGCGACTTAGCGTTCATTCATGATATCAACGGTCTGATGACAGCACGGACGCTTCCGTTAACGATCATTCTCGTCAACAATGCGGGTGGCGGAATATTTAGCTTTTTACCACAACAGCAACTCGAGCAAGAGGTGTTCGAACCACTTTTCGGTACACCGCAGCATCTCGACTTCGCTTCTCTCGCTTCCGGATATGGCGTAACCTATCAGGCGATCGATTCCATCGCCGCGTTACGTCAAGCACTTGCGGAAGAGACGAACGTCACTCGGATTCTTGAAGTCAAGACGACACGAACAGAAAACGTACAGATGCACCGTTCGATCTGGGACGTGACGAATCATGCGTTAGCCGAGGTGTTCCAATGATTTTGCGTGGCCATACGTATCATGTGAAAATCGAGGGATCGGGTCCACCGCTCCTATTGCTTCATGGTTTTACAGGCTCCCTCTCGACGTGGGACATGCTAAGTGAGCATTTATCGACTCACTTCACCGTCTATCGCCTCGATTTGATGGGACATGGAAAAACGACACCGGCGTCTGAGCAACGAATGCGTTTGACGCAACAGGTCAAGGATCTCGAGGCACTGCTCGCTATGCGATCCGAGCCATGGATCGTCCTCGGATATTCGATGGGTGGACGAATCGCTTTAATGCTGAGCGTCGTCTCTGAGCAAATCGCTCGGACGATCGCTGTTAGTACGACACCGGGTATCGAGACGGCAATCGAGCGAAAAGTACGTCGTACATCGGATCGATTGCTTGCGGAGCGACTCGAAAAAGGCGGACTCGAAGCTTTCATCGATCACTGGGAGACACTTGGACTATTTAAACCCCAAGCCCTTCTCCCGGAATCGCAACGTACGCGACTGCGTCAGGAGCGCCTGTCCCAAACGGTGGAAGGTCTGAGTGCTTCGTTACGTGCACAAGGTACAGGGAGCATGCCATCCCTTTGGTCATGCCTTCCAAAAGAGATTGATTGGATCGTTGGGGCAGAGGATGAAAAATTCCGTGCCATCGCTTCGCGAGCGGCATCACCTGAAAAAATTCACGTGATTTTGCACGCTTCGCACGCCCCACATATCGACCAACCGCAAAAGTTTGTTACAATGGTAGAGAATCTACTTATTCATCACTAACATATTGGGGGAATTCACATGAAATATGCTCCGGAATGGGTATCAGCCCGCAGCTATGAAGACATCAAATATGAACAATGGAACGGGATCGCGAAAATCACGATCAACCGTCCTGAAGTTCGCAATGCGTTCCGACCACACACGGTCCACGAACTCATCGACGCATTTTCACGTGCACGTGACGATCAAAATGTCGGCGTCATCATCTTAACAGGTGAAGGCGATCTCGCATTCTGTTCTGGCGGAGATCAAAAGGTACGTGGACATGGTGGATATGTCGGTGACGATGAAATTCCACGCTTGAACGTTCTTGATCTTCAACGTTTGATTCGTGTCATCCCAAAACCAGTCATCGCTATGGTCGCAGGTTATGCGATTGGCGGCGGACACGTCCTTCACCTCGTGTGTGACTTGACGATCGCTGCAGACAACGCCCGCTTCGGACAAACTGGTCCAAAAGTTGGTTCATTCGATGCTGGATATGGCTCTGGTTACCTCGCACGCGTTGTTGGACACAAGAAAGCGCGTGAAATCTGGTACCTCTGCCGTCAATATGACGCACAGCAAGCACTTGATATGGGACTCGTCAACACGGTCGTTCCACTCGCAGATCTCGAGCAAGAAACGATTCAATGGTGTGCTGAAATCCTTCAACATTCGCCAACGGCTCTTCGTTTCCTCAAAGCGGCATTCAATGCTGATTCAGATGGTCTTGCAGGGATTCAGCAACTCGCAGGAGATGCAACATTGCTGTACTACACAACGGACGAAGCAAAAGAAGGACGCGATGCGTTCAAAGAAAAACGTAATCCGGACTTCGGACAGTTCCCGCGTTTCCCATAATGAAAAAAAGGTTCAATCGTCTTACGACATTGAACCTTTTTCGTATATTCATCTCAAAAGGAAGTGACTATTTTGTATCCTTGGATCTATACACGGGCAAAAGAACAGCCGGATGACATCGCACTCATTACGGAAACAGAGCGTTGGTCGTGGTCCGAACTATATGCACGCGCGCATCGCTTAGCGAGTACTTGGGCGACGATCGTGACACGCGGAGACCGGATCGCCCTTTACGGTCCATCGAGTGCGCGCTACATCGTCGCACTTCACGCAGCTCAATTGCTCGAACTGACCGTCGTCCCGATCAACACACGTTTGACGCAGACAGAAGTATTACGTCAATTCAAGCAGGCAGATGTACGGCTCATCGTGACGGACCGGACACTCGATACAAGGATTCCGTGCGTGGCTTTCTCTTATGAAAAAGAAGCACCTGACCTGTTAATACGCCATATGCCAAAGCAATACGTCCAATCGATGCTCTTTACGAGTGGTACGACCGGACATCCGAAAGCCGTCGAACAAACGATGTTGAATCATTTCTCGAGTGCAACGAACGCCGCGCGTCATATTGGATCACTGCCAGAGGATCGTTTTTTGATCGTCACGCCGCTGTTCCACATGAGTGGGTTAGCTGTCGTCTACCGGGCGGTTATATATGGAGTACCAATCATTCTCGAGCCACATTTTTCACCAGAACGCGCCTTACACTGGATTACGACGGAAAAGATCACCCATGTCTCACTCGTCTCGGTCATGCTTGATCGGCTGCTCGAAGCCGGGCTACGTCGCCACGCACTTCGCGTCGTACTGACAGGAGGCGGTCCTGTACCATTACCGATTCTGACGCGTGCACTCGACCGCAATATCCCGGTCATGCAGACATACGGGATGACGGAAACCGCTTCTCAAATCGCAACCCTCTTGCCTGAGGATGCCTTACGAAAGATTGGATCGGCCGGACAAGCGATTCATCCGACACAAATTCGCATTACACGTCATCAAGAAATCGAAGTCAAAGGACCGACGATCATGAAAGGCTATTTTCATGAGGAAGAGAAAACGGCAGACGCCTTTACGGCAGATGGTTTTTTCAAGACTGGTGACTTAGGACGTCTGGACGCCGACGGATACCTCTATGTCCTCGATCGTCGAAGCGACCTCATCATCTCAGGTGGGGAAAACATTTATCCAGCTGAAGTCGAATCAGCACTTCTCTCGATTGATGGAATTCAAGAAGCAGGTGTCGTCGGACGATTTGATGCTAAATGGGGACAAGTTCCGGTCGCCTTCATTGTCAGTACACTCGATGAAGTCATCGTCCGAACGGAAATCAGTCAATTGCTCGCTAAATATAAATGTCCGGTTGATTATATCTATCGTAGCGCGCTGCCACGCAATGCGAACGGTAAACTATTGCGGAAGCAACTGAAGGAGTCATTATGAGTATCACTCTCCGGTCTGCCGAACTGTTCGATGTTCCGCTCGTCTTTCGTCGTCCGATGCAAACCGCCCTCTCGACGCTGACAGTACGTCGGACGACGATTTTGCGTCTGACTGATTCGGAAGGACGAATCGGTTACGGGGAAGGTGTCGCGTTTGATACACCGTGGTATACATCAGAAACACAGCACTCTCTTCAAGGAATCGCTCCGCTGCTGTATCGATTACTTGAACAACCGCTCCATCATCCAGCAGACGTTACGGATCGTTTCCGCATCGTCCAAGGTAATCCGATGGCAAAGGCGATGTTCGAAGGAGCGATCTATGAATTATTCGCAGCAGCTACCGGTCAATCGCTCGCCACGTATCTCGGAGGTGATGAATCATCTCTCGTACCTTGCGGGAAAGCACTCGGACGGGCTTCTGCAGCACAGACCGTCGAAGCCGTCGGACAAGCGATCGCTTCCGGATATGGACGGATCAAGCTGAAGCTCGCTCCGACGGATACCGTCGTTCTTGAGCAAGTACTTGCCGCTTTCCCTGATGCGCCCTTGATGTTTGACGCTAACGGCAGCTTCACTGAAGCAGACTTCCCTCTATTACAACAGTGGGATTCATTCGGTCTCGTTATGATGGAACAGCCGCTCGCAGCGTCGGATTGGTCCGGACATCAACGTCTCGCTAGACTCTTACAGACACCGATTTGTCTGGATGAATCCATCGTCGCTCCAGTGGATGCCGAGTTGATGCAGACGCTCCACGCTGGTCAGATTCTAAACATCAAGCCGGCACGCGTCGGTGGACTGACGAACGCTTTGTCCCTTCGAACAAAAGCACCCTACTGGCTCGGTGGGATGTTCGAGAGCGGTATCGGACGTCGTCAGACCCTTGCTTTTGCAACACTGCCTGGACTCGCTTATCCGATCGATATGGCAAGTACTGCCGATTATTTCGAAGAAGATTTGCTTGAGACCCCGTATCATGTCGAACACGGACACATTCGTTATTCCGCTCCAGCCGTATCCGAGTCACAGTTAAACAAATTGGCAACGTCCCGGATATCCTTATAATAGGAGCACTACGACGAAAAAGAAGGCTGACTCAAAAAGAATGACGCGTCTTTCACGCCCTTTCCTCAGTCGAGACACAAGCCCGCTTTCCTGCCTTATTCAAGCAGGAAAGCGGGTCTTGTTTGTCTCTGACAGCGCAAAGATGCGCTTTTTCCTGTAGGAGTTGCGTGAAACGCGTCATTCTTTTTGTTATGAGATAGGGTGGCAGATTATCATTCTGCCACCCTTACTTTTGTGGAAACTGACTTTTGAGTCAGCCCCCTTCTCGTGTTTTACTATATGAGCTTTTCTTAGAACGATTCTTTGCCTTCGACTTTCGTCAAAATCTCATACCCGTCTTTTAAGACGACGACCGTGTGCTCGAATTGTGAGACGAGACTCCGGTTCGGTGTATATAACGTCCAACCGTCCCGCTCATCTTCGATACAGAACTCATCTCCTGTTGAAATGAACGTCTCGACAGCGATGACTTGCCCTTCCTTCAACAAATCATTCTCTTCACGATTGAAGTAGTTCGAGATGGATTCCGGCTCACCATGGAGTGTCTTACCGAGACCATGTCCCGCTAAGTTACGGATGACCGTGAAACCGCTCTTACGTGTTTCGGCATAGATTGCTTTTCCGATCTGGTTGACCTTCGTTCCGGCTTTGACTTTTTCAAGTCCTTTCTCAAGCGCCGTCAATGACACTTCAACGAGTCGGACATCTTCCGGACGTTTTGCTTCTCCTGCGATGACCGTCTTCCCAGTGTCTGAGTAGTAGCCGTTCTTCACAGCCGAGACATCGACATTGACGATATCACCTTCTTGAATGACATACTTCCCTGGGATACCGTGTGCTGCGATATCGTTGACACTGATACATGTCGCTCCTGGGAAATCGTACATGACGATTGGAGCAGACTCTGCTCCCTGTTCCTTCAGGATGCGTGCTCCGATGTCATCGAGTTCCTTCGTCGTGATTCCCGGTTTGACGGCATCCGCCATCTCATCGCGTGCCATGGCGACGATTCGTCCAATTTCTCGTAATGCCTCGTAATCATAATCTAACACTTTCATTTCCTCCTCATTCACTCAATCGTTCTTGATATAGATAATCTGCAGAGATATCCGCAAATAAGAACATCCCATTACTGAGCGGCATACTAAATGTCCGCGTTTGTTCACTCGAGCTGAAGTCGACGTACCGTTCGGACAAATATCCACTATGTCTTCGTTCCATCGCTACCGTCGTCCGGATGAAGTAAGGACGGAAACTCCAGTTGTACCCTTTGTAGAAGGAATACAGTTTCCACTCCCCACTCTTTTTACTGACGTTTGAAGATTGTTGGAATCCATTCGCATCCGTGATATAAAACCGGATGAATTCCGGCTCCATCTTCCGGGCGAGCGTCAGCAACCATTGATCGAGATCTTGCTCCGGCTTCAAGGACTGACAATCTTCATTAAATCGAACCGTCCAGTCTTGCTCTAGCTGAAACAAGCGATTCATCTGCTCGCGATCATATTTATAAAACATCGGGACTTCATGGATCAACACTTCCATACCAGGACAGGTCATGACCCATTCAGGTGATGCTTCTCCAAGTAGATTCCCCATGTAGTAACGTCCTCCGTGTTGCCACGCATACCGAAGTTGACCGAGATGACTGATATTCTTATACAAAAGTGGCGCTCCAAGCTGGTCGCAAAGATGCTCCATCGTCTGTAAGAGATGTGGATACGACGCTGAGACGGTCTTTTTTTCAATCATGGAGGATAAATCGACGATCAACATATCCGGCGACATCGAAAAGACACGTTCAAGACTCGTTGCTTCCGCACGGTCCAGCGCTACCTTCAGTCCAGAGTTCTGGTAATACGCGACGATCCGACCCAGACGGTCAAAATCATCGACTTGGACATCCGTCAAAGTAACGTACATCCGCTCTTTTGGAAACGACGAGTCGACCGTCCGTAAGACATGCAAGAAGTCCTCCCCACCGTTTTCAAACAGCCAAGCTGGACGACAACGGATCAGAATAAACGCTTGTGCATCGGAGGGTACTTTTTGGAATGCTTGACGGACGACATGCCCCATGACTTCGAGTTGATACTCGATTGGAACATCGTCTTCCTGAAAAAATGGTTTTAACGGTTCTCCACGAAAATGGGACTGGATTTCATACCCTTCCACCTTAAAAGGGGCAGCGCCTACGATCGGTTGAAACCATGCCTCTATCTCTTCGGGATGAACGATGACATCTAATGCATCCATTCTATTCCCCCCTTGTACTCTTGTTCTATCTTAACAAAAAAAGAGCCTCTCTGTAACGAGAGAGCCCCTGTTTTACGATAACGTCGTATCTTTCCGCAATGCGATATACAAGTACACACCGAATGTCGCCGTCAAGTAGATGATACTCAGGACACCGTATTGGATTCCGACGGCTCCTCCCTTACCGATGGCTAGCACAAGAAAAATGATGCCGCCAAATAATAAGGTCGCCAACGGAATATAACGAAAATGTCCTTTTGTCGTCCGCTCACAAATCTTTTTCGTCGCGACGATCAGTGCAACGAGACAGACGGATGCTGCTACATAAATGGTATACACGAATGATTCAGCCCTCTCCCTATCGTTCATGGCTCATTTTATCATGACCGCTCAGATAAATCATAAAAAAGAACCGACTTGTCTGTGACAAATCGGTTCGAATCGTTTACTTTTCAAAACGTGGTTTACGTCCACCACGGTTACGATCGCTTTCGCTACGGTTGCTACGTCCAGCATAACCGCCTTCACGACGATCTGATGAAGAAGATGAACGACCACCTTCACGACGCTCGCCACCGCGCGGGTTGTTTCCACGGTATCCGCCACTGCGGTTGCCGCTTCCACTTCCACCTTTGTTTCCGTAAGGACGACGGTTTCCACCACCGTTGCTACCGAAACGTTTCACGCGGATTGGTTCGATTGAAGAGATTTGGACTGGTGTTGCATCCGGCTCTTTCGTCAATCCTTTAAGTGCTGCTGAAAGAAGTTCCACTGCTTCGTACTCTTCTAAGAGTTCTTGTGCAAGTGTCGTATATTCTTTTGAGTCTTTTGCTTCAACGCGTTTGATGAGTTCTTGTGCAGCAAGCTTCAAGTTGCCTTCTAAGATTTCATCAAGTGTTGGTGCATGACGACGTGACATTTTTTTGTTCGTGACACGTTCGATTGTTTTGATTTGACCGAATTCACGTGGTGTAACGAATGTGACAGCCGATCCTGTTTTACCAGCACGACCCGTACGACCGATCCGGTGAACATAGCTCTCTGGATCTTGTGGGACGTCGAAGTTGTAGACGTGTGTGACACCAGAGATGTCAAGACCACGTGCTGCAACGTCTGTCGCGACGAGGATATCGATCGTTCCTTTTTTGAAACGACGGATGACTTGGTCACGTTTTGCTTGCGTTAAGTCACCGTGTAAACCGTCAGCTGTGTATCCGCGTTGGATCAAGCCTTCAGTCATTTCGTCAACACGTTTTTTCGTACGACCGAAGATGATTGAGAGTTCCGGAGAATCCGTGTCGATCAAACGGCAAAGAACGTCGAATTTTTGGCTTTCTTTCAATTCGATGAATGACTGGTCGATGTTTTCAACTGTCATTTCTTTTGCTTTGACTTTGATGTGTGTCGGAGTCGTCATGAAACGATCTGCGATTTTACGAATTTGCGGTGGCATCGTTGCTGAGAATAAGAGTGTTTGACGTGTTTCAGGAAGTGCACCGAGGATTTTCTCGATGTCTTCGACGAATCCCATGTTCAACATCTCATCTGCTTCGTCAAGGATGACCGTTTGAACGTGATCGAGGTTCAACGTCTTACGGTTCATGTGGTCCATCAAACGTCCTGGTGTCGCAACGACGATTTGTGGATTTTTGCGAAGTGCGCGGATTTGACGATCGATTTGCTGACCGCCGTAAACAGGAAGTGCATGAACGCGTTTTACTTCACCGATCCGGTTCAATTCTTCTGCTACTTGGATTGCGAGCTCACGTGTTGGAGCAAGAATCAACGCTTGGATGTTGCGTGATTTTGCGTCAAGACGCTCGATTGTTGGGATACCGAATGCTGCAGTTTTACCAGTACCTGTTTGTGCTTGACCAATTAAGTCAACGCCGCTGAGTCCGACTGGAATTGTTTCTGCTTGGATTGGTGTTGCTTCTTCGAAGCCCATTTTTAGGACACCTTTGATAAGTGCCTCACTAAGATTTAATTCACGAAATGTTGTCAATGCTAAATACTCTCCTTTGTCATATGAAAAGCGTCTGCCACTAAACAGACGCTACCGTAACGAATACAATCGACTACCTATTATAACAGAATCTATCACATAAAGATAGAGTGGTTTCTCTTATAATAATGTTTAGGGAAGTCACCATCATAATCGTTGCCATAAGGGCGAGGGAAAGGCGAAGTGCCCGGACCGTGCGATGTACGTCATCGCGTGCCCCCACTAGTGATGGGGTATATTCAGTAAATGGTCGCCGGTAATCAAACCAGCCGCAACCACCAAAATGATGAATTCCTTACTATCTATTCGAAACGCAGGCTTACTCGGTCTGATTATTTCGTCAACCGAATACCCGTTTCATTTTTTTCTATTTTTTTATCTTTCAACAGGCGACCGAGCGCTCGTTTGAATGCTGCCTTGCTGAGACCGAATACTTCATCGATCGTCTCGGGAGCTGTCTTATCACCATACGGCATCTGACCATCATGTTCAAGTAGATGGTTCAGAATCAACTCCGCGTCTGTATCAATGGCTTCAAAGGCACGTGGTCGTGCTGAAAGTAATACTGTACCATCTGGTTTTACATTTGTCACTCGTAATTTCAAGACTTCTCCAAGACGCGGCCAACGTTCCATCTCACGTTCATGCAAGAATCCGATCGATTGATCGTTGACCCAGACGTTAACGCCTGGTTCACGTTGTGAGAAGACGAGACCTTCGACGTCCATGTTGTTCCACTCCTCTGGAGCTGGCTTCGCACGTAAGTTGAAGTATGCATAAGGTGCAGGGTCTCCGAGTAACCGAAGCTTCTGATCATGTTTCAGACGAATGAAGAGTTGATCGCCTTCTTCTGGCCAGAACATCCGGCGCTGCGGCAAATCGTCGAGTGAGACGAGAACGTCTTTTTGAATACCGATATTCGCGAACACTCCTGTGTTATAGCGTGTTCCATTAATCGTCGTCTTGACATAGTCTTCAAATGAAGCTTCTGGAATCGTCATCGATGATGCTAGACGCCCTTCATTATCTTGATACAAGAAGACTTCTACCTCTTCATCGAGGGCTACTTTCCGTGTTTGTTCATTGTTATGCAACAACACGTCTTCATTTCCATCTGTCAGAAAAACTCCGAACTCTGCTTCGCGTTCTACTTTTAATGTGACAACCTGTCCTGCGCGTAATCCCATTTCGGGTCATCTCCTCTCTTTATTTGAATCGATTCCAGTCCTTGTGAATCGTTCTGCTGTTCTTTCCCTACCATACTATACTCTTTTTCCATTCATCTCTGATATCGACACAATGGTGACAGTTGTGACATATTTGTGAACGGAACACATTTGCGTGATTTTTTTGAAAAAAAGATATATGATTAAATAACAGGAAAAAGAAGGTTTAGTTTAGGTAAATATGGGGGATAAAAATGTTTCATAACATTCAATCGCGTTCGTTCGCACGACGCTTCACGAAAACATTGGTTTTTGCATTTTTCGCGTTCCTTGCTACGATTGGAATTGTCTTCGCAGAAGGATCGAACAGTACGGATATGACACCGAAGACACCAGCGCTTCAGCAAATCGACCGCCCTTAAAATCTACACCTTCCGTGTGGATTTTTTATTTTTTCCGGACATTTACAGGACGATAAAGGAAAATTGTGTTTGACCTCGAATTAAATGAACATGCCATCATTTTAATTTTTGAGGAGGAAACGGACGTGCTCTTCTACTTATTTACGACGATTACGGGTCTCATCACTACATACTTAAGTTTTGTTACCGGTTATTATACGAGTTCGATCGGTGTATTCGTCTTTACACTAGCGATTTGTCTGTCACTATCATCGATCCGCCAGTTGATCCGTACGTCCTATCTGACTTACATTGAATACATTCAACACCGTCGTGTCAAAAAACAGTACGAACGGATGAAGAAACGAGAACAATCTTATCAAATCGGCTATCCTCATCGAGATTCGAGTACACCACTTGCATTCTCCGCGACAGACCAGCATGATAAGTAAAGAACACGATTTCATCACCTAGGAGGAACAGATTCATTATGAACGAAATCCCTTTATCAAACGGTTGGACACTTCGCTACTCTCCTGTCATCGATTTATGGTTGAAGGAAGATGGCGTACTGCTCGTAGATCACGAAGATAAGGTCCGCTTGACTCTCATTTTGGATGAGGAAACGATGGAAATCAAACAGATCGACAATACGAACGCCACGTTCTCTGTTGATCCGACGACACGTCGCCTCACCTTTGAACTTGGAGAAAGCGAAGAGGAATCTGAGCCTCGTTACTGGGAATAATCACGCAGACTGGGTGCGACGCCCGGTCTTTTTTTGTACAATAACATCAGCAATGAAAAAGGAGCTGTCACTTCACCATGATCCGTACTGTCATTTGGTTCATTTATTTTGGACTTGTCTTACCCTGTACCTTACCGTTTTTACCAAGCGCAAAACGTCGAACGCATCTCGCGCGCTATGCATTCGTTCAGCGTGTAGCGAGCGTCTGGGCAAACTCTCTTCTCCGACTCGCTGGCGTTCGTGTCAACGTGACGGGACGTGAACATATCCCGGCAAATGAACCTGTCGTCTTCATCTCGAATCACCAAGGGAACTTCGATGTTCCGATCCTACTAGGAAAAATCGATAAACCGAAAGCATTCATCTCAAAAATCGAAGTGAATAAAATTCCGATCGTCAATGTTTGGATGAATCTGATGGGGTGTGTCATGATTGATCGAAAAGATCGACGCCAATCGCTGAAAGCAATCCGTTCTGGTGTCGACACGATCAAGGACGGACAATCAATGATCATCTTCCCGGAAGGAACACGCTCTAAAGGCGGTCCAATGGCGGAGTTCAAAGCGGGAAGCTTCACACTCGCGACATCAAGTGGTGCTCGTGTCGTACCCGTCGCAATTTCGGGGAGCTATCGCGTTATGGAGGAAACGGGTAAAATTCGCCCTGCCACGGTCGACGTTACGATCTTACCGTCGATTGATCCGAGTACGATGACACAGAAAGAACTCGTCCAAACAGTCGAACAGCAAATTAAACAGATTGTAGAAGGTGTCTAATATGTTAATGAAAGCAGAAAATCTTAAAAAAGAATTCGCTGATAAAATCGTCTTCGAAGATGTGACATTCTCCGTCTCACCTGGCGACCGGATTGGCATCATCGGTGTCAATGGTACCGGTAAGTCGACTCTCCTGCATATCTTGGCAGGTAAAGAGACGGCAGACGCTGGTACGATGCATCACCCGAATGATTATCGGATCCGCTTGCTATCGCAAACGACCGATTATCCGGAAGACCAAACGGTCATGGAAGTACTATTGTCTGGTGATACACCAACGATTAACGCCTTACGTCACTATGAAACGGCGCGTCTAGCACTCGAACAAGATCCGACGAGTGAAACGTTACTCAATCGCTTCATCACAGCTCAGACAGAAGTCGATGCTGCGCAAGCTTGGGACACGGAATCACGCTTAAAGATGATTTTAAACAAACTCGGTATCCTCGACTTGAACGCGTTGATCGGCTCGCTTTCCGGAGGACAACGCAAGCGTGTCGGACTCGCTGAAGCTTTACTTGACGAAGCCGATCTTCTCCTGCTCGATGAGCCGACGAACGAACTCGATGCTGAGACGATCAGTTGGCTTGAGACTCAAATCAAGGAATACCGTGGTGCGATTCTACTGATTACCCATGATCGCTATTTCTTGAATCGTGTGACGAATCATATGATGGAAATCGCGAACGGTACAGCTTATTTCTATGTCGGAAACTATGAATCGTTTCTTGAGAAACGTGCCGAACGTCGTGAACGGACGGCTTCTATGGAAGAAAAACGTCAAAACATCCTCCGTCGCGAACTCGCCTGGTTGCGTCGCGGAGCAAAGGCGCGGACGACGAAACAAAAAGCGCGGATCCAGCGCGTGGATGCTTTACAAGACCTCTCATACGAGGAAGAAGAATCAACACTCGAAGTACAGGTCGGTTCGACCCGTCTTGGTAAAAAAGTCATCGAAGCGCATGATGTCTCTCATCGATTTGGTGAACGGACCCTTTTTGAATCGTTTAACGCTTTGATTGGACGGAAAGAACGGTATGGCATCGTAGGACGAAACGGGAGTGGAAAATCAACACTTCTTTCAATACTTGCGCAACGCTTAGAACCAACAACCGGTGAAATCATTCACGGCGAAACGGTGAAGATCGGCTTTTATGGGCAATTTGCCGAATTCACGCATCCCGAACGCCGTGTCATCGATGAGGTCGAACGAATCGCAAAAGTCATCACGACACTCGCTGGTGAGGAGATCACGGCAAGTCAGATGCTCGAACAGTTTCTCTTTAAACCGGAAGCCCAATATAAACAAATCGGTAAGCTGTCCGGTGGCGAAAAACGACGTCTGAAATTGTTGACGATTTTGATGGAAGAACCAAACGTCCTCTTCCTTGATGAGCCGACGAACGACTTGGATACTGAGACGTTATCCGTCCTCGAAGATTATTTAGAATCATTCCCAGGCACCGTCATCACGGTCAGCCACGATCGCTACTTCCTCGACCGGGTCGTCAATCGCTTGATTGCATTTGAAGACGGGAATGTCGTCTTTTATTATGGACAATATACAGACTATCTTGAGCAAATGACAGCACCCGTTCCATCAATCGTTGTTGAAAAGACGGTTGAGGTTGCTACAGCACCAAAGATAGAGACGCCAAAAAAACTAAGTTATCAGGAACAACAAGATTGGGCAATCATTGAACAACAAATCGAAGAAAGTGAGACAGAACTGGAGCAATTAGAAGCCGAACTTGCTTCGGCAGGAAGCGATCTTGGTAAAGTCAATGAACTGTATCAAGCCATTGAAAAAACGAAAGCGATGCTTGATGAACGGATGGAGTATTGGACGTACCTTTCTGAAAAAATCGAGGCATTTGAAAACTATCGTCAATCTAATCAATAATTTCGATAAGCGGAGTTCTTCCTTAAAGAAGAACCCCGCTTTTTTCATGAAATGGGAATCACCTCTTATTTTCATTTTAAATCTGAAAATAAATGTGAATTCAAACTAAATATCGGGTAATGTTATAGCATATTTCGTTTTTATGGAAGGCTTGCGAAAGGAGGAGTTCCGGTGAAACGGATCGTTCAAAACATCTACCCTACCGTCGCATTCTACTTAGTTGTCACGTACACCCTGCTCTGGCTATTACCACAAGATCGCTCGTTACAACTTTCAGCGATCATTAGTCTAGTCGGTTCTTTCGTCATTTTCCTACTTAGTCAATCGAAGGCTTTCAAACAATCTTCCATTCCATATAAATGGTTATCGGTCGCCTTTTTCTCGTATTTTCTAGGCGATTTCCTCAATATGATTGGTCGTCTTTTTCAATGGAACGCTGTTAACCTGAACGTCTTACTGGATTTGCCTTACACGGTTCATTTAACGATGATAGTCATCTTCTTATTTCGGCAGTTGGATTTGACTTTGTTTCAAAAACAAAAATTATTGATTCTTGATTCTTTAACATTGTTCACTGTATCGATGATTGCTGGATACATCGCTATTTTCCGCTTTGTCCCCTCTTATACGCGAACGGTGCTCGAGCAAATCAGTTGGACCTTCTATGCCTTCTTGACGATTCTGTTGACGCTGTTCTTTTTCTTACTTTATGCTTCTGGACTAAAGCGAAACGTATCGAGATTAGGATTCCTCTTTCTCGTACTCGGAACGTTCGTGCTCGGTATGACGAACTTTATTTTTTATACGTTGTTATTGAACGGTGAACCGCGAATAGCTGGTTTATTGCTTCCGCTATACCCACTCAGCGGACTCTTCATCCTTGCCTTCATGAATACTCGCGCTCTTCCCATCAGTCATGAACAACAAGCAACTCTTATTCGGGTCGAAACACTTACGCGTTCCTTGATGTCGTACATCTTATTATCTGTACTGATTCTCTATATTACATTCTTCCCTGTCTCCCAAACCTTCTTCTCACTTTCCGTCGGCATTACGTTTTTATTATTTTTAACACGACAGCTTTTTTCATATCAGGAAAATCTGCGGTTGTTACAGGAAACAACAGCACTGCAAACGAATCTAGAAGACATCGTCTATCAAAAGACAGCACTCTTACAGTTACGCGAAAAAGAACTAACGTCGCTTTTTCTATCTTATCCAGAAGTTGTTCTTGAAATCGATGCTACGTATCAGATTCGATCTGTCAATCCAGCTGCTGTCGAAGCTGGATGGAGCGATTTACCGCTCGGACCGAGCCAACGGCTACAACTCGATCGACTCATTCCATTACTTCAACAAGCGCAGCTGATTTATCCCTCTCATTTGCTACATGTACCGGCCACGGAGGAACATCCGGAAATCTTTTTGAATACGACAATCATCGATATCCCGGATCACCAACGCTATTTCGTCATCTTGGCGGATATCACGGAAGATTATCAACAGGAAGTATGGCTAGAACGTATGGGGTACCATGATTCGCTCACGCATTTGCCAAACCGACGTTACTTCGAGGAACAACTTTATCTAACTCTGCCGACGTTAGAATACGGCTCCTTACTATTCATTGATTTAGACGGTTTCAAACAAATCAATGACACTTATGGGCATGATGTTGGTGACCTCGTGTTACAAGAGACGGCGAGCCGCCTTCAATCGATGACGACGTCAACTGATCTCGTTGCACGTCTTGGAGGAGATGAGTTCTTGATCTTCATTCAGGCATCTGCTTCGGAAACACGTCAGTTTGCCGAACACGTTCTCGAAGTTCTAAATCATCCGTTCTATATTCAGACACATACGCTTCAAGTCACACCATCAATCGGAATTTCCTTATACCCTGAAGATGGTAAAAGCTCAGAACAATTATTGATTCGAGCAGATGAAGCCATGTACCATATTAAGAAGACCGAAAAAAACAATTTTTTGTTCGCTACTCAAATTAAACGTTAGGAGGGAGTCCATGCTTAAATCGAACTATTTCATCCGTTGGTTTCCTGCCATGCTCGTCATGTCTTTTGCTCTAATGATCCTTGCCACATGGACCCCTTCCATCTCTAATCGGATCGTTGAACAAGTACTACAGTATGCCTCTCTTGGATTGATTGCTTATTTTATTCTTACTGCTTATCGTAAGGAACAAGCATTAGTCGTACCAAGACGAAAATTCTGGCTGATCGCTTTAGGATCACTAGTTTTATCCTGTATCGGTTCCGTTCTTGAGACATTACATTTCTTCAATCCAGACTTTCCAGTTTCATCTATTTATAGCCTAATTTTATTTTCAATATCCCATTACGTATTCTTATACGCGATTTTTTACCGAATCATCACAAAACGGACACTCGGACAACACGTACTCGCTTTCGTCGATGCCGCGATCATCGTCGTTTTCATTGGACTTGTCGCGTTTCACGTCCTCAATGAATTGACGAATCCTGGACTGCAAACTGTTCCTTATGCCATCATCGTCATCACGAATACATCACTCGGTTTATTCGTTTTCTTCTATTTCACGTTCATCCAAGAAACCCATTGGGTATCAAGGATGGCATTGTTCTTATTGTTTTTATCCATTTTTATTCGCGGTATCTACGAAGTCTCAAGTGTTTATTTCCCGGACTTCTCAGCGAATTATCTATTGTTTTTCCCGATCTTGATCCGTTTGGTGCAAAGTGCAGCTATTCTATGGCATATTGATCATATCGAAGAAGGAACCACTCGAACGACGGTCATTCCCCGTTCCTGGCTCCCTCTACTGGCCGTTCCTTTATTCATTCATTACATGGTGGAACGAGAAGGCGGAAAACTCGATATCTTTATCATTTTAGTTTTACTAATCATTCGACAAATCTTGATTGCTCGTCAGCATGGGTTGATCGTCGCACAATTACACGAACGGAATGAACAACTCGCTTCACGCATCGAACATCGAAAACAACAAATTAAAGATAGCGAACAGCAAGTCATCCCACTCTTTCTCGGTCACCCTGATCCGATGATTCGACTCGATCAATCCGGAACGGCACTATACGCGAACTTAGCTGCCCAACGTCTGTTTCATTTACCCGACATGACGATTGAACATATTCCTCGTACGATGCGTCACCTATTAGAAACACTTGAGACAGATATCGATGAGTATGAAGATGAACAACATAGACGATATGAGATCATTGATATTCCGATTCAAATTGCTGCCACCTCGAAGGGACGTTTCACGATTTTACATGACGTCACTGAACGAAAGCTCCGGCAAAAACGGATCGAATACCACGCCTACCATGACGCCTTGACAAGTATCGGAAACCGTCGTTCGTTAGAGCGAGATTTTTCGAATCATCTCCTCGAGATGAATTATCTTGCGGTAGTCGATTTAGACGGTTTTAAGCAAGTCAATGATACGTATGGTCATGAAGCAGGTGATTACGTATTGATCGAGGTCGCGAAACGATTGAGCGAGCATACGAATTCTTTAGAACAGGTGTATCGACTGGGTGGAGATGAGTTCGCGATCCTCTTACACGCCGATGATGAACTGTCCTTACGTCGAAAATGTAAATCCTTCTTACACTTTTTAAGACGTCCTTACGTCTATAAAGGACAATCCTTATTCGTTTCTGCAAGCATCGGTGTGACCGCGTGTCATAAAGCTGATCTTGAAACATGCTTAAAGCAAGCCGACCTTGCCATGTATCGCGTGAAACATCGGGATAAAAACGATGTCGCCCTATATCGAGCAGATTCTTGAAAAAAAACCTAGAACACATTGATCATAATCGGTCATGTGTCCTAGGTTTTTTCGATTATTCTTCTGGTCTCGGCGCAATGTTGCCTTCTTCGATATCGAGGAGTAAGTCGATCAATTCCGCACAAAACTCAGGGTACTGGCGAAGCAACGCGTCTTCTCCTACTTCATCCACGAAATCTGTCAACAAGGCGAGGACTTCTGGTACCAGTGCGCGCGCTACTTTCATGTAGGCAATCGCAAAGCGCCATTTCCCAGAAATGTAGAGCAGTTTTCCAATCAACAAATCACCTGGTTCGACTTCAATCTCAGACAAATCCGTTTGATACGTCTGTTTTGACATCAAATCAACGACACCATCCGCCTCGACTTGAAACAGCGAGGGCATCGGGTCCGCTAATCCACGCAAGGCACGATAGAGGCTAGGCGATAACTCTTCTTTGACCTGCTCAAGAAAACGACCGTGCGGCGTTTTTCCTTGATCATCCGTCTCATAGAAGATGGCCCAATCTACGAATAAGTCCCGGAACAACTCAGCATCTTTTAAATACCAACGTCCCTCCGTTGCAATCTCTTCTATGAAAGCGACCCAATCCGTACTACGTGCTGTCGCTGCTTCTTGATACATCTTCTTCAAGGCTGCATTCATTTCCGCTTCAGAAACCGTCGTCGGAAACGGAATTACTTTTCGATCGTTCTTCATTTCGATCGCCCTTTCCGGTGAGGAGTAGCCGGTCGTTTAATCGTCTGAGGTGCTGTGAATTCACGTTTTGGAATGACTTCCCCACGGTAAATTTCCATTGCTTCCATCTCGACGCCCATTTGCTTCGCAAGTGTTTTTAAGTGTTTTAAGTCTTGATCCGTAACAAGAGCAAGTACCATTCCGTTCGCATTTCCACGTCCCGTCCGACCTGAACGGTGTACGAAATCGTCAAGCGACTCCGGTAAATCGTAATGGACGACATGCGTGACTGCTTCGATATCTAGACCACGTGCCGCAAGACCTGTCGTGACGAGTAAAGGAAACTCTCCTTTTTTGTAAGAACGTAATGTCTCCATTCGCTCTCGTTTTCCTTTTTCAGCATCCAAAATCCGATATTTCAATGAGAATTTACTCAACTCACCATTTAATGGTCCGAGGAAGGAGCGGTTGTTGATGAATGTCAGCACTTTTGATCCTTGCATGTTCGCCAGGCGACGTAACAATTCCGGCTTCTGACGACGTGAAGTCTCCAAATAACCGAATGTCACTTGTGTGCTGACGGCACGCTCAACCCGAATCGTCTCAGGGTTGTTTGCAAGCGTCCGTCCCCATTCTGCTGTCCGTTCCGGCAATGTCGCGGAGACGAATGCTAACTGACGATCGCGTAGTGCACTGTTTGCGATTCGCGTCGCCGAGTCACTCATACCACTCTCATAGATTTGATCCGCTTCGTCCAAGACGATCAATTTCACCTTATGCATCTTTAGCTTCTTCGAATCGATCAACTCAACGAGACGCCCTGGCGTTCCGACGATGATTTGTGGTTTTTTCTTCAATCGTTCATATTGTCGTTTTAATTCAACACCACCAATGAATGCACCGGATTTGATACCACTTCCTTGAGCAAACAATTGAATGACTTGATGAATTTGCATGACGAGTTCCCGTGTTGGTGCCGTGATCACGACTTGCACGTGTGGTTCTTCTACTTCAATCTTTTCTAAAGCTGGAATGACATAAGCAAGCGTCTTCCCTGTTCCTGTTGGCGCTTCAGCCAGGACATCTTTTCCTTCGCGCAACAACGGAATCGCTTGTTCTTGAACAGGCATCAACTCGGTAAAGCGCGCCCGTTCCCATGCTTCCTGTAAAAATGGTTTTGTAAAGTTCATAACGATTTCTCCTACTCTCTTAATTCCATCATGCCGTTACGTATTCGACATGATCTCCTGATGCATCACGGTATCCCCGTAATGTCTGTGTATATTCATTTCCTGCGTCGAGCAATCGAATGTGGAATCGAATCTCGCTTTCACCGGCTTCTTCTTCTAAAATCTCGAATCCTTGGATGACACGATCCTGTAATTCTGCAGCGAGTGCCGGGTACTCCGCAAGACTCGCATACGTCGCTTTTACGTCAACCGGACGACGAACAAGCGCAATCCAATACGATTCATCATAGCCGATAAAGTCTTCATAATCAAAATCATCTTCAAATCGAATCCAGAATCCATCATTTTCGAATTCCGTGATCATTCCCGTTCGCGTTGAACCGTCCGATCCGATTTTCAGCGAGACCCAGTCTCCCGACTGATACTCTCCTTGTTGTGTTAATGATACATACTCCATTTGGCACACCTCCACGTTCTATATTCCCTTTTTCATTGTCAACGATACGTCTTAAAAATACAAGGCACCGTAGCGTGACATTCCTCACAGTTTCAACTGTTCTAGTGAATCTTTTTCAAATCAACTCATACAGTTTCCAAAAAACCTTGAATTAGCAATCTAAAACTGTTTTTTTAAAACTATTTTCATATGAATACAGAAATAAAGAAAGCCCGTCATATCAACGTTTGTCCACTTGTTAAAACATTCACATGAACGTAAAGGGAATCACCCCTTCCTTTTGTTACACTATTCACATAAGGAACTGATGATTAGCTCAATATTAAAGGAGTGGTATCCATGTTATTAGAAAAAACAAGTGCCTGGGCAAGCTTTACGTCTGGTGAATGGGTAAAGACGATCGATGTCGCAGACTTCATCCGACTCAATCGCACGGAATATACAGGAGATGATCACTTTTTAGTCGGTCCGACGCAAGCAACGGAACGTCTCTGGCAACAAATTCTACAGCTGACGAATGAAGAACGACAACGTGGTGGTGTATATGCCGTCGATGCTAAAACACCATCAACGATCCTCTCGCATGATGCAGGGTATCTGAATCGCTCACTTGAAAAAATCGTCGGTTTACAGACAGACGAACCGTTTAAACGTTCGATTCATCCGAACGGTGGGATTCGGATGGTGAATGATGCCCTAGCTGCGTATGGCTTTGAAGCAGACGAGACCGTCACGAAAACTTTCAGCGAGTACCGGAAGACACATAACCAAGGGGTTTTCGATGCCTATACCCCTGAAATGCGCGCTGCACGTAAAGCCGGTATTATCACCGGATTACCTGATGCTTATGGTCGCGGACGGATCATCGGTGACTATCGTCGTGTTGCTTTGTACGGAACGGCACGCTTGATCGAAGAACGTAAGAAGGATTTAAAGGCACGTGGCGGGTTCTTATCTGAATCGATGATTCGCGACCGTGAAGAGATGAATGAACAGTTGCGCGCATTAACGGAATTGACCGAGCTTGGAGCTCGCTATGGTTTCGATCTCTCCCGCCCTGCAGAAACAGCACAAGAAGCATTCCAGTGGGTCTATCTTGCCTATCTTGCTGCCATCAAAGAGCAAAACGGGGCAGCCATGTCACTCGGTCGAGTCTCGACGTTCCTTGATATTTATGTCGAACGTGATCTTGCGGCTGGTCGCTTGACGGAAGAGACTGCACAAGAACTCGTCGATCATTTCGTCATGAAGCTTCGGATCGTTAAGTTCTTACGGACACCAGACTACAACGATCTATTCTCAGGTGATCCGACGTGGGTAACGGAATCAATCGGTGGAATGAGTGAAGATGGACGATCAAACGTCACGAAAAGTTCATTCCGCTTCTTACACACTCTCTCGACACTTGGTCCGGCACCGGAACCGAATCTAACCGTTCTCTGGTCTACTCAGCTTCCACGCGGATTCAAGGAATTCTGTGCGAAGATGTCGATCGTTTCAAGCTCGATTCAATATGAAAACGATGATTTGATGTTACCGGTTTATGGAGATGATTACGGCATCGCTTGTTGTGTCTCCGCGATGAAGATCGGGAAACAGATGCAGTTCTTCGGTGCGCGAGCAAACCTGGCAAAAGCATTACTTTATACGATCAATGGCGGAATGGACGAGAAGCTCAAAATCCAAGTCGCCCCAGCAAGTCCATTGATGCTTGATGAAGTACTCGATTACGAAACCGTCATGGCGGCTTATGATCGTCAACTCGATTGGCTCGCAGAACTGTACGTCAACACACTGAATGTCATCCACTACATGCATGATAAGTACAGCTACGAACGGATTGAGATGGCTTTACATGATCCAGAAATCTTACGGACGATGGCATGCGGTATCGCTGGTTTATCGGTCGTCGCTGACAGTCTATCTGCCATCCGTTACGCAACAGTTCGTCCAATCCGAGATGCGGATGGGATTGCAGTTGATTTCAAGATCGAAGGCGAGTTTCCGAAGTTCGGGAATAACGATGAACGGGTAGATCAGATGGCGGTCGATCTCGTCACACTGTTCATGGAGAAAATCCGTAAACATCCAACGTATCGCAATGCCCTTCCGACGCAGTCTGTCCTGACGATTACTTCAAACGTCGTCTACGGTAAAAAAACAGGAAATACGCCAGATGGACGCCGTGCGGGTGAACCATTCGCACCTGGTGCTAACCCGATGCATGGACGTGACACTAGAGGAGCTGTCGCCGCACTGACATCTGTCGGAAAATTACCATATGAACATGCGCTCGACGGGATTTCCTACACGTTCTCGATCGTGCCAAAAGCACTTGGTAAGGATGAAGCCACACGCATTCGCAATACAGTCGGATTACTTGACGGATATATGGGTGGTACGACTTCAAAAGGACACCATTTGAATGTCAACGTCTTTGACCGTGAGACGTTACTCGATGCCATGGAGCATCCAGAACAATATCCACAGTTAACGATTCGGGTATCCGGTTATGCAGTCAACTTCATTAAACTGACGCGTGAACAACAGATCGATGTCATCAATCGAACGTTCCACGGTTCTCTCTAAAATGATGTGTAGTATGTGAAAGGAAGTGAGCAGGATGACCTATGGTATGATCCATTCCGTTGAATCATGTGGAACAGTCGATGGTCCTGGCATTCGATTCATCGTCTTTACGCAAGGATGTCCACTACGATGTCAATACTGTCATAACGTGGATACATGGGAGTTCGGTTGCGGACGGCGTGTCTCAGCAGACGAAGTCGTAAAAGAAGCGATCAGCTATCGCTCCTTTTTCGAGGCCACGGGTGGCGGAATCACCTTCTCTGGAGGTGAACCGCTCGCTCAGCCAGAATTCTTGGAGGCTGCTTTAACAGAAGCAAAACGCCATGGACTGCATACGGTCATCGATACCGCGGGATCCGTCGTCCCGAAAAACATCGATGCGATTCTCGATGCGACGGATCTAGTACTACTCGATATCAAACATATCGACGATGCCGCTTGTCGCGTCTTGACTGGACGGAGTAACGCCAATACACTCGCCTTCGCAAAACGCCTAGCCGAGCGAAACATTCCCGTCTGGATTCGCCACGTCCTCGTTCCAGGTATTACGATGTCAGAACATTTCCTCCGTCAGACCGGCGAGTTCATCCGGACGCTCGGAAACGTCGAGCGCGTCGAAGTACTCCCTTATCATCAACTCGGTGTCTATAAGTGGGAAAACCTCGGTCTCGCATATCCGTTAACTGATGTGCTTCCCCCTTCATCAGAAGAAACGGATACTGCGCAAACCTTACTTGAATCGTACTTGTGTTAACGTTTCCATTTTGTTACAATGACGGCATAGACTATGAACAGGAGGTACAACACCGAAATGAAGCAATCACTCGTACACGTCGCTTGATGAATGAAATCATCTCTTTCGCAATGCAGTTGCGGATGTCTGACGCTACGAGTCTGCTCTTTTTCGGTGTGACCAACCTCTGGCCAGCACCTTCTTTGAGTTACACTCCGGCACACCATCCGCTCGCTTCGGATGGTGTGTTTTTCATTTCATCTTATCGGAAATGAACACTAAAGGAGCTGCTTTTATGCCTACTGAAACACTTACGATCCAACACCTATCGATGGACTACGACGAACGACGCCTTTTCTCGGACGTTTCTTTTCATATTCATACCGGTGAACATGTCGCCTTAATCGGTCCGAACGGCATCGGAAAAACGACACTGTTACACTTGATCGCTGACCAACTTCAGCCGACTGACGGTTCGATCAAGCGTCATTACAAAAAACTCGGTCTACTATCACAACACTTCGTAGCGGGCGATCACACCGTTCTTGATGTCGTCGAACGAGCGGATGCGGTTCGTTATCAACTTCGCGCTAATGCTATGAATGGTGACTTGACGATCTATCAACAAGCACTCGATCAGGACGCCTTCTCGCTTGAAGCAGATGCAGCACGCGTCTTAAAAGAAGTCAAATTAGAGGAAGCACTCTGGACACACAAAGCATCCAGTCTAAGCGGTGGTGAACAGACGCGCCTCCAACTTGCCTGCCTGCTTCTGTCACGACCTGATTTCATCATTCTCGATGAACCGACGAATCATCTGGATCAAGAGACGCTCGAGTGGCTCACGGAATGGGTCAACATGTCACGGACCTCGATTCTCTACGTCTCACACGAACGATTCTTCATCGACGCAACAGCTGATGCCGTCATTGAATTATCTGAATCAGGGGCAACGCGATACAGCGGAAACTATCAGTCCTATAAAGAACAAAAGGAACATCAAGCTCTGTCGCAACAACGAGCGTACGAAAAACAAGAACGCACCCGCAAAGAGCTGACACGCATGATTCAAGGATACCGGCAATGGCATCAAAAAGCCTCGAATCAAGCGAGTGAACGGGATCCGTATGCGAAAAAGAAGGCTGCTAAACATGCGACGAAGGTCAAGGCAAAAGAGCAGCAACTCGAGCGTCTACTCGAGGATCGTGTACAAAAACCACAAGTTGCACCGACTGTTCACGTCGCATTCGAACATGAAGCGATTCGTGCGAAACGACTGATTTCGTTCGAACGTGTCTCGTTTAGGCATGAGACGAAACCGATCCTAAAGGATGTTTCGTTTACGGTAGAACGTGGCGACCGAATTGCTGTCATCGGACCGAATGGAAGCGGGAAAACGACCTTACTGCGTCTCATCGAGGGCGAATATGTTCCTCATCAAGGGAACATAATCCGTCATCCTCGATTGAAGACCGGCTATTTTTCACAAGCCCTTTCCCACTTACCGACATCAGGTACGTTGTTAGAGGCATTACTTGAGTACGGCACGATGAGTGAGACGGACGCCCGGACGTTGCTCGCCTGTTTTTTATTCCGTCGCGATGATGTTTACCGGTCGATTTCCGACGCCAGTATGGGTGAAAAATGTCGGATCGCTTTCTTACGCCTGTATTTTTCTGGTGCTCACTTGCTTATTCTCGATGAACCAACGAACTATTTGGACCTTGCGACTCGTGAACAAATCGAAGCCGCCCTCGATGTTTTCCCTGGTGAGCTCCTCTTCGTCTCTCACGATCGTTATTTTACCGATCGGCTGTCGAATCGGACGTTTGATTTAACGACTGGATTCAACGATCATCCGGTCGGAACGGCCACGGTACGAAACGCGCGCCGAAGTGACCCTGAAGCGATTCAATCCGACTTACATCGTCTTGATACTTTGACGGGTAACGTGCCGTTCCATACAGAACCAAATGAATTCCTTTCAAAAGAATAACGAGAAAAAAGCATCTGCATAGAAAAAGAGACTCCTTTTTCCGTTGCAGATGCTTTTCATATTTCAGTCGTATTATCGCTTTTGATACTTCACTTTCGTATGCGCTTGGGCCTGCTTGTGGATTTTTTTCCACTTTTCTTTCTCCGCTGCCTGCAACGCCACATTTTGCTTGCGTTCCGCATAAGCGATTTCTCGTTTTAGCTTGACGAAGCTGTTCCAGCGCTCAGCAGTTAGTGTGCCATCTTCTAAAGCTATCCGAACGGCACATCCCGGTTCCTTATCATGTTCACAGTCTCGGAAACGACAGTTTTCAGCAAGCTCCTCAATATCGGAAAACGTCGACGATAAACCGTCACTGCCATCCCATAAGGCCAATTCTCGCATCCCCGGTGTATCAACAAGCAATAGACCGTTCGATAGTCGTTTCAGTTCGCGATGCGTCGTCGTGTGACGTCCACGTTCATCGTCTTCTCGTACGCCACCCGTCTCCATTAACTGTTCTCCAGCTAAAGCATTGACGAGCGTCGACTTCCCGACGCCGGACGATCCGACTAACACGATTGTCTGCTTGATTTGTAACTGTTCACGCAACTCCTCTAATCCGTCACCAGTTAAAGAATCAACGGCAAGGATTGGTGTTCCGAACGCGATTGCTCCGACAGCCTGCAGTTCCGTTTCAATCGACGGCATCAGACTTTTTTTCGTCAGGACGATGATTGGTGTCACCCCTGCATCCCAAGCAACCGTTAAATAACGTTCCAGTCGACGGACGTTGAAGTCATGTCCAAAAGCCATGACGAGCAAGGCAACGTCGACATTCGCGCAGATGATTTGTTCCTCGGTCTCCGTTCCTGCCGCTTTTCGGGAAAATTGAGAAGATCGTGGTAAGACACGTTCGATCCGTCCTTTGCCTTGCTCTCTCTCTGTTTGGATGATCCAGTCACCAACCGCTGGCAATTCAGCTTTCGTTCCCGATTGAAAACGCAATTTACCAGACAGTTCGCTCAGCGATTCTCCTGTTTCCGTCATGACGCGATAATGTGTTTGATAGACGGCTATGATCCGTCCTAATCGTTCTGTTCCTGTCGTTTCGTAGACAGGTGGTGTACCCCATTCGTTCAAATGGTTTCCTCCTCTGATTTAAGGGAGGGAAACCCCTCCCTGGTTTCCGACACATGTTACTTGGTTTACGTTGATTGTTGCACTCATCAACATCACTCCTCTCGATTCGATTCCCTTATAGAGTATCACATGAATCATTGGTGCTGATAGCGCTTCCCTTAAAGTCAGACCTTCTCTCCGCCTTAAGCCCGAGAGCAAATACGGTCCAAAGAGTGTCGTAGGAATAGAAGGACTCCCGTATCATAAAGGTATCAACACAAGGGAGGCTTCCTCATGAAGCAATCGAAAGGAAAACAACTGGTGATGATTCTCGCCGGACTGGCGTTACTTGCCGTCGTCATCGGAACATTACCGCATATGATCGGACTTGGTTTAGGGGCGTTACTCGCGTTCTATTCGATCAGTAAGTTCATGCAGTCGAACAAATGGCCAGCGAAACTCGGCTTCGGATTCCTAGCAGCCATCGGAATCGGGCTTGCCCTCTCGAACATCTGGGCAGTCATCGGAATCGCAGCAGCCATCGCATTGTACGTCGGTTACATGCGTATGAAACTACAACGTGTCAATGTTCAAGATCTCTTTAACCGTCGCCGTACATCAACGACACATTTCGAAGCAGACTGGAAAGACCTAGACGAAAAACGTTTCTAATCAAAATGTGTGACCCGATATCATTCGCCACTTCCAAGGAGGAATTTTTTCATGAAAAACGTATTTGATCAACTCAACGATTTTGCGACACAAATGATGACAGAAGTCAAAAAAGCTGCTGAACAGGGCGAAGTACCTGCTAAGAAACTTGTTCGTCATATCCGATCAACAGAAGCTGATTTAAAAGAGATTGATCGACTACTCGAGCGTCAACGGACATTGCTGCTGGAACTGACACAAAAACAGGAAGAAGCGAAGGATTTAGCCGATAAACGCTTCAAGCAAGTCGAAATCGCGAACGAAGCCGGTGAACAACAACTGGCTGAGCGTGCAGCCATCGAATCGAAGCATTACGGGGAGCAGTACCGGTTCTTTGAAGAACTCGTCGCTGAGACGAAACGCGAGCTGAACGAATTGGAACGTGAAGCCCTCGAATTGAAGTTAAAGCTCGAAGATCTACAAAACAAACGGTACGAATGGATGATGCGCGAAAACGTCTCGAACTTAAAAAACAAGATGAACCAGGTGCTAGATCGCGAACCAAATGCTACTATAAAAGAAGAAGCACATCCGTTCACGGCAGAAGAGCCTGAAGCAAAACAACCAGCCGTTGATGAAGATGATATCGATGCGCGTATCGCTGAACTCGAACGCCGCATTCACCAATAAGCAGTCAATGATGAAGGAGGCGTATGCCTCCCTTTGTCATGTTAGAAAGGAGATTGATCGTGCGACGATTAAGTACGAAACAACTGGTCGGTTACGTATCGATCCTGTTCGCCCTCGGTCTGTTCTATGACCTATTGTCCGGTGCAGGAAATGTATTGTTTGGTGTCTTATTTCCGTTCCTGCTGTATTATGTCGGGATTCATTTCCGGCGACGCAATCATGAAAAATTAGCAATCCTCTTCTACATCGTCGGTACGATCATTCTTGCTGGCGTCGTCCTTAGTTCGGCTGCCATCGGTTTTGTCATTGCTGGTATCTTGCTCTATCTTGGGATCATTCTCGTGACACGACATTCTGTCCGCGAATTTTTATTTTCACGGATTGCTCCGCATCAATATGAAGAGGAAGGGATCAAGATTCAACCCGCTTATTCCTTCTCGACTCAAGCCGATGCACCGTACGTCTTACAGGATTTGAGCGAACAGTTCATCGTCAAGGATTTAGAAATCGATTTGACGCACGCCTATGTTCCAGAAGGCGAGACCTTGATCGTCGTCAGTGGTGTCGTCGGGGACGTCCGAATTCTTTTACCGTCCGGCTACGACTATACACTCGACACGTCAATCGGCTTCGGAAGCGTCAAGACAGATATCCGCCGGATTCCGACCTTCTTTAATCGACGCATTCAATTCCGGGCACCGGAATACGGCGAAGCGACGCGGAAGGTTCGCATTCATGTCATGCTCGGTATTGGCAACGTGGAGGTGTCTTCGATATGAAGCGTGATCAATTCCCGCTTGGTGTCATTGCACTCCAAGTCATGACAGGCTTTTTGACTGCCGTCATGACGACGTTGTTATTCTTAAGTACACGACAAGTCGATTGGCATGTCCTATTCGTCCGTCAACAAGATTTCCCTGTCCTTCTACTCGTCATCGGACTCTCGTTATTACTACCGCTTGCCATCGGTAGCATGCATTACTTTTTCTTGCGACGTGACTTCAAACGTGTCACGACTGCCATCATTGAACTGGAACAAGGAAAAGATGTGACGATCGTTCCGGGTCCCTACTTTCATACGTTGACGCGCTTGTCGCGGATTGGAAAACGTATCGACGAACAAGTCGAGACCGTCCAAAAAATCAGTACACGTCCGCAACACGTTGAACAAGTAAGAGTTCAAGCCGTCACGGAGGAACGAAAGCGACTCGCACGTGATTTACACGACTCCGTTTCGCAACAGCTCTATGCCATCTCCATGATGACGACAGCAGCTAAACAGACGATTCTGTCTCAACCTGAAGCTGCAGCCAAACAGATCGAGATGGTCGAGACGATGGCGCAAACGGCGCAGTCTGAAATGCGCTCCCTCTTACTTCAGCTTCGCCCTGTCGAACTAGAAGGGATGACGTTACAACAAGGACTTTCGCAACTGCTCGAAGAATTATCTAGAAAGCAGTCCACACAGTTGAGTTGGAAGTTAGAAGAGATGACACTTCCACGACAAATCGAAAACGAGTTGTTCCGGATCGTCCAAGAAGGATTGACGAATGCATTACGTCACGCGAAAGCGTCTCATATGGATATCGAGCTCCGACAATTCAACGAAACGATCATTCTGAGCATGAATGATGATGGTGTTGGATTCGTCGTTGATGAAAAAAAACTTGCCTCTTATGGCATTAATTCGATGCGGGAACGAACGGCTGAGATGGGTGGAACGATTCGTCTCGTCAGTGTTCCAGGACAAGGAACCCAAATCGAAGTCAAACTTAGAAAAGATCGGATGGTGCAAGTATGATACGCGTATTATTAGTAGATGATCACGAGATGGTCCGGGCCGGTGTGTCTGCTTTCCTTTCCACACAACCAGACATCGAGGTCGTCGCCGAAGCGTCGGATGGTCAAGCAGGAGCCTTGCTTGCGCTTGAACACCGACCGGATGTCATCTTGATGGATTTAGTGATGGAGCCAGTCGATGGCGTCGAAGGAACGCGACTGATTCGCAAAGACTGGCCGGAAGCAAAAATTCTCGTCGTGACGAGTTTTCTTGATGATGAGAAAGTTTATCCTGTCATTGAAGCCGGTGCGATGAGTTATGTCTTAAAAACGGCTAGTGCCTTTGACATCGCAGAAGCGATTCGCAAGACGGCAAACGGTCAATCTGTCATGGCAGCACAAGTGACCGGTAAAATGATGGAACGTCTTCGTCGTCCTACGACACACTTGCATGACGATTTGACGGAACGTGAGCAGGAAGTTCTTCAATTGATGGCTCGTGGTATGGCGAACCAAGAAATCGCAGACGAATTATTCATTTCCTTAAAAACCGTTAAGACACACGTCTCGAACATCTTATCGAAACTCGATGTCGTAGACCGTACACAAGCTGTCGTCTATGCCTTCAAGCATAATCTCGTCAAATAAGATTTAGCCCTTCATTACTTATTCCTTAAGCTCACGCAAATAAGGGGCTGACTCAAAAGTCAGTCTCTACAAAGATAAGGGAGGCAGATTGATGATCTGCCTCCCTTATCTCGTAATAAAAAGAATGACGCGTCACACGCAACTCCTACAGGAAAAGCGCATTTATGCGTTGTCAGAGACAAACAAGCCCCCCTTTCTTGCTTAAATGAAGTAGGAAAGGGGGGGCTTTGTCTCGCCTGAGGAAAGGGCTTGAAATGACGCGTCATTCTTTTTTTGAGTCAGTCCCCTCTTCACTGTCTTACCAGAGTCTCCATCCGGGAGCTCCTGGAGGGGCATTTTCAATCATATGCCAAATCGGTACCGTGTACGCAAACGCAATCAAAGCGAACGTCACGAAAATCCATAGCTTCCAATTTTCAAAGAAGAGTGGCGTTGCCATCGCCTCTTCTTCCGTTTCAGCAATCGGAAATTCTTCTGTTCCTTTTGGCGCTCGGAAGGCCAGTTGGAACATCGCATAGAGGAATAGCAGAATCGAGATGAATAAAATCGTTCCGCCGATCGCCATTGCGACATGATATGGAATCCAGTCAGCGACGATTGAATCCTTGAAGTAGGTGGCTGGTCCCGTCCGTCGTGGATTACCGAGTAATCCTGAGATGTGCATCGCAGTCGACATGAAGAGCATTCCGATCGTCCAGGCAGCCGTTTGAATAAGTCCAAGACGATTCATTGCCGCTGTTAACGTCCGACCACGTAAGAGCGGGACAAGCCAGTAGGCTGTTCCGAAGAACGTTAGTGCGACAGCAGCACCGACCGTGATATGAAAGTGTCCCGTAACCCATAATGTGTTATGAACGATGATGTTCAGCTGATGCGATGCATTAATGACACCACCTGCACCTGCTGGAATGAAGAACAACATCCCGATGAACGGTGCAAGGAACCGGACATCCCGATATGGCATTTTCTTCACCCAACCAAATATGCCAGTTGCTCCCTTACGGCGACCTGCTAGCTCAAATGTCGCAAACATCGAGAAGGCAGTCATCAATGATGGAATGATGACGAGGAATGTCAAGACGACTTGGACATACTTCCAAAATGCAGAAATCCCTGGCTCTAACAATTGATGGTGAAAACCTACAGGGAATGAAAAGAGTAGGAATAACAAGAACGACATGCGTGCTAACGCGTCAGAAAAAATCTTCCCACCAACGATTTTCGGAATGACCGTATACCAGACGATGTAGGCAGGTAACAACCAGAAATAGACGAGCGGATGACCAAAGTACCAAAATAGCGTCCGAGATAGCTCGATCCCGACCTTATCCGTCCAACCAAGAGATAAAGGAAGAAGTTGAAAGAGAATCGTTGCCGCTACGCCGAGTGTCGCAACCACCCATAACAAGGCAGTCATAATGCTCATGTAGGCTTGAAGCGGTGGATGAACACCAGGGTGTTCCCGCTTATAATCAGCATACATTCGGAACATGGCACCAGACGCGATCCACGTTCCGACGACGAAGATGACGAGTCCGATATAAAAAACAGGATGTGCCTTGAGTGGTGCATAGAACGTATAGAGGACGGATGCTTCACCTGCAAGCACCATCCACGTGACGAGGACGACACCAAGAATCATGAACCAGAACCCGACCCATCCGAGACGTCGCGGAAACTCTTCGAAGCGTCCGAACGATTGACCTAAAAATGAGAACAATAATCCGAAAATGAATAACGTCGTAAAGACGATTGCAAGCATCAATCCGTGAGCAGTCAGAAGCTCATAGTATCCGATTCCAGCGATTTCTGGAATGGCACCTGTCCGTACCATCGTTTGTAGTAATCCACATAGACCACCGATCAATAAGGCGACAAGTGAAAAACTAACATGTGCAAAGGCCAGTTTCGCTTCCTTGACTCCGATGACGGTAGCGGGTAGACCACGCTCCATCTCGAACTGTCTTAGTTTATTTGATATAGCATTCATCTTATTCCACCACCTTGATTTTCGTTGCCATCATATGATGGGCATTACCACAATATTCATTACAGACGACGAGATATTCGCCTGCTTCCTTGAACGTATACTCAATCGAATTAATATGTCCGGGAACGACCATCATGTTGACGTTCGTCTTAACGATTTCAAATCCATGAACGACGTCCTTCGATGTCACGAGAAAATCGACTGTCGCCCCTTTAGGTATGACCATATCTTTTGGTGTAAACTGAAAAGCTTGTGAAACGATGACCGCTTCGTATCGGTTGTCATCAATTTTCTTTAGTCCTGGCTTATCAAACGGTTTCGTCTGATCGACTTTCGTCGGATCAATCAATGTCGCATCGGATGGCGGTTGATTTCCGGATGCAAAAGCGGATACACCGATGATGGTCAAGAAGACCGCGAGCATCGCTACTCCGAAGATCAGCCAGATTTTTTCTAAACGATGAATGTGCATCGTGATTCCCCCTTAACGTGATATGAACAATAGAAAGATTGAACTCCACATCCCGATGATGACACCTGCTACGATCAGGACGGCAACGAATGTTCCTTTTAGGTTCGATTCTGTCTTTTGACTCATCGTGATTACTCCTTTCCTACTCTGAACTTGTCTTTATTGTAAGAATTCAGCAAGTCTGGAAACTGTGATAAATATCACTTTAAATATGAAAATTCCGCACTTTTCATTTCGAAAACACACAGAAAGTTCACATCTAAACGAGCGTAGAAAAAACTTTTATACACAAAAATAACGCGAGACAGGAAAGTCCTGTTTCGCGTCGGGATGATTCGTACATCTTATTAAATTCGACAAACACCTGCTGGACACCCTTCACAATGACACAGATCCCGTAGATATTGCGGATCGTGAATGATGATTTCTTTTGCCGTCATCGAAATGATCCCTTCTTTTTTCCACTGAGAAAACATACGATTAACCGTTTCACGTGGTGCACCAATCAATTGACCAAATTCACCGTCGGATGGTCGCTTCGCAAGACGATACGTTTCTCCCACTTGTTCCCCTTCCATCGCAATCAAGCGAAGTAACGTCGAAGCTAATGCCCCTGGTTTTCCAAACAGTAGTAAGTCACGTAATTTCGTTTCCGTTTGCTTCCGCATTAATGCTTGCCATCGCATGATCTCAAGGGCAAAGGCACCGTCTTTTTTCATAAGCTCTTCTAATTGGTTTTTTGATAAGAATCCGATGATGCTATCTTCCATCGTTTCAATACTGTAGGAACTTGGAAAAGCTTCTCCTACATCAAATTCGCCAAACAAATCTCCTTTGAAATATAAAAACATGAGTAATGGACTGCCTTTTTTCGTCAACTTCGATAGTTTGACGCCTCCTTGTTTCACATAAAACAACTTATCGTTCATTTCCCCTTCCCAACAGACAATGGAATCCTTTTTGAACGTCGTTTCTGTCATGAAGCTCTCAAGCAACGTTCGCGTTTCGGGTGATAAAACGAACGTATTGGCTTCAGTCGTTCCACAAGTTAGCATATCCATTTCTCCTCTCCTCTTCTTCTGCTTTTAGTATAGAACATCACAGTCGAAAAGAATGGATTTTCAAAAGATTGTCAAACTTTGTTCAATGTTTCACATTTATTTTCGGAAATTTATCTGACGATCGCTTTCTAAAACTAAAGCAATCGTCAGATTGAGTATCATATATCTCCGTAATAATGATCAACGATGCGTTCCACTGCTTGACCAGGAGGATGATCATACCAACTCGTTTGAAATTCCTCCATGTACTGACGGCACTCTTCTAGTATCGTCTCAGACATGATCCAATCCATCAATTGTTCCATTCGCTCCGTCTGTCGCACAGGCAATGGTTTCGGATACTGATCGACGAGACCTGGTAGTTGTCGATATGTATCGATATCCGGTGTATACAGGAACGCCGGAATGTTGAGGAGACAGCTTTCAAATGGAATGGAGGAATAATCAGTTACGAGCACATCTGTGATCAGCAAGTAATCATTGATTGAATACGTATCGTCCACAAGATGGATATGGCTAGAACGATAGGTCGAAAGCGCTCGAATCGTCGGATGCAATTTAACGAGAATCGTCCACCCCGCTTGAGCAAGTTTTTCAAACTGTTGAATCGTATGATCTTCTGTTTCTTTGTATTCCCGGTATGTCGGTGCATACAATAAGATCCGACGATCAGTCTTTGCGTATTGTTTTCTTAATTCCACTGTTTTCTGTTTTCGTTGCTCCTCATCAAACCAATAGTCCGTTCGTGGCATGCCGAACGCTTTAAAGTGGGATCGTTCTAAATCGTGCGGCATCATGAATTGTTCAGCACACCGCATTCCTGGAACAATAAAATCTCCGTATTCTTGATAGACACGTCGAAATCGTTTCTGTGTCGACGTGGACATCGAACGAGTTTTCGATGAGGTCAGCCCAAACTGTTTTAACGTTCCAGCGGCATGCCACAATTGAATCCGCCTTGTATTTTTTCGAGTAGAGGAAACGCTGAATTCTCCAATATAATTATCTAAAAAAACATGACGAGAAGTAGCTAAATGATAAGAAATCGTAATTAATCGCATTGGATGATAAGCAATTTTGCGACTGACATTCCAACAATCTGTCGCCCGCATATAGCGTTCGTCGAAGATAAGAACTTGCTTTTGTTGGTTGTTTCGTTGATTTAAGCGAAGATGTATTGGCATAGCATTTTCACCATAGCTCATCCAAAATAACGTCTTTTCTTGAATAGGTAAAAAACAAAATAGTTGATAGACTATTCGAAAGATAAATAAATAGATCGAAATCATCATTGAACGCATATTTAGTGACTCCCTTAAAAAAGAGACCTCACTCCCGCGAGGTCTCTTCATCCATTAATTCGAGCCTAGCTCATTCTTAATTTGGCTAGTTGAAATTCCTTCAGTGCGCTCCAAGTAAACGACTTCACAATGGTCTTTTAAGAAGTCGAATTCACCTTTCCAGTCATCACCCATAACGAATACATCAACATTATGTTTTTGAACGTCTTCTACTTTTTGTTCCCAGTTGTTCTCTGGAATGACTTCATCCACATAACGAATTGCTTCTAAGATTAATTTACGATTCTCATAGTTATGGTACGCTTGTTTATGCTTAAGACGATTGAATTCATCTGTCGAAATTGCCACGATGAGGTAATCTCCCATTTCTTTAGCGCGACGTAAAATATTGATATGTCCCCAATGTAACAAATCAAATGTACCGTACGTAATGACCTTCTTCATCTAAAAACACTCCCCGTTTATTTAATATTCTCTAAGATATCCAGCGCAGCTCTTTGTGCTGCGTGACCGTCATCCCATTCGCAATAATGACGACGAAATGCTTCACTTTTCAAATCGAATCGTCGCTCCCACGACTCGATCTGTCTGATTTCTTCAAAAAGAATTTGCTCTTCTTGAATCAACGGACCCGGTGCTTCTTCCTCAAAAGAAAAATAGAATCCTCTTAGATGATCACGATAATGTTTGAGATCATAGGTGTAGAATAGCATCGGACGTTTTAAGTGCGCATAATCGAACATCACTGAGGAATAATCCGTTATCAAGATATCTGCCGCTAAGTATAGCTCAGAAATTTCCGGATATCTAGAGGCATTCTTAATCGCTGAGACAGCACTCAAATCCAATTGATCGCCAACAAGATAATGGAGTCGTACAAACATTGTATACTCATCTCCAAATTCTTCCTCAAATCGTTCAATGGAGAAAGGTAACGTAAATGAGTAGTTTCCTTGCTCAACGTAATCATCATCTCTCCATGTTGGAGCATATAAAATAATCTTTTTATCGGTTTCTATTTGATAATGTGCCTTTACCCGCTCAATAATACTTTCATGTTTCTCATTTTGGTACAGCACATCGTTTCTAGGATATCCGATTTCTAACATTTTTCCTTCGTATCCAAACGCTCTTTTGAAAATTTCACTCGAGTATGCGTTCGGAGAGAGAAGGACATCCCATTTTGCTGATTCTTTTACAAAATCTTTTTTATATTGATCAGTTGATGTGTTCGCCATTCGGACATCCACCATATCAAGCGCTAATTTTTTGAGTGGCGTTCCGTGCCATGTTTGATAATATAGAGTACCTTTTCGTTTTACTAGCCATGAAGGAAGGCGACTATTGGACACCCAAACGCGAGAAGTAGCTAATAAAAAAATCCATTTGATCGTCATCCGATTCACAGATGTCACCTGTTCATCCGTCATAGAAACACCGCGTTGTTTGCTGATGATCAATTCTAAGTCAACGTTCATCTTTTTCAACTCATCGTAGATGGCTTTAGGACTATCATTGTACTGTTTGCCCAAAAAGCTTTCAAACATGACACGATTTTTCCGTACCGGAAATAAGGTGAAGATTCGCATCATGACCCGAAGACTTTGCTCCACCATACCTGTTTTTTTCATGAGTCGAATTAATTTCTTCTTCACAATCAAAATCCCTCTCATACCACGTATTCAATACAGCTCATCATAACAAAAAGCGCATCCATTTGGAATTGCTATTTGTTCGCATGTAGCGGAAAGGTAAATCGAACGCCGTCGTGTTTTTGACGATTCCTTTACGATGGCTGAACGTCTCGAAACTATATTTGCCATGATATCCACCCATGCCACTCGCCCCGACTCCACCAAATGGTAAGTGATGTTGTGCGACGTGCATCAATGTGTCATTGACACATCCACCACCGAATGAAATCCGTTCAAGGATACGATGTTCGACGGCTTTGTTCTCTGTGAACAGATAAAGTGCAAGCGGTTTGTCACGATCATTGACGAACGCGATGACCTCTTCGATTTCACGGTAGGTCAACACCGGTAGGATCGGTCCAAAGATTTCGTCTTGCATCACTGGAGCATCCACCGCTACATTCGTCATGACGGTCGGCGCCATCTTACGCGTTTCCGGATCGACTTGTCCACCGAATTCGATCGTCCCTTGCGACAAGTAACTGCTGAGGCGATTCAGATGATCGTCCGATACGATTTTGACGTAGGATGAGACGCCGATGCCATTCCCGTACTGTTTGAAGGCTTCTTCTTCAATCAACTGCAAGAAACGTTCTTTAACGTCCTCATGAATCAATACGTAATCCGGGGCGATACATGTCTGTCCGGCATTCAGCCATTTTCCCCATGCGATCCGCTTCGCTGCTAGACGAAGATCCGCATCCTTGTGAACGATTGTCGGTGATTTACCACCCAGTTCAAGTGTGACCGGTGTCAAATGCTTCGCTGCAGCTTGATGCACGATTTTTCCGACGCGTGTGGAACCCGTAAAGAAGATATAATCAAAGCGTTCGTTTAATAAAGCGCTACTGACTTCAGCATCTCCTTCTATGACGATTCCGAATCGTTCATGGAATGCCGTTTCAAAAACTTCTCGTAATACACGAGAGACGTTCGGTGTCAGCTCGGATGGTTTAAGGACGACCGTATTCCCCGCTGCAATCGCACCAATGACCGGAGCAAGTGCCAGCTGGAAAGGATAGTTCCATGGCGCGATGACAAGAACGTTGCCATAGGGTTCATACTGGATTTCACTTTTTGAGCCGATATGCAGAAGCGGTGTTGCGACACGCTTCGGGCGTGCCAGTCGACGGAGTTGTCGCTCCATCCGTTGAATCTCCCCATAAACGAAACCGATTTCCGTCGTAAAAGCATCATGCTGTCGTTTATTGAGATCTTGTTTTAATGCCTCATAGATCGCCGCTTCATGCGTTTCAATCGCTTGGCGTAAGAATGTCAGCATGCTTAAGCGAAAAGCTAGACTACGTGTTGCACCTGTTTGGAAAAAGTGACGCTGTGTCTCAAGGCGCTCTGAAAGCACTGTCTCTGTCATCGTTGTCTCCATCCGAGAATCTCCCCTTTAACTGATCTATAACACTGCCTTTATCTTACCATATCTCTTTTCGACTATGAAAAAAGACGGAGAGGCTTCTCCGTCTTACTTCTTATAATTGAATCGCTGTTTCAAGCGCAACTTTCATCATATCGTTGAATGTCGTCTGACGCTCTTCCGATGTCGTTTCTTCACCTGTCAACAGATGATCTGAAATCGTCAGGATCGTCAGTGCGTTTACTTTATGTTTTGCTGCAAGTGTGTAAAGACCTGCCGCTTCCATCTCGATTGCGAGACATCCGAAATCCGCCCATTTTTTGAAGTGATGGAAATCATCTTGATAGAACTGATCCGTCGTGAAGATTTGACCGACTTTTGCATCGATACCTTGTTCTTTAGCTGCTGTATATGCTTTATGCAGCAGATCAAAAGAAGCTGTCGGTGCGTAGTCTAGTCCATTAAAACGGACACGGTTCTGTGCCATGTCATGCGAAGCACTCATCGCGATGACGACGTCACGAACTTTAACGTCTGGCGTGATCCCACCGGCAGTTCCGACACGGATCAAGTTCTTCGCACCGTATGACTGAACGAGTTCGTTCGCATAGATCGACATCGATGGTACACCCATACCTGTTCCTTGAACCGAAACTTTTTTCCCTTTATAAGTACCTGTGAAGCCATACATGCCTCGAACCTCGTTATAAAGAACAACATCCTCTAAAAACGTCTCAGCGATGTATTTAGCACGTAACGGATCTCCTGGAAGTAAGACCGTTTCGGCGATTTGTCCTTCAGCTGCGTTAATGTGTACACTCATGTACGATTCCTCCTCGATAGTCGTTTAAATCGACAACAATTCACGAAACTCATTCGGTGTCATACCGAATTGTTTTTTGAACACTTTCCGAAAATACTTATCGTCCTGATATCCGACTTCAAGTGCGATTTCGTAGATGCGTGCTTCCGTCTCACTCAATAATTCCTTCGCCCGATTCAAGCGAATCGTTTGGATGTAATCAGATAAGTTAACAGAAAAACGCTGTTTGAAGCGTCGTGATATATACTCTCGGCTCAAGTAAAACCGTTCGCTCATGAATTGCAGTGTCAATTCTTCCGCATAATGCGTTTCGATGTATTTGGCGATTTGATCAATCGCTTCCCCTGATTCCACTACCGGATGGATACATTCCATCGCGCGGGACAAGGCATCATTGAGTACATCTGGATCAACCGGCTTCAATAAATAATCAAAGGATTGATGCAAAATGGCACGTCGCATATACGTATAATCATCATACCCTGTCAGCACGATCGTGACGACCTTTGGATGATGATTTTTTGTCCATTCTAGTAATGTTAATCCGTCGAGTCCAGGCATTTCGACATCTGTCAGCATTAAATCGATCGTTCCAGTATCCAGTAATCGTTTCGCTTCTTCCCCATGTTCCGCCTCGTAAATATGTGAGACCTGCCAACTGTCCCATTCCCCGAGCAATTTGACCGCTTCCCGTACATGTCGTTCATCGTCTACGATCAACACGTTCATGCCAAGTCCCCCTTCTCATATGGAATCCGAATCACGATTTTGAATCCGCCCTCTACAGCTGAAGAAGAGAGCGTCATATTTGCTTGTTCCCCGTAAAAAATCAAGAGCCGTTCATAAATATTATGGAGACCAATGCCGCTCGTCTCGAGATCCTCTGGGCTACGATGCATGCGCATTTTACGATCAATCTCTTCAAGTCGTCCTGTTTCGAGGACGGCACCGCTATTCTCGATTTGAATAATGAGGCGTCCGCCATCCGTCCGGACTTTGTAAGCAAGATAGTTCTCCGTCGCTGCTAATTGCTGTCGAAAGCCGTGTTTAAAGTAATTTTCAGCGAACGGTTGCAAGATCATCTTCGGCACTTCAATGTCATTGAGATGCCACGGGACGTCAACGATATAACGGAAACGTTCCGGAAAACGTTGCTGTTGCAAACGAATATACGCTTGAAGATGATCGACTTCTTGTTTTAACGTCACGATCGTCTGCTCATTATTCATCGAGTAGCGCATCATTTGTGATAATCCGGTGATGGAGCGGTACGCGATCTTCCGGTCTCCTTGTAACGTCGTCGTTCCGATCGATTGTAAGGCATTGAATAAGAAGTGCGGATTGAGCTGAGATTGTAATGCCCGTAGCTCATTCGTCCGGTTTTCGAGTGCCAGTCGATACTCCCGTTTGATTAAACGATCAATCCGTTGAATCATGCGTTGGAACTGACGGTTGAGTAATCCAATCTCGTCATTCGTCGTCGCAACGAATTGTGCTGATAAATCCCCTTGTTCGACTCGCCAGACGTTTGCTGTCAACTGTTTGATTGGCTTCGTGATCTGCATGGCAACGAGACTTGCGGCAATGATCATAACGAACAGTGAGACGAGACCAATCAAAACAAGAATCAATGCCGTTTCATTCGCCCCTTGGATGACTGACGCATACGGAATCCGTTTGACAAGTATGAGTGGAACGCCATTCGTCATCGTCTTTGAGTAGACGATGAACGATTTTCCGACACGTAAACTCCCACTCTGCCCAGTGAATCGATCGACCGGTAGTTCCATCTCTGCCCCAGTCTGTGCCAACACACGCTGTTCTGTCATCAACCATAACGACTCTTCCGGATCATTCTCGAACAGTTTTAACTGTTGTTCAAATACACGGACGGGAATATCCACCGAAAGGAAGCCGAGTGGCTCATCTGTTTCGACACGATCGATGCGATAACGAAAACTAACGACTTGTTTTTCATCAAGAATCATCGTGTGCACATTATATGGTTCAATCGTGTGCGCTTCGTCAATCAACCAGCCGCTTTTTTGTTTCATCAATCGAAAATAATCCGTTTCTTGCATCCAATCAAACTTTCCTCGACTCGTTGTTTTCATGTTATAGACCGAATACTCCGAATAACCATTTAAAATGACGAAATGTAACTGCTCGATATCCTGACGTGATAAAAACAGACCTAACATCGCCCGCGAAACGACTCCATCGGATTCGTCTAGTTCCTGATCTGCCCCGACGCGCATGATGTTCATCAACGAACGATTCGCGTACAGACTCGTCGATAGACGGCGGATATCCTCTATATAATGGGTCACCTGTGTATTTCCCCGCGTCAATACGTTCAGGCTAGAACGTTCTGCCTGTTCAATGTTATGGTGCCGCACATACAGATAGGAAATCGATGTCGCGAGGGCAGTCGGAATCAAGATCGCCAGGACGACGAGACGAATCAAACGCGTCCGGATACTTTTCATGAAAGGCGCCCCCATCCTTTTTCTTGTAATCAATCGTATCATAACCTTGAATCCGCTTACATCATTTCCTGATATTCTCTTTCATGATTCCTATAAAAAATTCTTTTTTGTTTCGACTTGATTCCGAATGAATTTTACTATAATATCATCAATGTTCGTTTTTTAATCAATTTGTTATGAAGGTGGTCCTTTTACCCATGTTTAAACTTGCTGCACATCAAACAACCGTAAAACGTGAAATCCAAGCTGGATTCGTGACGTTCATTACGATGGCCTATATTCTGCTCGTCAACCCAACGATTTTAGCAGATGCCGGTATCCCCCAAGCCCAAGCTTTTTCTGCGACGATCATCGCGACATTGATCGGTACGCTCCTGATGGGGCTTTATGCGAATCTACCAATTGCAGTCGCACCCGGAATGGGACTCAATGCGTATTTTACTTATACACTTGTCGTTGGTGAGAAAATTCCATATCAGACAGCACTCTCAGTTGTCTTCGTCGCTGGTGTCATTTTTTTATTGTTATCCCTCTCACCGATTCGTACGAAGCTGATTGAAATCATTCCGATGACATTAAAGCTTGCGATCACAGGTGGAATCGGTCTTTTCATTGCTTCACTCGGTCTCAAGATGTCAGGAATTCTCGTCGCTAGTGAAGATACACTCGTCACGATTGGCGCATTGACGTCACCAGAAGCATTGATCACACTCATCGGACTATTAGTTGCAGCCATCTTGACGATCAAACGTGTACCAGGTGCTATTTTGTATGCCATGATCCTCTCTGGATTGATTGCATTCCTGACAGGTGAATTGAAGTTTTCCGATTCCTTCGTTGCGTTACCGACGTTACCAGAAGGATTGATCATCACGAATCCGTTCAACGCCATTCAAGACGTGTTCCAATACGGTCTGTTCAGCGGTGTCCTCTCCTTCGTTCTCGTGACGATGTTTGATACGACAGGTACGATGGTCGCTGTCGGAGAACAGGCTGGATTGATTGAAGAAGATGGATCATTGAAAAACAGCGAACGTGCCCTATTATCTGATTCGACTGCGATGGTCGCTGGTTCATTGTTCGGAACAAGTCCCACAACCGCTTACGTAGAATCTGCAGCAGGTGTCGCTGCTGGTGGACGGACTGGACTCACATCCGTGACGGTCGGGATTCTATTCGCATTATCTGCCGTCTTTGGACCGTTCGTTCAATCGATTTCGAGCGTCCCTGCGATTACTGCGCCCGCATTGATCTTAGTCGGTGCCTTCATGATTCAAAACATCAAACAGATTCCATGGGATGATTTCAGCGAAGCTTTCACGGCTTTCCTCGTCATCTTGATCATGCCATTATCCGGTAGCATCGCAACCGGTATCGCATTCGGTTTCATCGTCTATCCAATCATGAAAGCTATCCAAAAAGAGCGTGTCCATCCACTCATCTATGTGTTCGCGCTTCTCTTCTTCATCCAATTATTCTTCTTATCATAAAAAAACATGCCTGTTCCGTCAGTTAATCGGAACAGGCATGTTTTTTGAATCAGTTCTTATTTCTTCATTTTATCCCATGTCTTCGTGAAATCCTGCAGCATCTCGTCAGCTGTTTTTTGCTTACCAACATATGCTTGCATAATCGCTCCGAACTCGTTTACAGCACCATCCGGATACTTGAACCAGTTCCATGAGATCGTTTTTCCGTCTTTCGAGTACGCTTGAATATCATCTGCAAGCGGTCCTAAATCCTTCGCTTCGATTGATTTGAAGGCAGGGATGAATTTAAATTTATTGACCATGTAGTCTTTTCCTGTGTCAGACGTCGCCATCCACTCGAGGAATTTTTTCGCTTCTGCTTTGTTCTTCGAGTTCTTATTGACGACCCAGTTGTTTGGTACGCCGACAGGAAGACGATCCATTTTTTCTTTATCATCATTGATCGGCATCGGGATGAAGCCCATGTTGATGTCCGGATTGACGTCCGTAATCAATTGTTGTGCCCAGTTCCCTTGTTGAAGCATCGCTGTCTTACCTTCAGCAAACTGAGAGACTTGTGTGTTGTAATCCGTCGTTAACGGATTTTTATTACCGTACTCAATCGTTAAATCAAATAGATTCATGAAATCCTTGAACTGTTTGTTATCTTCGAACTTCGCTTTTCCAGAGTTAAGATCCGCAATGAACTGATCTGGATCATCCTGCTGTGCGACCGGAATGTTCAACAGGTGATTACCGAGAATCCACCACTCCCCGTACCCAATCGAGAATGGCGTCACTCCGTCTGCCTTCAGCTTCTTAGAAGCTTCCGTCAACTCCGTTAATGTTTTCGGAAGTTCCGTGATACCGGCTTTTTTGAAGATATCTTTATTGTAGATAAAGCCATACCCCTCAAGGTTCATTGGCATACCATACAATTTACCATCAATCGTCATTGGCTCTTTTGATAGCTCCGTTAGATCACCGACCCACTTTTCATCTGACAAATCTTCTAACTTATCTTGCCATGTCTTTGCTTCCGTAAAGCCACCGTTGTTAAAGACATCTGGTTCATTACCTGAAGCGAACTGTGATTTCAGAGCCGCGCCATAGTCCGATCCACCACCGACTGTTTGCACAACGACTTTCGTTCCGGTTTCCTTTTCATACGCTTTTGCCATCTTTTCCATGTCTTTTGCGATTTCAGCCTTGAATTGGAATACGTTGAGCGTCTTACCGTCTTTTGAACCACTATCTTTCGAGTCATCGCTATTCAATGTACCGCCACCACATGCTGCCAAAGCGACGACCATCGCCGTCGTGACGACAGGTAATGCTGCCCATCTTCTTTTACGCATTCGGATTCCCTCCCTGATTTCGTTTCATTTCGTGCTACATCTTCACAATAAATGAAAACGCTTGCAATGAAGAGAGAGAAAGTTGTCCGGTGTGGTGGAAAATATTGAACAATCGTTATCCGAGTCTTTTCATCGGAATTGTTGTATCATGAAACTAAAGATTCTTTTATGAATAGGAGTTTGATGCCATGTCCTTGCAACTCACGATTTTATTGATTGGTATATTGCTGTTTGCCGCCGTCTGGACGACGAAGTTATCAAGTCGTCTGAATATTCCTGCTCTACTGATTTTTATCGCCCTTGGTATGATTGCCGGAAGCGACATTACGGGGTTCATTCGTTTTGACGATGCAGAACTGGCTCAGCTTCTTGGAACCGTCGCCCTCATCATCATCTTATTCGAGGGTGGTCTGCAAACGGTTTGGAAGGAAGTGCGTCATGAATTAGCCCCTTCCCTCTCGCTTGCGACGTTCGGGGTCTTCATCGCTACATCCATCGTTGCCGTTGCTTCCCATTATATTCTGGGCTTTAGTTGGGCGAATGCTTTTTTACTCGGGGCAATCGTTGGTTCGACGGATGCCGCTGCTATCTTTTCTGTCTTGAGTGGTCAGCCGATTCGACGGAAAGTCGGATCAACACTCGAAGTTGAATCCGGTACGAATGACCCGATGGCCGTCTTTTTGACTGTCTTGTTCCTTGAGTTCGTGACAAACCCTGAAGAAGCATCGCTCTTATCGGGACTTGGATCACTCGTTTGGGAAATGGCGATGGGACTTCTGATTGGTTTGTTCATCGGATGGGCAGCTTCGACCTTGATCAATCGGATCGATTTGTCCTCTTCTAGCTTTTATCCGATCATGCTCATGTCGTTTGCTTTCCTGTCTTTCGGTTTAGCTGATACGTTCCATGCCAGTGGATTTTTAGCCGTTTATGTCACAGCGATCTACATCAGTAATCATGAACTCGTCTATCGACAGACACTCGTTCGCTTTACGATGAGTATGGCGCATCTTGCTCAAATCGGAATGTTCATCGTGCTCGGTCTGCTTGTCTTTCCGAAACAATTGCTCGATGTCCAGGTCATCCTGTCTTCCATTGCGCTGGCGCTGATCTTAATTTTCATCGCTCGTCCTTTGTCAGTCTGGGTGAGTCTTCTTCCGTTTCGTTATTCGTGGCAAGAGAAGGTCTTCATTTCCTTTGCTGGCCTAAAAGGAGCGGTACCGATCATTCTCGCGACATACCCTCTCGTTGCGGATATCGAGAATGCATCGATGATCTTCAATATCGTGTTTTTCACAGTCTTACTATCTACGCTAATTCAAGGGAGTATGTTGACGTTTCTTTCCGAGCGGTTACGACTGAACGAAACACAGACTTCTGCTATTCATACGGTCATTGAATTCATGTCGATTGGTAAACCGAACGCCGAAATTATTGAGTTAACGTTACCAATGTCCCATCCATTCATTGGAACGACGATCTCAGAGATTGATTTGCCACAAGAATTTTTGATCACTGCCATCATTCGTGATGATCAAATCATCACACCGCGTGGCGACACTGCCCTTGAAGGCAATGATCAGCTGTTATTGCTGACACCAAAACATCGCATCAAAACACTGAAGCGATTCCTGTTTCCTCCCGCTTGATCTGTTCATGAAACAACGCAGTGGATCTTCAGGATCCACTGCGTTGTTTTTTTACATATTCATGTATCTTGTTGTTTCGTTTGTGTGTCTTGCTTCTGTTCTTTACGCTTCGCTTTAGCACGACGGTAGAGAACGTATCCACCAAGAATCACGACGATTCCACCTAAGATCCACCATAACTCCTGTTCTAATCCTTTTAGCATGGATTCAGCACGTTCTACTCCGAATCGTTCACCGACCCAGATGTAAAAGAAGGAAACCGGAAAAAGTCCAATACTTGAAGCGAGTAAATAGCGTTTGAACGAAAGACCAAACAAACCACACGGAATCGAGACGACCGAGCGCACGACGGGGAAAAAGCGTCCGAACAAAGCAGACCATGTTCCGTATTTCCCTACGATGCGCTCCCCTTTCTCAATTTCTTTTTCTTTAATCAGTAACCATTTGCCGTACCGGATAAGTATCGGACGACCTGCATAACGACCTAGAAGATAAAAGACCGTCGCTCCCATCAGACTTCCTAAAAAACCGACCAGAACAGCAGTTGTCCAGCTGACCGTTCCGTTCGACACATATAGACCGAGCAACGGTAAGCCCACTTCTGCCGGAATCAATTCTGTTCCAAGACCAACGATCATAATTCCTAAAAACAGCCAGAGATTGGATTCTCCGGCTGAAAACAACCATTCCAACATACGAGTAATCCTCCGTTCATCCTCTCGCTGGACGGAGGAGATAATAAATGATGACGACTAACGTCGTCCAGACGCCTGTGAAGATTCCGATAATCCCGACAATGAAGAAACCGAGTGCAACGATTGAGCCTGTCTGTTTATAATCCCGCCACATAGTCCGTAACCCTTTAATGTTGAACCAAAGGAATACGAGGAATAATACAGGGATGAGTAATCCTACGATCAATAAAGAAGACATGTCTTCACCTCTTTCTTATTTATTGTTATCCCCATTCTATCAGGAATCGACACGTCTTTCCTCCGCCTGAGGTCTTACGAACCTAAAAAAAGAACATGCTTCTGAATCGAAGCATGCCCTTTGCTTTATAAAACATCCTGTTTTGACGCTTTCTTACTATATATATATGTCAGAGCAAGTGGACGCCTTCCGCTTGAAGACTTTTACGCGTCTCTTCTGACCAGACAGAAGCTTGGACTTCACCGATGTGACGTTTCTTCAATAAGAACATCGCCATGCGGGATTGACCGATTCCTCCACCCATCGTTAACGGTAGACGCTCTTCGAGCACACCTTGATGGAACGGGAACGCCAATTTATCCTCTTCTTGAGCAATCGCAGTCTGTTTCAACAACGCTTCACGGTCAACGCGAATTCCCATTGAAGACAATTCGAATGCTCCGATTTCTGGATGGTGTACTAAAATGTCACCGTTGAGTGTCCAGTCATCGTAGTCAGCCGCTCGACCATCATGCTTCTCACCTGAAGCCAGTGCGCCACCGATTTGCATGAGGAAAACTGCACCATATGCTTTCGTGACTTCTGTTTCACGTTCTTTCGCCGAAAGTGTTGGATACGCATCTTCTAATTCTTGCGTCGTCATGAAATGAATCGTTTCCGGTAAGATCGCTGAAATACCATACTCCGCTTCTACTTCTTGTTCGACTTGGCGAATCGTTGCATAGATCGCTTGTACCGTTTCTTGTAAATAAGCACTCGTCCGTTGTTCTTTCGTAATGATCCGTTCCCAATCCCACTGATCGACGTGAATGGAGTGTGTCGCATCCAGCATCTCATCGCGACGAATCGCATGCATCAACGTGTATAATCCTTCTCCCGCTTCAAATCCGTACGTATGAAGCGCTTGACGCTTCCATTTCGCAAGAGATTGTACGATTTCAAGATCTGCTGTGTGATCCAAAGCATCGAAACGAATGATTCGCTCTACGCCGTTGAGATGATCGTTGACACCGAGTGTACTTTCTACGAACAATGGTGCTTCGACACGTGTCAATCCGAGTGTTGTCGAAAAGCGTTCTTCAAAGCGTTTCTTTACGAGTGTGATCGCTTCCTGTGTGTGTTTCATCGATACGAGTGTTGTCATGGTGGTGTTCCTCCTCAATTGTGTTTTGAAAAAGAAGCCATAAAAAAGAGCCCTTCTTTCCCAAGAATATGGGACGAAAGACTCGGTTCCGCGGTACCACCCATGTTAGCAACGATGTTGCTCACTCAAAAGACGAATCACTTCATCTTCGGCCTTATGATAACGGACAGGCAACTCCGGCTACGCCTACTGACATTCGGGTTCGGGTAGCGACTCCGGGAGGTTCTTCGCATCTTGCTTCCGACTGGGCTCTCACCATCCCCAGATCGCTATACGGTCGTACAAGGTGTTACTCTTCCCTTCAACGTCGTTGTTACAATTGAATTGAGAACATCGTACAACAGGTCGCAAGTGTTTGAAAAGACCTTTTTTAAAAAAAATAAAAGTTGTCAGATTAATCTGACGTGTAAAACATGAAAAAAGCGTTCTCGCAGAATCGAGAACGCGCTTACAAAAATTATTTGATGGATCCACTCGTAATTCCTTGAATGATCTGTTTTTGCAAGGCAAAGAAGAACAGCAATAACGGAATGATCCCGAGGACGAGTCCGGCAAGTGCTAAGTCCCACTGCTTCGTATACTGACCGAAGAAATAGAACGTCGCGAGTGGAATCGTTCGTAAATCGACGTCTCGTAACATCAGCGATGGCAGTAGGAAATCATTCCAAATCCAAAGCGTGTTCAAGATGATGATCGTGACCGTGATCGGCTTGAGTAATGGGAACACGATGCGCCAGAACACACCCCATTGTGAACAACCATCAATGATGGCTGCCTCCTCGATTTCTTCAGGAATCGACTTCATGAATCCATGGTATAAGAAGATTGATAATCCAGATCCAAAACCAAGATACATCAGAATCAATCCCCAATAACTGTTCTGCAATCCGAGATCACCAGACAGTTTCGATAAGGGAATCATGATCGACTGGAATGGAATGATCATCGCCGCAACGAATAAGAAAAAGATGATCGTTGACAAGCGTGTTTTCGTCCGGACGAGTTTCCAAGCTGCCATCGAACAAAAGATGATGATGACCGCGTTAGCGCCGACTGTAATGATGACGGAGTTTAAAAAGACTTTTCCGAAGTTCATGGCTTCCCATGCTTCTGAATAGTTGGACGTCATCCATTCCTTTGGTAGGCCAGATGTATTCGTAAAGATATCTCCCTGCGTCTTGAATGAATTCGAAACGACGTAATAAAACGGAATCATATACAGAAGCCCCATCAATAAGGCTGCCAGTTCGACCGTTCCAAGACGGAGTGAATAACGACCTCTCGTCTTTTTGGAGCGCTTCGGTTTCTCCTCTTGCGGAGTGGGTAACGGTTGTGCCGTACTCATGCTTCCACCTCCCGTTTTTTCGTCAGATAGACTTGAGTGACTGTAATCGCGGCGACAACAACGAAGAAGATGATCGCTTTAGCTGACCCGAGTCCAAGATTATTGTTCGTAAACGATTCTTTATAAATGTTTAAAGCAAGCATTTCGGTCGATTTGAATGGTCCACCATTCGTTAGGGATAAGTTCGTATCGAATAACTTGAAGGACCATGAAATCGTCAAGAACAAACAGATCGTGACCGACGGCATAATCAGTGGCAACGTAATGTTCCGTAACGTCGAGAGACGATTGGCACCATCGATTTTTGCTGCTTCAATCAGCTCTTGTGGCACGTTTTGTAGAGCTGCGATATAGATGACCATGATGTAACCGCCACCTTGCCAAATCGAAACGATGACGATACCCCAGAATCCTGTCCGGGCATCTCCCAACCATGGAAGTTCAAATATACTCCACCCTGTCAATTCACCGATCGATGCGAAGCCTTTGACATAGATGAACTGCCAAACGAATCCGAGGATCAACCCACCGATCAAGTTCGGCATGAAGAAAATCGTTCGTAAGAAATTACGCGTGCGAATATTTTGTGTCAATAAGAACGCCAAGATGAAACCGACGACATTCGTTAAGATGACGGCAACGACCGTATATTTCGTCGTCAACCAAAATGACTGCTGGAACTGCTCGTCACTCGTAAAGAGACGGACATAGTTATCAAAGCCGATCCAATTTAATTCTCCGGTTACACCGTTCCAATCCGTGAACGAATACATGACGCCATTGAAAAACGGTACAAGCACGATCACTGCGAATACAAGAAAGACCGGTCCGACGAAGAGCCAAAAATCAAGACCGCGTTTCCACTTCTTTTGTCCAGATGTCATTGTTTCATCCCTCCTCCACTCTACAGTACGTCTTTCTCTAGCACTTGAACACGTCACCATTTGACCCATTGGGTGGAAAATATTGAACGTTTTCCTTTGGCGCGTTCGCACTAGATACGCTACTATTAGAAAAAAGAGAGATCCAATCAAAGAGGGAGTCGATACCATGGAAAAGACCATTCGTTCGGACTTAGAAATCGCACAACAAACCGTCTTACGCCCGATTCGAGAAATTGCGGACCGGATTGGTTTGCAAGAAGAGGATTTTGATACGTACGGAAAGTATAAAGCGAAGTTGACAGACGGAATGTTGAACCGATTGGCAACGAAATCTGACGGTAAACTGATCCTTGTCACTGCCATCAATCCGACAGCCGCTGGTGAAGGAAAATCAACCGTCACTGTCGGACTCGGACAGGCGTTGCATCGGGCAAACCACAAGACGATGATTTGTTTACGGGAACCCTCACTCGGTCCGACGATGGGCTTAAAAGGTGGCGCATGTGGTGGTGGCTATAGCCAAGTCCTACCGATGGAAGAGATCAATCTTCATTTCACAGGCGATATGCATGCGATCACATCTGCCCATAATACAATCAGTGCCTTGCTCGACAATCACCTGCATCAAGGTAACATCCTTGGCATCGATCCGCGTCGTATCGTCTGGAAACGCGTTCTTGATTTGAATGACCGTGCCTTGCGCCAAGTCACGATTGGTCTTGGTGGTCCTGCGCATGGCGTGCCGCGTCAAGATGGGTTCGATATCACGGTCGCTTCCGAGATCATGGCGGTCCTCTGTCTAGCAGACTCGATCACGGATCTCGAACGACGCTTGAGTCGCATCGTCGTCGCGTATACGTACGATCAACAGCCGGTTACGGTCAAAGATATTCAGGCGTCAGGAGCTGCGACGTTGCTTCTAAAAGATGCGTTTCGTCCGAACCTCGTTCAAACCGTCGAAGGAACACCGGCACTGATTCACGGTGGACCGTTCGCGAACATCGCACATGGTTGTAACTCTTTGATTGCAACGCAAACTGCACTGAAGCTAAGTGATTACGTTGTCACAGAAGCAGGATTCGGAGCTGATTTAGGTGCCGAAAAGTTCTTCAACATCAAATCACGAATTGGCGGACTCCACCCGGATGCCGTCGTCATCGTCGCTACGGTTCGTGCCTTGAAGATGCATGGTGGTGTCGACAAAACGCAACTCAGCGAAGAAAATCTCGCTGCCTTAACAGATGGTCTTGCGTTACTTGAAAAACACGTCGAGACGATGAGTCTGTTCGGCGTCCCTGCCGTCGTTGCCTTGAACCGTTTCTTCACTGACACGGAAGCAGAACGGAACATGATCCTAGAATGGTGTCAGGATCGTAATATTCGTGTCGCGGAAAGTGATGTCTTCAGTAAAGGGGGGGCTGGCGGCGAAGCACTCGTCACGGAAGTCATGCAAGCTCTTGAGGAACCGAGCCAGTTCCGCCCACTGTATCCTGACGTCTTACCGCTTCGTCAAAAGATCGAGCGTATCGCAAAGCGTGTCTACGGTGCAGCTGACGTTCATTTTGAAGCCAAAGCGCTTCGCGAACTCGAACGGTGTACGGAGATGGGATTGAATGAGTTACCGATTTGTATGGCAAAAACACCATTTTCTTTAACCGATGACCCTGCTCGTTATGGTCGTGTCGAAGACTTCACGATCACGGTCCGCGAAATCCGACCATCGGTTGGTGCAGGGTTCATCGTTGCATTGACTGGGAATGTATTAACGATGCCAGGATTACCCGCAGTTCCTGCCGCCTTCCATATGGGCGTTTCGGAAGACGGACAGGTATTCGGACTTTCTTGATGAGAGGATGAGTTACATGACGATTGATCATTCACATTGGATAGCCTCTGACGGCTATACTACGACATTGCATAGCCTCGAAGCCCATGATCCTAAAGGAGTCGTGATCGTCTTTCACGGGATGATGGAGCATGGCGCACGGTATGAGGAATTCGCAGAATTCCTCTATGCGCATCATTACCACACGATCATCGCAGACTTACGCTGTTTCGGAACCCGAGCAGCTCAGCTCGGAACGCTCGGACACCTCGAGCCGAATCAAGGGTTTAAACAATTGATGCAGGACGCAGAAGAACTCGTCTCTGACATCAAAGAGCGTTATCCGACATTGCCGGTGTTCATTTTTGGTCATAGTTTTGGTTCGTTGATCGCTCGCCGGATTGGTCAAACACTCGGTCATACAGTAGCTGGAATCATCGCGAGTGGCCCTCCGACTAGCACAGGCTTACTCGGTGATGTCAGCCAAAAACTCGTCGAACGTCAAATCCATCAGCTGTCAGCAACACACCCTGCTGAGCGGTTCGGACAACTCGTGTTCGGGCGGTATAACTTACGCTTCTTCCCAGCACTTTCTAAAAATGCTTGGCTCTCTTCGGATCCACAATCCGTCATGCGCTATGATGCAGATCCATTGTCCGGTCAAACAGTCACGCTTGGGTTCTTCCACGAACTCTTACATGCAACGAAACTCGTCAACGCACTTGCTTCCATCTATCAGCATCCACGTCATTTACCTCTCTTATTGCTTGCTGGTGGGGATGACGCGGTCGCGTTCGACGGAAAAGGTATCCATCATTTATTTGATATGTATAATCGTGTCCGTGTCGATGCTGTACAGCTGACGATTTATCGAGGGTTACGTCATGAGCTCTTCCATGAGTTCGAACGCATCCGCGTTTTTGCCGATATCGCGAGCTGGTTGAATAAACAAGTCAATCCTGCAGCTAAACAGTCATCTTCCCGTTCTTCTTAAGCCACATCGATCGATATAAAAAAAGGCAGCGGATCCTTGTGATCCGTTGCCTTTTGCACTTCTATCGTATCCTTCATTGAATCCAAGTCAGTGAAGAAATCATCGCTTCGATTTCTTCGATTTCAAGCGTCTCGCGTTCTGCAGAGTACGTCAATAAGACTAACCGTTCCCCGTCCGAATACGCGTAGATCCGTAAGAAGATATCTTCTTCTTTCCCATCTACTGCAAGCAACGCTTCTTTTGTTGAATTACGACGGACTTCAAGTGCTCCTGTTAGTTCGATGCCGAACTCTTCCACCAACAGATTGATTTCTTGTTCCGCCGCCTCATACGGTGTCAATTCTTCTGAATCGGACTCATAAATGGATAATTGGAGCGTACCCATTGCATTTTCATCCGTCGAATAAAAACTGACATATGTCTCTTCTTCTTGATATTCGAATACCTTTGGATATTCTAGCGTGATCCAATGATCGACTGTGTACTGTTTCATTTGAATTCCTCCATTCGTTGTATCTCTTCAAAGCGGATACCCGTCACAGCCATACGCTCGAATTGTCGAGCGAGTTGAGCAGAGACGAACATGCGATGCGTGCGCTCATCTCGCATAAGATGATGCGGACAAATCGAATCGCTGATTCGTCGCTCTGTCAAAAAATAGACGCGTCGTCTCGGGACCGGACGGAATACATCCGTCGTATGTAGATGTTCGATCCGACTGACAGATAAGAGATTGAGAAGATAGTACGGAACCACTCCGTCCTTCGTCTCAAGATGTACCTTGAGACATTGTACAGAAAAAGGCGCGTATGCTGCAATGACGCGTTGCACACGTTCCGAGACGAGCGGCAGATCGAATGTGTTTGGAAGGACATCCGGTAGCAAATCCGCATCTTGATTGATGGAAAAAGCAAGTACACCTACGTTATGGAACCACTCTCCTATCAATAAGCGATGACGATCGAATTGATGGTGACAGATCGCCTTCCATCCTTTTCCCATCGGCTGTTCGCTCCAAACTCGCACTTCATTCACCAGACACTCTCTCCTCTACCCAACTTTACCCATATTGCAAATCAAGATTACCATTGGAAACGATTAACTAGTATTATTGTACACCGAATCTTAAAAGAAATTGCTTTTTTTCATAAAAGTTATGGAAATGCCCTCTTTGCTATGCTACTATATTTCATGTAGCCAATACGCGGGTGTAGTTTAATGGTAAAACCTCAGCCTTCCAAGCTGATGACGAGAGTTCGATTCTCTTCACCCGCTCCAATTATGACATAACATAGGTCTAGGACCATTTCCCTCTAGAGGGCAGGCGACTCGCGACGTGCGAGTCGTCTTTTTTATTGATTCTGCTGATGATTCCAACGAATTTATGGGTATACAACGATATAGATAGAGATTCGTAAAGGAGGATTCGTATGATTCAGATGAAAATGCCCGGCGTGACGATCTATCAAAGTACACTCATGAAAACGACTTCGACATTAATCGAGACGCCTGATTGTCTGATCGTCGTCGACCCTGGCTGGCTTCCCGATGAGATTGCAACGATTCGTCGAGACGTCGAAATCGTGCGTCGCGAACGACCATTATACGTCGTCTATACGCATGCCCATTTCGATCATATTTTAGGAGCCTATGCCTTTACGGATGCCATCGTCATCGCTTCTAAACCGTTCATCGATGTCGACCGACAAGAAGCGCTCCAAGCCGTACAAGATTTTAATGATGAATTCTATATCGATTCTCCCGTCCTTTTCCCAGACGTGACACATGTCATCCATGAGTCTGAGACGATTTTAACGATCGGACAAACGAAGTTAATCTTCTTTTTGACGCCCGGTCATGAAGCGACTCATCTTTCCTTCATCGTCATGCCACTTCACTTGTTAGTCTGCGGCGATTACGCTTCAGACGTTGAAATCCCCTTGATCGAACACGATTCCTCTGAGTATTTGACGACGCTCGAGTTACTCGAGTCGTTCATTTATGAATATGAAGTCAAACTCTTGATTCCCGGACACGGTCACATTTGTGATATCCGAACAGAGATGATCGAACGACTTCATCAGAGCTATGATTATATTCTTGCCCTCCGTGCCGGAAAAGAATCCGACTGGGCTCCATCTTGGCAAACGACTCCTTTTATGAAACGTCTGCATGAAAAAAATAAGCGACAAGTCAAAAAAGAACAAGAAGAACGATTAGCCCGACGCCATTATGATTAACTTCGCTCAACTAAAAGACTCGGTCGCCAAATTGGTGACCGAGTCTTTTAGGGTTATCCAAGTAATGTGACGAGCAACGCTTTTTGTGCGTGGAGGCGATTCTCAGCTTGATCGAAGATGACCGATTGCTTGCCATCGATGACGTCCGCCGTGACTTCCTCCCCGCGATGCGCCGGAAGGCAATGCAAGAAAATAGCTTCATCATTTGCTTGATTCATGATATTGGCATTAACCTGATATCCTTCAAATGCTTGCAGACGCATCGTCGCTTCTTCTTCTTGTCCCATACTCGCGAAGACATCCGTATATACGACGTCTGCATCACTCGCTGCTTCCTCAGGATCCGTCATGACGATGATGTTTCCACCCGTTTCCTTCGCAATGACTTGTGCCTCATGAACGATTTGTGGATCAGGAGCATACGCCTCCGGCGCACAGATGCGAACTTCCATTCCACTGAGCGCTCCACCAATCATCAGCGAATGGGCCATGTTATTTCCGTCCCCGATATATGTCAAAATCTTTCCAGATCGTGTTCCAAATGTCTCTTCGATTATCAGCAAGTCAGCAAGGACTTGGCACGGATGGTGTAGATCCGTCAATCCATTGATGATTGGAATCGTACCGTGTGCCGCAAGTGTGTCGACGATCTCATGACCGAACGTCCGAATCATCAGGGCATCGACGTAACGGCTCATGACTTGAATCGTATCTGAGAGCGGCTCCCCCCGCCCGATTTGCATATCTGCTCCACTTAGCACGATCGGATGTCCACCGAGTTCGACGACACCCACCTCAAACGATAGACGTGTTCGCGTCGATGCCTTTTCAAACAATAAGGCCACTTTTTTATGGCTTAATGCGTTTTGGTAGACACTCGGCTGATGCTTGATGTCTTTCGCGAGTGCCAATAGCTCCGTCAGTGCTTCCGGCGTCAGTTCCGCCATCGTCAAGAAATGCTTTAATTGTTGCATCGTCTTCATTTTACTTCCTCCTTGATCGGCTCTGTCCATGTATGAAGTGGCTTCACAGCATAAGGGGACTTTTCTATCGCTTGTAGATGATAATGCGCTAATTCAGGTTCTGTCAGGACTTGTACCCCGGCAGCAAGCGCTGCTTCGCGACTCGCTTTTTCTTCTATCACGTGCGAATAGAAAATCGCACATTGTGCCCAGTCAATCGTTTCATCTAATGCTACACCCGTTTCGAAAGCCTCTGTATCTGCTCCAGCAACGATGATGTCTCTCGTCGTCAAATGTCGTTTTGTCGTCTCGTCGAAAATGAAACGTTCCAGCGCCAGTCCGTCTGTCGTCCATTGCAGCGTTTCACCTGTCGAACGCATGACGGGACCTGTTTTCGGATCGACGCCTTGTAGTTTCAACGTTGAAAAAACAGGGGTCTTGACGGCATGGAAATCAAGTTTCGTCTGTTCCGTTGGTAGTGCGACCGCTTGACCGACCGCTGCTTGGACTGCCCACTGCAAGATCGGTTGACCGGTTACTTTGGCGACGATTGGTAACGTGCGGGAGGCACGTGGATTGATTTCTAGCACGTAGACTTGATCGTCATGCAAGACGAATTGGATATTGTACGCTCCTTTATAATCCATTCGTTGCCCGATCATCTGTGCAAATCGCTCGATTTCGCTCTGAACGGTAGCGCTGAGCGATACAGGTGGCAGAATCATCGTTGAATCTCCAGAGTGAACCCCTGCCCGTTCCAATTGCTCCATCAAAATCGGAACGTACGTCGTTGTGCCGTCCGTAATACAGTCGACTTCGATTTCCTTTCCTTGGAGGTAGGCATCCACGAGGACAGGGAATGCCAATTCAGACACGATCGTCTCTAATTGCTCTTGATCGTGGATGATATGCATTCCCTTACCTCCGATGACATAGGAAGGACGAATCATAACCGGATAACCGATCGTTGTTGCAACTTCTGTCATTTGTTCATGCGTCGCCACTTCTTGTCCTGGAATACGATCGATACCGATATCATCTAAAAATTGATAGAACCGCTCACGGTCTTCCATTTGGTCAATGACATCTGCCGTCGTTCCGAGAAGATGATAACCGGCGTTCTCCAAACCAGACGCCAGCGCAATTCCCGTTTGTCCTCCGAACTGGACTAGGACGTCTTGGCAATCCTCTGCTTCTAGCACATGCATGACGTCTTCAAGTGTCAACGGCTCGACATACAGGCGATCTGCGACTTCGAAGTCGGTCGAGACGGTCTCTGGGTTATTGTTAATCATGATCGTTTCATAACCGGATGCTTGCAATGCACGTACCGCGTGAACGGAGCAATAATCAAATTCGATTCCTTGACCGATTCGAATGGGTCCCGCACCGATGACAGCAACTTTCTTTTTCGTCGATGCTGTGACTTCCGTTTGACCACTCCAGTTTCCGTAGAAATAAGGTGTCGCACTCTTGAACTCTCCTGCACATGTATCAATCATATGATAGACAGGGAGGATGCCTTTTTCTTTACGTAAGTGCTCGATCTCTACAGCACTAACACCTGTCAGAAGCGCAATTTGTTCGTCCGTGAAGCCCATCATTTTGGTTTGCTTTAGAGAACTTTCATTCGATACATCGATGTTTTGTTGCTGATCGACAAGGCGTTGAAGTACTTTGACGAATAAAGCTTGTACTTTCGTCTGTTCGACGAGTGATTCGACGGTCGTCTCCTTGCGATCGAGTAGCGCGAGCATCGCAAGCAAGCGACGATCCGTCGGCGCCATCACTTCCTTCCACAACGCATCCGATTCCGCTGTTTTCATCCATGTCGGATAAAGAGGCGATTGCTCGACTCCCGCACCGCGCCACGCCTTTTGTAACGCTTCTTCTAGCGTCTTCCCCATCGCCATGCTCTCACCCGTCGCCTTCATTTGTGTTCCAAGCGTCCGGTTACTGCCGGTAAATAGATCAAATGGGAAACAAGGCACTTTTGCCGTGATATAATCCATCGTCGGTTCAAAACTCGCCATCGTCTCTTTCGTGACAGGATTGATGCAATCGTCGAGTCGCTCACCGAGCGCAAGACGTGTCGCTAATTTTGCGATCGGATATCCCGTCGCCTTGGAAGCAAGTGCCGAAGAACGACTGACACGCGGATTGACTTCAATGACGAAATAACGTTCTTCCGTCGGATGGATCGCGAATTGTATGTTGCATCCACCGATGACACCGAGATGCGATACGATTTTACGCGCTTCCGTCCGCAATTGTTGATTCATTCGATCCGAAATCGACTGAATCGGTGCAAAGACGACCGAGTCCCCGGTATGGACACCGACAGGATCGATGTTTTCCATGTTACAAACGATAATCGTCGTATCTGCGCTGTCACGCATGACTTCGTATTCGACTTCTTTATAGCCAGCGATACTCACTTCAACTAAACACTGTGAAATTGGACTCGCTTGTAAGCCGTTCTGCGCTAACAGACGTGCATCGTCCTTCGTCACTGCGATTCCGCCGCCCGTTCCACCGAGCGTAAAGGCTGGTCGAATGACGAGTGGTACCCCGTGTACTGCCATGAATTCCTCAAGCTCTGCTAACGACTCGATCGTTTGACTTTCCGGGAGCGGTTGCGCGAGTTCGATCATCTTTTGCTTGAATCGTTCACGATCTTCTCCGTCTCGGATCGTCTCAAGCGAAGTTCCTAGAAGTTCGACACCGTATTGTTCAAGTACGCCTGCTTCTTCGAGTGACATCGCAAGATTGAGTGCCGTTTGACCGCCGACCGTCGCTAGGAGATGGGATGGTCGATCTTGTTCGATGATGGCCGTTGCTTTTTCAAGAGTCATCGCCTCAATATAGACATGATCTGCCGTGCTCGGATCCGTCATGATAGTAGCCGGATTCGAATTCATTAAGATGACCTCGCATCCCGCTTCTCGAAGCGCCTGACAGGCTTGTGTGCCGGAATAATCAAATTCTGCTGCTTGCCCGATGACGATTGGACCCGAACCGATAACGAGTACTTTCTGTTTATCCCACATATGCTACCTCCTGATGTAATACGCTATTTACGAATTGATCGAAGACGACCATCGCCTCTGTTGGTCCTGGGCTCGCTTCTGGGTGAAACTGGACTGTCATGATTGGCAGAGCCGGATGAATCAATCCTTCAACGGACCCATCATTGATGTGTTCGTACGCAAGTTCCATCTCAGACGCTTCGATGCTTTTAACATCAACGGCATAACCATGATTCTGAGATGTCATGAACACTTGCCCGGATGCTAGATGACGTACGGGATGGTTCGCTCCTCGGTGTCCATGATGTTGTTTTAATAAGGTACAACCAAACGCATGAGCGAGAACCTGATGTCCCATATAAATACCAAGTGTCGGATAGCTCGTCGCCAGTTCATGGATTCCTGAAAGGAACGGGTCTAGTTGCGTCGGATCACCAGGTCCGTTGGAAAACAGTAGACCATCTGGCGCCAGCGCTTGAATCCGTTCCGGTGTCGCATCATATGGCACGACCGTTACACGCATATGGCGTTCAAGCAAAGCATCGATCATCGATTGTTTCACGCCGTAATCGATACAGACGATGTGCCCCTGTTCGACTTCCGGTACGTATTCGACGTTTGAAGTCGTCGATACAGAAGCGATGTATGCTGTGTCGATTGACGCAGTGACGCTCATATCCACTTGCACCATGTCACCGAATTGGTCGCCCTCCGTTCGTAATAGATGCACAAGAGAACGCGTATCGACTCCCGACAAAATCGGCACATTCGCTTCTCTCAACCAGCTCGCGAGTGATGTTCCTTCCCCGTCCTCAGCCAAAGTTTGAACGATGACACCAGCGACTTGAATCTGGCTGCTTTCTGACGCCTCCGCTTGAATACCGTATTGACCGATCAACGGGTATGTGAAGACAAGAATTTGTCCTTGATAAGATGGATCCGTCAAGACTTCCTGATATCCTGTCATTCCTGTAAAAAAGACGACCTCTCCTTTGACTGGAGCTGTTCCTTGCCACGAACCGGTAAACGTCGTTCCGTTCGCAAGCGTTAGTTTTCCGGATTGTTTCATACGATGACCTCCTGTTGACAAACGAGTTGTATTTTTTCGATGGCGTCCATGAGTTCCTGTTCCGTTACGAACAATGATGGCAATAAGCGAATGACATGAGGACCAGCCGATACGACGAGAAGACCATTCTCACGTAAGGCGTCAATCAGCGGTGCAACAGGCATCACACACTCGATACCAATCATCAATCCACGTCCACGAATAGAACTCACGATCGACTTAGGTAATTTTTTTTCTAATTGCTGACGTAAATATTCGCCTTTTCCTTGAACGTCTGCCATGACAGTGTCACTTAACAAAAGGTCAAGTGTGGCTTCCGCAGCTGTCATCGCGAGTGGATTCCCACCAAAGGTCGAACCATGCGATCCAGGTGTAAATACTTCTGCCGCTTCTGCCGTCGCGAGTAGCGCACCGACCGCGAGTCCACTCCCAAGTCCTTTCGCAAGAGTGATGATATCCGGTACGAGTGGTGTCTGCTCAAACGCAAAACGAGAGCCCGTCCGACCGATGCCAGTCTGTACTTCGTCGACGATGATTTTGACATCGTATTGTTGCGCCTTCTTCATCAACGCTTCGAGCCACGCATCGTCGGCGACGACGACCCCACCCTCTCCTTGAATGATTTCGAGCCATACGGCAGCAGTTTGTTCCGTAATCGCTGATAAGCTCTCCATCTCGTTAAACGGTAGATGTTTGAAGCCATTTACCATCTCCCCGTATCCCGCCTTGATTTTCTCCTGTCCTGTTGCGCCCATCATCGCAAATGTCCGCCCGTGGAAAGATTGTTTAAACGTGACGACTTCCGTTTTCCCTGTCCATTTTCGAACGAGTTTGTACGCCGCCTCGTTTGCTTCCGCACCACTGTTACAAAAGAAGGCATGACTGAGATGACTGTCTTCCGTCAGTCGCTCGGCGACCCGCTCTTGTGCCGCGATTTGAAACAGATTCGACGTATGCCAAATTTGATTCAATTGTTCCTCTAGCCGTTGCTGAATATAAGGATGACGGTGTCCTGTGTTGCATACAGCGATTCCCATGATGAAATCCAGATACGTCTTGCCTGTCGCATCTTCTACGATCGACCCTTGTCCTTTGACCAATTCCACATCAGTACGTTGATAAGTGGGTAGTAGTGCACTCATGTAATTCCTCCTTGATTCGTGTCCCTGCAGCTAACGCATTTTTCCCAGACCGAATGACGACCTCTGGAATACCATGCTGAGTGGCCTGCATCATCGCTTCGACCTTCGGAATCATTCCCCCGTAGATTTCTCCCAACGCTATCGCAGCTTCGATGGCTGCAGACGTGATTTCTGATTGATAGTCACCGTTTACTTTTACACCCTCGACATCCGTCAACAATTCAAATCGGTCGACAGACCAAGCCTTCGCGACAGCAATCGCACACGCATCCCCGTTACTGTTCAATACACCTTGCTCCCCTGTGACAAGGGATGTGACGACAGGCACATAGCCATTCGTACTCAACACCGTGAATAATCGTGGATGAATGTGCGTGATCTGACCGACTGCCCCGAGTCCTTTGATCGTTTTACCATGGACGCTTGCTCCGTCTAACCCGCTCATCCCGACGGCAGGAATCCCTGCTTGATTCAACTGCTGGACGATCCCGGATTGGACTTCCCCTGCTAAGATCCGTCGTGCCCCGAGTAAGACACCATCCGTCGTTACACGGACACCGTTTCGAAACACGGGTTTGATTCCCTCTTGTTCACAGTAACTCGATAGAAGAGGACCACCTCCATGGACGATCAATAATTCGTTACCGGTTTCGACCCACGCTTTCCATTCCTCGAAATACCGCGCATCCAGTTGCTCCAACACACTACCACCTAGTTTGATGACTTTTCGTTTCGTCATGTCCGGTAACTCGCATTGATTTTGACGTAATCGTACGTCAGGTCACAGCCGTAAGCGTGTCCTTGTCCTACTCCATCATGCAAATCGATATGAATATGGACATCCTGCTTTGCCAGTTCCTGCGATGCAACTGCTTCATCGAATAAGACAGGCATGCTCTGTTGCAACACCCACTGCGAACCAATTTTGATGTCAACGTTTGATACATCGAGTGGCTCCTTAATACTTCCGACAGCAGCGATGATTCGTCCCCAGTTCGCATCTTCCCCAAAGATGGCTGTTTTGACGAGAGACGATCCGACGACTTGTTTGGCGATCATTCGTGCTACTTCATCGGTTTGTGTTCCCGCTACCGTCACCTCAATCAACTTCGTCGCGCCTTCCCCGTCCCGCGCAATCTGTTTCGCTAAATCTTGGCAAACCGTTTCGATCGCCTGTTCGAATGCCAACGCTTCGTCCGTGCCTTCAACGATCGTTGCGCCCCCTGCAGCTCCGCTCGCTAAAATCATGACCATGTCATTTGTCGAACTGTCTCCATCTACGGTAATGCAGTTGAACGTCCGATGAATCGTCCGACGCAACACCGTCTGTAAGACATCCGGTTCAATCGTTGCATCGGTCGTCAAGAAACCAAGCATCGTCGCCATGTTCGGATGAATCATCCCTGATCCTTTCGCCACGCCACATACTGAAATTTGGACATCCCCTTGCATGTATTGTTGACCAGCTGTTTTCGTACCAGTATCGGTCGTCAGGATCGCATGAGCAAAATCATCCGCGGCATCCTTGTCATTTGTAGGCATCAGCTGTGGAATACCTGCCAGTAACGTATCAATGGCTAACGGTTGACCGATGATCCCTGTTGAAGCAATCGCGACTTGTTCTGGAGCAACATTTAAACTTTTCGCCATCGCTTGTTGCGACATATACGCATGGGATAACCCTAGTTCCCCTGTACACGCATTCGCATTCCCGCTGTTAACGAGGACGGCATGAATACGACCTTGTGACGCCTGAATCGCTTGTTTCGTCACGGTGATTGGTGCTGCTTGCACCTGATTCGTCGTATAGACAGCTGCAGCGCTTGCTCCTACTTCACACCAGATCAGACCTAAATCCTTCCGCTTTCGTTTCAGACCCACATGTATTCCCGATGCTTGAAATCCCTTCGGTGTCGTGATCGTCAATGGGGTCTTTACTTGTACTTGCCACACAGGCGTTCCTCCTCTTTCTTTTTCTCTTGATTAAATGTAGATCGGCTGTTGCGTTAAACCGGATGTCTCATCAAAACCAGCTAGAATGTTGGCATTTTGAACGGCTTGTCCGGCAGCTCCTTTTTGCATGTTATCGATGACTGAAACGATGGTCACTCGCCCTGTCCGATCATCCTTATAAACGGTCAAATCACAGTGATTACTCCCGACGACGGATTTGATTTCCGGATCAGCCTGTTGGATTCGGACGAATGGTTCCGTTGCATACTGGTCCGTCAACCAAGATCGCCACTCCGTTTCCGATAAATCGATCAACGGCTGAACCGTCATAATCGCCATGATGCCTCGATTGATCGGTAGTAGTTGGGTCGAGAACGTAATCGGATGCGATGATCCGGTCCATTCGAAAAGCGCCTGCTCAATTTCCGGGATGTGCTGATGCTGATTCACTTTATACAAGCGAACGTTTTCGCTTGAATGGACATGATGCGTTTGTGCCGTCAACGTTTTCCCTGCTCCCGTCAGACCAGAAGAAGCTTGAATGATGATTTGAGATGGATCGATTTTTTTCTCTTTTAAGAATGGTGTTAGTCCAAGCAAAACTGCTGTCGCGTAACAGCCTGGATTCGCAATCCATTTGCTCGCAGTAACAGCTTGACGATTCCATTCTGGTAATCCATAAGTTGCTCTTTGTTGCAACTGGGCATCAATGGGTTCCTTGTCATACCACGTTGCATATGCTTCAGCTGGAAGTCTCAAATCGCCACTTAAATCAATGACGTAACCGGACCAGTTTTGAAGTTGTTCTAAGTAATGCTTTGAAATCCCACTCGGTGTCGCTAAGAACACCATATCCGTATCGGTTTCCATCAAATGCTCCACCGAAAAGGAAGATAACGAGGAATATGTTTTTTTATTCATAAATGGGAATACGTCATGCATGGATTCCCCTGCCATCGAGTCACTCATCAAACAGATGATCTCAAATGAAGGATGTGACTCTAGTAGGCGAATCAGTTCAATTCCGGTGTATCCTGTTGCTCCGATGATGGTACATTTCATATCTGTACGCTCCCCTTCAAAGAATGTTATACCGATTTAAACATATGTATATTTATACTGTCAATTGAATTTTTATTAGTTTTTATACAAAAAAAGAAGCGTTGAAGCGATTGTCTTCTATAAGACAGTCCCTTCAACGCTTCTTTTATACGCACCTCCTTAACGCTTTTCCGCACGTTGCGCTACGAGATGATCAATCCCAAATACGCCTGCACCCATAATCGCGACGACTACTACAAAAATCAATGTAAACATATGTATCCTCCTCATCGTTCACAAAAATGTCATTTGATACTTCTTATTGTGCAAGATTTGAGCTAAAAAAGAAAGCGTTTACGACAAAAAAACGTCACATTTTCGTTTTTTTATATTTTTCATAGAAACTCTTATGGTTGACGTCCTCCAGAATATTCGTTAATATTACGTTTGTTCAACGCTTTTGTGCATAAAAGCGTGTTAGCAACAGAGAGTCAACATACTTTCATATTCATATAAGGAGGTGGAAGCATGCGCATGTCATTCCGTGAATCCGCAGCTATCCTAGGAATCAGTATCATCATCTTATTGTCCGCGTTATTCGGTGCTAAAGCCGAACCGCATCTTGCCATCTTGTCCAGTCTTATTTTCGTCTCAGGATATGCCGTTTACCGGGGTTTTAAGTTCGAGGATGTCGAACACCATATGATTCAAGGTATTCGGGAAGCCATCAAACCGATCCTGATCATGTTGCTCGTCGGTATGACGATTGCGGTCTGGATGATGAGTGGCGCAGTGCCGACCCTTCTCCATTTTGGTTTATCTACACTTTCAGCGACTTGGTTCGCACCAAGCGCTCTTCTGATTGCGATGGTCGTCTCGACCTTTACAGGTAGTTCGTTTACAACGATCGGTACGGTTGGTGTTGCCTTGATGGGAATTGCAATCGCACTAGGCGTTAATCCAGCACTTGCAGCAGGCGCTATCATCAGTGGAGCCTGTTTCGGAGATAAGATGTCACCTTTATCAGATACGACGAATTTCGCACCAGGAATCGTCAACGTATCCGTATTCGATCATATTCGTTTCATGATGGGGACGACGATTCCCGCTATCACGATCACATTCATCTTATTCTTCATCTTCGGACGTAGTAGTGGAAATGTCGATTCGTCAGCTGTTCAAACGACACAACAAGAGTTAGCTCGTTTGTTCGACTTGTCACCTTGGACATTGCTTTCACCATTGCTCGTCATGGTGTTAGCATTACGTAAGATGCCGGTCGTCCCAACACTTGTTGCTGGCGTTTTAAGTGGATTGTTGTTAACAGGTTTTGTACAAGGAAACTGGAACATCTCGAACTGGATGGCAGTCATTCAGAACGGATTAAAATTAGAATCGTCTAGTAAGACCGTCACGGCAATCATTACTAAAGGTGGATTGCAATCGATGATGTGGTCCGTTTCACTCGTCATGCTCGCGCTCGCTTTCGGTGGCGTCTTGCGTGGTATCGGTGTCATCGATGTCGTCATTGAACGAACGGTTTCCCGATTGAAGCGCGATGGCAGCATCATTTCATCGGTTGCCTTATCATCGATCGGTGTTAACTTCATGGCTGGAGAGCAATACTTGTCCATCTTGCTTCCGGGTCAAGCATTTAAGAAAATCTTTGAAGAGCGTCAGATTGATCCGCGTTTCCTTTCTCGTTCACTCGAAGATGGAGGAACACTCGTCAACCCACTCATTCCGTGGGGAGTTTCTGGAGCATTCTTTGCTTCTACTCTTGGTGTCCCGGTAACTGAATACATCCCGTTCGCATTCTTTTTACTCCTTTCACCATTGTTTACGTTTTTACTCGCATTTCTTCGTCCAACGAAAATCGAAACAAAACAATCTCTCGCTTCTTAAGTCTATTTCATATTAAAGATCCGATATGTCCTATCGGGTCTTTTTTTCTTACCAGTATCTCCTTTATTTCCTGTTAAATACGTCAGATTTAAGACGAAAACGGCTTGGAATCACGTTTTTTTAAAGAATCATGTGTAAAGATGAAATGAACTGGGAATATACCAAACATAAGATTAAAAATTACAAAGAATGATAGAGAGAGAGTACGTTCCTGATCGACCAAGGGATGACTTCGATGTAATTTGTGGGAGGAGTTAATATGATCAAACGTGGTACGCTGGAGCGACTTGACGGCAAATATGCTGTCCTGCTATGGGAAAATGGTTCAAGTTTCATTCCACGACGTTATTTACCACCTGAAGCAAGGTTAGGCGATACGATTATTTTTGACGGTACAACCTATACGTTAGATGTCAGTAATTCATCACCCTCTTCCTTTCAAACATTTTCGTTTCGGCAAATGGGTTGATGATCGATAAAAAGCCATTCAGTACCATGAATTGACTATAGAGAAGGAGTTTCTCTCATCAGTCTTTCATGAAATGAATGGCTTTTTCGCTTTATCTACGCACATATAGGGAGTGACCATGACAAGATGGGCAGGAAAAGTGATCGATATCGGATATTTCGATTCGCTCTAGTATCGTCTGATCATGTGGGCATTCGTAAAGTGGTTGAACGACATCTAGTTGTAAAAATAGGGCACACCAAAACCGATTCGAAAATCGGTGACAAGTCGGACAGTGGTATAAATCCAATTGATACGGTACCCAATCATCCGCTAATTCCTCCTGATAAAGCTGATAGTGCTGAATTAATCGAAATCGATTCCAGTCGTCTACATACGTCCGCTGTAAAATCGGTTCATGCATCGACGGAACGAACCAAAGCGGGAGACCTGTCATGAACGCTTCGACCCCTTGCGTCAAGACAGCAGGAAATGTCGGCCAACCATCTAGTTGACCGAGTTGGAATGTTTGTCGAAAGGAGCAGTTGTGGCATAGGAGTTCCATTGTCATCCTCCTGTTCGTTTCACCATCTCTTTTAACATCTGTTCCGTTACAGGACCGATGTGCTTTGAAAGAATCTTTCCTTTCCGGTCTAATACATAAGTCGCTGGCATTGCTACGAGGCGATAAGCATCTTCTGACGTTCCCTTTCGATCATATAACACAGGATATTCAACAGGTGTCTGCTTCAGAAAATCGGCAACATCCGAAACACGTCGTTCTGATGTCGTGACATTGATCCCGTAAACGGGTACATCTGTATGTCGTGCAAAGGCATTTAGTTCTGGAATCTCTTGTTTACAAGGTGGACACCACGTTGCCCAAAAATTAATGACAAAGACATCATGATTGATTTCGTCAAGATCGATGGTTTTTCCTTCTTGATGTAAGGATAGATTCGGGGCTTCCATCCCTACTTCGAGACCACCTTGTGATACTTGTTTTTGTTGTTGCTCCACTTTTTTTTGTTTCGCATCATATGTTTGATAACTTTGATAGGCAATACCGATAATAGCAATCGCTAGGATCAGATAGACCAACGGTTTTTTCACATCTAACCCCCTCCTTCTTTGTTCAGTGTAGCAGACTTCCTCTTTTCGACTATCTACTTTTATCAACAAAAAAGCGAACTCTTCCGTCTTATATGCGGAAATGAGTTCGCTTCATTTTAGAGAATTCACGTTTTAACGAGACACACGGTTAGTTAAAACGTGGTAATTGTTTTTTGACTTGACGGTTATCTTTAACGCTACCGACAGCTTCCGCTCCCCCTAAGGCCTCATTCAAGGAAGTCTTCCCTTCCTTGACTTCTAGACGTCGATTGAATACCGATCGATTATCGACAGAAGCAACGAGAATCGATGCGACATCCGTTTCCGAAATCGTCGCGTCCTTCGTGTCCTTCAAATCTTCATCGGCTTCAATCAAGCCACGTCCTTCACCTGTTGTGATGGCAACCGGACAAATGATCGTATACGTCAAACCACTATGTTCAATCTGCTCCTCTGCTGCATTCTTAGCAGCATAGAACGGATAGACATCTTTCTTGAATTGCTCAGGTCGATCTGCACCATAAGCGCTCAGTAGCACAAAATGACGTACTCGCGCTTTTTTAGCTGCATCAATTGTTTTCAAAGCGACTGTTCGATCCAGCAGTTCTATTTCAGTTGCTTCGCCGTCTACTCCTGCGGTCGCCGCACAAATGACTGCATCCTGCCCTGCGACTCCGTGCTCAATGACTTTTTCGAGTTCTGTTTCGATATCGACGTAATGCGCCTTGACACCGAGTTTTTCGAATCGTTCCACCAGATGTTCATGACGAACGATGACCGTGACCTGATGACCCTTGGCAAGCGATTTGACGACGCGCGCTCCAATCGTACCGGATGCACCTACGACTAGTACTTTCATATGGGGGGTCCCTCCTCGATAAGTTAGTCACCTTCGTGGAATGTCGTGATGTCATGTCCAAAAATCATCGATTTCAGAGATAACCTAAAACAATCCACCAAAGGAGCAACGTACATCAATTTATACCCGCAATGACCGGAAGGAAACCCCTTCCCTTTAGTTCTTCAATGTGCCATAAAACGTCGTATCGAGCTGATCACGTAGTTCTTGCAGTGCCTTCTCATTCGGTAAATCATAGAAAATACCATTCAGTCGCTGACTGACCGCCTCGATTTCATAATGTTTTCGTTCTGACATCAAGGCAATCGATAACCCTGCCGTTGCCATCTCGCGGACGCTTAAATCGAGGTTCATCTCTTCTTTCATATACGTGTGCGCTGCTGGAATTTTCGACCATCCAGTCGGCTTCATCAAGTGTGTCGCGACGGCTTGGATGACTTCCGACTGACGATTCGCGCGCGCTCCGTCATTATCCGTTTTTCGATGTCTTGAATAGGCAAGTGCCATCGCACCATCCATATGGTATTCCTTCCCTTTTTGGAATGAATACTGATTTGCTTTCCCACTCGCATCCTGCTCGGAGAACGTTCCTGTCGAGACAAGGTCGATTCCGCCGATTTGATCCACTAATCCGATGAAACTATCGAAGGAGATGACGATCTTTCCATCGATTTCTTCATCGAGTAGACCCGAAACAGCATCTTGCGTACATTCTTCTCCACCGAAGGCAAAGGCATGTGTGATTTTATCCTTCTTTCCATTCTCACAGGAAATCGGTGTATACGTGTCTCGAGGAATCGACGTCAGTTGAATCGTTCGAGAAAGTGGAATGAATTGCATGACCGACAGGGAGTCTGAACGTGATCCACGCAACGACTCTCCAGGTCGTGCATCACTACCGATCAATAAGAACGTGAATGGTTGTGAGGCAAAAAGAACGAATGCGATGAGCAACAATAAAAATAGCCCAAGAAGCTTTCGTTTAAAACGACGTTTTTTCTTGATTTTTTTAGGATGAGCTTCGCGTGAAGAGACGTCAGGATTCTGCTGTACCGATTGCTCTGATCGACCCGCCTTCCTCGAGCGTCTCGAGCGTTCCCGATTAGCAAACAATCGTGATCCGGCACCCCCGATCATCTGTGCGACCTGTTTAAGCATGCCGCTCCCGGAACGACGCGATGTACTTTTTCGATCTCGCGGTTGCTCTTCGACATATCGATGGTACGTAGCCGGTTCTTGCTGCTTCTCAAAGGATTCTTGAGAAAATGATTCGTCCGGCGCGTACGCTTTCGAAAAAGCTTCTTCTTGCCTAGCCTGCTCTTCTTCTTGTCTAGCTTGTTCTTCTAACTGCATACGTCGTCGCTCCAAGCGAGAGCGGTGTGGTTGATGTTCTGCCATTCAGATACCTCCGTATCAATCTTTTGCGATCTGTTTCTCTTTCAAGAACTCGCGGAGATACGTCCGTTTCGGTTCGTGCATCGAGGCAGCCATCTGTTTGACCCACCCTTCTGTCCGTTGACCACCGGTCCGTTCTCCGTAATACGATGACGTTGACTCTTCGTATCCTGTCAGTAACTCACGCATCGTATCGTCATCAGTATACGTATTCCGGTGGAAGACCGCATCCATCGGAAGGCGGGGTTTTTTACCCGGTTGTTGATCCGGAAGACCGACCGCGACTCCGAATAATGGTACAACGTGATCTGGAAGTTGTAAGAGTTCGCTGACACGACGAGCATCATTTCGTAGTGAACCGATGTAGACCGTTCCGTAGCCGAGCGACTCGGCAGCTACGACTAAATTTTGAGCGGCAAGTCCCGCATCGACAGCCCCTACGACAAGCGCTTCCGTCGTCTCGATCGTCCGGCTCACGTCGCCTCCTGCTAGTTCTGCCGCTAACGTATGTTTGTGGTAATCCATACAAAAGACGAAGAAGTAACTGTTTTCTGCCACATATCGTTGACCACTTGCAACGTCGACTAATTGTCGTTTCAATCCTTCGTCTTCGACACCGATGATCGCATAGGCTTGCTGATAAGAGGATGTCGAGGCAGCTTGTGCAGCTTTTATGAGTGTTTCAATCGTCTCTTCGTCTAATTGATGTTGTTTGAATTTCCGGATTGACCGGTGGTTGAGTAAATGTTGAATGGTTTCATTCATGTGTAATCGTCCCCTTCTGTAATGAGTCTTCTTATTTAAGATAGTCGTCTCTGACTAAAAAGCGCAAATGAAGAGGTTCGGTTTATGAAAAAAGCGGGAATTGAATAGTGTTGTACTGTGCTTTTCTTGCGAAGGAGGGCGATCATGAGAATACGGAAACTGCGACTCTTACTAGAACAATATGGCGATACGACCCTTCGCGATATCATCGTCGAAATCTATCGTCAACTCCCGAGACAAGTCATCGAAGAGAAAGAGTTCGACGCCATGTTGACACAGTTCGTGAAGTATAAGGATTTGCAAAAAGAACAGGAACAACCGACCGTCGAACAGACGATTGCTCAGACGGAACGGTTTATTCAATTAGCATACGATCTCCAGTACCTTGAGCCAAATCCGATCGTACCGCTTCGCGAACAAAAGAATTGGTATATCACCGCAAAACGCCTGTTGAAGCATTTACGCCATTACGCTCATCGTAAAAACGGAACCCGGATTGCCTTTGAGGAATTTTTCTTTCTTCTTTCGTCGGCTGCCGGGGAAGAACCTTTATTTTTAAGTAATGATCCGTTTCGATTATTGAAAGTCTCGCAAGTCGATTTTTTTCAAGAATTAGTCGGCTATTATAAAAATGATAGTCATGGTGTCGAGTGGATGGAACGCGCCCTCTATACAGCGTTGAAGGTTCCGATGGACGTCGATACCGAGCGCAGTGACCTTTTGCTTGCCGTACTTGCCCATTGCGAGAAACCCGAACATCAAGAAGCATATATCCATTGCTTGAATGCGCATGCTAAAAAACTACAGTCGCATGTTCGGATTGATGCAGACGCTTTATCCACCTATCAAGAAATTCGTTTCGCAGAGCTACATGCTCTTATTTCCCTACGCGCGTTAGATCGAGCGGAGACGATGCTTTTCACTGAATATATCCCATATTTTTCGCATCGCTCGACTCCGTTTCGATATTACCTCGATCTCCTCGAACGTGCTGGACTCGAACAAGAACACGAACGAATGGCACGCGTTGGTCGAAAAAAACGAATTCATTTCTAAGAGTAGATTCTTCTTATTCACACGTAGTAGACAATAAAAGGCAAGTGACGATGGAGTCGTCACTTGCCTTTTATTAGTCAGATTCATTTCAATCGGAGGCATTGACGATGCCAAGTCCAACTGTTGCGAGTAATGCAATACAAGCAAATAGGAATGCCATGTCGTTCGGTGAATCGAATCCTTCATAGATCGGTTCTTTTCGATCGACGATAATATGACTTTGTGCTCCATAATCGCCGTATGTCGTAGACATACTGATATCAGGCTCGTCATAATCCTTTGCTTCTCCTACTGTCGCATCAGCGAGAAGTAAAAAGAGTGTTAATCCAATCACGCCCCAAAGATATTTCATAATCAATTAACCTCATTTTCTTAAATAATCCATCTACTTTCCGTTTCAAAAACAATATATAAATACCTTTAATTTACTGTAAAATAATAGGTGAATAAACTTCATATAATTAAAGGAGGACTATGATTTTGTCTATCGTACATTATAATCAACTGTCACGGAATCAAAAACGACATGTTCACCAACTATTACAACATAATCAATGGGCACACGACATTCCTTTTTTTCAATTACTTGAAGGTCATCAATTCGTTTATCTCAAACATGATCTAGTCTATGCGACTCTTGGTTATCGTATTTCAAATGAAATGACTTGTCTGATGAACGGTGCCTACTCAAATATCTCCGCATTTCACCTTCTTGCGAAACACTTACATGAGTATCTTGTTCGTCAAGGTGCCCAACAAATTAAAGTACAGGTCGTTCCGCCTCAAGATGGTGCGCTATCATCGGTTTGGAAAACACTCGGATATACACTTTCTGCTGAACAATTTCGCTTAATCGGAATTTCAAATGACCGTGTATCATCTTTACGCTTTCAACCTATACATGCCCGTAATCAAGAATTATACCTCACTCTTCGAAATCACTCTATAAAAGGATGTGATCATCTTTTTCCATATCATCAAGAACATTATGAACAATTAAGCCATTCAAACACATCACCTTATTTAATATACGACCAACAATTAGTGATCGGTACACTGCTCTATCAAAAATATGGTCGTACGATTCGTCTCCTTGAAATCACGTGTTTGCCCGAGTTGAAATATCAAGGTTACGGTCGGCGAATTCTAGATACCTTTCAAGCCAAATTGTGTAAAGCAAACATCAAGACGTTCGAAACCATTTTTCATTCCACAAACTTAGATGTGTTGAGACTATACCAAAAAAGTACATTTTGCGATATCCAACTTTTTTCTCATTGGCATACGTTTCAAGTTCAAAATAAATCGTTAACCACGTAATCGTTCAATCACTTCATCGTATTCAGGTAACACATACTCCGCATCCATTTCCCGAAAATCAACATGACCCGTTTTACGAAGCACTAGCCCCATCTCGTACAACTGTTCGATATAGGCATCTCCCCATGTCAAGGCAAGTCCAGGTTGGTGATTATGAAAAGCAAGCAAGGCATCTTCAATCATTTCAGAAGCAATGGACGCTTGCATCACACGGTTCAATAAAGATTGGAACAGTACGGTTTGTCGTCCGATCAGCGCATAAAACGGGAAATAATGTTTAGCATAAACAAACGTCGCTAGATAGGCATCCGCCTCAATCGTCTTTAGTAACAATGGTGAAGCGGGACGTTGTAATCGTTCTGCAAGTCCAACGGTCGCCTTGCATTCGCACAGCTGATCCAGCACTCGAACCGTCAACTCCTCTTCGATATCGAGCAATAAGACGAGATCAAGTAGACTCAATTCATGCGTCTCCATGAATTGATCACTGCGTTGAAGATGCATCGTATAAGTAAAGTCCAGCTTTTCAGCAACAAGTGCCCACAACTCGGAATGGCGCGCCGCATATAGACCTACCGGAAAGTGAAGGGGTTGGCGGACAATCGAGCGATGCCCTTCAAGTGTATAGACTTGATTGACGTCTAGACCATATGCTAGCAGCATTTCGAGTAACTGCTGACGATTTTGACACGTGACGAGTGTTTGGAACAGACGATCGACTTCGACGAGTGGTTGTTTCATTTCAAGCGCTATTTTTAAATGAGCAGGTGAATCCTGCTCTAGCGCCCGCTTAATGAATTGTAAGGCCTGTTGTTCCGCATCGTTCAGTTGGGCAACATGTGTCCGAAACATTTCGATGTCAAGTTCCCGGAAGGCTTGTAACGCCGGTGCAATTGATTGATTTTTTATAAAGGGTTTCCACATGATTCCCTCGACCTCCTCATTCCAGTATCTCTTCGTAGTGTACGCAATATCCTATCGTCTTGAAAGCAAAAAATGGAGAATCTTCCGTCGTTTCAGGAAGATTCTCCATTTTTTATTTTTTACCGACTTTTAAATGAGCGTTTCGAAAGACGGCATCTTGTTTTCCTGTCTTTTCAACACTTGTTCCGACAGATCCCAGGTATTCGATTTCATCCTTTGGCTGAATGAACTCATATGTGATAGCAGGTTCACCCCGAAGTCGAACGTGTATGATTTGTCGATGTCTTAAAGAGAATGATGCGCGCACTTCAAGAAAGGAGGAAGCTGATAAATCATGTTGCCGCTCTAAAATCGTCATCAACTCTTTTTCAGAGTCACGATAGTTCCCCTGCAATTGAGCATACGAAATACCGACTCCTAAAGATAGGATACCAATTAGACTAAGAGCGAAAATGACCAGCACTTTCTTCATGACTGATCCACCTCCGAAAAAGTTCATTCTACTTATTCATCGGTTCATCGATCGTCGACGTGAAGTCTTTTTTTGAATCCTTTGCGTGAAACTGCATGTCCACATGTGGAATATCATCTTCTAAATAAGGGTCGGATACGGTTTCGAAACCAAACGATCCGTAAAACCCTTCTAGGTGTGCTTGTGCCTGTAAGTAGATCGCAGCTTCTTTCTGCAAATGCACCATCGCTCTCTCCATCATTTGTCTCGCTAACCCAACCGATCGGTGAGCATGGTGAACAGCTACCCGTCCAATCGCGACTCCTTTTGTCGGGTGATCGTACATCCGAAGACATCCGACGATTTGACCACTCTCACTCCGGACGATTAGGTGTGTCGCTTGTTGATCTTGATCATCTAGCTCCGGATACGCGCACTCCTGCTCGACGACGAAGATATCCGTCCGTAATTTCAAAAGTGCATATAAGGTATCAGGTGTCATGGAGTGAAAAGACGCGAAGTTAAATTCGTACATAAAAACTCTCCTCTTTAGTTACGACAAAGTCGTGATAGTTGTCCAGCGTAAATCGTGACAGGAATGCCTCTAAACACCGTATCTTTTTCCCAGTTCAGTCCGTTGGCACGAGCGACGTTTTGCGAAGCATGATTATCGGGATGAATGATCGAGATGATTCGATCATGCCCTCGATTGAACGCCTCCATCATTAATTGTTTTGCTGCTTCACGACCATAACCGACTTTCCAGTGCTTTGGTTCGAGCCAATAACCGACCTCTAACTCTTCTTTCCCATCGACTTCCTGCATCAATAATCCGGCGAAGCCAATCGGTTCATTCGTTTCTTTTATGAACAACAGTAAAAAACCAGTTTGTCGCTCATCCGAGTATCGCTCCAATTGCCGTTCGAACCACTCTCGTGCCTCATCTTCACTCAAGGCAATGCCTCCATTGATATAACGCATGACTTGCTCATTTTGAACAAGTGACTTATAAAAACTGAAATCTTCTTCTTCAAACGGTCGCATCCATAAACGTTCACTTTCCATCGTCATCGCCTCCTTCTATACTTCTCTTTTCCCGAGTTCTTTTCGCTTCATTCCTCTTCCTGCCCCTGCTTTCCTTGTGACATTTTTCATTACTAATCGATGACATTCACTCCCTAGTGCTTGCAATTCCCGGCATAAGTCGGTATTTTGGGAACAGTATGTTGAACAACGACCGCACGATTAATGTTAAAATATATTTTGAGCGCATGAGCGCTGGTAGGAATTCATGAAAAGGACTGAGACCATAATGACTGAACAAGTAATGACGGGACTGTATGAAGGCATTTCAAAAGAGTCCGTACTAATCAATGAACCTTTAAAATATCATACGTATACAAAAATGGGAGGAATCGCGGATTTATTCATCATTCCAACCTCTTATGAAGAAACGGCTTTTGTCGTCCGATATGCTTACGAACAAGGTATTCCCTTGACGTTGCTTGGAAACGGATCGAATCTTGTCGTACGTGACGGCGGCATCCGCGGCATTGTCCTCTCCTTTGAGAAGTTAACCGATATCTCGGTTGAAGGACATGAACTCGTTGCTCAAAGTGGTGCAGCAATCATCGAAGCGTCTCGTGTAGCTTACGCGCATCAGCTCAGCGGTCTTGAATTCGCTTGTGGGATTCCAGGAACGATTGGTGGCGCATTGATCATGAATGCGGGAGCATACGGTGGTGAAGTCAAGGATTGCCTCCATAGCGCTACTGTATTGACACGACAAGGAGAACTGTTGAACATTTCGCATGATGAACTCGAACTGGGATACCGGACAAGTTGCTTCTCGAAGAAAGAATACATCATCCTCGAAGGTCGATTTGCCTTAACAGAGGGTGACCCAGCACTAATCAAGGAAGTCATGGATGATTTGACGCATAAGCGAGAAACGAAACAACCACTCGAGTACCCTTCTTGTGGTAGCGTCTTTAAACGTCCAGAAGGCTATTTTGCAGGGAAGCTGATTCAAGATAGCAACTTACAGGGAACACGCATCGGTGGCGCTGAAGTGTCCAAGAAACACGCTGGTTTCATCGTCAACGTCGAGAATGCGTCAGCATCCGACTATATCGCGCTCATTCGTCATGTCCAAGAAACGGTTCAAGAAAAATTCGGTATCTTACTTGAGACAGAAGTGAAAATTATCGGTGAAGAAGCATAACAAGAATCTTACAAGAAAAGGTGAGCTCCGTATTCGGACTCACCTTTTTGTTCGTTTAGATTGACCAGTTTCCGTCACGCATGACTGATTCACGCGTTCCGTCTGCAAGTTCTCCTTCAATCGATAGATCCGCTGATCCAATCATGAAGTCGACATGCGTCATCGAGTCGTTCGCGCCTTGTGCTTCTAGTTCTTCTGCTGAAAGGCTAGGACCACTTTCGAGACACGTCGAGTACGCACGACCAATCGCTAAGTGGCATGAAGCATTTTCATCAAACAATGTATTATAGAATAGGATACCCGAGTCAGAAATCGGCGAACGGTGTGGCACGAGCGCAACTTCTCCAAGATAACGTGCACCTTCATCAAGTGAAATCAAGTCATCTAATGCTTCTTGACCCTGTTTCGCTTCCGCTTTAACGATTTTTCCGTTCTCGAACCAGAGTGTGAACTCATCAATCAAGTTCCCACTATAGCTAAGCGGTTTTGTGCTCGAGACGTGTCCGTTGACTCCTGTCTTTTTCGGTAACGTGAACACTTCTTCTGTCGGCAGATTCGCGATGAAATCAACACCATCTGCATTCGGACCACCGCCACCTAACCAAACATGACGTTCTGGTAATTCGATTGATAATTCTGTTCCTGGAGCTGTGTAGTGCAATGTTTTGTATTTCTTCTCTGTCAGGAATTTTGCTTTTGAACGCAGATTATGATCATGATCCGCCCATGCAGCGACCGGATCCGCTTGATCGGCACGTGTAGCCTTTAAAATAGCTGACCAGAGCTCTTCAACAGCATTCTCTGAATCAGGGAATACTTTCTTCGCCCAGCTTTCAGAAGGTGCTGCTACGACACACCAGCTGACATTGTCACTCATGACGAACTTCCGCCAATTAGCAAGAGCGACACCGGCTGCTTTATTCGCACGTGCGATTCGGCTCGAGTCCACGCCATTCAATAAATCCGGATCTTCACTGACGACCGATAAGAACGCTGTCTTTTCTTCTGCCAGTTGGTCGTAACGTGCTTTTAACCAATCCGGGAACGTATCAAACGACTCTTCCGGTGCATCGAAATAACGGATTTTCGTCATCTCATCATCTGACCATTGTACATATACTTGCGTAGCTCCTACTTCGTAGGCGACACGCGTGATTTCACGAACGAGCGGCAAATTTTCGATTCCTGCACGCACCTCGAGTTGTTGTCCTGGTTGTAGATTAATTCCCGTACGCACGGCTAAAGACGCGTATTGTTTTAATTCTGCTTGTGTCGGCATTATGTAATCCCCTTTCTTGTATCTTTATTTTCACGAAATAGTTGCAATTTTGCAAGAAATAAGGCGAAACTAGAAAGAGAAGAGAAGGAGGCATCACCATGGAATTCACACCCGGCGATTTTAAATCGGCTTATACGTATTTTCACCGACAGGCACTCGACCTCGTTGGTGATGAAAAAGCACAGCAAGAATTGTTAGTTCGAGCAGAAATCGGACTTGCGCACTTGACGCAAGATATCGCGTCTACAGAAAGCTCGGACATCGAACGCGAGGCAGAACTCGTCCTTTATTTTCAATTAAAACAACTGCTTGAAATGCTTCGTGCTCTCTATCAGAAAAAATTCGAAATGCATGCGGAGCAGGAACAATTGTTATTGACGGCCGTTCTGTACTTCACGTCTCCTGTTGACGCCTTACCGGACGATAACGTCCTCGGGCTCTTCGATGATGCACAAATCGTCGAGACGATTTACGAAGAACTGGCTGCAGACGTCGATCGCTTTCAACATATGGAATGAATGAAAAAAGCAGCTGTCGCGACAGCTGCTCTTTTTTATGCATTTTGTTTCGAAGCAATATGAACAGGTGTCGTGGATTGACGTGATTCATCTACTTCTAATTTTTCTTTATTCAGCCACGTATAGATCATTCCCATGAAGACTGCTCCACCAATGATGTTACCGGCTAAAGCTGGCAACAGGTTGTGCATCGCTCCGGCAAATGTGATCGTATCCGGATGTGGTACGACTAACGCAATGGAGAACAAGGCCATATTGGCGATGACGTGATCAAATCCAGATGCGAAGAAGACTGCGACCAGTACCATCATCATCATGATCTGCGCCAACTCATTCTTCATGTTCTTTGGAATGAAAATCGCTAAACAGACCATCCAGTTACAGAAGATAGCTCGTGTGAAGATTTCCCACGTCGTATGGTGGATCTTCGTTTCTGAGACAGAAAATAACCAGTTGTTCATACCAAGCTCTTGGATGATTCCTGTTTGAGAAAAGAGTAGCGCAAATGCTAATCCTCCAAGTCCATTTCCAATCAGACAGATCAACCAGACCTTCATCGTATCCATCTTCGTCGTATAGCCGCGCATCGTCGCCGTCGTGAAATACATCGTATTTCCTGTGAACAGCTCTGCCCCACCGTAAACGATCAGGACGAGTGCCACTCCGAAGGTCAGTCCACCAACAAGTGTCGCAACAGGTGACTCCGCCATATATAGACCGTTAATTGCTTTTAAGGTAAAAATAATTGCAAATCCAATGAAAATCCCTGCTAGCATGGCACGAACTAAGTACTCGAGAGGACGCATTTGTAGCATGCACGTCGACTTGATTGCTTTATTCCGTAATCCTTCTAATGCTTCTACCTCGTTCATCGTAGAAACCTCTCTTTCTTTTGTTCAACACTTCACAATGTTTGTTCATTTATTATCATACTTCCATCTTAAAAGATGTTCAAGTATTGAATAGACCTGTTTTATCGTTTTTATAAAAGAACGAGATGTAAACGATATCATTGTGTCGAGATTGTGAAAAATGCCTTTTCTTGCTTTATACAACTAATTAGTTTGAATTCGTAGTCGTGATGCGAAGCGTTCAAAGAAAGTATTTCGCCTTGATGCATCGAGCACATAACCATCAATGACGACCCGATTAAAGCGTCTAGAAGAGGAAGTAGCTCGTTCAATATCGGTCGGAGTGTAGGCGTCGAATGTTTTCCGGTCCATCGTAAAATCTGCACCTGAATACGGATCCGTGTAGTAAATTTCGAGATCGGTCAAATCAGGAATCGTTGAAAATAAAACAAGTGTATGATGCATCAGCACTTTAGATAACCGAGCTTTCAAAAAATCCTGATTCACTTGTAGTGTTCCAGTATCGGTACCAATCCAGGCTTGTCGCTCTTTTCCTGTAACCTCATAAACAAGCCGCAACGATTCCCCTTCGACATCTACCTGTTTTAATTCTGATGAGAACGGAAGTTGTTCGGCTAATTGACGAACCGCTACCGTATTCATCATCGAAGCACCCACTTGTCTCGCTACGAGATCTCCATCATGCCAAATAGACGTTCGATTTTCTTCATCCGATGGTTGAAAAATGCGAATACCAATTAGTATTACTAAACAAATACAACCAATAAGCAAGAACGTTTTTTTCATTTTCATCACCTTCCTAAAAAAACGTACCCTTTTTCATCTTTTTTCATAAGAAGGGTTGAAATTTTATGCATATGGGCGTACTCTTGCAGGCAGATACTCACAGAAGGAGGAGCATGAGGTCACTCATCATATTGCCATGACTACAACACACCCACAGAAAAAGAGAGTTGAAAAAATTAGTTTTTTAATCATCGGTACATTGCTTTATTCCCTTTACATCAGTTTACTACTATCTCCAAATGATATCGGATCAGGTGGTATCATGGGGATCACACTCATCATCCAAGAGCTCTTCCACACGCCAATCGGTTTAACGCAATTGCTTTTAAACATCCCACTCTTCCTTTTAGGTTTTCGTTTTCTGCGTAAACGGTTCATGTTCTTATCCGGCATCATCGTCGTTGCTTCCTCTTTTTTAATCGACTGGATTCCGACTCAAATTGTTCCGGAATCTTTAAATGATCCGCTCGTCGCCTCCATCTTTGCCGGTCTAGTCTCTGGACTTGCGATGGCATTGATCTTCTTCGGTGGTGCTTCAACTGGAGGGCTTGATATTCTTGGAAAGTTTTTCTTCGCTCGTTTTCATAACTGGCCACTTCCTCGCATATTTCTGATGCAAGATCTTGTCATCTACATCCTTGTTTGGTGGGTGTTTGACTTAAAACACGTTATGTACGCGCTCATCATGAGCTTCGTTCGCGCCAAAGCCCTTCAGACGGTTTACAGTTTCTATTCTGCTTCTAAGCAATGTATCATCATTTGTGAGAAAGCAGATGAAATCAATGAAGTCATTACAAAAGAACTCGGTCGTGGTGTCACGATTCTCGATGCACGTGGAGGATATTCCAACCGAACGAAAAAAATGGTCTATGTCGTCGTTCAAAATAATGAAATCGTCCGTTTGCAGGAGATCGTCTCTTCCGTTGAGCCAAATGCATTCGTTACATTCTCAGAAATTCATACGGTTTTCGGAAACTATAAGGAACATTCCTATTCGTTTTAACCAAGCGCAGCCAAGCTGCGCTTTTTCTTCTACATAAAACAGCTTCTCGGATTGCACTAGCTTTCCTGCTTTTTTATTCAGAATACTGACTTCTTACTTTCCTATCCCTATTCAAAAAATAGACAGGCTTCACTTTTCTTGTAATAGTAGTTAAGCTAATGACATGTCTTTTTATTTAAAGGAATGATTGCATGCACTCACTATGGCGTCAGCGTGTTCTGCTGATTCTTTTGATCAGTTTATTTGCCTCTATACCAATCATTTATGCCTTATCTGGTTATCGGACAATTGCGGCGATGACAGCGCAGATGAAGGATCATGATATACCGTTAATTAATCAAGTCGATCAGTTGGTTGAACATAATCGAGATCGAGCAAACGCAGTCCGCGGCCTCTTATTGTACGAAGATAATCGTTATATTGAACAATATTATTTTTCGACTTCGAAAATTCATGACTTACGTAATAGTCTGAATCAATCTTCGACTACTCCAGGAACAATTAAAGATCTTCTTCGTCGCAACAATGTCTGGGAGTCAGAAATCGAACGGGTTTTCGTCGTATATGAACGCCAAAGTCCAGCAGCAGCAAAACGTCTCGCCAGACAATCGACTCAAACGACTCAGACGATCCTTGAAGACTTATCACGTGTAAAAGATGATTTATATCGAACGCTTCAGGCAAAATTACAACAATCGGATGCGTTAATTGCTACATATAAATGGATGTGCCTCGGCCTGTCAATTCTGTCCTTTTTGATGATTAGTGCAACGATTTTTTTCTTCCATCGCTTCGTTCCTGCCATATCAGAGAAATCAGCACAAGAATAAACAAAAAGGAGCTGACTCAAAAGTCAGTCTTTACAAAGATAAGGGTGGCAGATCATCATTCTGCCACCCTTATCTCGTAACAAAAAGAATGATGCGTCACACGTCACTTCTACAGGAACAAGCGCGATTTTGCGCTATCAGAGACGAACGAGACCCGCTTTTCTGCTGGAATGAAGCAAGAAAGCCAGCTTGTGTCTCGCCTGAGGAAAGGGTCTGAAAAGATGAGTTATTCTTTTTTCGAGTCAGCCTCTTCAGATTATAGAGGCGTCATCTTGATTGACAGGACGAGGTCGATGCTTGTCCTAGGAAAACGATCCGAGATGAACAAAAAAAGCGCAGCAATAGCTACGCTTTTCGTTATTCTAAAGAATCATTCACGTACTGCTTTTCCCTCATGCACATGTTCCATAGCCATATGCACAAGCGATGAGACATGATGATCATCCAGGGAATAATAGACGACTTTGCCTTCTTTTCGGAACTTGACGAGTCCTTGTTTCAACAAAGACCGAAGATGATGAGACGCCGTCGCAATCGAACAGTCGACAGAGGCTGAGACATCACAAACGCATAGTTCTTCTTCAATCGTCAACGCATAAACGATTCGCAGTCGTGTCGCATCCGAAAGAATCTTAAATAGCTTTCCGATTTCAAGTGTTGGGATCGTATCCAAGACTTGTCCGATTTCAGACGCACGTTGTTCGTCAATCGCAATCGTTTCACAACGGGGAATATCCATGTCCGTCACCTCGTTTTTACCTATATTGCACCATGGGAAAACAGAACATTGCAAGTTTAGCGCATGCGCCTACGAATGAGCCAAAATACGAACCATCCTCCAACATAATCTCCGATATCCCAGACGATTCGATTTTGATCGACAGCGCGTACGCCGATATCAATGATTTTCGTACTCTCTAATCGGTTCGAATAGCGCTGTCGTAGCCGAGTCGGAATCGGTAGACGAAGAAGTGCCCGGTAATAGATGTCTAAATGAGTATGTCCCCAAATTTCCGTCGCAATCGAGCTCGTTTTAATATACAACGGACGTTTGTAGCGTCTTTCATACTTTTCTTTCAATAAAAGGGCCATCTCATAAGATATACGATTAGGACGCGGAAATAAGACTTTTCCTAGATGGTAGATCCCCTGATTATCGACTCGAATGATTTGTGGTTCTAACCGATATCGAATCCAATAGCCGCGAAAACGGATCGTCTGCCATTTCAATACAATCACCTCTGAACGGATTATACCCTGTTCTGAAGTGATTGATGCCATTCTCGCACAGCATCTGTCATTTGCTGCGCAGCGAGTTGCCGATCTTCTTTAGCGAAAATTTCTGAAATGACGGCGTACCCTTCTAGCGGGATGGGAAGGGTGGAGACATTTGTTGCTGTGATTCCACCAATACCGATTAAAGGTAATCGTACGGCTTCCCGAATCGCCTGAAGCATCGTATGCGACATGGAATCAGCGTCTGCTTTGGATGACGTCGCAAATAGAGACCCCACGCCTAAATAAGATGCTCCGTCTCGCTCTGCTTCAATCGCTTGTGCAACAGTGGCTACCGACACACCAATCACGGCATCTGGTAAAAGTTGACGTGCTGCGGTTAAAGGAATGTCTTCTTGTCCGATATGCAAACCAGCTTCGACGAGTAACGCGATATCGATCCGGTCATTGATGATCAAAGGAATGTCGTGTCGATCCGTCAGTCTTTTCAACCGAACTGCCTGATCGTAGAATTCCTTTCCTTGTGCGGTTTTTTCTCGTAGTTGCACGATCGTCGCACCACCTAAAACAGCTTCCTCAACGACCGTCTCGATCGCGACGCCAGGATGGTACCGACGATCCGTCACTGCATAGATGGAGTAATCAATTGACACGTTCTGTCACCTCCACCAGTTCTTGCTCCGTCATGAGGCTGATCGCATTGAACAATTCTCGTTTAAAATCACCAAGACCTTGCGCAGAGACTGCTTGTTCTCCTGCTTTTCCCATGACGAATGTTCCGTGAACAGCCGCCTCAAACGCCGTATATCCTGCGCCGAGGAAGCTCGCAATCAAGGAAGCCGTCATACAGCCCGTACCCGTGATGTCTCCTAGACGAGGTGTTCCTACATGTAATTCCATTTCGCGCGTTCCATCCGTGATATAGTCGTTCGGACCTGTCACGACGAGGACAGATTTGTGTTTGCGAGCGAATGCACGAATACTTTCTCGATCCATCATTGCATCTCCCGCAGCATCGACTCCCTTAGTTCGTCCGTCTTCCCCAAGTAACGTCTTGATTTCAGAAGTATTTCCTTTGATGACCGTACACCCGAGATCAATGAGTTCTTTAGAAAAGGCAGTACGTAATGTCGTTGCCCCTGCTCCAACTGGATCAAGAACGATCGGGACATTCAAACGTCCCGCTTCACCGGCTGCAAGTCGTTGAGCTGCTTGCATGTCTGAATCGATCGTACCAATGTTTAAGACAAGAGCTTGCGCGAGTCTAACCATTTCTTCTACTTCGCGAATATCTTCCGCCATGACGGGTGATGCTCCAACAGCGAGTGTGACGTTTGCGCAGTCATTGATCGTCACCGTGTTCGTCAGATGGTGAATGAGTGGTTTGTGTTCAAGAATGGTCGTAAACATGTGTATCCCTCCAAAGTGAATGAAAATGATGTGTCGGTCCAATACCTTGTCCGAGAGCAAATCCATGACGAATCGCCTCCGTGACATAGCTCTTTGCTTGTCTTACACTATCTGTCAAATCTTCTCCAAGCGCCATCCGCGCCGCAATCGCCGCAGATAAGGTACAACCAGTTCCATGAGTATGTTGATTGTCTAACCGTTCCGATGTGAAGCGGTGTTCTACTTCCCCATCAAACAACAAATCCGTCGCAGCTCCTGAGAGATGTCCACCTTTTAGTAATACTGCCCCTGTCTGTGTAGCTAATTGATGCATCGCCAGTCGCATTTCATCTAGATTGGTGACCGATCGTCCTGTTAAACGCTCCGCTTCCGGTAAATTTGGTGTGACGAGTGTCGCAAGCGGTAAAAGCTCCGAAATCAATGCTTGTTCAGCCTCCGTCCGTAATAAGGCATGTCCCCCTTTAGCGACCATGACGGGATCTAATATGATCGGAACTGTCTGTTTGCGGAGATGTGTAGCAATGACACGAATCGTCTGCGCATTCGAGACCATTCCGATTTTGATCGCATCGACACGAATGTCTGAAAAAATCGACGTTAACTGGGCATCTACGATTTCTGGAGATAACTCTTCCACCGCTTGAACACCCAACGTATTTTGCGCCGTGACAGCTGTCAGGACGCTCATTCCATAAACGCCTAAAGCTGAAAATGTTTTTAAATCTGCTTGAATCCCAGCTCCACCACCGGAGTCGGATCCCGCAATCGTCAGTACATGTTTCATATTCTTTTCACCTTCCCATCGAGCAATATAAGGGAGTCGTGACCGACAAAAAAGCGTCAACCGCTGTAAAAAAGCAGTCGACGCTATACGAAAGCGTTATACACGCATTCCGGTATCCGTTCGGCTCAACTTTCCTACGCTGGTATTATCCAGTTCAGGTAATAGGGTCGAAAACAGATTGGTTTTCCTCTCAGCCGGATTCCTCCAGCTCCCCTAGTTGCTCAAGTATTCGTTTCGCCTTAACTGTAGCATAGGAAAGAAAAAAAAACGAGCCGAAGCCCGTTTTGATTACAGATATGCCAATGGATTGACTGCATTTAAAGGAGAAGAAGCACTGTATTGATAGCCTCCGACATGTAGTTCGAAATGTAAGTGTGGTCCTGTTGAATTCCCTGTACTACCAAGTGTTCCGACTTGCTGACCTTGAGAGACCGTTTGTCCTGCATGAACAGATAATGAGCTCATATGAGCGTAAACCGTCGTATAGACTTTTCCATCCAAGAAATGCGAAATCATGACGTGGTTTCCGTAAGGTCCACCACCTGATGCTGTAATGACGGTTCCGGCTGCTGCTGCGACGATCGGAGATCCGACGGGACCTTTGAAATCGACGCCATTATGGAATGTATAACCGTTTGCTCCACTAGCTGGTCCGAATCCTTGTGATACCCCACCAGAAGATGGTCGGACAAATTTCCCACCACCTGAAGCGATTGGTGTTGTATCTGAACTTGTTGATTCTGTATTCTTATTGGCTTGTTTTGCTGCTTGAGCACTTGCTTTAGCAGCTTTTTCAGCTGCCGCTTTCTCTGCTGCTGCTTTTTCAGCCGCTGCTTTAGCCGCTGCCTTCGCTGCCGCAATCGCACGTTCTTGCGCTTCGAGAGTCGCTTGCAGTTCTTTTGCGTCTAACAGTTCTGTCGTAAACTTCGTCTTCCCTTTTCGTAATTTTTTGAGTGTAGCACTACGCTCTTTCATTTGAGCTTTCAACGCTTTTTTTTGTTCAAGCAATACTTTCTTTTCTTGCATTTGCTCCGCTTTTTTCTCAACGAGTGCTTGCTTTGCTTCTGCTAATTTTTGTTGCGTCGCGATGTAATCTGAAATCATTTTATCATCTTGTTCAGCAATCTTTTTACCCGCCATGACACGGCTGAATAAATCACCTAAATCCTTTGATCCAAAAATGACTTCTTCCCACTTAATCGAGTTTCCATCGTTTTCTTGGAAAACACGTAAACGATCACCGAGTAGTTCTTCCTGCTTCTGTAGCATCTCCTCGTAACGAACGATGTCTGCCTTTAACTCATCGATTCGATTGCTTAACTGTTTAATTTGTTTATTTTTTTCGGAAACTTGGAAAATCTTTTCGTTAATCGCTGCGTCGATTCGATTGATTTGACGTTGTTCTTTTGAAATTTTAGCTTCTTGCTTTTTAATCTCTTTTTCTAATTTACGTTGTTCAGCGGCATTTTCAGCCTTTTTTTCTTTAATCGTTGCTGCCGCGATCGGTTGTGTACCTGTTGTAAGTAATGCCCCTAAAACAATGGTAGAAATTAGTTTTTTTAGCATATATCGTTTTCCTCACTTATGTATTTTCATTTTTTATTATAGTATTCAAGTTTCTCTCATATCTGAAATAGATTATAGCACCCTAATCGTTTCAAAAAAATTTCATTTACATTTCAAGTGAAAACGTTTTTTTGTAATATATATATTTCTTATCAAATATAAAAAAAGAATCGTTGCATATGCAACGATTCTTAACTGTTTAAAACATAGTCATTGGATTTACTGAGTTAGCTGGACCTGTTGCACTGTAGCTGTATCCACCAACGTGAATTTCGAAGTGCAAGTGTGGACCTGTTGAGTTTCCTGTGCTACCACGTGTACCGATTTGTTGACCTTGGCTGACGCGTTGACCTGCACTAGCGTTCAATGAACTCATATGTGCATAGACTGTCGTATATGTCTTCCCGTTCAATTGGTGAGCAATCATGATGTGATTTCCGTAAGGTCCGCCACCTGATGCTGTAATGACTGTACCAGTTGCAGCTGCCACGATTGGCGTGCCAACTGGACCACCGAAATCAATCCCGTTATGGAACGTATAACCGTTTTCTCCGCCTGCAGAACCATACCCTTGTGTCACAGCACCAGCAGTTGGATGAATGAAGAGTCCGCCTGATGATGGTGACGGTTTAGGTGTCGCAGGAGCTGACGGTGCTGGCGCAGTTGGTGCTGGTGTAGATGGTTTTGGTGCCGATTGTTTCGTCGAACCAGAAGGTTTTGCTGACTGCGCTGCCTTCTCTTGTGCTGCTTGCTGAGCTGCCGCTTCTTTAGCTGCTTGTTGTTCCGCTTCTTTCTGAGCTGCTGCTTGAGCTGCTTCAGCCTCTGCCCGTGCTTTTGCTTCACGTGCCGCTTGAGCTTGACGCTCTTTTTCGATTCGAGCTTCTCGTTCACGCGCTGCTTTTTCAGCTGCAATCGCTTTTTCTTGAGCGATCAAAATTTGCTGGACTTCTTTTGCATCCATCAATTGTGTTTCGAACTTTTCTTTTTTCTTACGTAGTTCTTTTAAGCGTTTGTTCCGCTCTTTTAATTGTGATTCAAGATCCGCTTGTTGACGTTTTAATTCTTTTTTCTCAACGACCAACTGCGCTTTCTTTTCTTTTACTTTTTGCTGCGCATCCGCTAATTGTTTTTGCGTATTTTGGTAATCCGTGATCATTTTATCATCTTGTTTTGAAATGGATTTCCCTGCCATGACACGGCTTACGAGGTCACCAACGTTTTTAGCGCCAAAGATGACTTCTTCCCATTTGATTGAGTTTCCATCATTCTCTTGCATGACACGAAGACGATCCCCGAGTAGTTTTTCTTGGCGTTTTAGTTTCGCTTTATATTTCTCGATTTCTTTTCCAAGCTCCACGATTTCACGTTCTGTTGCTTTGATTTGACGATCTTTTGTTTCGACAGCAAAGATTTTTTCGTTCAACGCTTCGTCTAGTCGATTGACTTCTTGTTGTGTTTTAGAGATTTTTTTACCTTCTTGATTAACAGAAGACTCTAAGTTTTTTTGCTTTTTAGCATTGTCTTGTTGCTGTTGTTCGTTTTTGGCTTTCTGTTCACTTAAATCGTCTGCTGCTGCAAAATGAGGTGCTGATGAAAGAACCAGTGCAGAAACGATGAGCGACGCGAACGTTTTTTTCATGTAGTATTCCCTCTTTTTCTGTAGTATATGTTTTATGATTTATCGTAGAATATTTAAGTTAAATTTAAATTCTGTAATCTTTTTTCTTTTTTATAAGAACGTTTTTGATTATAGCATTCATTCCTCTTACATAATATTTCAGTGATATTTCAATTTAAATAAATCTTTCCTCTTCTATGTAATAGAAACATTTGGAAGGTAACTCATCGTTGCAACTTTGGAGTGTTTTTGGGAAACTGAAGCGAACAGAAGGAGGATGTCATATGAAATTAGACCACACTGGAATTGCCGTTCGCGACATGCAGGAAGCCATTTCATTTTATACAAACGTACTTGGAGGAACCTTAACAAAAGAGTACTCGAATCCTGCGCCTGGTGTTGCTTCCAATATTGCGGTCATCGAGTTCAATGATGCGCACATCGAGTTGTTAACGCCAACAAGTCCGGATAGTCCAATCGCTCGTTTTTTAAAACAACGTGGGAAAGGTGTCCACCATATTGCTTATCGCGTAGAGAATTTAGATCAAGCGATTGAAGAAGCAAAAAAACAAGGCTTAACATTTTTAGAAGATACGTATCGAACGACGCCGTTCGGACGACGACTGATTTATATGAATCCTCGTCATTCACACGGCGTCATTACGGAACTCTGTGATTATCCAAAAAACCCCTAAAAAAATCAGCACTGCGTTATCGCAGTGCTGATTTTTGTTCTATACCATTAGCCAAGTTTTGCAACGATTTCCCGATTGAATGCAGGAATATCATCTGGTTGACGACTTGAGACGAAATTATCATCGACGACGACTTCTTCATCTGCAAAGTCCACACCAGCATTTTCTAAATCAATTCGAATTGATTTATAACCTGTCATTTTTCTTCCTTTGACGATTTTTGCATTAATCATCAATTGTGGTCCATGGCAGATTGAGAAAATTGGTTTTTTCGACATATCGAATTCTTCGACGAATGAGACAAAACGCTCGTCTTCTCGAAGTAAATCTGGTGAAAAACCGCCTGGAATAAGGAGAGCATCGTAGTCTGCTGCTGAAGTCTCATCAATCGAGAGATCAACATTTACTTTTGCCTCTTCCTGTTTGCCGACGAGTTCTGCACCTTTTTTAGCACCAATGACAGTGATCTCGTGCCCTGCTTCTTTTAATGCATCAACCGGTCCTGTGAATTCTACATCTTCAAAATGATCGGCGAGTACGACTGCTACTTTTTTAGACATGTGATTCATCCCCCAAGTTGTTTGATTTAAATCGGATCTTCTCCGCGATCTCGTGGAGAAACCGTATCATCTGGCATTTCGTCTTTTCCTTTTAGGATTTCCTTTTGTTGCTCCTCTGTCAGTTTCCGTTCTTTATCCGACAGACGATCCCGTTCATCTTCAAACTCTTCATTTGGACGATCGGTTTCTTTCGGTGCCATGGAAAACCCTCCTTATGATTCGTCGATTATGCTTATAGTGAATCGACGACTTTAACAGAAAGATCAACATCAATGTTGCCACGTGTCGCTTTTGAGTACGGGCAGAAATTGTGTGTCTTCTCTAGTAAGTCTTCGGCTTCTTCCTGCGATACGCCAACGACCTCGACGACGAGTTTCGCTGCAATTTTTACACCGTTATCCGCTTCATCCTGTAAGAGGCTGACTTCTGAATTCGTCCGCGTCTCGACTCGTTTTTTTGCTTGGCGCGCCATTAAGTTATAGGCACCATCAAAACAAGCGGCATATCCTGCTGCGAATAACTGTTCCGGGTTTGATGTCGGAATGTCTTCTTTGCCTTTTGTTCCTGGCATGACTAAATCGAGATTAATGACGTTATCGTCTGAAGCGACTTTCCCGTCGCGACCACCGACTGCAGATGCACGTGAAGTAAGAATGACGTTTGACATGATAGAAAACCCCTTTTCCTGTTGAATTAAAAAATGCTTTTTTTGCCACATAGACAGTAATACCCGTCACTGAGGGAGATAAACACAAGATGTGTCTATCACCTTAGCTAATCATTTTTTAAGTAGACAAAAAAAGACGATGAACTCGAAGTTCATCGTCTTGCACATTCTATTTCTTATCCAATCTCTTCTGTTGCAGTTTCTTCTTGATCAGGCAATTGAAGATAAATCGATTTCACTTGATGATTATCGACTTCCATGACTTTGATCGTGTATTCCTGATAGCGGAATTCTTGACCACTCGACACTTCCGTATCCTGTGCCATGACCCAGCCACCAATCGTATCGATGTCTTCTTCTTCGATTCCTAAGTTAAAGCGTTCATTTAGGTCATCAATCAAGACACGGCCTGAGATGCGGTATAATCGCTCATGAATTTGTTCGATATCTGCTTTCTCATCTTTATCGAATTCATCTCGGATTTCTCCGACGATTTCTTCCAAGATGTCTTCCATCGTAATCACACCGGCTGTACCACCGTATTCATCGATGACGAGTGCCATCGGTGTCCGTTCCACCTGCATTTTCAGCATGGCATCTTGAAGCGGCGAATATTCGGATACAATCGGCAAGTTGTGGATGTAATAGCTTAATGCTTTTCCTTTGTTCGCCATATGATCCGTAAATAATTGTTTCGCATTGATGAAGCCAAGGATTTTATCCTTATCTCCTTCTTCCGCTACTGGGTAACGTGTGAACTGATACTCTTCAACGAGGCGAATGATGTCCTCCATCGATGCATCGTTCGAGATCGTGATTAAGTCCGTCCGCGGTAACATGATGTCTTTCGCGATCCGCTCATCGAACGAGAAGATGTTCTGCATGTAGGAAAGCTCAGTCTGGTTGATTTCTCCACTCTTATAACTCTGCGTCATGATGATTTTAATCTCTTCTTCAGAATGGACTTCTTCGTGTCCCGCTGGCTCGACGCCAAACAACCGAAGAATGATTCGTGCTGAACCGTTCAATGTCCAGATGAAAGGTTTCATGATTTTACCGAACCAATATAGTGGTGGCGCGAGTAACATCGTGATCGCTTCTGTTTTTTGAATCGCTAAGGATTTTGGAGCAAGTTCTCCAAGCACGACATGAAGAAACGTTACAATCGAGAATGCAAGAACGAACGAAATGATCGTCGAGACGGAGTTCGGAATGTCAATCTCTTCGAACAACATACCGAGAATCGCACCTACCGTTGATTCTCCTAACCACCCGAGACCGAGGGCTGTCACGGTAATTCCAAGTTGACAGGCCGATAAATAATAATCCAAATTCTCAAGTAGCCTCTTCGCTACTTTCGCAGTCTTGCTTCCTTCTGTAATCAACTGATCGATTCGAGACATTCGCATTTTGACGACCGAAAATTCGGCAGCTACAAAAAAAGCGGTTAAGACGATGAGTAGTGCAATGACGAGTAGCCGAATGATGATCGTCGTCGTGTCGAATGTCTCCATTGAGTGTGTACTGTCCAATCGTTTCCCCGAAGAAAGGGGATTCACCTCCATTAATATAAAGCCAGATGCCGAGGCATCTGGTGGTTTACAGCAAAAAGAAGCTTCAGACTTTCAAAGCTTCCCTACTTTTTCATATTCATACTATAACGGAACTTTCATAAAATGTGTACTTGAAGACATCATTTCAGACCGTCAGACGACATAGAGAATAAAGATTACGATCATGAGTAACATCGCGATTCCCTTTAACAAGGCACTTGATAAGATACCGAGGACTGTTCCGATCCCGACTGAAACCGAGGTTTGCCACGTTTTTTTACTAATGATTTTTTCCGTCAAGATGGCAAAGACGAACGGGAAAATTAATAATCCGATACCTGGCAAAATAAACGGTCCCGCAATCAATCCGACTGTCGTTGCAATCTTAGCCGCTTGTGAGCCTCCTCGTCGATCGACGGTGTAGGCGCTGACGAGATAATCGAGCGTAAATAAGAGAATGATGAAAATCGCTTGAATCACCCAAAAACTAATCGATAGTTCAGAGAACCCGAATCCGAATCCATAAATCAAAAAACCAACTACTAAAATCGGCGCACTTGGGATGATCGGATACACGAGACCTGCAAAAGCGACTAGAAAACAGACGACGATCAGACTCCATAACAAGATTGTCACTTTCTATTCCTCCCTTCTTTTGATTCTCTTGCCCTTTTTACGTCGAAGGGGAGACAAAAGTTTCATTCAACGCCCGATGGATTTGATTTTGTAAAAAATCACGATCCCAGTCGTTCATTGTTTCAAAATGTACTTCCGAACAGATGTATGGAATGAATCGTTGAATCGTTTCATAGTGAGCAGGTAAGGCTTGTCGCTTCATCGTTCCAAGCGACTCGAGCATCGTCGCGAGAACTGAAATATCCTCTGCTCCGTAATGTCGGAGTTGATAAAACGTCGTGTACAACAATTGTTGGTAGGTTTCCCTGACGACGATATGTTGCTGGTCCTTTCCAACAACTAGTACACCATCTGGTATTACGGCATACTGTCGCATTAAGTCACCAATGATCCGAACCGCATGTCTCGCTGTATTCGGATCATTGATTCCTGGAGAAATCGCACGTAAAGCAACTTCACTTAATTTTTCAAGAACAAATGCAAAATCCTGTTCTGAAGATTTCGTCGGTCCAATTAAGATACTTTCATTGATATCCCGGCAAGTCGCCCGTCCGATGGCTTCTCCCTCTGTTACGAATGAGCCGACCGTTCGATCAATATACACGCGGTCTTTCTGATCAAAAGCATCATAATCGACTGCTTGAATATATCCGGTTCGAGTTGCCTGAATAAGATGTGGATAATTTGTCGTCATCTTTCTTTCAGTAATCTTTTGTTCTCCCGATTCTAGATGTTCGACTTGCCGTTTCAATAATTCGTTCCCTTCTTCGTGTAATCGATCCAGTAATGTCGTCACGCGAATCGACTGGCTGACGATATGAATGAATGCGACGAATGCCACGATCGATATCAACACGACGAGAACCGCTACTGTTGAAGCGACGATACTCGTCTTCAAAGCCGGACGAAGGAAAAAGAGCATCGTCATCGAGTAACTGACCGCTCCAATGAATATGCCAAAGATGTGTTGCACCTGTCGATTCTCGATGAAATTAGGCAATGTCCGAGGTGAGAATTGTGATGAATAGGTCGTCAATACAACCAGGATGGTCGAGAACGTGAATGTCATCATGGCGAGCAGTCCGGTAAAGACCGAACTATGGATTGTCTGCGCTAAGCCAAGTGTCGTTTGCCACTCTTTTGGAAACCAGTCTGATATATACACATCTAACCACGTCACGATTCCCGTCAAACCAATCCCAATGAGACCATATAACAATGGCCACCACCAATTGATTTCTCGAGACAGGACTTTCAGCTTCTTCAAAATAAAATTCCTCCTTTTTATAGCACTATACTGATTGATTTCCTGATTTAAAGCGCTTTAAAACCCATCTGACTGACTGACTTTGAGCAATATGTTTGGTCGAAGTGCACGGATGTGTTTTACTTCTTTTCATAACGTGAATAACTTAATTGTTATGAAAACGAATGGGAGATGAAATAATATGGCTCAACAAAACGAAGCTACATTGCATACAGATTTCACGAAAATTTATATTGACGGTCAGTGGCGCACAGGCGCAAGTGACAGCAACATGACGAACACGAATCCTTTCACGGGTGAAGAGCTCTTTACAATCTCTGCAGCGAATCAACAAGATTTAGATGACGCATATGAAGCGGCTCAAGTCGCTCAAAAAGACTGGGCGAAAGTTCCTGCCTTAAAACGCCAAGGCTTGATCGAAAACTTCTTGAAAGTCTTGTACGAGGAGAAAGAAACGATCATCGAATGGTTGATTAAAGAGTCAGGAAGTACACGTATTAAAGCGGAAGGCGAATTCCTTGCTTCTGTCTTGATCGTCAAGGAAGCTGCGACATTCCCACTTCGGATGCACGGTGAAATTCGTCCATCGGTCGTACCAGGCAAAGAAAACCGGATCTACCGTAAAGCACTTGGCGTCATCGGTGTCATCAGTCCATGGAACTTCCCGTTCCACTTAGCTGTACGGTCGATCGCTACTGCTATTGCCATCGGGAACGCAGTCGTTGTCAAACCAGCTACGGACACACCTGTTTCAGGCGGATTGATTTTTGCTAGTCTGTTTGAAAAAGCTGGATTGCCAAAAGGTGTCTTGAATGTCATCGTCGGTCGCGGTTCAGAAATCGGTGATGCTATCGTCGAACATCCTGTACCACGTTTGATTTCATTCACAGGATCAACTGAAGTAGGTCGTCATATCGGTGAACTTGCTGGTAAACATCTAAAGAAAACAGCGCTTGAACTTGGCGGAAACAACGTCTTCGTCGTACTTGATGATGCTGATCTCGATCGCGCGGTCGAATCTGCTGTCTACAGCAAGTTCTATCACCAAGGTCAAATTTGTATGTCGACGAACCGAATTCTCGTCGCTTCTTCGATTCATGATGAATTCGTCGAGAAATACGTCGCTCGTGTAAAAGAGCTACAATACGGTGATCCATCACATGAGCGGACACAAGTCGGACCGCTCATCAACCAATCACAGGTTGAACGAATTCTTGAAGATCTCGAGAAAACAAAAGCTGCGGGTGCAACCGTTCGTGTCGGCGGCGAAGCAAAAGATAACGTCATCGCACCTACTGTCGTCACTGGTGTTACGAATGATATGCCACTCGCTAAAAATGAAATCTTTGGACCGGTTGCTGTCATCATCCCGTTCGATACGGATGAAGAGGCACTCGAAATCGCGAACTCACTTCCATACGGATTGAGTGGCGCTGTCCATGGTTCTTCTATTGAACGCGCGACTGCCTTTGCGCTTGAAGTCGAGACAGGTATGATTCACATCAACGATCAATCGGTCAACGATGAGCCACATATGCCATTTGGTGGTGAAAAAGATTCAGGACTCGGTCGCTTCAACGGTGAGTGGGTACTTGAAGAATTCTCGACTGTCCAATGGTTGTCTGTCATGCACGATCGTCGTCAATACAAACCATTCTTCGAGTAATATATGAGTAGGGTCTTCCCTACTCTACATACTTTTGTTAAGGAGTGATTTCACATGCCGTTATTACGATTCGACGTCATTGAAGGACGTTCAGAAGAAGAGTTAAAAACGTTACTCGACACCGCACACGATGCGATGGTCGAAGCATTTGATGTGCCGGAGCGCGATCGTTATCAAATCGTGCATACGCATAAAGCACATGAGATGGTCATTCAAGATACAGGACTTGGATTTGAACGGAGTAAAGATATCGTTCTTATTAGTGTAACGAGTAAAACGCGGACGGAAGAGAAAAAACAACGTCTCTACCACTTACTCGCCGAACGCTTACAAGCAAACTGCGGACTCGCACCGACTGATTTGATGGTGTCGATCGTCGAAAATGATGCAGCCGACTGGAGCTTCGGTCTTGGCGAAGCACAGTTTTTAACGGGTAAACTATGATCGTCTGTAAATAGAACAAAAAGGGACGTATGTTATCGGTAATTTCCGGTAACATACGTCCCTTTATTTGTTCTTACTTCATTAAACAAAAGAGAACCTTCACATGACTTACTCCTTCGTTTCTTCCGCCTTCTCCCGCGGATTTTCCCGTTGCAGCGGTGCTTTCCAACTAAATTGATCAGGTTCTGGAATGAAATCGAGACCACCTGGATGAAACGGTTGGCACCGTAACAATCGACGCGTCGTCAAATAACTCCCTTTTACTGCACCATGACGTTCAATCGCCTCCATCCCGTAATGGGAGCATGTTGGATAAAATCGACATGTGGCTGGCTTCATGGGAGAGATGACTTTCTGATAAAAACGAATTCCTCCCATTAAGACACGTTTCATAACGTCCCTTCTTTCCTCTTTTTTTCTAGTGTAACGCATCTGTCCATCATTTTCAGATGTTCTGCCTTATACTAAAAGCAGATTTAAAAGAAGGATGTGTTGAGATGAAGGCATTAACTTTCCACGAATTTGGAGGTTCTGATGTATTACGCTTCGAAGACGTGCCAACGCCAACAATTACTGAACAGGAAGTTCTGATTGAAATGAAAGCGATCGGTTTGAATTTTGCAGACATCTATCGCCGAAAAGGAAACTATCATTTAGAAGGACAGCCTCCCTATATTTTAGGGTATGAAGGTGCAGGAGTCATCACCGCAATCGGTGCTGCTGTTTCAACGTTCCACGTAGGTCAACGAGTTGCTTTTGCGGATGTCCCGCTTGCGAATGCTGAGTACGTCGCAGCACCCGTTGATAAATTGATTCCGCTTCCTGATGGTATCTCATACGAAACAGCAGCTTCTGTCTTATTACAAGGGTTAACAGCGCATTATTTAACTCGAGATAGCTATCATGTCCAACCGGGAGATGTCGTCTTAGTGCATGCCGCTGCCGGTGGCGTTGGGCAGTTGTTGACACAGCTCATTCGCTTGCTTGGGGCAACTCCGATTGGATTGACGTCTTCTCCTGAGAAAGCACGGATCGCTAAAACTGCTGGCTGTGAATCTGTCTATTTATATTCAGAGAACTGGGTCGAGCACGTACTCGCGCAAACTTCTGGTAAAGGGGTCGATGTCGTTTATGAGTCTATCGGTTCTACCTTAATGGATAGTTTCCATGTCACGAAAGTCCATGGAACAGTTGTCTTCTACGGTATGGCAGGCGGTGATCCTGCACCTGTTGATCCCCGCTTTTTGATGGATATGTCCAAAACATTGACGGGTGGTGATCTTTGGAACGTATTAACATCTTCTGAAGAACGCATCCGTAGATCGGGTGAACTGTTTGATTGGATTCTATCCGACCATCTCACCCTGTCTTCGCCTACAACATTCAGATTATCTGATGGCAAAGCAGCACATGACTTTTTGGAAAGCCGACGCAGCACAGGAAAACTACTTTTGCTCCCTTAACTCGCTTTTTTCGAGACGACTCCCTGCGAGTCGTCTTTTTTATGTGAAATCAAGATTATCGATTGCTTTTTTTTAATGAAGAGAGTAAAGTAAACCTCATCAAAACCTAAAACTCAAATTAGTTTTGAGTTTTAGAAAGGGGATTTGTATTTATGTTTCGCTCAGAATGGAAGAAATTGAAGAGTCCGATGATGATTGTCGTCATTCTCGCCCTCATCCTCGTACCGTTTCTCTACAACTCCATCTTCTTATCTGCATTCTGGGACCCATACGGTCGTACAGAAGATATTAAGGTTGCTATCGTCAACGAAGACAAAGCAACGAAGTTTAAAGGAGAAAAAGTCGACATCGGGGATCAGTTCGTCGACAAACTCAAAAAAAATGATGATTTTGATTGGCAGTTCTTGTCTCAGGACAAAGCCGAAAAAGAACTACGCGACGGAAAAGTCTACATGACGGTTGTCATCCCGAAGAATTTCTCTAAAAATGCAACGACACTACTCGATGATCATCCAAAAAAGATTGAGTTGGAATATTACTTGAACCCAGCCAAAAACTACTCGGGCACACAAATTTCGAGTACGGCTGCCAAACAATTAAACGAAAAGATCCGTAAATCCGTGACAAAACAATACAGTAGTGCGATCTTCGGTGCGTTAAAGAAAATTGCAAACGGTATGGAAAAGGCATCGGACGGTTCTTCTAAACTAGAAGATGGCAACCACAAAACAGCGGATGGTGCTAAAACACTGGCTACGAACCTCGGAAAACTTGCGGATGGCAGTCTGACACTATCTGAAAAGCTCGGGGAAGCAAATCAAGGTTCAAAAAAACTCAGTGACGGTGTCACGACACTCGACGAAAAAACTGCTCTCTTCGCTCAAAAAACGGGTGAGTTGTCTTCTGGGTTGAACACGCTAGACGAAAATGGTGGTAAGTTGCAAGCCGGTGCCGCGCAACTAGAAGACGGAGCAACAAAACTCAGCGGTGGCTCGACACAAGTCCGTCAAGGGGCAGAGCAACTGGCTGCGGGTACGGCTCAGCTCAACGAAAAAATTCCTCAGTTGACGGACGGATTAAATCAACTGGACGAGAAAGCTCAGGCAGCTAATGCATTATTAAATCAATTGAATCAAGATGCTGCACAATCTAAACAAGATCTACGTGCGCGTCGAGAAGCGCTTGAAGCAAATGCCGCTCAACTAAAACAAGTTATTTCCGCTTCTGATCAATTATCAGATGAGGAGAAACAAACGTTACTTGGAACAATTGGAACGTTAGAAGAAAATATTAAAAGCCTCGCTGCGCAAGAAGGGGCAATCGATCAAAGTCTTGCTCAAGCAACCGAAGCGACGAAAAAAATCGGTCAACTTGCTGCTGGCGGTAAGCAAGTCGAGTCCGCCGTATCGCAACTGAACGCAGGTCAAGTAAAACTCGTCGACGGTGCGAAGCAAGTCGAATCTGGCGCACAACAATTAGCAAGCGGACAAAAGACATTCAATGAAAAACTCGGTCAATATACTGCAGGCGTGCACAAAGCGGCAACAGGCGGTACACAACTGGCTGACGGAGCTAATCAACTTTCAGATGGCACACACCAACTCCAAACAGGAGCTAGCGCGTTAACTAACGGGTTAGGTCAATTGGCATCTGGTTCAACTACGATTACAGACGGTATCGGTAAAACGACCGATGGGGCTTCAAAAATCGCGGATGCCAATACGAAACTTGAAGATGGGGCTAAAACGTTGAAGGACGAGCTTAGCAAAGGAGCTAAAGACGCCACTGTCAAGCCAACGAAAGAGCGGGACAATATGCTCGCAGAACCTGTCGTCTTAAAAGAACATGACTATTCGACGGTCAACAACTACGGTTCTGGTTTATCAGCTTACATCCTTAGTATCGCCTTATTCGCAGGTGCCTTGATGTTCTCGTCTGTCTACCAGATTCGTCCAGAACATGGTGAGAGTCTGACATGGCGCTTCCTTGTCGGTAAATTATCACTCATCTTACCGATCGGCGCATTACAAGGTGTCGCAGCGGCTACGGCCATCGTCTATGTTCTCGATTCTGATGTCGCGAGCGTTCCTGCACTCTACGGATTCGCCGCCTTAACAGGTATGACGTTCATCACGATTCTGTTCACGCTCGCGATGCTACTCGGTCGCGTCGGACAATTCCTTGCCTTCCTACTACTTCTGCTTCAAATCGGTGGTAGTGGCGGTACGTTCCCAGTCGAGATGACGCCAAGCTTCTTCCAAGCGATTCACGCCTTCTTACCAATGACGTATTCAGTCGGTGGATTCCGTGAAGCCCTTGGACTTGGTGTGACGGACACCCTCATCTCAAACAGTCAAGTCCTCGCGACCATCCTAGTCGTCGCGTTGCTCATCAGCTTCGTTGGAGGGCTCGGAGCCAAGCGGATTTTACTCTCAACGAAAGTGAGACGAAAACAACATGACACAGTCTGATAAAGAAATACTGATACTAGACTCAGCGATGGCTTGCTTTTCTGAACTCGGTTATAAAGGTACGACGATCGAGCGTGTCGCTCGACGCGCTCATGTCGGGAAACCGACCGTCTACCAACTGTTTGAAAGTAAACTCAATTTGTTCGAATCGCTCGTAACCCGTGTGCTGCAAGAGATGAAAGAAGAAGCAGAACGCGCTTACGTCGAACATGCGACGGTAGAAGAAAATAAGCAAGCAATGATCGATGCTATCGTCTATCATCAGCAACAACATTTGTTCATTCTTCAAATCATTGAAGAAACACGTAATCTCAAATTACAAGAAATGCAGGAACTACGGACACGTATCGAACGGCATGTCGTCGAATATCTTAAAACGCTCCTTGAGACTCGCCTTGGACAAAATGATCGTGACGTACCAGTAGATGTCACAGCATTTCTGATTTTCCGGACGTATATCGCATTGATTGCCGAATGGCCATCGATTGCGCATCCACTTGAGCTCGATACGATTCGTCGTGCCATGCTACGTATTTTATGAATCAAAAAACCGCCGGTCAGTGGATCGGCGGTTTTTCATATTCTCGATTCTTTTCTAAATTCCGTGCCGTTTGACTAGAAGTAACTGTTTTTTCATCCTTCAAAGTACCAAATAACCAATCTCCCACCGGATTCGATACACCAAACCAATAGTGTTCATTTTTGAAATGATGTAACAGATGCGTCTTTTTCATCCATTTCCCAAAGCGTGTTCTCGGTTTCAGCGGAACGTGTGCCACGTAATGTTTCCATTCATACACAAGCAACATGACGATCAATCCACTCGCGGCTGCAGCTGTCGAAACGACAGATTGCGTCAGAAAATAGGTCAGCGCCGCAAAGAAACCAAGATTCGGCAAGGAATACCAGACCGGTAAAAACAACAGATGCAGTTCATTCGGATGCGCATGATGATCGTAATGAAGTCGTTTCAATAATTTTCGTCCAAGCACATTTTTAGGCGGTGGTAAATGGAACAAAAAACGATGCGTCAAATATTCACTGAAACTAAAGACGATCAATCCAAGACAAAAGAACAGTAAAATTGACCAATGAAACGGCTGAGCAAGGACATAACTACTGACCGCAATCAGTAATACGAGCATGATCAAAATATCCGGAAACAGAAAAAAACGACGATAGATATTTAACATAGGTGCCTTCCCCTTTCTCTTTCGTTACAGCATATAATCGTACGTTCATCGATTCGTCACGTTTTTTACTTCAAGTCGTGTAATCATTCTCGCTTCCTCCCTTATACTAAATAGAGAATGGAGTGATGATCACTTTGAGTTTATCGACCGGAATCATCTTCGTGTTACTCGCCTATACACTCATGTCGCTTTACGACATGTGGCAGGTATACCGGATAACGAGCAAACTTTGGATGTTTGTATTGTTTCTTGCAACATTAATCAGTCTCATCGTTGCCTTTTTTGTGGTCCCTGTCCTTGCTCTATTCTTTTACTGGTCACGCCATCCATTGAAACGAAACATCGGTATCGTATTACTGATTGTCGTATGTCTCATCTCAATCATGACAAAACTGTCGTCTTGATTGAATTCCTTCATGAACTACTCATGAAGGTTTTTTCATGTCCTACTACCGAAGAAGAGTCGGCGCATCAACTCACGTTCCGGCATCTCCGTCGTATTGAGGACGTCTAAAAATGGTCGATCATCATATGAAAGCTTCAGGATTTCTGAACGGACTTGATCCTTCTCCCAATCAATAATTGCTACTGGAGCAATAGCTGTTTGCTGACATCCAAGTGCACCTGGATTAATAAAGAGCGTTTGCTCTGTCTCGACTTGTTGCGCTGGATGATGATGACCGAAACCAATGATCCGCGCCTCACTTCCAGCAAACAAGGCGGATAAGTTATCTTTTGTTCCATCCATTGCTTGCTTTAAGGGTTCTTCACCAATCTTCTTCGTCTGATCGGCATAAGCATAGTGCGTCAGGTGCATCGATTGTTCCTGATGCATGACATTTAAAACACGTGGTAAACGTTCCAAATACTTTTTATTTTCTTGTGTCAACGTATCCACGATCCATTGGTGGTGCTCTTTCGCATGGCGGTAACTATCGGGATAGGTCTCCCCATGGATTAAAGCAAGGACACATTCATCATGGTTCCCAGAAATCGTTTGAATATCAGGTCGTTGCTTCAATAGATCAATGACTTCATTATGTTCTGGTCCAATGCCGACAAGATCACCGAGACAATAGACGGCATCGATATCTGATTGTTGATCAAGATAGGACAAAACCGCACGCAAAGCTGATGCATTGCCGTGAATATCTGTAAAAAGCATGACTTTCATGTAAACGCCTCCATTGTTGGTACATTAGGATTTCCAGATGATACCGTGAATTCCTGTCAGATTTCAGGAAAAAATAAATTGTCAGAAAATATTGATTATTATTCAAGAGCATGTTAGGCTTAGAAAAATTCACAGAGAGGGGCACGATCAAATGATTCCGACGCAACAGCCATTTAACCAAGCCGGACGACTGATTATTCTATGCATGAGGGACTGAAAACTTTTCCGATGATGAAACGGAAATGATTTTTGGGCCCTTCTTTCGATGCATCGAATGAGGCGCCCGCACAGAATGAGTGGCGCCTATCCCAAAAACGGATAGGCTTTTTTCATGGCAAAAAATAGAGATAGATAGAGAGAGGATGACAACGTTGAAAGAATATGCGATGGATCGAATGGTAAAAGTATCAGCTGGAATGGCAAATGCCGTTCTTGTAACACTCGGTGTCGGACTCCTGATTGAGACACTCGGAAATCTTCTACATATCCAAATGCTACTGACGATTGGTGGTGTCGCAAAAGTACTACTCGCCCCTGCACTTGGTGCCGGTATTGCCTTTCAGCTCGGAGGAAATACACTTGTTCTGTTCAGCGCGATGATCGCAGCGACGATCGGTGGTGCCGCTCTTCAATCAACTGCTTCTGGACTCGTTCTTGTACCCGGTCAGCCGATCAGTGCGTTACTCGCAGCTGCCGTCGCTGTATACGTCGGAAAACGCATGACTGGAAAAACGAAATTTGACATGATGGTCATCCCGATGAGCGCTGTCCTTGCTGGCGGCGTGACTGGAATCGGTGCTGCTGCCGTCACGACACCACTCCTTACAAAATTCAGTGCCATGATCACAGCATCCGTTGAATCATCTCCAATCGCAACTTCTCTTGTCATTGCACTCATCTTTAGTGTCTTATTGATGTCTCCTGCTTCGTCCGCTGCACTCGCTATCGCTTTGCAACTTGATCCTGTAGCAAGTGCCGCTGCACTGATTGGCTGTTCCGCTCAATTCGTCGGCTTCACGTTGATGGCATACCGTCAGACGGATCCAGGTGGTTTGATTGCTTCATTCTTTGTAACACCTAAAGTACAATTCCCGAATATCGTTAAAAATCCACGTCTTGTCGTTGCACCGTTTCTCGCAGCGATGATTTCAGCTCCTGTCGCGACGCTTCTTCTCTCTTTGAAAGTACCGTACGAACTCGCAGGACTTGGATTAAATTCGATGATTGCCCCACTCAATATCTTCGTCAACCAAGGTCCTCAGGCGTTCCTCGTCTTCTTCTTGACTGGTGTCGTTCTACCTGGCGTCTTGACGCTCGTCTTCTATCGATTGACGACCGTCGCAGGGTGGACGAAGCGTGGCGATCTTCACCTCGAAATTCAATAAAACAATTTACCTCCCTTCCAACTATTCCTGATTGATTTCGGGAATAGTTTTTTAACGCAAAAAAATCGCTCCTTCGAAAAGGAACGATTTCGGTATGATTCTGACTGGGCTCGAACCAGCGACCTCTACCCTGTCAAGGTAGCGCTCTCCCAGCTGAGCTACAGAATCATGCTGTGTTGTTACTGGGTATGTTTTTATTATAGCAGCATATCGAAAAGTGTAAAGCCTTTTTCACAAAAAAATTCATCTTTTTTCAAAAAGATCTTTTTAAATAAAAACAGTTTTAAAGTTGCGGGTTCTATGAGTGTCCTCTACTATGTAAATAAGCACATATAAAAGAAAGGAGCGTTCATATGAACTTTTTAACCCGATTTAGTTTGAAGAACTCGGTTGCTGTCTTCATCATTGCAATCCTATTGATTTTAGGAGGCGTGTATTCCTTCTCACAATTAAAAGTCGATCAGTTCCCGGAAATCGAGTTTCCTCAGATTTCAATCGAAGCGGTTTACCCTGGTGCATCTCCTGACGACGTCGATAAACAAGTCGTCTCAAAGCTTGAAACTTCCCTTAAAGGAATTGAAGGGGCTACCAAGCTAACGAGTTCTTCTTATGAAAGTATCGGTATCTTAAACATCGAATTCCCGTTCGATACCGATATGGATAAGGTCGAACAACAAATCGATGCTGCCATCCAAGATGCGAATCTACCGGAGGAAGCAACGACGAAATTAAATCGTCTGTCATTTGGTTCATTCCCGATCTATAACATCTCTTTCTTTAGTAAGGATGGTAAAGACATCGAAAAAATCCTAAAGGAAGATATCGAACCTGAACTTAATAAGATTCCAGGAATCAACAGCGTTTCGGTTGGTGGCTATAAGGATGATCTCGTTCAAATCACCGTCGATAAGGAGAAAGCGACGGAAGCGGGTCTCTCGCTCTCAAGCATCAAGGAACAAATCAATGGAAAGTATGTCTCGTTCCCATCTGGTCAACTATCAGAAAACGATTCGAAAATTCCGATTCGCGTTGAGGAAAAACTAGAAAATCTAGATAAACTAAAAAATCTACAATTGACACCTGCTGCAGGTGCGGCTAGTTCATCAAGTAACGGTCAAACAGGTGGTTCATCTGCTGGCGGTCCACCACAAGGGGCAACGCAAGGACCACCAAGTACAACAGGTGGTGCAGCTGCAGATCAGGCTTCTGAACCTGTAGAACCGATTCGCCTAGAGGATATCGCAAAAATCGAAGCCGTCTCACAACAAAGTGAAAAAACACGTTACGATTTAAAAGATTCCTTATCGATGGCGATCACGAAAAAACAAGATGCCAATACGGTCGAAATCGCAGATGAAGTCACGAAGATCCTCAATAAATATGACGACCAAGTCGACTATACGATTGGGATTGATTCAGCGAAGGATATCGAGGAGTCCGTTGCGACACTCGTCAAAGAAGGATTACTTGGTGCCCTCTTCGCATCACTCGCTGTACTCTTATTCTTGCGGAACATCCGCGCGACGATCATCGCCATCGTCTCGATTCCATTGTCATTACTCATCGCCGCTATCTTCTTGAACTGGCAAGATATCTCCCTGAACATCATGACACTTGGTGGGATGGCTGTTGCAGTCGGTCGTGTCGTCGATGATAGTATCGTTGTCATCGAGAACATCTTCCGGCGCGTCCGAAAATCCGAATCTGGTATGACGGATGAGATCATCGAACAATCGACAAAAGAGATTCTAAAAGCAATCACGTCATCGACGCTGACGACCGTCGTCGTCTTCCTACCGATTGGATTTGTCGGTGGGATTACTGGTAAGTTCTTCTTACCGTTCGCTTTGACGATTATTTTCTCATTACTTGCTTCACTACTCGTTGCGATCACGATCGTACCGATTCTCGCGAAGTTTGCCTTCAAAAAGGTACCAGCAGAAGAAAAAGAAGGCGCTCTCCAACGTTGGTATGGCAAGCTGATTGAAAAATCACTCTCGCACAAGGCGATTATCTTGGTCGTATCGTTCATCCTTCTCGGTGGTTCCCTAGCGATCGTACCGCGTCTCGGCTTTACGTTCATTCCGAACGAGGCATCGAAGACCTTGACGGCATCGCTTGAACTTCCGGCTGCGACATCACTTGAAAAAACAAGTGACGTCTCGTTTGAGATGGAAAAAATGTTTGATAAAGAAAAAGCCATTGCTGACGTGACGACTTCTGTCGGAGCGCGTGACTTCACGACAGGCTTACGTCTCGATAATAAAGCAAGTTACTTCTTGAATCTAAAAGACGGCGTAAACGTCGAGAAAACGATCAAATCACTTGAGACACAGATGGAAGACATTGCTCAAGATGAAAACGTCGATGTCAAAATCAGTGTGGCTGAACTATCGACAGGTGGTCCTCCATCGAATAACAACGTCGATGTCGACTTGTTCTCGAACGATCTCGAAGCCCTTCAAGAGGCGGCAAAACTCGTCGAGGATAACATGTCGAAAAATAATGATTTGAAATATATCACGAACAACTTCAGCGAAAAACAAAAGCAGTATCTCGTAGAAATCGATCCTGAGAAAGCAAGTGATCGTGGACTATCTGGTTTCCAGATTCTCGGTACCGTCAACGATCAAACGAAGCCAGTCACGGTCGGAACGCTCAATCTCGATAATAAGGATCAAGACGTACAATTATCTTATGAAGAAGGACTCGTCTCGAAAGAAGATCTCGAAGACGTCCAACTCTTCTCAGCAAACGGTCCTGTTGCTTTGAAAGATGTCGCGAACGTCAATGAAGTCGAGACCTTCACATCGATTCAGAAACTCGACGGAAAAGTATATGCTCGCGTATCTGGACAAGTCAAAGGAGACGACGTTCAAAACGTATCGAATGCCGTAAAAGCTGACGTCGAAAAAATCGATTTACCAGACGGTGTCTCACTGACAAGTGGTGGTGGAAATGATGATACGGTCGAAATCTTCCAATCACTCGGAATTGCGATTGTCGTTGCCATCGGACTCGTGTACCTGACAATGTTGATCACATTCGGAAAAGCTCGGATTCCGTTCATCATCTTGTCCTCTCTGATCTTTGTTCCGATTGGTTCACTCGTCACGCTCTTCCTTGCAAATGAACCATTGTCTGTCAGTGTCATGATCGGCTTCCTGATGTTGATCGGAATCGTCACCACGAACGCAATCGTTCTCGTCGACCGCATCGGTCAAAACGTCGGACGTGGTATGCCGATTCGAGAATCATTGATTGAAGCTGGTAAAACGCGATTACGCCCAATCCTGATGACCGCATTTGCAACAATCATGGCATTGGTGCCACTCGCATTAACGACTTCTTCAGGAACATTGATCTCAAAAGGTCTTGCCTTGACGGTCATCGGTGGATTAACTACCTCTACGTTGTTGACGCTCATCATCGTTCCTGTCGTCTATGAATTGTTCTTCTTCAAAAAAGCAAAAAAAGAACGTATAACTAAGTAAATGCACATCAAAAGGAGCCTATCGCGACCAAAGCGATAGGCTCCTTTTGATTCTATAAGACCTTACGACTCTAACTGTTCATCTGTTCGTTCCAATGTACCATCATGTTGCGCCACTAATCCGTCGAGAACGGATGGTTCAAATTCTTCACCGATCGCGATGATTCCTGTTTTTCCAGGTGGAATGACACCGAGTGTTCGTTTGAATGTTTCTTGGATTTCTTGATTTTCCTTCATGTCCTTCGAGCCACCAATCAGCATGCCCGTCATTGAACCAAGCAAGATGCCAAACGGTCCACCTAAGATACCGACGGCCATTCCGATCAATGAACCTTTGACGGCGCGATTCGATCCACTTAGGTCCACAGCATCTTCAAACGAAAAAGCACCATTCTCATTTCGCTTGATAACAGCAATCTGTTCGAAATCGACTTGACCTCGCGCATGATATTTCTTCAATTCACTGAACACTTGATAAGATGTCGCTTCTTCTTTGAACGTAAACGTCATGATGTGATGTTTCGCATCTTTTTTTGCCATTCGTTCCACCTCTTTCACCTGAGACGAATAACCGACTAAGTCAACATCCTCTATTTACCATGTTTTTAAGAAGTCGAAACCTTTACTGGTTTCCATGGTGCGAGATGGAAATACTCCTCCATTGTTAATCCACTGACTTTTAGACGAGCGGCAAGCGTTGCTCCGACATACCGATAGTGCCAGCTCTCATACGTATAACCCGTCCAAGATTCTTTACCAGATGGATAGCGGAGATGGAAACCGTAGCGGTGAGCATTCGCAAACAACCATTTTGCCTCTTTTGTTTTTGAAAAGCTAAACGTGGCGTATTTTGTTGAATCAGCGCCTCCGATATCAAACGCAAGACCTGTTTGGTGTTCACTTTTCCCAGGTTCCGCACTATACGTACTCGCCTTCTCATATCCATCACGCGCAACATATTTATCAAACAACGTTTTTTGATAGGCATAGGAGCGATATGTACTAAACGCAACGAGCGTAATCCCCGCTTTTTTAGCCGCTACACGCATTTTCTCAAACGCAGCTCTTGCTTGTTGATTCTCACCAGGAGCGTACGTCGAGCGGAGCGCTAAGTTCTTATTCGCGATGAGGGTCTTACCGATCCGTTTTCCACCGATTTGTTCATCCGTCAGTAGATACTTCGTACTCGCATAACCAATCTTCGTACCATATTGTACTTTTGACCACGTACCGACTTTTGAAAGTTCCGTCACATAGATCCCCGTCGGAATAACCGCAAGACTCGGTTGCTCGAGTGATGCCCCTTGACGTAAATGAAGGGATGTCTTGGCTTGACGATAAGAAGATGTTGATGCATCGACTGCTGGTATGTAAGTCGTCGTGGACGTAACCGTAGCTATCACTGCCAATGTCATGATGAATATCTGTTTTCTCTTCATTTTCGATTTTCACTCCATCTAATAATATTTACATTCCATATTTTAGATTAGAATACCATTCTTTTTTTCAAACATGGTTCTTTCGGAATGCTTGTCATGAAAATGAAGTATTTCTGAAGTTTTCTAGATGTAGCTTAAGGACGAATTACAATGGGTAAATAACGATGTATGCGTTTTCGAAACATGATTCTGATGTAGAAAGGAGTAGCGTACGTGTCACTTTGGGAATGGATTTTCAGTATCGGTAGCATCTGCTGGATTGGCGAGATGATTCGTTTCCGGAATCGCTCCGAGTCTAAGTCAGGCGCAGCAGAACAAGTTAGTTTTTATTTGATTTTCCTTGTCCTAAGCGGAACGATCGTCTGCGCTTTCCTCTTTGCGAATGAAACTGTTTCTTCTGTCATGCGCATCTCTTCATGCATTTTATTATGGTGTGGTGTTTCCTTACGCCTATGGGGAATTCTCCACTTAAAACAACAGTTCACTCGTCATGTCGTCGTGGCGTCTGGTGATCAGCTCGTCAGTAGCGGTCCCTATCGCTTTTTACGTCACCCGTTATACAGTGGGTTGTTGTTGATTACGATGAGCTTCCCCCTGTTCACCGGTCAGTTCGGACTTTTCATTCTCTCCGGACTTCTGATGTTCATTTTCTTGCTCTACCGGATTCGAATCGAAGAAGCGATGTTAACGAAAGGTTTTGGACCCGCCTATACGGTATGGGCTGCAGAACGAAAACGATTGATTCCATTCATCTACTAAAGGAGAAGTGATCCATTTGAAGAAACGTGCAATCGTCATTGGAGCTGGTCTTGCTGGTATGTCTGCTGCCATTCGTTTGGCTGGAGATGGTTATGCAGTCACGATGCTTGAAAAGAATGCGAACGTTGGAGGGAAACTGAATCAACGTAGTGGAAAGGGATTTACTTTCGATACAGGTCCTTCTATCTTAACGATGCCTTGGGTACTCGAACAACTCTTCTCAAGCGTTCATCGTAACTTGGATGATTACTTAGAAATCGAGCGCATTGAACCGCAATGGCGTACATTCTTTGAGGATGGAACAAAGATCGATGTCAAAGGTGACTTACCTGGAATGCTCGAAGAAGTCGAGCACGTCTCGTCACGGGCTGATTTTGTCGAATTGTTCCGGTACTCTAAACAAATGTACGACTTGTGTCTCGACAGTTTTTATAAATACAGTCTTGAAGATTTAAAGGACTTAAAAAAATACCATACGATGTCTGATTTATTAAAGATGGACCCGATGAATACCGTTGCGACCGGAACCAAAAAACATCTCAATGATCCGTATCTCGAACAGCTATTCAACTATATGGTCATGTATGTCGGTTCCAATCCATATCAGGCACCTGCTGTCTTCAATCAGATGATTTATGTTCAAATGGGTCTCGGTATCTATTATGTCAAAGGTGGGATGTATCAAATCGCGCGTGCCATGAAACGGTTACTTGATGAGCTCCGTGTCACAGTTCACCTCAACTCCCCCGTTGAACAAATCGTCCTTGAAAATAAAAAAGCGGTGGGCGTTCTATCAAACGGAACATTCCATGCAGCCGACATCGTCGTCTCAAACCTTGAGGTCATCCCGACTTACGAACGGATCGTTCCGGAGAAAAAAGCCCGGAAACAGGCAAAAAAATTACAAGCGTCGTTTGCCCCTTCCGTTTCAGGTCTTGTCCTATTGCTCGGTGTAAATCGTGAGTATCGCGGGCTGGCGCATCATAATTTCTTTTTCTCAGAAAATCCAGAGCGTGAATTCGCCCAAATGTTCAAAGAAGGTACTCCTCCAGAGGATCCAACGATTTATGTCGGTGTCTCGTCAAAATCCGACGCTTCCCAAGCTCCTGAAGGGAAGGATAACTTATTCGTCTTGACACACGTTCCACCGCTAACACTTCAAAAAGGTGAGGTCGACTGGGATGCGTACCGCGAAGTCGTTCTCGATAAACTGGAGCGGATGGGACTTCATGGACTTCGGGAATCGATCGAGTTTGAATATCGCTTTACCCCAGAGGATTTGAAAGAATTATACGGTCCAAACGGTGGATCGATTTATGGTGTCGCAGCCGATCGGAAGAAAAATGGTGGATTCAAGATTCCATCGAAGAGTGACTTGTACGAAGGACTTTATTTCGTTGGTGGGTCGACACATCCAGGCGGCGGTGTACCAATGGTCACCTTGTCCGGTCAATTAACAGCTGATTTGATCCGAAAACATGAAGGTGCTGTTCCTACGCCTTAAGATTTCTCCAATTACAAAAGAGACGGAAACTGATTCACTCATCAGTTCCGTCTCTTTTTTTACTTTGTATTCGTCAAAAGTGGTACGACATGAATGTCCGCCTTTTCTCCTAATCTCACATCCATTCGACATACGGCTGGCATTGGTAAGGATTTCCAAAATGCGTAATCAAACGTCGAATCAAATGTTTCTAAGAGTAACACCATGATGTTTCCGTGTGTTCCAAGAACGACTATTTCGTCAGGATGCTTCTCCACTAGTTCGTCGATGAATGGCCGAATGCGTTGCGACGCTTCGTTGTTCGTTTCGCCTCCATACGGATTTTCATTCGGATGTTGCCATACATATGTGACCGCTGCTTGAAAATCGTCAAGCTCTCCCGGTGCTAACAATCGCTCTCGTAGTTCCTCTACCTCAATGATTGGTTGTTGACGTGCCTCTGCAAGCGGTGCAATCGTCTCGATCGCCCGTTGATACGGGCTGCTGTAGAACCTGTCGATTGGAATTTCTTGAAACGTTTCAAGTAAACGTATCGCATCTGCTCGTCCTTTATCGGAAAGTGGTCGTTTCCGTTCATCTGGTGAATATGTCGAGTGTGCGTGCCGTACGAAATAGAGTGTCGTCATGTTTTGATTTTCCCCTTTATTGGTGTGTCCATCGGTATCCGATTCCGCGAACTGTTTCGAGATGCTGTTCAATCGGAAAACCGCAAACACGTAGTTTTTCTCTTAAATGTCTGATATGCGAGTCGATCGTCCGCTCGTCTACAGACGCTTCCGCTCCCCATAACATCGTCGTTAGTTGATCGCGTGTCCAAACACGTCGTGGAGAATCTAAAAATACACCTAACAACTCAAACTCCGTCTTCGTTAACGAAATCTTTTGTTGGAGGTAACTACAACGATAGCTTTCCCGGTCATAGGATAGACCATCATACTGTTGCTGTAATAAAACTTCCATTCGCCCGATCAGTTCCCCTTCTTGAATCGGTTTTGATATGTAATCATTCGCTCCTACTTCTCGTGTCCGAATGATGTCTTCCCGCTGATTCCGAGCCGTAACCATCAAGATTGGGATGTTAGAGTGTTCTCGAATGAGACGACAACATGTCCAGCCATCCATATCCGGCATCATGACATCTAGTAAAATCAGGTCGAATACGTGCTGACGGCAGAGATCAAGAGCTTGTTGCGCAGAATCTACAAGCTGACACGTGTACCCATACGGCTGAATATACAGTTTGAGCAGTTCAAGCATTCTTGGTTCATCATCTACGATCAATACATGCGGCATTTTATTTCTCCTTCCACTGCAGTGTCACTTGTGTTCCATGTCCAAGCTGACTCTTGATGTTCAATTCTGCTCCATGTGTCTGAGCAATTGCTTCAACGATGGAGAGTCCGATTCCAGTTCCTCCATGTTTTCGAGAACGAGATGCTTCCGTTCGGTAGAGCCGTTTCGTTACATGAGGTAAAGATTCTGCAGCGATTCCTTCTCCTGTATCTTCGATTTGAATGAAAGCCCCTACTGCGTTGACACCATAACGAACGATAATTTTTCCCGACGTCGTATGTCGTCGTGCATTTTCAATGATATTCACGATCATCTGACGGAGCTGCTGAGCGTCACCCATCACTTCTAATCGCTCACCTTCTATCTCGAACGAAACATTTTCTTGTTCGATGTCTGGACGCATCAATCGTATCACTTGATGAATCAAGTCTTCGACATCGACAGGTTTTCGTTCCATCATAAAAGCATTCGCATCAATGCGTGCTAGCCAAAATAATTGCTCAATCCATTCATTCATTTGCTGACTTTCTTCTCGAATGATCGTAATGTAGCGTTGTTGCTCATCCGGCGTCAACGTTTGGCGTTCGAGAATATCCGCGTATCCCTTTATATATGTCAATGGTGTGCGTAATTCATGAGATACGCTTGCTAAAAATTCGGATCGTTCTCGATTCAAAAAATCGAGATCCTGTTTTAATTGCTGAATCGAACGCGCCAATTGTCCCAGTTCGTCTTGTCGATCAATCGGCAACTCTCCACCTTCTCCATCTAATAGGCGTGCCGTCGCTTTTTCCATCTGAATCAACGGACGAGAGATGAGTCGGGTCGTCCAAATACTTGCCGCACCTGCTAATAATAGTGCGAGCAGACCCACTTGGAAAAACTGCTGTTTCAACGGATCAAGTACGTGATCTACGATTGCTTTAGAAGCGAACATGAAGACATGCCCCCGATGTTTCCCGTCGATGGTAATGGGACTGTCCGTCATTAAAAAGTCACGCATCGTCACGATTTTTCCTTGTTGACGGTAATCGAAATCCGTATGCTCTAGCACACTTTTCATCTCATTCGACAAAGGTCGTGACGCTTCGAGTTGTTTTCCATCTGCATCAGTGATCACCACAGTAAAAGATGAATCTGCTTCCATCATGCTGACATGGCGCATTGTCGTTTGGTCATAGGAATCGACAAGGACATCACGATGGGTATTTCCTCGGTTCAATAAACCGTCCACTACTTCCTGCGTTCGTGTTTGAGATAACTGATAATACAACGTCCCAAACAACACACTGCCACAAATTAAAAATGCCGCAAGCACGATTCCTCCGACCGAGTATGAAATACGACGCATGACATTTCCTCCCTTTCTCTTCACTTTAGTATAGCGAAAAAAACACGATCGACGCTGACAAACAAAACTGTCACCTCATCTGCACACGATTTGCACATACGCTGGGTATAGTAAAGAAGACTAGTGACTTCAGGAGGGTTTTATATGAAAAAATCATTGACATTAACCGCACTTGCTCTTAGTTCTACGCTTTGGCTCGGTGCATGTGGATCCGCCAATAACGATGGAAGTAATAGTGACTCACACGATATGTCTCATGGAGATATGATGCATTCGAGCGACGGAAAGCTACCATCCGGTTTAAAGGAAGCCAGTGATCCGACTTATCCGAAAGGAAGAAACGTCACGTTGACGACGGATCATATGGACGGTATGGACGGAGCTAAAGCAACGATTGCGGGAGCTTACGATACCGTCGTCTATGCGATCAGTTACAAACCGACTACTGGTGGAAAGATGGTGAAAAATCATAAATGGGTCATTCAGGAAGAACTCGATCCCGTTCCAACTAAGCCACTGCAAGTTGGTGATGAAACGACTGTCAAAGCGGATCATATGAAAGGTATGGATGGAGCAAAAGCGACGATTGATGAAGTAAAGGAAACGACGGTCTACATGGTGAACTATGAACCGACGGACGGTGGAGAGATGGTGAAAAACCATAAATGGGTCACAGAGGATGAGATAAAGAAATAATAAAAAAAGCCCGCTTTTCCTATAAAGGAAAAGCGGGCTTTCGGTATGATTCTGACTGGGCTCGAACCAGCGACCTCTACCCTGTCAAGGTAGCGCTCTCCCAGCTGAGCTACAGAATCATGTTTGCAGTACGTTATGTACTTGCTAGGACATGTATTAATATATCAAGAAACTAAAAGGCTGACAAGTCTTTTTCTGAAAAAAAATAAAAAAATTAAAATGGAGGAATTGAACCCCGCTTCCTCCATTTTGAATGACTTACAGGAAGGTCGACACTTGATCAATCGGTAAACGTAGTGCCGGACGCTTTTTCGCATCTTCAACCGCTTTTCCGACAGCAATCAACATGACCGGTACATACCGTGACTCGGTAATGAACGTTTCCGCAAAACGTTGATGATCGAATCCACCCATTGCGAGTGTTGATAATCCACGCGCTTCTGCCGCAAGCATCAATTGCATCGCAGCAAGGCTCGCATTCGACATTGCCGCATCGCGCCCATAGGCTTCACTTTGATAAGCGCCTTCTACCTGTGCCTTGATCGAATCAAATAAATCCTCTGTCATGCCACCTGCTTCTACTGCTGGACCGTACACCGGATTGTAGTTTCGATTAGCTTGAACATCACCTAAGATCGCAATGACTGCTGAAGCCGAAGTGATAGCCGGCTGATTGTATGCGATCGGTGCAAGCTGTTGCTTCGCTTCTTCTGAATGGAAGACCGTGAAATGCCAGTGTTGCAAATTCCAAGCACTCGGCGCCGCTGTCGTCCATTCTAATAGTTCTTCCACTTCCTGTTTTGAAAGTTTGAACGTTTCGTCGTAATGACGAACCGAACGTCTTTCTGTTAAGACACGCATTGTATCAAGTGTTGCCTGTGTCATGTGTAAATCCCCCTTATTATTATCAGATTACTTAGATATCGTAGCATGTCTCTTTTTTATTGTCCTCTATCAATACTTCAAACGAATTTACTGTTATAAAACAACAGTTGACATTAAACCTCTGTACTAATACAATAAAAACAAGAAAAAAGATCATTGCGTTTATTTTGAAGGAGGAAAAACACATGGAACAACCCCTTTACCAAGAAGCATCTGCTGCATTCTATCGTGAACTTCCCGTCAAGACGTGTGCCCATTGCGGAAAAGAGATGGATGAACAATGTGAATCCTATCAAACGGAATGCGATGAGTGTGCTGTAACAGAACACTAATAACACATGAAACAATCACTTATTCAGTGGTTGTTTTTTTATTTCTTACAAACTTCTTCTAAATAAATCGATATTTTTTAGAAAAATCGATTTTTCGTCATCTTTTTGTCATCTGTTTGTTACAAAAGAAACAGTCAGAATGTTACATTATCTGTATATGATATTTTTGACAAAAGGAGCGACAGACAACGATGGATCCATTTACCTCAAGCCACGCTAGCGAACTCGGTCCACGACCGCGTACAAAAAAAAGAAAGTTTTTCCCTCGGTTCTTCTTACTTCTCACACTTGTCTTTCTCGGAGTTGGGGGATATATCGCTTATCGATACGTATTTACTCCTGAACAACAATCCATTACGACAGGTAAATCCATTACTGAAGTCCCTGTCGTCAATATGGAAAAAGCACGCGTGGAAAAATGGAATGGTGTGACGAAAAAAGTCGCTTATTTAACATTCGAGGATGGTCCATCCGCATTAACACCGGACTTACTTCGAACATTGGATCAACTTCAGACTCGTGCCACTTTCTTTTATCTCGGAACACAAATAGATGCTTTTCCGCAAGAAGTCAAAGCTGCTGCTAAAGCTGGACACTATATCGGATTACACGGGGAAACACACGATTACGATACATTGTACGAAAAAGGAAAGTATGTCTCAGAGATGCAAAGTGTTCAGAAGAAAATCCATGAGTTGACGAAGCTAACACCACATTTGACACGACCACCTTATGGCTCTGATCCAGGCATCACGAAAAAAATGGCATCTGCCATTCATTCAGCAGACTTCCGCGTGTGGGACTGGTCAATCGATTCAATGGACTGGTATTACAAAGATAGTGCAAAAGAAGTAGCGAATACGGTCATTCGGCGAGCAGAGCGTCCGTTTGAAATCATTCTCTTACATGAACAACCACAAGCCATCAAAGCACTTCCAGCCATTGTTGCCGGACTTCAGAAAAAAGGCTATCAATTCGCGATTTATGATGAAGATTTCCATATTCCGTACAACTTCGCGCAACACTCGAATTTATAAGGAGTTACTATCCAGATGAAAAAAACATTCGTAGCAGTACTGTTCCTGTCGAGCTTTGGACTCGCTGCCTGTTCCAACGATTCACCAGCCTCTCTTCATGAACAGCTAGAGCAACAAGTGAAAGGTGAAGAGAAAGCATTCACGCTAGCTGATCAACGTGCTCGTAAGGATGAAATTTCAGTTAATACGTACCAAGCCGTTCTTGATGCAGGTGCTGAAGAAATCAAACGCTCTCAAAATGAACGAGAGGAATTAGAAGCCTTAAATGACGAACGGCTTGCTTTATTGAAACAAGAAGAAACGTTACGTAAGGAAACGTACGCTGCACTCGATCTTGAAGAATTGAAGGATGCTGTCAACAAACTTGATGGTAAAGCAAAAACAGAAGGAACTGCCTTAGTGACAATCATCAAGGAACGCGAGCAGACATTTCAAACGTTCTCGAAAACGTATCGACAAGCGATGGACGCTGAAAAGAGAGTGCTTTCACGCTTGACGAAAAAACCGGATTTCGTTAAGATTGATGAGTCAACAGCGGATTTAAATCGTTTAACACGGAAAGCTACCGCGTCATTAAAGAAGTGGAATGCGCTGACCGTTCAGTATAATCAAACGAAAACCCGGCTGTATCGTTTGCTCGACACATCAACTCAATAAATCACACAGGTTGCAACCAAACCCTGTCCAAAAAACCTGGACAAGGCCCTGTTGCAACCTTTTTTGTGTGGTTTTTATTAAAAATGGAGGGAATTTATTCATGCATCGTTCAAAAGCAACCTTATTCGTTCTGATTGGCGCTATCAGTTATGGTGTCCTCTCAACGATCGTCAAACTCGCTTATGCCGCTGGATTTAACTCAGCAGCCGTTTCAGGTAGTCAATTTTTCTTCGGCTGGCTGATGATTTTCGGACTTGCCTTATTTACGAAAAATCTTCGTCTCGATCTCAAGACAGCTGGTCTGCTCATGCTGATCGGTATCTCAAGTGGTACAACCGGTTATCTGTACTATCAAAGTCTTCAGACTGTATCCGCATCCGTTGCGATCATTCTCTTATTCCAATTCACTTGGATTGGTGTCATCATCGATGCGCTCGCATTCAGACGTTTCCCCAGTCGTGCGCACTTTCTGTCCGCGATTCTACTAATTGGCGGAGCCATTCTTGCGAGTGCCGCTTACTCGAGTCCACTCGATTTACGTGGAACATTATTCGGTCTTGGAGCAGCTGTCAGCTTCTCAATTTTCTTACTCGCTAGTGGACGCATCGCCAATCATTTACCCGTCATCAAGAAAAGTTTTTATATGATGACAGGTGGTCTTGCTTTCGTCATGACCATGTATCCACCGACGACATTCTTGTCCTCTGCGAACTTCGAAAATGGACTTCTGTTATACGCGATTCCGCTCGGTCTGTTCGCATTGATTTTACCACCGCTCTTATTTGCTGCAGGCGCCCCTCATCTGTCTCCAGCAAGCGTTTCTTTGCTCGGAGCGGCTGAACTACCGACAGCAGTCATCTGTTCCGTCTTAATTTTAGGAGAACATCTGATGAGTTCCCAATGGATTGGGATCGTCATCATCTTGATCGGAATTTTTTATCCAATCTATCGCTCCAGCAAAACAGCACCTGTTGCGAACGTACAACAAAACGACCTTTCCTGAGTTCAGGAAAGGTCGTTTTTTCTTTACTTCTGTCGCTTCATCGCATCCGCAACGAATTCGACGTCTGTTCCAATGATGATTTGCACGCTGGTCGCGCCCATCTTCATGACACCTTTTGCTCCAGCCGCTTTAATCGCCGCTTCGTCAATGATGCTTGGATCTTTGACTTGAAGACGTAAACGTGTCGCACAGTTATCAATCGACGTGACATTTTCTGTTCCTTTCAATCCGGCAAAAATTTGAGCTGCTTGTTGCTCATATTTATCGTCTGAATCTGTCAGAACGACTCCCGTGTCTGTGACGAGCGATTCATCTTCACGACCTGGTGTCTTCAAATCAAATTTCGTGATCATGAAGTAGAACAGGAAGTAGTAGACGACCGCGAACGCGAGACCAACCGGGATGAGAAGTAATGGTTTTGTGGCAATACCGAAGTTCAAGGCATAATCAATGAAACCAGCCGAGAAGGAGAAGCCATGTAAAATACCTAGTAAGTTAACGATGGCCATCGATAGACCTGTTAAAACCGCATGAATGACATATAAAACAGGTGATAAGAACATGAACGAGAACTCGATTGGTTCCGTGATACCTGTCAAGAAGGACGTCAGTCCAAGACCAATCATCGCTCCAGCAACTGCTTTTCGATTTTCCTTACGCGCAGCCATGACAATCGCAAAAGCTGCAGCCGGTAAGGCGAACATCATGATTGGGAAGAAGCCCGCTTGATAAATCCCAGCTGTCGGATCTCCAGCGAAGAAGCGCGCGATGTCACCGTTCGCGACCGTACCATCTGCTTTTTCATATGAACCGAAGACGAACCAGAAAATATTATTTAAGACGTGGTGTAAGCCGACAGGAATCAAGAGACGGTTAAAGAATCCAAACAGAGCAGCGCCTCCTGCACCAAGACCAACCATCCATTCACCAGCACCGTTGATGCCTTGCTCGATGAACGGCCAGACATAACCAAAGATGAAAGCAAGTACAAGCATGACCGCTGATGTAATGATTGGAACGAAACGACGACCACCAAAGAATGCTAACCAATCCGGTAACTTAATGTTATAGAACCGATTGTATAGAAGTCCTGCGACGATACCCGCGATGATTCCACCGAATACCGCCATATTAACGGTCGAACCGAGTGTCGCCTGATTCGCGATCGAACCAAGTGTCGCTCCGTCGACCTTGGTCGAGGAATCATTGACGATCGCAGCGATCGCATCATACTTCGCCTGAATCTGTGCGCTGGAATAATCCTTGTTCATCGAGTCGACGCCATTCTTTAAGACGAGATACCCGATGGCCCCTGCAAGACCCGCTGCCCCACTCGCATCGATCGATAGACCAATCGCAACACCAATGGCAAAAATCAGTGGAAGGTTATCAAAAATAGCCCCTCCTGCTGCTACCATCAACGGAATATCTAACATATCCGCTGAACCTAATCGGAGTACGATTCCGGCAGCCGGTAATACTGCGATTGGTAACATCAAGGCTTTACCAATGCGTTGTAGAAACTGCAACATACCTTTCACCCTTTCTTGAATAAACGATAATGACAGAACAATGTAAACGCTTTTACGATTTTTATTATTCCACATAAATATCTAAATGACTAGACCTTTATACAAATTATTTATTATCTTTTTTTATTGATATAAAAATTCATTATAGCAGACGCTAAAAACCGGACTAGAGTCATTCTCCAGTCCGGTTTTTCTATTTAATTTCAACGGTCTTAGCGGCGATTTGTATCTTCAAAATTTTGTTGGACGTTACCGACTGTTTTCTTCGCCTCGCCTTTTACTTGATCTTTTTTACCTTCGCGCTCTGTCGATTTATCGCCTGTTGCTTTCCCAAGCGCTTCTTTTGCTTTACCCGCTACTTTATCGACGAGACCATCTACTTTTTTATTGAGACCACTGTTGTTTGACATAACCATTACCCCCATTTAAAAGTTTTTTTGCGATAGTTGTCTGTTCCCTTGTCACTGATTTTCAAACGTTTCCTGTATCAAAACCGACACTTACCTAAACAAAAACAACAGTGAACGTCCTGTCCACTGTTGTTTAATCTAAAGCTATTCTTTTTACTGGGCGACGGAAACACCTAATACTTGTTCAATCCGTTCGAACGCCCAATCCAACTCTTCTTTTGTGATGACGAGCGGTGGTGCAAAACGAATGACTGTCTCATGTGTTTCTTTACAGAGCAAGCCTTTTTCCTTCAACGCTTCGCAATATGGTCGCGCTGCTTCTGTTAATTCAACACCAATGAATAATCCACGTCCACGTACTTCTTTAATCATCGGGTTGTTGATTTGTTTTAATTTCTCCATGAAGTACGTACCGAGTTCGAGTGAACGTTCCGGTAACTTTTCGTCTTCTAATACTTCAAGTGAAGCAATCGAGACGGCACAAGCGAGTGGATTTCCACCGAACGTCGAGCCGTGTGATCCTGGATTGAAGACGGAAAGGACATCTTTATTCGCAGCCACACATGAGATCGGGAATACACCACCACCCAGTGCTTTACCGAGGATATACATATCTGGCGTCACTTCGTCCCAATCAGAGGCGAACCATTTGCCAGAACGGCCGAGTCCAGATTGAATCTCATCCGATACGAGCAGAACATTCTGCGCACGACAAACTTCTTGCGCATCTTTTAAGAAACCATCGTAAGGAATTAAGATGCCTGCTTCGCCTTGAATTGGTTCCAAGATGAATGCCGCTGTATTCTCAGTGATCGCCTGTTTTAATGCCTCAAGATCGCCGTATGGAATCGTCTTGATTCCAGGAAGAAGCGGTCCAAATCCCCGTTGGTATTCTGCTTCCGTTGACATTGAGACGGCTGTCATCGTCCGACCATGGAAGTTTCCTTCACAAACGATGATTTCAGCATCACCTGGGATTTGTTTGACTTCATATGCCCAGCGTCGTGCTGCTTTTACTGCTGTCTCAACAGCTTCCGCACCTGTATTCATCGGTAATACCATGTCTTTACCCGTCAGTTGTGCTACTTTTTCATAGAAAAAGCCCAGTTGATCATTGTGGAAGGCGCGTGACGTCAACGTGATCTTATCCGCCTGTCGTTTTAGAGCCTCGATGATTTTCGGATGACGATGCCCTTGGTTGACAGCTGAGTAAGCGCTCAACATATCCATATAACGACGTCCTTCCGGATCCGTTACGAAGACACCCTCTGCTTCTGAAATGACGATCGGGAGTGGATGGTAGTTATGTGCTCCGAACTGTTCTGTCTGTTGAATGATTTTCTCTGTTTGATTCATCGAGATTCCCCCTTATAGCTCTTTAGAAAACGCTTTCAAAATCATTATAGCAGATTTTCTTGTATAATCTTCATCTAAAAAATGTATAACCTAGAGGATTACGATGCGTAAGAATTGAATATATTGGGAAAAGACAAGACAAGGAACCGTCATCTCTTTTCATCATAAAGGAGCGTGCGCACGTAATGGATCGTTCGACCATTGATTCCTATGAAGTCGTCATTCAAGAATTCCCTTTACCCGCTTTCATCCTGAATACTGATTTGACCATCCGTTCTTGGAATGAACTAGCCGAAAGCCAGTGGGGCTGGACACAACAAGAAGTCGTGGATCAGACTGTTCCACTTCTTGAACAGGAAGACATGGCATTCAGTCATCAGATTTGGCGTGCCTTCTTGGAACGCCGTCAATCGGTCCAATTACCGAATGCCTCCTTATTGCATAAGACGGGCACTTCTGTAACATCAACTCTCCTTCTGTCTCCTTTACTTGATGATACAGGAACCGTTATTGCCGCTTTTGCTTGCTGTATCCCTTCAGCTGAGCAACAAACGAACATGAAACCACTCTTCCAAGGATTGATGGATTTGCGCTATGCATTCGATCAGATTGCTTCTGTCGCTGTCTTCGATGCACGAGGAACGATCACGTACGCGAATGATCAACTCATCGATGTGACAGGATATTGTTCTGAGATGCTTCTCAACCAACCATGGTCGCTCATCTTAGACCCATCCAGTCCCGTCGTTTCGGAGATTCGTGCACAACTTCGTGAACGAAAAGCCTGGTCTGGTCGCCTTAGCCTCACTTCGCAAACGGGCGAACGAAAACATCTCCAAGCGACATTGATTCCAATTTATGATGCGAACGGCGTTCGTTTTCAGCACCTGTTCATCGGCAACGACATCACGGAAACAACTGCGCTTGAAGAAGAACTTGATTTTTTAGTGCATCATCATGAGATGACGCATTTATTGAATAAACGTGGATTTTTACGCGAAGGAGAATCCTTATTCCGCTCTGCTGGATCACATGATCCCGTTGCACTCATTTTGTTCGATATCGATCGTTTCAAAGTCATCAACGATTCGTTTGGAACACATGTCGGCGATCAACTTCTTCAAGCAATGGCAACGCGTCTTTTGCAACATACGACAGATGTACTTGCTTTTCATCCGACGAGTGATCTGTTTGGTGTCTTGTTACCTGCACCGTCGAGCAATCTACTTTTTCAGTATGCTCGAAAGTTACAACAAGCAGTGCAGCGTCCTTATTATATTAACGGTCATTCACTCATCGTTTCTTGTACATTCGGGATCACCGTCTATCCGTCGGAAGCAAAAACACTGGAAGATTTATACCGCCGCTCTGAAACTGCTCTATATGCAGGAAAATCAATTGGTACCGGAACGATTCAGTACTTAACACACGAGATGGACACACAGTTCACACGGAAAATCCAACTCGAACGTTCCCTCTTCACGGCACTCGAAGATCAATCCCTATATCTTGCTTATCAACCAATCATTGAAATTCAGACACAAGCCGTTAAAGGCTTCGAAGCGTTATTACGCTGGAATCACACGGCACTCGGGAGTATTCCACCAGATGAATTCATCCCACTCGCTGAAGAAGCTTCACTAATCACACCAATCAACAACTGGGTCATCATTGAAGCATGTGAACAGCTCGCGAAGTGGCAACAGACGATTAATCCTGAACTGACGATGGCAATCAATATTTCACCGCATCAGTTCCAAAGTGACTCTTTTATTCGAACGTTGCAACATATCGTAACGGAGCGATTCGTTTCACCATCTTCCGTTACGCTGGAGATGACAGAGAATATTGCGATTTTACAGACGCAACGAACGGTCGAACGTATGCACCTCATCAAGTCGTTCGGCTTCCGTTTATCGATCGATGATTTCGGTACCGGTTATTCTTCTTTACAGTATCTCAGTGCTTTTCCAATCGACGAATTAAAAATTGATAAAGTATTCATTGATGGTCTGGCGAAAAATGACCATGCCTTGCTGGATTCCATCATTCAACTTGGTCACAACTTAGAGTTGAATCTTGTCGCTGAAGGTGTTGAGACAGAACACGCGTTAGATTATCTAAAAACAACATCGTGTCAGCATATGCAAGGGTTTATTTTCTCTGAACCTCTATCTGTACAGGATATCGAAAAACGATTCTTAGCACCTTAATCAAAAAAGAAGTCACGGTGGATAACAATCACCGTGACTTCTTTTGCATATCATTTCTTACAACTGAATTTCTCCTACAACCATTCCGTAAACGGCTACTCCTGCTAAGACAACGAGGATCATACTAGCAATCCACTCATAACGTGACATGCCCGTCCGTTGCTGTTCTCGCTCTGCTAACGCGTACGCGAGAATCCCTGGAGCATAGACTAATGCCGCGATGACGATGTACCAGATACCCGACGCATAGACGAGCCAAATCGAATACGCTGATGCGATGACAGAGAAAAGTAACATTTTCTGATTGCGTTCTTCGCGCGATGTCCGAATGCTATACAACGCTGATAATAGGTACGGTAATAACGCACAAATCCCGGCGATACTCGATAAGACAAGATAGGTTTGCGCTGAGAAAAGCGCGATTCCTGCGACGACTTGTGTCGCGATCTGTGTAATCAACAGCGCACCGACTGGAGCTCCTTTTCGATTCGTTTTTGCGAATGCTTTCGGAAACGCACCGTCTTTCGCCACAAGATACGATATTTCTGATGCGAGAATCGTCCATCCGAGAAGTGCGCCAGATAGTGAAATAATCAAACCGATCATGATGATCGTCGCACCGATTGGTCCAATCGCTGCTTCTAATACATACGCCATCGTCGGTTCTTTTAATCCAGCTAGTTGTTCTTGACTAAGCACTCCGAGTGATAGAACAGAAATCAAGATATAGATGACTAACACGCCAACGAGTCCTGTTACCGTCGCTTTTCCGACATCACTTCGGTTTTTGGCACGGCTTGATAAGACGACTGCCCCTTCAATACCAACGAACGCCCAAAGCGTGACGAGCATCGTTCCTTTTACCTGATCGAAGATCGAACCGAGTTCTGTTCCCTTTCCCCAAATATCTAAATTAAACGTTTTGATATTAAAGGCAATTCCTACTAAAAGGATGAAAATCAAAATCGGAACGAGCTTTGCAATCGTCGTAATCAAATTGACGAGTGTCGCTTCCTTGATTCCGCTTGAGACGAGCCAGAACAATCCCCAAATGACGACCACACTCATCAAAAGGAGGAATATTCGATTTTCTGCTGCGAAAATCGGGAAGAAATAACTAATCGCATTAAACACGAGCGTGATATTCGCAACCGTTCCAATCCACGCAGATACCCAGTATCCCCACGCACTGTTAAAGCCGACAAAACGTCCAAATCCTTCACGCGCATAGGCATAAATGCCGCCTTCGAGCTCTGGTTTACTATTGGCGAGATGCTGGAATACTAACGCGAGCATGATCATTCCGATCCCCGTTATACTCCATCCGATGAGGATAGGTCCTGCACTTGCACTTTGGGCCATTGCACCAGGGAGGTTAAAAGCTCCTCCACCGACCATGGACCCGATGACCATTGCCGCGAGCGCAAAGAAGCCGATTTTTTGCTGATTCATGATGAGACACTTCCTTTTTCCGTATATCTATTACATCTTACGTATATTCATTCGAAAGACACAAAAGTCATTATAACAAATCACCTTCTAAAGTAAAGAAAGGATTTGAGACGAATGAACTGGATTCATGTATTTCAGCTCGAAGACCTTCTAAAACTCCTATTGGCTGCTACACTTGGAATTTTCATCGGATTCGAGCGTGAAATTAAAAATAAACCGGTCGGTATACGCACTAGCCTCGTAATTACCCTCATCAGCTGTCTTTTAACCATTGTCTCTATAAAATCCGTCCTGCTCTATCACGATATGGCGACTCATGTCCAGATGGATCCGATGCGCCTTGTCGCGCAAATCATTACCGGAATCGGATTCATCGGAGCTGGTGTCATCTTACGACGACCACATGATATCGTCAGCGGACTAACAACTGCCGCCATTATATGGAGTGCAAGTGGGATTGGGATTGCTGTCGGTGCCGGATTCATTTGGGAATCGATTTTTCTCGTTCTCTTTCTCTTTTTCCTATTAGAAGGTCTGACTTGGGTGATGCGTCACATCAACAATAGTCGATTTGAAGCGAACGTCCTCGTCGCACATTTACTTCTTCCCGCCGATCTTGATCCATCCGACATCATCTTCGCCCTTGAACAAAAAGGTGTTCGGATTACGAATATACGCATGCGAGGAAATCCAATTCGATTAACATTACGGATGTATTCCCCTCATTCGCTGACCCTATTCCTACTTTATGACTATTTAAAATCACTTGGAATTAAGGATATAGACCTTGATCAGTAAGAATTATCTGAAAATTTATGTTGCATTTTTAATCACTTTCACTTAAATTAACAATATGTTCACATTTTTCTGAAATATTTAAAACTAACTCTCGGGGGGTCATCGTTCCATGAATAAACCATCGAAAATTGCTTTTGCTGGACTATCCAGCATTGCACTACTTGCTGTCGCTGCATGCGGGCAAGGAAATGATGAGAATGCAAGCGGCTCGGATTCGAAAAATAAGAAAAAGGAAGTCACGCTCGTTTCGACGACAGATGTACCTCAGCTCGATCCGACGAAAACGACGGACTCGACTTCCATCATTGTTACGAACAACGTCTTTGAAGGACTCTATCGTCTTGACGGCGATAACAAGCCAACACCTGGAATCGCAGAAAGTGTCGAAGTATCAGACGATAAAAAAACATACACGTTCAAATTGCGTAAAGATGCGAAATGGTCAGATGGATCAGCCGTCACAGCAGATGATTTCATTTATGCTTGGAAACGTGCACTTGATCCAAAGACAGCAGCAGAATACGCGTACATTTTACAAGATTTGAAAAACGCCAATAAAATCATGGCTGGAGACGCTGAACTCGATGAACTCGGTGTCAAGAAAGTCGATGACCAAACACTTGAAGTACAACTCGAAGCTCCTGCTCCTTACTTCCTTGGCTTAACGAGTTTCCCAACGTACTTACCATTAAAGCAATCATTCGTCGAAGATAAAGGCGATAAGTTTGCGACAAGTGTTGATACAATGGTCTTCAACGGACCTTTCGTACTCGATAAGTGGCAAGCGAACGCTGGGTGGACATATAAGAAAAATCCGGATTACTGGGATAAAGCAAGCGTCAAGATGGATCAAATTAACGTTAAAGTCGTCAAAGAGATTTCGACTGGCGTCAACCTCTTTGAATCAAAAGAAGTCGATTTTGCACCGATTACATCGGAGTTCGTCTCACAGTACGAAAAATCAGAGGATTACAAGACTCGTCCAGATGCTCGGATCAACTTCCTTCGCTTTAACCAAAAGAATAAAGCATTGAAAAACAAAAACATTCGTAAAGCACTTGCACTCGGTTTTGAGAAGCAAGGGATTACCGATGTCATCCTAAACGATGGATCAAAACCAGCGAACTTTATCGTTGCGAAGGATTTCACATTTACACCAGATGGCGAAGACTTCCGTACGAAGTATCCGGATCTTCAAAGCTACGATGCAGATGCAGCGAAAAAAGCTTGGGATGCTGGTTTGAAGGAACTTGGTGTCAAAACAGTTGAACTCAGCATGCTCTCACGGGATGAAGATGCTTTCAAGAAAGTCTCTGAGTACTTAAAAGGTGACCTAGAGAAACATCTTCCTGGTTTGACGATCAATATCAAACAACAACCATTCAAAAACTTCCTCGATCTCGAATCGAAGGGTGATTATGACATTTCTGCAGCTGGATGGGGACCTGACTATCAGGATCCAATGACGTTCCTCGACATGTGGTTGACAGGCGGAAGCTTCAACCGGATGGAATACTCGAACAAAAAGTTCGATGATCTCATCAAAGGAGCGAAACAACAAGCCGATGAAGCGAAGCGTTGGTCTGATATGCAAGAAGCTGAAAAAATCTTGCTAACAGATGACTACGCGATTGCGCCGATCTACCAAAAAGGTGAAGCTTACTTGCAACGGACAAACATTGATAAATTATACCGTCACCCATTCGGTGCCGATATGAGCTTTAAATGGATGGAATTAAAATAACCCTTTAGAATATTGATGAACAAGTAGCGGATCTCGTTCCCTACTTGTTTTTTTATTTTCCCACGCGGTTCTCAGAAAACAACAAAGACCCCTTCTGACGGAGCCATCGGGGGTCTTTACTGTGCGATTTGTTTATAAAAAGCAATCTCTTCATCCTGTCCTTCCTCAACTGCTCGGAAGAACTCAGCGAAGTAAGCATAAAGAACGGTGCGTTCCTCATACGTTGGTCGAGCTTGACGAATGACGGAGAATGCAAGATTTCGCAACTGACGTTTTGTTCGTCGATGTGTTGGTAACGCATGGAACTGACGCGTAAATGAACGATAGACATCCGCAATCAAAGCTTCGTGCCCTTCAAAATATGTCTTATCCATAATGATGATCTCCTTTCTAACCTTGTTGTCCTACTGTTTTCTACGAACCTTTTAGATAAAAGTTTCATAGAAAGTGAGATTTCTCACAAATGATATAGACCTTACTATAACAAGCTTTCCAAAATGATTCAACATCCAAACTATTAAGTTTCATCAAGGAATTTTAGCCGTTTTGTAAAGTTCCTTTCTTTGATTTTAGATCATCTATTCCTAACACAAAACGGTCTGAGTCCCGGAAAGAGACTCAGACTCGCGACGGACATCAGTCTGCTTGTACTGAAATATGCTGGAAGTGTTTCACATCGAATAATCCACTGTCGGTCAGCTTTAATTCCGGAATGACCGGTAAGCAAAGGAATGACATCGTTAAATAGGGATTAAAGGAACGATCCGCCTCTAACACATCGAGGGCATCATTCAATGCTTCGAGTGTATCTCCAACTTCTTGGAAGGGACGATTCGTCATCAGTCCAGCGATTTCAAGCGGTAACTCAGCAAGTACCTCTTGCCCATTGACGGCAATGACTCCCCCACCCGCTTGGACGAGACGTTCCGCAGCGAGTTGCATCTCTTCGTCTGATGCGCCAACGATGACGAGGTTGTGCGAATCATGGGCAACAGTCGCCGCAATCGCTCCGCGTTTCATCTTGAAACCTTTGACGATCCCGACTGCCGAGAAGGATGTGCCGTGATGCCGTTCAATGACAGCAATCTTTAAGAGATCCTGCTCCGGTACAGGCACGAAATGTCCGTCTTGAAGCGGAACGTCGAGAACCAGATGTTCCGTGACGATGCTTTTCGGAATGACTCCGATCACATGCGCCCGTGATGATTCAAGTGGAAGGGCAAATACTTCTGGTGTAATCGGTTTTGTATTCAATGCACCTCGTAACGATTCTGGAACATGCGCGCGTCGTACTGTTCGGGTCGTTTTTCCTGCTCGTGCGACACACTCACCTTTAATATAAACCTCGTCAATCACGACTTTATCGGCATCGGATAACAGGACGAAGTCCGCCCGGCGTCCCGGCACGATAGCTCCACGATCGTCCAGACGATAGGCATTCGTCGCATGCAACGATGCCATCGCATACGCTGTTTCGCGTTTAATTCCATGACGAATCGCATAGCGGATATTATAGTCGATCGTCCCCTCTCGTAACGTATCATCCAAATGTTTATCGTCCGTACAGAAGAGGAAACGGCTCGCGTTGCTTTCCGTCACAGCATCGAGTACTTCCTTCAAGTTTCGGGCAGCTGATCCTTCCCGCACTTCGACATACAGACCAAGACGCGCTCGGGCGATCGCATCTTCCTTACTGACAGATTCATGATCCGTTCGAATTCCGGCGACACCATAAATGTTAATTTCGCGTGGTCCAAGTCCCGCAGCATGACCATCGACCAGTTTTCCTGCGTCTTCGATCTGTTTAATTTTTTGGAGCATATCGCGATTGGCTCGTTCGACCGCTGGATAATCCATGACTTCTCCTAAACCATGGACACCAGGATGATTGACGAATGGTGCAAGTGCCGCCGCATCAAGTGATGCTCCCGCGTGTTCAAACGAAGTCGCCGGTACGCAGCTCGGTAACATCATACGGACATCAAGCGCGAGACCTTCAGCATCGTCTAGCATAAAGGATAATCCTTCTGCTCCTTTGACATTCGCGATCTCATGCGGATCGGCGATAATCGTCGTGACACCTAACGGTAGAATCGCTTGCTCATACTCACTTGGCGGCACCATCGATGATTCAATATGGACATGGGCATCGACGAAACTTGGTGCGATGAAAAGTCTTTCTCCCGAACGATTCTCGATTCCGTCATACCCCTCTCCGACAGCAGCAATATAACCTGAATCAATCGCTACATCTGCTGTATATGTCTCACGTGTCATGACATCAATGACTGAAATATTCTGATAGACGACGGCTGCTTTCTCTTTTTTGGCAGCAATCGCGATCAATCGTTCACGCACTGTTTGTTCCATCCTGTCTCCTCCTGTTGTAAGCGTATTTTTACCATCTTACAATTAGTTTGGAAGCTGTTGCAATTTATTTTTTGTAACGTCAAGATGAAAGAGTATCGATTTAATGTCTGAGGGGGAAAAACGCATGAAATATCGTGTCGGTTCACTTGTTCCAAACATCGATCCATCCGTTTATTTAGCAGACGGATCTAAAGTCATCGGAGAGGTCACGATCGGAAAAGACTCATCTGTCTGGTTCAATACGGTCATCCGGGGAGATGAAGGTCCGATTCACATCGGGGAACGCGTCAACATCCAAGATGGTTCGATGATTCATCAGTATGAAGGATATCCGACCATCATTGAAGATGAAGTGACGATTGGTCATATGGCGATGATTCACGGCGGAATCATTCGAAAAGGAGCGTTAATCGGAATGTCGGCGACGATCCTCGATGAAGCCGAAATCGGAGAAGGAGCATTCGTTGCTGCCGGAAGCCTTGTGCCGCCAAAAATGAAGGTACCTGCCGGCGCGATGGTCATGGGTGTTCCTGCAAAAATCGTCCGGGATATCAGTGACCATGATCGATTCATCATGGAACGAACAGTACGGAAATATGTCAAACGGGGTCAACAATACGCAGCAGGTTGCGAAGCCATTGAAGATGATTTGACAAGATTGTGAAAACGTTTACAAAGTTCACGGGTTCTTAACACCTCCCCTCTTTCGTCTTTACAATTCTTTCGTACACTAAAAGTGTAAGAGATGAATCAAGACACAGAGAGGGGATTTTATATGATTCCAGTATACGAAGAACGCATCATGTCTGATTTGTTTTCATCTACGAATAACCCAAGTTACGGTTTGCCGACGTTACCCGAATCGGAAACGGATTGGTTGACAGTCGAGATTCAAACACGTATCGTCAAAGATGCCGAGCACCGCCTTGGAACATTAAACCGAGAGGAAGAACGTGTATGATTCAGCAACGCACTGTTCGCGCTTGGCTCGCTAGTCGCATCAAAAAATAATTTAATCACTTGATTACGTATTTTCCAAAACGATATAGCGCGTCAGCGCGCATACAAAAAGAGCCGAAGCGGATTCCCGCCTCGGCTCTACCTGTTTATTTTGAAATTAATCCTTCTTCGATCAAGAAATCACGCGCGACTTTTTCAGGGCGCTGTTTCTCGACATCTGCTTTGTAATTCAATTCTTGCATCTTCTCATCCGTAATTTTATCTTTTAACGTGTTGAGGACTTTTTTCAGCTGCGGATGTTCTTCAAGTGTTTCTTGACGAACAAGCGGTACCGCATAGTATGGTGGGAAGAACTTTTTATCGTCTTCTAGCACTGTCAAATCGAATTTTTGTAACAAACCATCTGTTGAGAAGCTATCGATGACGTTCGTTCGACCATTCGTCAATGCTGTATAACGGAGTCCTCCATCGACTGGTTGTACATCTTGGAATTTCATGTCCGGGTACTTTTTCTTCAGACCAAGGTAACCATCTTCCCGGTTCGCGAATTCGATTGTTGATCCGAGAATCAAACGATCACTGACTTTTGACATATCTGATACCGTCTTCAAGTCATATTTTTCGATATCTTCTTTCGTCATGGCGAGGGCATACGTATTGTTGAAACCGATTGGGTCAAGGACGTCGACCTGACTTTTCTCAGGAATCATCTTCCCGACTTTTGCATAGACCGTTTCCGGATCCGTCTCGACGTCTTGCTTGAGCACGTCGATCAACAAAGTACCTGTGTACTCGACATACGCGTCGATTTCCCCTTTTTCAAGCGCCCCGTAAGCGACTTTCGTCCCGCCGAGGTTTAATTGACGTTCGACTTCTAAATCCGTTTTATCTTCGATTAAATCCGCTAACATATTTCCGAGAATCAATTGTTCTGTAAAGTTCTTCGATCCGATGACGATCTTATCGTCCTTAAGGAAAGAGTAAGCGACCGATCCACCAATTAATATGAAAACGATACTTGCGATCGCGATCTTGCGTCCAGCTGGCATCGCCTTGCGACGCTTCCGTGCCTTATTCTTGATTCGACCATCTGCAAGAGGAATCCCATTTGGCGCCACGGAGTATTCAATCCGACTGACGACGAAGTCGATGACAAGAGCTAAAATACCGGCTGGAATTGCTCCGGCGAGAATCTGATTATTATCAACTGTTTGAATACCCGAGAAGACGAGGTAACCAAGACCACCGGCACCGATGAATGCTGAGATCGTCATCAAACCAACAGCTGTAACGGCTGAAATTCGAATCCCTGCCATCATGATCGGCAAGGCAAGTGGAATCTGAACCTTACTGAGGATTTGTCGATCCGTTAAACCAATTCCTTTAGCTGCTTCGAGCGTGTCCCCTGGAATGCTCGACAGACCCGTGTACGTATTTTTAACGATTGGCAAGAGTGAATAAAGCACGACCATGATGATCGCTGGTGTCGACCCGATACCAATGAACGGAATCAAGAAACCGAGTAAAGCAAGACTCGGAACAGCTTGCACGACGCTCGTCAGCGCAAGGACAGGCTTCGCGAACTTTTGGTAACGGGTGATCAAAATCCCGATCGGAATCCCGAGAACGACCGCGATGACGACGGCAAAGACCGTCAGCTGTAAGTGCTCTAGCAATAAATCACCGATCTGATCGGTATTATTTTTTACATAATCAAAGAATCCGCTCATTGGACTTCCTCCTCATGAATGAATTGCTCACTCAAGACGGAAAGTAAGCTACTACGTGTGATCAACCCTCTGAGTTTTCCTGTTGCATCCGTTACTGGTAGATAACCAGTCTCTTCCTGATTCATGACTTCAAGAACATCGAGTAATGAATCGTGTTCATTGACAGCGATGATTTCGCCCTCCATCACTTCTTCGATCCGTTGGCTCTTATCCGGAATCGTCTGGATGTTCTTCAACTTAATCAGCCCTTGTAAGACACGGTCACGATCGGTGATCAACAGGCTGTCGACTTTGCGTCCACGCATGATTTCAATTCCCTGCAACAACGTCCGTTTGCCACTGATTGAAACTGGGTCCTCGATCATGATATCTTCTGCCTTGATGAATTCTGGACTACTCCAGATTTTATTTTTTCCGATGAACGATTCGACATATTCATCTTTTGGATGACGCAAGATTTCTTCTGGAGTATCGAACTGGACGATTTCCCCATCACGCATGATACATATCCGATCCGCTAACTTGATCGCTTCATCCATATCATGGGTGACGAAAACGATCGTCTTTTTCACTTCTTCCTGCAAGTTAAAAAGTTCTTCCTGTAGATCGTTACGAGTAACGGGATCGAGTGCACTGAACGGCTCATCCATCAAAATGACATCAGGATCATTCATTAAAGCTCGTGCGAAACCAACACGCTGTTGCTGCCCACCACTGAGTTCGCTTGGATAACGATCGATGAATTGCTTTGGATCAAGCCCGACCATCGTCAACAGTTGTTCTGTCCGTTGATCCATCTCATCGTGGTTCTTCCCCTCAAGCCCAGCAATCAATTGAATGTTTTCCCGGACCGTCATGTGAGGGAACAAGCCGGTTTGCTGAATGACATATCCCATATGACGTCTTAATTCGATCGTGTCCGTCTTCATGATGTCCTTCCCGTTGACCAAAATCGTGCCTGAAGAAGGTTCGATCAGTCGATTGATCATCTTAAGTGACGTCGTTTTCCCACAGCCACTTGGTCCGATGAAAACAACGAGTTCACCCTTTTGAATCTCGAGCGATAAGCCTTTCAAGACGACATTGTCCTTAAACTGCTTACCGACGTTTTTGAATTCGATCATTCCTTCTCACTCCTTTTTACTATTTCCATATATTATGGTTTCCCAAAAAGATTACGGTTTAAACAAATTTTCTGTAATTTAGTTTTATTTCTTTGCAAAACGGGAATATCTTAGTTCTTTTTTAAAAATAAAGGGAATACCTTAATAAAGAGTACTTGTAAAACATGTTTTTGATGAAGGAGGTACTAGACGATGAACATCAAGAAACCTACCATCATGATGATCGGATTACTTCTCCTTAGTCCACTTTCGATTCCTTCACAGGTTAATGCGGCGAGCTCTACGTTTGTGACGAAAGGAACGACGACACAAAAAGTCGTCGCATTGACGTTTGATGACGGTTCAGATGGGACGAACATTGCAAAAATCTTAAGTATCTTGAAAAGTAACCAAGTGAAAGCGACTTTCTTTTTGACAGGCAGTGGTGCAAACAATCATCCTCAATCGATCAAGAACATCACAACCGCCTCTCCTACACACCAAATCGGCAATCACTCGTATTCGCATCCGGATTTTACGACCTTAACAGCAAGCCAGATGACGAGTGAATTATCCCGAACAGAATCCCTCATCCGGTCCTTGACCGGAAAAACGACGAAACCAATTTTCCGGGCGCCGTTTGGTGCAAGTAACAGTAACGTGTTGAGTGCAGTTGGGGCTGCAGGTTACACGAAAACGATTCAATGGAATATTGATACGACGGATTGGAAAGGCATCTCTTCAACAGCCATCTTGGATCGTGTAATACCAAAAATCGTTCCCGGATCAATCATCCTGATGCACACTGGGGCTGGTGCGAAAGGAACACCAACCGCTTTGCCAACGATGATTTCAAAACTAAAAGCAAAAGGCTATTCGTTCGTCACGATTTCAGAACTGTTACGGTCACCGACTTCAACCGGTACGACGTATACCGTCAAAGCTGGCGATACACTCTATTCCATCGCCCGCAAATACAACGTCTCGGTCTCTGCCCTCGCGAGTGCGAATAACATCACGAACTGGAATCTGTTGAACGTCGGTCAAGTCTTGAAAATTCCAACAACGACTTATACGGTTAAAGCCGGTGATACACTTTACTCGATTGCGACACGATATGGTGTCACCGTCACAGCATTGATGCAGGCAAACAACATTACGAATCCGAACCTCTTGCTCGTTGGACAAGTCTTAAAAATTCCAAAATGAATATGCTAATCGCAACACAAAAAAACGATCCCTCTCTATTCAAGAGAAGAATCGCTTTAGATCGTATGCATGAAACCGGCGCGATAGCGTCGGTTTTTTTGTCCTCTAGTTTGACCCCGCACCTCTTACGACTCTGATCGGACCCCATTGATCCCAAGATCACACTGAATCAAATCCGCATACGTTTGTCGACGGACGACTTCACGGGATTCCCCGTCCCGAACGAAAATGAGTGCCGGACGTAAGAACTGGTTGTAGTTGCTTGCCATCGAAAAGTTATACGCTCCTGTCCCAAAGACAGCAAGTGTATCGCCACCGTTCGGTGTAACCAACTGTGCTTTTTCAGCGACGAGATCCCCTGATTCACAAGCTGCTCCAACGACCGTCACTTCGGTCGTTTCGCCACTCATCCGGTTAGCGATGACCGTTTCATACACGGCACCGTAAAGTGCTGGGCGAATGTTATCTGTCATTCCGCCATCGACCGAAAGATATGTTCGGACGCCTTCGATCTCTTTGATTGCCCCGACCGTATACAGTGTCGTTCCTGCATTTGCAACGACCCAGCGCCCTGGCTCGATCCCGATGCGCGGACGTTCGATGCCGAGTCGCTCCGTTTCCGTTTCGATGACATCCATGACGCGTGCAATCGTCGCTTCAAAATCAAGCGGATGATCGTCCTGTGTATAGGCAATACCGAAGCCACCGCCAACATTAACTTCGCTGACTGTGAAGCCATGATGCGCACGAATCGTTTCGACGAAGCCCATCATCGTCCGAGCCGTCTGTTCGAACAGTGACGGATCTTGGATTTGCGAACCGACATGACAATGGATGCCGAGTAACGACAGATGTTCCGATGCTAAAATCGCTTCGATTGCGTCCAAGTAATCTGACGCATGCGTCGAGAAACCGAATTTCGTATCGACACCACCTGTCTGAATTTTCGCATGCGCTCCCCCGATGACTTGTGGCACGATCCGAATCAAGACATGAACCGTTTGACCGGCTTGTGCCGCAATCGATTCCAGTTGTGCAATCTCTGCAAAGTGATCGATGACAATCCGTCCGACTCCTTCCTCAACGGCATACTGAAGATCAGCCGTTGATTTATTCGAACCATGGAAATAGATTCGTTCTGCTGGAACCCCGGATTGACGGGCGATGAAGAGTTCCCCGCCTGTGACGACATCGATTCCAAGACCATGACGAACGACTTGTTCATATACGGCACTGACAGTCAGTGCTTTTGAGGCGAAGGAAGCATACGTGTTCGGATACTTATCAAGGAAGTGTTCCCGGACGGTCGCTAATCGATCCGTCAGCTCCCGCTCTGCCATCACATACAACGGTGTTCCGTACTGTGCTGCAAGATCGGTCGCTGCGACACCATCGATGTGCAACGTATTGTTTTCTTCTGTCAGGTATTGACTTCCATACATAATAAGTTCCTCCTTATAGATACTGATGCGTCAAACGCCAAGACCGGGCACACATCTGCTCTGAATTGTTCGCTGCTCCTGTCCGAGTAATATCGTCAATTTCAACGCCATCCCCGTATAGCACGACCTCGTCTCCGACCTCAACCGTCCCATCGACAGCGACGAACGTATGACTCATGAATAATTTATTGATGACCGGATAAGGTTTTTCTTTAATATGAACAGGCAGAGCGGCACGCCCACGGACGACACCGTCTCCATAGCCGACTGGTAAGATGGCGATCCGCATCGGTTCTGTACTCGTAAAGTTCGTCCCGTACCCAACGTGTTCACCCGGTCCGATTTCGCGAATTTCAACGATCTCCGTCGTCATCCGTAGCGAAGGAACGAGCCAGTCCATCTTTTCAATCGGTGAATAGCCGAATAAGAAGATTCCAGGGCGGACATAATTACAAAATGCGAGACGCGGATCGTGTTTGACGATCGTCGCACTGTTTTCCGAGTGCATATACGTAAACGTATGGCGCTTTCGTAACACATCGGCAATGGCGACGAAACGTTCGACTTGTCCATCGTGATCCGCATCCGGCTCATCGGCAAGCGGAAAGTGTGTATATAAACCTGTTAAAGCGAGCGAATCTGCTTGCGCAAGCGCAAGAACAGCTTCCGCCTCTTGAAGCGAACTGACACCAAAACGATTCATCCCGACGTTGATCTTCAAATGTAACTCGATTCCCTGCAGCTGTTTACTGTTTAGGGCGAGCCATTCTAGCGATGAGACACCGAGTGCAATTCCGAAACGTCGTGCTGTTTCAAAATCCTCCGTCGGATTCATCACCAGTACATAACTGTCTGGAAAATTCGTTTTGATTTCAATGGCTTCATACAACTCGGCGACAGCAAAGTGATGCACATCAGACGCCATCAGCGTCTCGACCATCTCGAGCATACCTAAGTTATACGCATTGTTCTTGACCACGGCAAAAATACGTTTACGTGACCGAGCGAAGACCGATGCGACGTTCTGTCGCACCGCCTTCCGATCGATCGTGACGAGTGTACGCGTCGTCATTCTGCGACAGCTGGTGTCACATACGTCAACCAATCCGCATATTGCGGCAATTGACCTGTGACGGCTTGACGGTAAAGATCGAGCAACTCATCTGCGACGTTCCGTGTTCCGCCGTTGATGGAGATATGATCGATTTCACCGACACTCGTGATTTCAGCAGCTGTTCCTGTTAAGAAGATCTCATCTGCGACATATAACTCATCGCGTCCGATGTGACGTTCGATGACAGGATAGCCTTGATCTTGTGCCAAACGGATGATGACTTGGCGTGTGATACCGTCGAGTACTGAACAATCAAGCGACGGTGTATGAATCGTTCCGTTTTTAAGAAGGAAAAGATTCGCAACACTCGCTTCACTGACGTTTCCGTTCATGTCGAGCGCGATTGCTTCATCAAATCCATCACGGATCGCTTCACCTTTTAAGAGTTGTGAGTTCATATAGTTCGCAGCCGCTTTCGCTTGCATCGGCATCATCGTTGATGAGACGCGGCGGTATGATGCGACTTTGGCACGGATGCCAGCACCTTTATCGAAGTATTCCCCAAGCTCCCAGCAAGAGATGCCGACATGAACCGTCGTATCTTTCGCCATCAATGCTTGCCATGGCGTACCGAGGAACACGAATGGACGGATATAACACGATTCAAATCCGTTTTTCGCAACTAAATCGATCGTTGCTTGAACAAGTTCGTCGACAGTATACGGAATCGTGACATGGTAGTACGCACAACTGCGGAAGAGACGCTCGATATGTTCCTTCAATTGGAAAATCGCCGGTCCGTCCGGTGTCGCGTATGCACGAATTCCTTCAAAGAATCCACTACCGTAGTGAATCGCATGTGACATGACGCTCGTGTTCGCATCTTTCGGATCATGAAAGACTCCATCTAACCAAATTGCTTCTCCATACTGTGTATCCACTGCCATGTGTTTTCCTCCTCTTCGACGTCAATCAGAGTGAACGTAAATCATCCACCAATTGCGTCTTCTCTTCTGTTTTCGCATCTTTCTGTTTGATGACACGTGCAGGTGTTCCAGCAACGACGCTTCCAGCAGGTACGTCTTCTGTGACGACACTACCAGCAGCGACGACGGCATCTTTGCCGACTTTGACGCCTTCAAGAATGACTGCATTTGCACCAATCAAGACACCGTCTTCAATGATGACAGGTGTTTTTGAAGGTGGTTCGAGGACACCCGCGACCACGGCACCTGCGCCGACATGAACGTTTTTCCCGATCGTCCCACGTGCACCGACGACAGCGTTCATATCAATCATTGTACCATCTCCGATTGATGCACCGATATTGATGATCGCACCCATCATGACGACTGCGTTGTCACCGATGACGACATGATCACGAATCCATGAACCTGGTTCGATGCGCGCATTCAAGTGACGTGTATCAAGCATTGGTACCGCACTATTGCGACGGTCATACTCCACGTGAACATCCGTGATGCGATCTGAATACTTTTCTAAGAAAGTAGCCACAAGTCCTGCATCCGCGAAGAAAATCTTTGATTCATCTGATCCGAATGCTGTAGCGCCTTCGATCGTCAAGCCCGCCAAATCGCCGTTGACGTAAAGTTTTACCGGTGTTTGTTTTTTAGCATCTTTAATGAATTTAGCAATTTCGTAAGCATCAGTGAGTAACATGTGAATCCTCCTGTGTGTAGAGCGTCTCTAATGTATAGAGTCCCGCTGTTTTTTGAATGAGTGCTTCAGCTGCTTTGATCGCACCAGAAGCAAATACTTTTTTCGATAGCGCTGTATGTTTGATTTCAATCAATTCGTCGACACCTGCGAATAAGACTTCGTGTTCTCCGAAGATCGTTCCACCGCGCATCGCGTGCATCCCGATCTCGTTCGTCTCCCGCTTTTGCCGCGTCTGTGACCGGTCATATATCGGTGTGACGTCACGTGCCGTCTGAATCGTTTGCAATAACAACTCAGCCGTTCCGCTTGGCGCATCGACTTTTTGGTTATGATGTTTCTCGAGCAATTCGATGTCATACGCTCCTGCTAGTGGCACAAGTGTCTTCAGCAGTTGCTGCACCATCGCGATGCCGTACGACATGTTGTACGACTGGAAAATTGGAATTTCTTTTGCGGCGTCCTTGATCGATGCCAGTTCCGCCTCCGAAAAACCAGTCGTCGCGATGACGAGTGGTGTTTTTGTCGCCAGCCCATATGCGAGCAGATCCGGTAGCAAACTCGGATGCGAGAAGTCGATGATCGCATCGACCGTTTCTGACATCTCCGTTAGCTCGGCATATGAAGCGATCGTATCGGATGACTTCGTCCGGTCAACGATCGCTACGACACTTTGTGGTGCGAGTTCGACGACGTATTGTCCTGTCGCCCCATAACCGTGTAACGCGAGTTTCATCGAACCACCCCTTTGTAAGCCCGCATCGTTTCGAGTAAGTGGGCGTGCCCCGCTTCCGATTGACGGACGAGCGGCAAGCGTGGCGCACCGACAGCAAAGCCGAGTTCTTCAAGCGATGCTTTAACTGGAATCGGATTGACATCACTGAACAAGGCACCGATGACCGGTAACAAGTCTGCCTGAATCCGGCGTGCCGTGACGAGATCTTGCGCTAGTAACGTCTCAGCAAGTGCTTGTGTCTCTGCTGGGTACGGGTTCGAAAGAACTGAGATGACGCCTTGTGCGCCCCATGCCATGTACGGCAGGATTTGATCATCATTTCCACAGAAGACCGCGAAGTCTTCCGGAATCGCCGCCATCAGTTCACCCATGAAGCTGACATCTCCACTCGCTTCCTTAAAGGCTTGGATTCGTGGATGACGTGCTAACGTCACTGCTGTTTCGACTGCGATTGCAACTCCTGTCCGCGACGGAACGTTGTACAGCATGATTGGTAATTCGGTTGCATCAGCGACCGCCGTGAAATGTGCGACGAGACCCGCTTGCGATGTTTTATTGTAGTACGGTGTGACGAGCATCGCTGCGTCCGCACCGAGGCGCTCTGCGAGTAACGTCTTCTCGATTGTTGCTGCCGTGTTGTTCGAACCCGTTCCGGCAATGACTGGTACTCGTCCTGCCGTGATTTGAACGGCAGTCGTCAGTAGTTGTTCGAATTCCGTGTTCGTCAGTGTCGATCCTTCTCCTGTCGTTCCTCCGACGACAAGCGCCTGAATTCCTGCTGCGAGTTGTTGCTCGATCAAGCGTTCGAATACGTGTAGATCCAACTCGCCTGCTTCATTAAATGGTGTGACGAGCGCTGTACCTGCTCCTTTGAACATGAAGAACTCCTCCTTTTTTATGAATGAATCGACTGTTCGATGGCTTGGCGTGCGACTTGTACGGCATTCGAGGCGGCACCTTTTCGAATGTTGTCGGCTACACACCAGAGATGGAACGTATTCGCGAGACTATCATCTTGTCGAATTCGTCCGACATAGACATCGTCCGTCCCACTCGCGTCAAGCGGCATCGGATAACGCGTATTCGCGACATCATCGATGAGGACGACGCCCGGTGCGTTTTCAAGTGCTTCACGGATCGCTTCGACCGTCGTCGGTTGTGTAAACGTGACGTTGATTGCAACCGAGTGAGAATTCGTGACTGGAACCCGGACACATGTCGCACTGACAGGTAATGCTGGAAGATTGAAGATTTTCCGTGTTTCATCAATCATCTTCTGCTCTTCTTTCGTATAGCCGTTCTCAAGGAATACATCGATATGCGGCAAGATGTTATCGTGAATCGGATGCGGATAATTGACGGGCTCTTCTCCGCGTGCTCCACGTGCCAGATCCTCGATTCCTTTTTGACCAGAACCAGATACGGCCTGATACGTCGTATAGTTGATCCGTTCGAATCCCAGTGACTGGAGCGGTGCTAAAGCGACGACGGATTGAATCGTCGAACAGTTCGGATTTGCGATCAAGCGGTCCGTCGCTTGAATCGCTTGCGGATTGACTTCTGGCACGACGAGCGGAATCGTCTCCTGCATCCGGAAAGCACTTGAATTATCAACGACGAGTGTTCCGTTTTCAGCTAGTAACGGGGCATATTGCTCACTGATCGTTCCGCCTGCTGCGAACAACGCGACATCGATCCCGTCTTCTGTGATATTTGGCGTCAGCGCTTGGATCGTAATATCTTCTCCCTTGAACTGTACCGTGTTCCCTGCTGAACGAGCAGAAGCGTAAGCGGACAGGCGGCTGACCGGGAAGTCCAGTTCTGCTAGGACTTGTAACATTTTTTGACCGACGGCGCCGGTTGCTCCAATGACGGCTACATGATACATCCTGTTTTCCTCCTTATAACTCGAACGCGTTTGCAATCGCTGCAACCGTCCGTTCAATGTCTGCTTGTGCAATCGTGTACGAGATGCTGATTTCTGATGTCGTGACTTGATAGAACGGGATGTTCTCCGCTCGGAAGATTGCGAACAACTTCGAAGCGACACCTGTTGCATCCCGCATCCCGATTCCGACGACAGATAATTTTGCGTGTTGATTATGGCGATCGACCTTGACTGTCGTGAAGCGATCCATGATGTCTTTCAATGCTTCATCGAGGAACTCTTCCTCATCGAGTGGACATGAGAACGATAAGAAAATGTCACTGTCGAACGTCGTTTGACTGATCATGTCGATGTTGACGTGGCGATTGGATAACAGTTCGAAGATATCGGCTACTGCTGCATTCGTTTGCGGTACGTGTTTGATTGATACCGTCAAGACGTTCTTCGTCACACTGACACTCGTCACCGCTTTTTGTTCCATTGTTTCCGTCGCTTCCATGATCCATGTTCCCCTTTTCGATTCAAGTGTTTTCCCGACGAAGATGTGTACGCCGTATTTTTTTCCTAGTTCGACACTTCGCATTTCCATGACCTTCGACCCGAGGGCGCTCATTTCCATCATCTCATCATACGAGATATGTGGAATCGGTTGAGCGGCGGCATGGATTCGCGGATCAGCTGTATAGACACCGTCGACATCGGTATAGATTTCGCACCGTTTATCAAGGACTGCCGCAAGGGCAACTGCCGTTGTATCCGACCCACCCCGTCCAAGCGTCGTGACATCACCGAGTTCGTTGACACCTTGGAATCCGGCGACGATGACGACATCGTACGTTTCGAGTTTTTGTCGTAACAGATCTCCATCGATCTGTTTGATCTTACTTTTCGTATGCACGCCCATCGTGCTGATTCCTGCTTGAGCGCCTGTTTGCGATAACGCTTTGACACCGAGCGAGTTGAGGGCGATGCTGAGTAATGAAATCGTCTGTTCTTCTCCGATGGCAAGCAGTCGATCGAGTTCTCTTCGCTCGGGGCGATCCGTGATGGCTTGCGCCTGAGCGATCAAAGAATCTGTCATCTTGCCCATCGCCGAAACGACGACGACGAGTTTTTCACCTTCGGCTGCGCGACTCTTCAAATAATTCGCAATAGACTGAATCTGTTCGACAGTCGCAACCGAGCTTCCACCAAATTTAAGTACAGTTGTCACAATCCTATCTCCTTTGTCCCGATACAGAAAAAAACGACGGGCCGGTAGGAGCGTTCCTACGGCCCGTCGTTATCACGATCGGACAAACGAAGACAAAGTCATTCGTTCTTTTACGTAAGATAGCGCTCCGAAACATCGGTTTCGGCAGTACAACGGATCTTAACCGTTGTACCAGCAAACAAGAAGAAGCATCTTCTCGTTCACTTCGGCGGACTTCCCCTTTCACATCATTCGGCATGCTTGCCTTCAAGAATGATGCTACTCATGTCATCCGCGCCTCTATCTGTCGGTTGTTAGTTACAGTTATAGCAGACATCTTTTGTTAAATCCAGTCATTTGACTGTTTTTTTTCAAAATTCGTCAATTCGCAAGATGCTGTTTCGCGAGTTCGAGTTGCTCCGACACGGCAGCAAACCCTGTCCCGCCGTAGCTAGTCCGGCGTGCTACTGCTTGAACCGGATCGAGGAGCGGATAGACGTCTTCCGTGATATCAGGATGGAACGTTTGATACGTCTCGAGGTTCAAATCCTTCAGGAAACAACCGTTCTGCACACAGTAAAGGACGGCTTTGCCGACGATTTCATGCGCTTCCCGGAACGGTATGCCTTTCGTTACAAGGTAGTCGGCGAGTTCCGTTGCATTCGAGAAGTCTTGCATTGTCGCCTTCTTGAGCGCTTCGGTCTTAAACGTCGCAGATTCAATCATTCCGGTGAAGATTTGAACGGATTGGAGAACGGTATCTGCTGTATCGAAGACCCCTTCCTTATCCTCTTGCATGTCTTTGTTGTAAGCGAGTGGTAATGCCTTCATCGTCGTCAAGAAGCCCATCAGATTGCCGTAGACGCGCCCCGTTTTCCCACGAATCAATTCAGCGAAATCAGGATTTTTCTTCTGTGGCATCATGCTCGACCCTGTCGAGAAAGCATCAGACAACTCGATGAAGCCAAATTCTTGCGATGCCCAGATGATGATTTCTTCACAAAAACGCGAGAGATGCATCATGACGGTCGAGGCGATCCCGAGGTATTCGATGACGAAATCGCGGTCGGAGACAGCGTCGAGACTGTTCGGATAGATTGACTCAAAACCGAGCAACTCGGCAGAACGAAAACGATCGATTGGGAATGTCGTCCCCGCGAGCGCGCCTGCCCCGAGCGGTGATTTCCGGATCCGCTTTTGATTATCCGTCAACCGTTCGACATCACGTTCGAACATCCAGAAATAAGCGAGCAAATGATGCGCAAGCGAGATCGGTTGTGCCCGTTGCAAATGCGTATACCCTGGCATGACCGTCTCGATATGTTGCTCCGCTTGTTCCGTGATGACCGATTGGAGCTCGCGTAATGCCGTCGTCAACGCTTCAACATGTTGTTCCATCCATAGATGTAAATCCGTTGCGACCTGATCGTTTCGGCTCCGTGCCGTATGCAGTTTTCCTGCAACCGGACCAATCTGTTCCGTCAATAAACGCTCGAGATTCATGTGAATGTCTTCATCTGCTAGCGTATACACATGATCCGCTAACGTCGTTTCCAGTTGCTTCAGTCCTTGCTCGATTTGTGTCCACTCGTCTTGAGCGAGGATCCCTTGTTCAAATAGCATCTGCGCGTGTGCGAGACTGCCTTTTAAATCGACGCTCGCTAATTTTTGATCGAACGTGATCGATGCTCCGAAGGCTTCCGCTTGAGCGGAAGCACTTTCCGTAAAACGTCCACCCCAGAGTTTGGTCATTTCGTTACACCCGCCTGACGATGTACGCTCGCATGCGTCGAAACGGCAAGTCCGTGTAATTTGATGAAGCCTTTTGCTGCTTCATGATCGAACGCGTCTTCTTTCGTATACGTCGCAAGTTTCTCATCGTAGAGTGAGACAGCGGACTGACGACCTGTCACGGTTGCGTTTCCTTTGAACAGTTTAACGCGAACTTCTCCTGTGACGTCCTGTTGTGTCGCCGTCAGGAATGCTTTCAAGCCTTTCGTCAATGGTGCATGGAAGAGACCGTTATAGATCGTTTCTGCGTATTGTTTGCTGAGTAGTGGTTTGAAATGCGCGACGTCCTTCGTCAATGTAATCGTCTCGAGTGCAGCGTGCGCTTTGAGTAACACCGTTGCGCCTGGGCACTCATAGACTTCCCGCGATTTGATACCGACGAGACGGTTCTCGACGTGGTCGATCCGTCCGACCCCATGTGCACCAGCGATGATGTTCAGTTCCGTGATCAGTTTCGCCAGTGGATACGTCGTTCCGTTGATCGAGACCGGAACACCTGCTTCAAAGCCAATGATGACTTCTTCTGCCTGATCCGGAGCGTCTTCTGGCGCTACTGTCAACGCATAAGCGTCTTGCGGTGGCTCTGTCCAAGGGTTTTCTAGGACGCCACATTCGTTACTCCGTCCCCAAAGGTTCATGTCGATTGAGTATGGGCTGTCGAGGTTGATCGGAATCGGCACGTTGTTTTCTTTCGCATAGGCGATTTCTTCTTCCCGTGACCATTTCCATTCCCGGACCGGTGCGATGACTTCGAGTGATGGATCAAGTGCTGCGACTGAAACTTCGAACCGGACTTGGTCGTTCCCTTTTCCGGTACATCCGTGAGCGACTGCCGTCGCACCGTGCTGATGCGCGACTTCGACAAGCTTTTCTGCGATCAACGGACGCGAAAGCGCTGAAATCAACGGATAGGCATTTTCGTAATGCGCGCCATATTGAAGTGCCGGTAAAACGAAGCCTTGTGCGAATTCTTCTTTAACATCGAGGACGATCGATTCGATCGCACCGACGAGGAGTGCTTTTTCTTTAATGATGGATAAATCTTTTCCTTCTCCGACATCCATGCATAAGGCAATGACGTCATAGTCCTTGCTCAACCACTTGATGGCTACCGATGTATCAAGTCCCCCAGAGTAAGCTAAGATCAATTTTTGTTTCGACATGTATAATTCCCTCCTGGTTTTAAATTCATCTGTCTGTATAAAAATTCATTATGAATTATATATATACATAGAAAACAAAAAAAAGAAACCCTTTTTGCAGGATTTCTTTCAAAATGACTTACATTTTTTTCTCCATCGTCCGGTGTGGGATGCCCGCATCATCGAATTCATCGGAGACGATCGTATAACCGAGTCCTTGATAAAACGGAATCGCTTGGACTTGTGCGCCGAGTGTTAGCAATTGCTTCCCTTCGCGACGTGCGACTCGTTCCATCGCCTGCATCAACTCGCCACCGTATCCTTTTCCTCGCGCTGTCGCTAGCGTCGCGACACGCTCTACCTTCATCCGTTGGTCGTCATATGGACGGGTACGCCCCGTTGCGACCGGTCGACTCTGCTCATCGAGGACAAGCAGATGAATCGCTGTTTCATCATGTGTATCATATTCAAGATGGCGTGGTACGCCTTGTTCCTCGACGAAGACACGCTCCCGGATCATCCGGACGGCTTGATGTTGTTCTGCTGTACGTACTTGAATGACTGTCATGACTGATATTCCTCCCGTAATCGATTGACATATGCCATCGCATCATCCCGATTCGTAAATTGTGCCTGTGCCTGAAGCGCACTTCCTCCGCCTCGCCCATTGAATGCTTGAACATGTGATTTAGCGAACTTCCCGAGATGGGGTTCACCCGGACTACTCATCAGTAGCTTGTTCGTCGTCGCATTCCAGACGACGCCGACGCGTCCCGCTTCTTGAATCGCTTTAGCAAGTTGCTCGGATATTTTGATTTCTTCATCCAGATGTTCAAACACAAGAATGCCTTCTTGTTGTTCTAAAGCATGAGCGAGTGTGAACGTCGCAAGTTGTTCCTGGGCGTGTTCGACCTGTTTCGTTAAGCGTTTCTGCTCTTCTTGTAACGCTTGGACGGCTTCTAGCATTTGAACCGGTTTGACTGATAAAGCTTGCGCTGCTTCCCGTAAAGCTCGTCGTTCTGCCTGTAGGAGTTGATATGCCCGTTCCTTTGCGACATAAGAAAGACGAATATTTCCACGAATTCGTTCGACTCCAGTAAAGAGAATCGACTCGAGCTGTGCCGTCGAATCGAGATGCATTCCACCACAGGCACTATAATCGAGTGTACCGATTTGAACGACGCGAATTCGTCCTTCGACTTGTGGTGTTTTTCGTAATGGTAAGCGTAGCGCTTCCGCCTCGTCATACTCGGTCGCTGTGATCGGTAATCCTTGTTCAATCACCTGGCGTAATCGTCGATCCAGCTGTTCTTGTTGCAGAGTTGTCCATTCAGGTGTCTCGATATCAAGCGTCGAGACCTCACTTCCCGTCCGAAAACTAAGTGTCTTGATATTTGATTCATCTTGTAGGATTGCAGAGATGACATGTTGTGCCGTATGCTGCGCCGCATGATCGATCCGGACTGCGTCATCTACGATCCCGGTGACGTCACCTGTGAGCGGCGTCGCCAGTTGGTGCCAGACGACACCGTCTTCGATTTGGACGTCAAGGACCGGTTGATCGTTCAATGTTCCACGGTCCGCCGGCTGTCCACCGCTCTCCGGATAGAAGTAACTTTTCTCTAAAGCAACCCAATAGCCGTCTACTTGTTTTGTTGCGCGAATGGATGTCTGAAAGGTTCGGACATCGGATTCTATTTGTTCGGGGCGCATGCCTCGACCACCTTTCTCTGTCAGTTTCACTCTGTATTATGCCATATTTCATCCAGAATCGTTTGTCGGCTTGCCTTTTTCCTAGTACACTAGACGAAAGACTACCGATCGCGAAGGGACGAAATGCCGTGATTCAGCATATCAATAAAAATTCACCACTCCCCATCTACTATCAAATCGAAGCTGCCTTAAAACAACAAATCGAAAGCGGTGTTCTTCAACCTGGCGATCTAATTCCGTCCGAGCGCGAATTTGCGGAAGCGCATCAAATTAGCCGAATGACGGTCCGGCAAGCCATTTCAAACTTGGTCAACGCCGGTTACTTGATTCGTCAAAAAGGACGAGGAACATTCGTCGCGAATAAAAAAATCGTCATGCAACTGTCTGGCTTGACGAGTTTCTCGGAAGAGATGGAACATCTTGGACTAGAACCGACGAGTGCGCTTCTCTCCTATCAAATCATCGACGCGTCGATGACGATCGCAAACAAGCTCCGGATTCGCGAAGGGGCATCCGTGTATGAATTGAAACGTTTACGAATCGCAGATGAGCAAGCGCTTGCCCTTGAGACCGTCTATATCCCGGAACAGCTCTTACCTGGACTCGATCAAGACGTCGCGACCGCATCGCTCTATGCATTTGCAGAAGCGAGCGGATTAAATCTTGGACGTGCGAGTCAAACGTTCGAATCACGTCTTGCAACAAAGGAAGAGGCGGGTCATCTTGGTCTATCGACCGCTTCGCCTGTCTTATCCGTCGAGCAACTGACGTATCTCGCGACGGAGCAACCGTTTGAATACGTCATCTCCGCTTACCGCGGCGACCGCTATACCTTCACCGTCGAAATGGAACGCCAACGCTAAAAATCCCCTTGTATCGTCGTACAGTGACGATACAAGGGGATTTTCCAACGCTTATTGTTGAGTTTCTGTATTGGGAATTGACTCTTCTGTCGTACTTTGTGCCGGGTCTGTCTCTTCCTTGATCGGTTCGACTTCTTGACCTTGCATCGCTTTCGCTAAATTACTTTTCACTTGCTCCAATTGATTCGGATCGAGATGGTATTCCCATTTCCCGCTAATACCGATGTAGCCTTCTCCAGCGAGTTGGTACTCCGTCGTATTACGTAGCGCTGCTGTGAAATCTGCTAAGCGTGTATAATCGTTCGGACCTAAGTTCGTTTCGACGTTATCACCGACAGCATCCAAAATATCACGGTATGCACTGAGGGAACGGAAACTTGCCGCTTCTTTGGCGACCGCCTGAATGACTTGCATCTGTTTTTGACCGCGTCCGATATCACCGAGCGGATCATCATGACGGTTCCGGACGTAAGCAAGTGCTTGCTCTCCTGTTAAATGTTGCATCCCTTTATCAACAGTGACAGTACCGGCTTTACGTTTTGAATCTTGCTCTTTGAACGCATATCGTACATCGATGTCTACGCCGTCCAATGCATCGATCAATTGAACAAATCCTTGGAAATTAACTTTAACAACGTGATCTATTTGAATACCGAGTAGGTTTTCTGTCGTTTCACGTGCTAATTTAATCCCATTATAGGAATTCGATTGATCCATCGAACCGAAGTAATGGGCATGGGTGATTTTATCTTGCTCAACACCTGTCTTACCATAAGGTACATCGTATTTCGAATAATCGATGTTCACGAGTGAATCACGTGGAATACTCGTCAACACTAATTGTTCCGTTTTTTTATTTAAGATTCCGACGATCATGACATCTGATCGCGCCGGTTCATTTCGTTCTTTACTTTTTTTCGTTTCATCCGTTCCAAGAATCAAGAACGATTCAGACGGAACATCATCATATTTAGAGCTCACCTTTGAGCCAGGAATCTTAATCTGCGTCTTTGCCAATGTTTCTTGCGTTTTAATAAAAACAGCTCCAGCATATCCAGAACCGATGATTGTGACAAGCAGGACGAGTGCAGCGATGACCTTTAAGAACATCTTGCCAGCACTTGGTTGTCTCTTTCGTGCGGATCGCGTTTCCATCATGTAAACCCTCATTTTCATGTAAATTTTCCGTAAAGTTCGCTAATCTCCATTATCCGTACATTTAATGAAATGTCAATTTACGTTTCGATTAAAGAAATCGTATGGAATCGTTGCACTGAAAAAATAATGGACCCTTAGTGCGCTGTATCATGAGATTGAATGATCTTGGTATATGTCCTGTTGATGCCTTTCTATCAAAATAAAAAATCGCTTGAGACTAGGCTCAACAGAATCAAAAAAAGGAATAGAGTCAATCCAATGATTGTCTCTATCCCTTTTGATTCATCGCTCTTCCATCGTCATACTTTCATGAAATTCAGATAAGCCGCTCGTCCTGTACGTTTAGCGTCATCTGACAATAAAGATGCAGCTTCTTCGTCCAAAATCACCATGACATCAGCATGACGCTTGAGTACAGTCGCTGGACAATCCGTTGTTGCGACACCTTCCATCATGTCGCGAACCGCTTCTGCCTTTCGTTCACTAGAAGCAACGAGAAGGATTTTCTTCGCTTCCATGATCGTGCCGATTCCCATTGTGATCGCCTTCTTTGGTACTTCTTCTAATCGATCAAAGAATCGTTGGTTCGCTTCTCGTGTCGACTCCGTCAATTCCGTTACGTGTGTCTTAGCATCGAACGGTGTACCTGGTTCATTGAAGGCGATGTGTCCATTCGCTCCGATTCCAAGTAATTGAATGTCGATTCCTCGATTGCGGACGAGCGCTTCATATCGTTCACTTTCGCGCACGGGATCTTCTGTGTTCCCGATTGGAACGAATGATTCCTTAAACGCGACATCTTTGAATAGATGCTCTTGCATGAATGTATGATAACTTTGTGGATGCTCTGGGCTGAGACCGACATATTCGTCTAGATTAACCGTCGTCACATGTCGACAATCGAGCGAATCCTTCCGCCATTCTTCATAGACGCCGACCGGTGAACTTCCCGTTGCCAGTCCTACCGTCAAACCTTCTGGGTGACGCTCAATTTCCTGTTTCAAAAATTGATAGGCCACTTGTGCTAATTCTTCTCCTTTTTCTACGATCATCCATTTCATGAGGTAGACTCCTTTCCGTTCGTGATCCGGTGTCGCGTACCACGATGAATCGTTTCTTGAATGTGTAGCGCTTCGTCGAGCAGGACGATGTCCGCATCCTTGCCGACCGAGAGGCTTCCCTTTTGAGTCAATTGAAGTTCTTTTGCCGCATTGACCGATGTCATGCGGACCGCTTCTTCGAGCGAACAGCCTGTATAGGCGATGATATTCCGTAAGGCGGCGTCCATCGTTAAGACACTTCCAGCTAAGCTTCCGTTTTCAAGACGTGCCGCACCGTCTCGAACGAATACAGCCTGACCACCTAACTCATATTCACCATCAGCTAATCCTTTTGCACGCATCGCATCCGTGATGACGATCAGTCGATCTGCGCCTTTCATTCGGTAGGCGAAGTCGACCATTTCTGGCGCACTGTGAATCCCATCCGGAATGATCTCCGCATAGACGTCTGGTGTCAGGAGGCAATATCCGACCGTGCCCGGTTCCCGGTGATGAAGTGCCCGCATTTGATTGTAGAGGTGGGTACCATGCGTGACGTGACCGGCTTGGTTTTGGGCATACGTCGCGTCTGTATGTCCGGCTGACGGAATCGCACCCGTCAAGCGCACCGCTTCTTCGAACGCCCGTGCTCCCGGGCGTTCCGGAGCGTATGTGACGAGCTTGATCGTGTTCCCTGCTGCTTTTTGCCATTTCAAGAACTGCTCGACATCCGGTTCGACGATATGTTCGTGAGGCTGTGCACCCGCATAATCCGGATTGATGAATGGTCCTTCAAGATGAACGCCGACGATCGTTGTATCGTCTTGCGCTACGACTTCTCGGACCGTCTCAAGCGCGCGTGTGATATTTCCCCAGTCCTGAGTAATCGTCGTCGCTAAAAATGATGTCACACCTTCTTGTAACATCTGTCGGCTGAAATGACGCAACCTCTCGACATCTCCATCCATGACATCGACATCATATCCCCCATGAATATGCACATCGATCATTCCCGGAATGAGTGATTGATGCTGCGCATCGATCATCTCTTCTCCTGCGATTTCCTCGAATTTCGACATGGGGCCAATCGCCTCGATTGTTCGGTCAAAACGAATGAAGCCGTCTTCAATCGTATGCTCTCCCGTGTAAATCCGAGCATTGATGATCACTGTCATCTGGCATCTTCCTTTCTCTATCCGTTCCATGACTTGCTTCCGTATCTAGTATAACGCGATTAATTCTAGTTGTATAGACCTTTGTACATTTAAACAAAATTATAAAAGGACGATCCCGCATATCCGTAGATATAGGGTCGCCCTTTGTATACCCGTCGATTGCCGACTTCATGCGTCAGTCGATCATGGTAATAAAATCCGGTCTTTCTTTCGAGAAATCAGACGCGTTGCTTTTAAGATTGCCATCGGTAACGATTGACGCTTTCGGTAAGCCAGATATCGTCCTTCCCATTTTGGATCATACTTTTCTTTGTATCGTCGTAGACCGGTGAAACTATACATGTAGCGAATATTATTGAAGACATCCGCTGCCACACGTTCTTGCCAGAAGGACGTCTCGTCTTCTCCGACAGACGAAAGCGGAGCCATTCCCATGTTGAACGTGTGGTAGCCTTCATCTTTCGCATACTCGAATAGTCGGATGAACATCGCATCCATGATTCCATTCGGTCCATCTGGTCGAAAACGCATCAAGTCAATCGATAGGACCCCTTCTTGGTAAGCAGGCATGAATGTCATGAACCCGATCAATCGTCCTTCCGCTTCACGCATGATGCCAATCGGTGCCCGGTTTAAATAAGGTTCGTGGAAGTAACCGAGCGAGAAACCTTTCTCGGACTTCCCTCCTAACCATTCGTCGGAGACCTCTTGTAGTTCTGCTAATAGTGTTCCTGAAATAGGTGGCTCGACTACTTCGAACGTCATGCCCTCTCGTTCAAAGCGATTTTTAATCGATCGAAGTCCAGCTCGTTTTTTCCCTGATACAGTGAAAGATGGGATATCAACGATCGCTTCTTCCCCGAGTTTGAAGAAGTTGAAGCCAAAATCATGATAGAGAGACATATTTTGCGCTTGAATTTGATAGATGTTCGGAATATATCCAAGATCTTCGACGCGACGTAAGAAAGACGCGATGACTTGTGAATGTTCCTTCGGATCTCCACTGGGGTCGCCAAGGACCATGATCCGATTACCGGTCTGACTGAACTGGATGAATGAACGTCCTGTTTCGGAGAAGAAGAAACGTTTATCACCTAGAAACGCGAGATGGCTCAAATAATTCCCACCCTGCTCACGCAATACCGATTCAATCTTTTCAGCATCGAATCGCTCACCGAGAACCGGTTGATTGAATGTGTTGAATAAGCGGATGAAGACGAGAACATACACGAGCGCAAAGATAGAGGCACTCGCTGCAAACATGAAAATTTCGTGTGCCGGATACACTTTTGTTCCATCTGCTGATCCGAGTGTATAGAAGGCGTATCCAAAAAAGACGAATCCTCCAATGTACAATAGACCAGCGAAGGCAACCCGGATGAAGCGTGTCGTCGTAATGAGCGTTCGTTCTCGGTGAAATGCTTTTCGCGACATCAGTAGCAAGACGAGAACGAGGATGACGGCAAGGAAAGAAATCAAGTTAAAACCACGAAGTGCCATTCCAATCAATGCGAAAAAAGATGCCCCGTACATCATATATAACGACCGTTTTGTTCGACGATACAGTGCTGTCGATAAGAGGACGAACAATAAGCCGCCCATCAAGAAGAAACTATTCGCGAGTAACAGCGCTTCATGCGGTAATTTCGATTCCAAATATTCATATTGCGTCGAGACAGGTGGTAAAATCGCCAATCCCCAGATCGTGATCCCGGCAACGAGTGTGATCAATGCGAGTGTGAAATGACGAATTTTACTGAGGAATCGCAGTTGTAAGCGCCAAATGACGCCCCCGACCTCCATCGATGGACCCACGATCGGTTTGTCTTCGATCATCTTGACGACCGGACCGCTGAACTCCCGAGCTGAGAAAATGACACCGATCAGGAACGGAATCAAGTAGTAGACAAGACGGTAGATCAATAATCCTGTCAAGACGATGCCTTCCTCGACACCCGCACGCTGCATGCCGATCAAAAACACTAAGTCAAACGAACCAAACCCACCCGGTACCATCGAGATCAAACCGGCTGTCGCAGCGATGATGAAAACACCGATGACTTTTGAGAAACTGACATCCGTTCCGAGCGCTGCCAAAATCAGATAGACGACAACGCCAGCACTGAACCATTCTGCGAGTGAGACGAGTGAATATAACGCAATCGATTTCGGATGGATGCTGCTATTGCCTCGTCGAAACGAGAACAGCAGATAGAGTGGAAAGAAGAATGCGACACCAATGATGACGGGCCACAACCATTTTTTTAAATCGAGTACTTCGAACGCTGGAAAAACGTGCAGAAGCGATAAGGCAGATAAGATGGACAATCCACTGATCAACGTCGGTGCCATCCAGCCGATTGCCTTCAACAAACGACCGCCTTCAACAAATGGTCGATAAAGAGCGGAGCGGATCGCCATCCCAGCGAGACCACCGAATCCGATGATCCCGTTAAAGGAGTTCGCAATCCAGGATGCTCGGAAAATCAATCCGATCGGTGCTTTCGCCTCCAATGAACGTAATAAGAAGAAGTCATAAAAGAACATCGTCGAGACGGCCGCAAGACCTGCGAAAATCAACAGGATGAATTGCCAAGATGGGACTTGACGAATCGCTTGAATCGACTCCTGTAGCGATAAACTACGCAATTCGTTTTGTCCTTGATAAAAAATGAATCCAATCAAGACGATCGGCAAGATGATCTTCGCAATCGTCATGATGCGTTGTTTTGAGAATTTCAAGCTGCCAGCCTCCTTGATTTACGGATTAAGTGCATAAGACGAACAAGTAGTAGCGTTGCTCCGACCGCAAGACCGATGATCAATCCCCACCAGTAACCATCTGGTCCGAGCGTCGTATAGCGTTCGAGATAAAAACCTAATGGTAGTCCAATGACCCAGTAGGCAGCAATCGTCAACAAGAAGGTGACGTTGACATCCTTGAATCCACGTAATGCACCTTGCGTCGGTGCAGCAACGGCATCCGACAGTTGAAAGAAAATCGCTAAAATCATGAAGTGTGCGGCTGCTTCGATGACTTGAGGATCACGACTATATAAAGCGGCAAGTTCTTCATTCTTTAAGTACAATAAGATTCCGGAGAACAAGGAGACGGCAACACACATCGTCAATCCAATGACGACGTACTGGACAGCGTCCTTGATTCGTTTGGCACCGACCTCAAAACCGACTGTGATCGTCAAAGCGGACGCAGCAGATAATGGGATCATATAGACGAACGAAGCGAAGTTGATGGCCGCTTGATAGGCACCGATGATGACATCGCCGTACGCTCCGAGCAGCAACGTGACCGCCGAGAAAATACTGACTTCAGAAAAAATCGCTAGACCAATCGGAGCACCGAGTAGAATCAATTCCTTGATTCGCTTCATATCTGGACGGTAAAAGCGCCGCAGAATCCCAAGGCGTTGAAATAATTCTCCTTTGAAGACGACAGCGATGATCGCTAGACAGAGAATCCAGTAAGTGATGGCAGTCGCAACTCCCGCGCCCACTCCACCAAGTTCCGGAAAACCGAAGTTTCCGAAGATGAATAGATAATTGAAAAGGACGTTAATGGGTAAAGAGATTAGTAGTAAGACCATCGTGATATTTGATTTGCCTAATGAATCGACGAGTGTTCGTAACACGAAGAAAACGAACATCGGTACGATTCCGAGTGCTAACATCACGAGGTAATTTCGTGCGACTTCACGCGCTTCTGCCGATAACTCCATCCGTTCGAGAATCGGATTGACAGCGATAAGTCCGATGACGACGGTCAAACCAATGATCACGACAGCAACATACAACGCCTGCATGACGATTCGTTTGACTTCCCGCTCGCGTTTCGCTCCCATCGCTTGGGAAACGAGCGGTGCGACGGCAAGTAGAATACCCGTCAGTCCTGTGTAGACGGGTGCCCAGAGACTTGCTCCGACCCCGACGCCTGCTAAATCAGCAGAACCATATCGACCGGCCATGACCGTATCGAAAAAACTAATTAAGTAAAACGCGACTTGCGTTACGAGGATGGGAAAGAAAATTTTCATGAATTGCTTCATCTTTCCTGAGAACGTAACTGTTTCTAACATGTTTCCACCACATTTCAGGAGGAGTCCTCCTTAATTTTAAAACCTAACACTCTTGAACTCTTACGAAAATAATCCGAGGAGGGATTCATCTCATGAACCATCGAGATACTGAAAAGCTGACTTTCGAACTGCTTGAGACATGGTCGACCTTCAATCATTATGCCAAAGAGGCTCAAACGTTTGAGAATCCGGAAGATGTCCATCAAGCGCGGATTCGGTTACGGAAACTGATCACATTCGCCCGATTGGTCGATTTGACGGAGGAACCCGTTTATTTGATTTGGAAGCGGCTGATGCATGCTTTCGGCGAAGTCCGTGACCTCGACGTACAACTCGAAGCGACCTCAAACAAAACAGAAATCGATCAGTTGTTCGCGAACCATGTCGCTCTGCAACTTCAAGGAAAACGTTCGACTTTAATCGAGACGATGCATCTCTTGATCTCCAATGAACTGAATCGATCCGTTCGTCGCTTTTTAGCTGGTCCGATGACAAAGCGCCTCAAGCGGATGTCAGAAAAAGAGCTGATTCAGGCCGCTGAGAAACGCTATGAGAAAAAACGTGAACAATTTGAAAAAGTGCAACGAAAGGATGGAACGAAGCGTGTCGAACGGATGCATGAATTACGGCTTGCTACAAAAGCATACCGTTATACGGTCGAGTACCTTCGTCCCTACACGCATCAACCGAAGTCTGCTGTTGATCGTCTAAAGACAACCCAGACACGACTCGGACACATCAATGATACGTATCAGCGATTAGAAAGATGGCGCTCTTTCGAGGTTCCATCTGCTTATCAAGAAGAGCGTTTGCGTCAGATCAAGCGGTTAGAGGAGGAGCTACGTTCTGCGCTTGATCAGATTGAAATCGCTCATGGATGACGTTGAACGAGTAATTCCAGCATTTTTGTTCCGGCAATGGAGTTTCCTTTTGCGTCAAGCGATGGTCCAAAGACACCGATTCCGAGATCAGCCATATCGAAATCACTTCGACCGCAAGCAACGACTGCACCGGAAACACCACTTTTTCCTGGAAGCCCGACTTGGACGGAAAATTCTCCAGATGCATCGTACATGCCACACGTCGTCATGATCGCTCGAATGATTCGTGCGTTCCGACGTGAAATGACTTGGCGTCCTGATGGTGTTTTTCCAGATGTACTCAAAATTTTCCCCATCATGGCAAGTCCTTTACAGTTCGTCAAAATCGCACATTGTTTCGTATAGACGTCGATGATTTCTTCGACATTGCCTTCGATGACACCGTGATAGCGCATGAAGTACAATAATGCGCGATTTAAATCCGTCGTTTCGAATTCCGATTCAGCAACATCTGCGTCATATTTTACCATTTCTACTTCAATATCCAATAGCTTTGCGATGAATTGACGCAATTGAAGTAATTTATCGGCAGCATCCGTTCCCGGTAACATGCTCGTCACGGCTAGTGCTCCTGCATTGATCATTGGATTAAGCGGTTTTGTTGGAATCGTCTCTTCGAGTTTTGCGATCGAATTGAACGCATCGCCCGTCGGTTCCATCCCGACTTTTGAAAAGACATAATCTTCTCCGAATGTCTCGAGGACGAATGCGAGCGTGATGATCTTCGATACACTCTGTAGCGTAAACATCGTATCCGCATCACCTGCCGAAACGAACGTTCCGTCGGCATTACAGACGGCGATTCCGAGCTGTGTCGGATCAACCTTCGCAAGCTCTGGGATGTAACTGGCGACTTGTCCAAGCACCGTATACGGACGGCATTCTTCAATCAACTCCTCGAGTTGGGCTTGTGTAACATTCATGGCGTTCCCTCTTTCTCTTTTTTTCTAGCTTATCACGCATCTGACGGATACGGATATGGTTCTTCCGTAAACGCTAAAAGGAGTCGACTCGTTTCAGCCGAGTCGACTCCTTTTTCTAGCATCTGCTTCATCCGTGGACGACAAGTTCACCGTCTTCTACATCAATCGCAATCCGGGCACCATCTTGAATCGCCCCACTAATCAAGGCACGGGCAAGTTTCGTCTCAATCGTTCGTTGCATATAACGATTGATTGGACGCGCGCCGTATTGTGGTTCAAATGCTTCTTCGAAAATCAACGTCTTCGCAGCATCCGTGACATCAATCGTAATACCACGTCCAGATAAACGTGAACTCATTTTCTCGACCGCTTTGTCGATGATTCGTTCGATTTCCGTCCGGTGGAGTGGATGGAATAAAATCGTATCATCGATCCGGTTCAAGAACTCCGGTCGGAAGTGGCGCTTCAGTTCTTGGCGAACGGCTTCCTCTTCCGCTGCATCGATGACACCATCTTTGGCTGCTTCAAGCAGGATTGGTGCCCCGATGTTTGACGTCATGATGACGATCGTGTTCTTGAAGTCGACGACACGTCCTTGCGCATCCGTCAATCGACCATCGTCTAGCAACTGAAGCAAGATATTAAAGACGTCCCCGTGCGCTTTTTCAATCTCATCGAACAACAGCACCGAATACGGGCTCCGTCGGACGGCTTCCGTCAATTGACCGCCTTCTTCATAACCAACGTATCCCGGAGGCGCACCGACGAGACGGGAGACATTGTGTTTTTCCATATACTCCGACATATCGATACGGACGATGTGATCTTCACTATCGAACATCGCCGCTGCCAAGGCTTTTGCGAGTTCTGTCTTCCCGACCCCTGTCGGACCGAGGAACAAGAACGAGCCAATCGGACGGTTCGGATCCTTGATGCCTGCTCGCGCTCGAATGACAGCGTCCGCGACGAGACGGACTGCTTCGTCTTGACCGAAGACGCGCTCATGAAGCGTATCTTCAAGATAAAGTAATTTTTCGCGTTCGCCCTGAGCAAGCCGCGTCACCGGAATACCGGTCCATTTCGAAACGATGTCGGATATCTCTTCTTCCGTCACCGCTTCTCGAACGAGTTCGTGTGAGACGTGTTCAGATGACTCTTCCGCGACTTTCAGACGTGCCTCAAGATCCGGAATTTGCCCGTACTTGATTTCCGATGCTCGGTTCAAGTCATAGCGCCCTTCCGCTTCTTGTAAGGCCAGTTTCGCTTTCTCAAGATCCGCACGTAACTGCTGAACACTTTGCGAACTCTCTTTCTCCCGTTCCCATCGTGTCCGTAGTGCACTCTCGTCTTCTCGGACAGAACTGAGTTCTTGCTGTAAGACGGCGAGTCGTTTCCGGGATGCTTCATCCGTCTCTTTCTTTAACGCTGCTTCCTCGATTTCGAGCTGCATGACTCGACGGACGAGCGAATCGAGTTCAGCTGGCATCGACTCCATATCGGTCCGAATCATCGCACATGCTTCATCAACGAGATCAATCGCCTTATCCGGCATGAACCGATCCGTAATATACCGATCGGATAACATCGCCGCCGCGACGAGCGCATTGTCATGAATCCGTACACCGTGGTGAATCTCGAATCGTTCTTTTAGTCCACGCAGAATGGAGATCGTATCCTCGACATCTGGTTCCGCGACGAGGACTTGTTGGAAGCGACGTTCGAGCGCCGGGTCCTTTTCGATATACTTCCGGTACTCATCCAGCGTCGTCGCACCGATACAGTGCAATTCTCCTCGCGCAAGCATCGGCTTGAGCATGTTTCCGGCATCCATTGCGCCGTCCGTCTTCCCAGCACCGACAATCGTATGCAACTCATCGATGAACAAGAGAATCTGTCCTTCGGCTTCCTTGACTTCATTCAAGACTGCTTGCAGTCGCTCTTCGAACTCACCACGGTATTTCGCACCAGCGACGAGCGCACTCATGTCTAAACTGAACAACTGCTTGTTCTTCAGACTCTCCGGTACATCTCCTCGGACGATCCGTTGCGCGAGTCCTTCAACGATTGCCGTTTTCCCGACGCCGGGTTCTCCAATCAAGACGGGATTGTTTTTTGTCTTCCGACTCAAAATCCGGATGACACGTCGAATCTCATCATCACGACCGATGACCGGGTCTGTTTTCCCAGACCGGAAATCCGCTACGAGATCACGTCCATATTTTTTCAGCACATCAAACGTCTCTTCAGGATTTTTCGTCGTGACCTTCCGATTGCCTCGCATACTGACGATCGCTTCCCGGAGTGTCTCTTCTGTGATGCCTTGACGACGTAGGTACTGAGCTGCTGGACTTGATTGTTTGATCAATGCTAGCAATAAGTGTTCGACGGAGACATAGTCATCCTGCATGAGACGCGCTTCCGTCTCTGCTTCCGTCAACACGTTCAGCAACGAGCCCCCGATCCGAGGCGTCGTCGCCTGGGACAAAGCAGGAAGCTTACCAATCGCCTCGTCAATCGCTCCATTCAATGTCTCAATCCGTTGATTCAGCTTTTCAAAGACGACTCGTGCAATCCCTTCTTCTTGAGCAAGTAAGGCAAGTAACAAATGCCATTCTGTGATTTCACTATGACGACGTTGTTTCGCGATCGCTTGGGCAGAGACGATTCCCTCGTGTGCCCGATCCGTTAAACGTTCAAAATCCATCCTTGATCACTCCTTCACTGCAAGTTGACGTTCCCACTCTTCATAAAAGGCACGGTCCATCTCAGGTAACTTGACTTCGAGTTGGACAAGTAACGCCCCACGATGACCATTCGCTTGACTCAGACCACGATTTGGAATCCGGAGTCGTGCTCCTGGTTTCGTGCCCGGTTTGACTTTCAGTTTGATTCGTTTCCCTTCAAGCGTATCTACGACGACTTCGCCTCCGAGCACAAGCGTCGTCGGATGAACACGGGCGGTTGAAATGACGTCTTGGTCGACCCGTCGGAACTGATCGTCATCCTTCAAGTGAATCGTCACGTAAACATCTCCCGCGACACCTTGTCGGTTACGCATCGAACTTTTTCCACGTAAGCGAACTTTTTTACCGTCATAGACGTCTTTCGGAAGCTTCAGCTGGATCGAACCCGTCGCAAGACGCACCGTGACTTTTTCGTTCGTACTAAGATGACTGAGTGGGACCGTCAATTCAAGCTCTTCATCGGTCGACACTTCTTCCTGACTAAAGAACGAACCAAACATGTCTTCAAATCCGAACGATTGTCCAGGTCGTGTCCGTCCACCACCTCCGAACTGTCGGAACAGATCTTCGTAATCTCCAGCGCCACCAGCTCCAGCGCCTGCCATCTGGTCGAAGTTACTGCCGTATCGATCATACTGCGCTCGTTTTTCCTCATCTCCAAGCACATCGAAGGCTTCTTGGATATCCTTGAAACGCTGGTCCGCACTCGCCTCTTTATTGACGTCCGGGTGATACTGCTTCGCCAATTTGCGGTACGCGCGCTTAATATCTTGATTCGATGCATCCTTTGCGACACCGAGTGTTTGGTAGTAGTCTTTTGCCATTCGAATTCACTTCCTTTTCCTATACTTCATTACCTTAATTATAAAAGTCATATCTTAATTGGTCAAATATAGTCAAACTTTTTTCTGACATTCTGTTCTCTTTTCACTTTACGTCCTTGCGACAAACAAGTTTCACCGACTGAACCATGTTATACTGATAGCCAAACAGGAAATGAACGATGGGAGGATTTACAGATGGACGGTAAAACACGTAAAAATATCACGCCTGGTCTTAAAGTCAGCATCGTGTTGAAGCAAGATCAACGAACAGGTAAACGAACAGAAGGAATCGTCAAAGACCTTCTCACGAAATCACCGCAGCATCCGCATGGGATTAAAGTGCGCTTAGAAGACGGTCAAGTCGGTCGTGTTCAAGAAATTTTAGGATAAAAAGACAGCAATCGCTCGCCCTGATTCCTTTTCGGAGTCAAGACGAGCGATTTTTTTCATGCTTCAGTCGCTTGTTCTAAATACCGCCACGTCGCTTCGACGAGAATACGCGCTGCATCGAGCATCGCCGGCTCCTTAAAATCAAACTGCGGATGATGATGCGGTGGATACGAAGCATCTCCCGCTCCTGTAAAGAAGAACGCGCCCGGTACGTGTTGCAGATAATAAGCAAAATCCTCGCCACCCATCGTTGGTTCGATCTCAAATACACGCTCGTCTCCTAGAACTTCTCGTGCGACAGATTCAATCAATGCGGTGGGTGCAGCATGGTTGATGACAGCTGGATAGCCTTTTTCGTATGTAAAGTGATACGTTGCTCCGACTGCCTCACAGATTCCTTTGATCGTCCGCTCCATCCGCTCGATGATCTCGTCCGCTGTCGCTTCATCAAACGTCCGGACCGTTCCTGTCAACGTCGCTTGATCCGCGATGACATTAAACGTATTCCCCGCATGTAATGTTCCGACGGTCACGACTGTCGGTTCCAGTGGATTGAGTTGACGACTGACGATTGATTGTAATTCCTTAACGATCGTTGCCCCGAGTAAGACAGCATCAATCGTCTCATGTGGTTTCGCACCGTGTCCGCCTTTTCCATATAAGGTCAGCTCGAACTTATCAGCCGCTGCCATGATCGGACCGGTCCGAACACCGACATGTCCTAAATCGATTGTTGACCAAAGATGCGTTCCGAAGATGACATCGACCCCTTCGAGACAACCGTCCGCAATCATATCGCGTGCACCGCCCGGAACGACTTCTTCCGCATGTTGATGAATCAAGACGACGTTCCCCGGTAATGATTCCCGCTGTTGCATGAGCGTCTCTGCGACGGCCAGCAACGTCGCCGTATGACCATCGTGACCGCATGCATGCATCACACCCGGAACCGTTGACCGATACGCGACCTCTTTAGCGTCAGCAATCGGTAAGGCATCAAAGTCAGCACGTAACGCGACGGTCTTCCCCGGTTTTCCTCCACGAATATACCCGACGACACCACGTCCGCCGACCTCCGTCCTGACTTCGATTCCGAGCGCTTTTAAATGTTGCGCGATATAACGCGGGGTCTCGACTTCGTGAAACGACAACTCTGGGTGCTGATGTAAATAACGACGGCGCTCGACCATTTCTGGATACAACGCGTCTAGTCCGGCAGTTCGTTCTGACATATATGTATCCCCCTTATTTCTTTTGATGCAGTGTCTTAACGCTTTCTCGCGTGTATTGAAGACGTTCGAGTGTGTCTTCATAATGTCCCGCAGCATACGATAAGAACAAGACATCGATCGCAAATAGTTGGGCGAGACGTGAACTGAGCGCTGCACTACGAAGCGGCGCTTCCGGTGCGCGTGATGTCCAAAGCGCGATATCCGCGAGTTGGCTGATCCGATTGTCCCCGAAACGTGTCAGACTGATGACCTTCAGCCCTTGGATTTTCGCCAAACGGATCAACTCGACGACCTCTTCCGTTTCTCCGCTGTAGGAAATCGCAAAGAAGACATCTTCTTTACGTGCATTCGCTAAGATCGTCGCAAGTAGATGCTGGTCCGTTTCTTGAATCGCTAGTTTCCCGACACGCGTCCATTTTTGAGCAGCGTCTTCAGCTACGACATGCGATGCCCCAATCCCGTAAAAATAAATCGCGCGTGCCTGATCAATCACATCAATCGCATCCGCAATCCGTTCATCATTCAACTGCTTCGCAGTATCCTGTAACGCTTGAATGCTGTTACTAAGCGTTTTTTCAATCAAGTCGACAGGACGTTCATCCTTTTCGATATCGTGATACCCTTTTAAATCCGTCCGTGCTGTATCGGCAGAAATGCGCATCCGCAACTCCGGGTATCCCTTTAATCCGAGCGCGCGGCAGAAGCGGACGACTGCAGCGGCACTTGTATCTGATTCCTCTGCAAGTTGGTGGATCGTCATGCGCGCAATTTGGTTCATATGCGTCAAGACATAGTCTGCGACTTTTCGTGAGGATGATGGTAGTTCCTCTCGAACTGCACCGATTTGTGAATAGATACCGCCTTTCATCTAAATCTCCCCTTTATCCTCTTCTTCTTAAAAGAACTGACGATTCATCACTTACCGCGTCGTTCCTGTTTGTAGAACTGTTCTTCTTTCATTATGCTCTCTCCTACTAGCTTTCGTAAATCTAAAAAATGGGAAAGTGAAACAAAATACCATTCTTCTTCCATACCCTTCCTTTCTTATTCATATACTTCTCTCTTTCAGCGTCCGTTATATAAAAAAAGCGACATTCCGTCCATTGGAGGAATGTCGCTTCATAAAGTAAATCGAGAAATCAGCGAATCTTGACGATCGGTTTCTTTGTATCCGGATCGAGGAATAGCATCGCTTCCGTATCCCCGTTCAAGTTCGTCACAGTAATCGTCGTTGGAATGTTTCGATTATACTCCCAACGATTCTCAAGCAGATACGTCACGTACTGAACGAATGCGACGAGTTCTGCTTTTCCGTAAAATTGAACGGGAATCTTCATCTCAAGCTTTTTCAGTTCATCTTCTTGATAGAAGCCTTCCCCCATCATACCAGTGTAGTTCGGGAAGTAGTCTTCTAGACGGTCTTTGAATAAATCGAATTTCGCCGCATCATCCCGCACATCATTCGTCGCACGTGCCGACGGGTAGTAATAATAGCGCTCATTGTAGTTTTTCCAGTCGTTCGCACTGATTTGATTCCCGCGACCGATGAAGGCAGACGAGAGATAGTGACCGGAAACCGGTGACCCTTCTTTTTCCTGGAGGTAGAGAGCGACGTGAATCGGTGTCGTCTTCATCCCTTGTGTCTTACGCATCTTCTTGACTAAATCATTCGCCATCCGCTTTCCTTCAGCAACGACTTTCTTTTCATCAAGTTTAACGGTATAGGTTGGTCCATAGTTTTCATCTTGGAACACATACTCACTATTTAAGACAAGCGCAATCGACGTGCCACCGAGTTCGAGTTTCTTATCTTCTTCAAGCATGTAGTCTTGCTCTAAGATATGCGATAGAATCATAGGTGACTTTTGATTTTTTTCTTTATACGACTTACCAGACGTATAAGCTGGGTTCAGACCTTCAGGATCGCTGACGCCATCGCCTGCTTTTCCTTTTCGCAACAACCATTTCGCGATTTGGTCGGCTTCGAGTAACTGACCTTCTTGGTAATAGTATTTTTCCGGATCAAAAAACTGTGTCGAGTGACGCATTAAACCCGTTTCGATTTCATCAAGCTCAAGACGTGAACTGACACGTTTTTGTGTCATTCCACGTGCAACACTTGGACGAAACGGCAAGACCGTCCGGTAGTACGAATCCGTCGTATCAATGGCTGGACTGACAACGGCTTGGACTTCCTTACCTTGTTCACTTTCAGTAATGACTTCTTTCGTATCGCTCGTTGGCGAAAGGTCGAACGAACAAGCACCTAAAAATAACGTGCTCGATAACGTCAACGCTACTGCTGTTTTATAGTTCATCTCTATTTGCACCCCATGTTTTTAAATCGTTCTCTTTATCATAACAGAATCGTTTTCCATCGGGGAAGGACAAGTTTTTCCCTGATTTTTAAAAAAGACGATGCGCCTTAGCGTATCCGAAAGGACTTTTTCTCATGACACGTCGTAAATTCATCGGTCTGCTTTTTTTACTCGCAGGCATCGCTCTGATCGCTTGGCCCTTCATCAGTGACTATCAGCGTGAACAAGAGGCAGCCAATTTAAAAGAACAATGGACAAAAAGTTTGAAGACCGTCGATGCAAAAGAGACGAAACAACCGCTCGCAAAATCAGGTGTTGGACTGCTATCGATTCCAAGCATAGATTTCGAGCAAGTCATCTTAGAAGGCTCGACGACAGCGGTCTTAGACCGTAGTATCGGTCATATTCCAGAAACCGGATCACCCGGAAAAGGCAATTATGCGCTCGCCGGACACCGAAGTTTCACGGAAGGGCTTCATTTCAATCGCCTGCCTGACGTCAAAAAAGGCGATACCGTCGTCGTCACGACAAAAACACATCGGTATACGTACCGCATCACATCCAGTCGTCTTGTCACACCGACGACATTGTCCGTCCTCGATCAATCTGTCGCTTCCCCAACCATCACATTAATCACCTGTGATCCACCAGAAACGGCAACGAATCGTCTCATCAAACAAGGTACTTTGATTCGGAGCGAGACGATTGCTTCGTGACAAGGATGAACACGAAAAAAGGAAGGCGGAATTCCGCCTTCCTTTTTATTTGATTGTTCTCATTCATTCTTCTCACGCTTCGTGTTTAGCTAATTCTTCTAACAGACGCGCTTCATCCCAAATTTCGATACCAAGCGATTCCGCTTTCGTCAGTTTAGAGCCTGCCTTTTCCCCTGCGACGAGTACGTCCGTCTTTTTACTGACACTTCCTGTCACATCGGCTCCGAGTGCTTCGAGTCGTTTACCGGCCTCTGACCGTTTTAAGCTCTCGAGCGTCCCCGTCAAGACGATCGTTTTGCCGCCGAGCGGTGCATTCGTCTGATCGACCCGTTCCCCAAGGAAACGTTGATTGACGCCGAGTTGTTCCAAATCACGAATCAATGCCTGTGCTTCCGGATGCTCGAAGTACTTCACGATTGAATCTGCGATTTTCCCCCCAATGCCATCGATTGCGACAATCTCATCGTAGCTTGCAGCCGCAATCCCTGCTAACGAATCAAAACGTTCCGCTAAGAGATACGCCGCTTTTTGACCGACGAGTCGGATTCCGAGACCAAATAAGAGACGCTCGACCGAGTTCTGTTTCGAGGCTTCGATCGCCGCAAGTAATTTATCGACGGACGTCTCACCCATGCGGTCAAACGTCAATAATTCCTCACGATCGAGTCGATATAAATCGGCAATCGTCCGGATCGCTTCATGGTCATACAATTGACGAACGACTTTTTCACCGAGACCGTCAATGTTCATCGCTTGACGCGAAACGAAGTGAATGATGCCTTCCATCAATTGCGCTGGGCATTCCGGACTGACACAGCGGATGTCGACTTCACCTTCGAGACGGACAAGTTCCGACTGACAGGCCGGACAATGCGTCGGGAAGACGATTGGTGTCTCTTCCCCCGTTCGCTCTGCCGTGACGACCTGTACGACTGCCGGGATGACATCGCCCGCTTTTTTAATGATGACCGAGTCCTGAAGGCGGATATCTTTTTCAGCGATGAAGTCGGCGTTGTGTAGTGTCGCATATGTCACCGTCGATCCCGCGACGACGACCGGTGCAAAACGGGCACGAGGCGTGACTTTCCCGGTCCGACCGACACTGAAATCAACGTCTTCGACTGTCGTCATGACTTCTTCCGCCGCGAACTTATAGGCTGTCGCGAAGCGGGGACTTTTTGCTGTGAAGCCGAGCTCTTCCTGATCATCGTATCGATCGACTTTCAAGACGATTCCGTCGATCTCATATGGCAGGCTCGCGCGTGCTTCCGTCCAATGTGCGATGTAGGCAAGAATCTCTTCCACCGTCTCACACGTCTGCATATGTTGATTGGTCGGTAACCCGAGTGAAGCGAGTTGGGCCATCGCTTCGCTATGTGAACGGGCCGTCAACGTATTGACGCCGACGCCATACACGAACAACGACAGATTGCGCGACGCTGTAATCGACGAATCCAGCTGACGCAGACTACCTGCGGCCGCATTACGCGGATTCGCGAACAATGTCTCTTCCCGGCTTGCCCGGTCTTCATTCAAGCGTTCGAACGATTGTTTCGGCATGTAAGCCTCACCGCGGACCTCGACCGTCTCTTCTGCCTGCAAACGCAGCGGTAACGCTTTGATCGTCCGTAGGTTCTGCGTGATGTTCTCACCGACTGTTCCATCGCCACGCGTCGCCCCACGAACGAATCGACCGTCTTCGTATTTCAGCGAAATCGCAAGTCCATCGAATTTCAGTTCGGCGACATACGTCGTCGAACGTCCGAGCGACCGCTCAATCCGAGCAACCCATTCGCGAATTTCCGTCTCATCAAAGACGTTTCCGAGCGACAGCATCGGTAAATCATGCGTCACCTTCTCGAACGCTTCGAGCGGTGCCGCGCCGACGCGTTGCGTCGGCGAATCCGGTGTGATCAGTTCTGGATGCTCTGTTTCTAACTCCGTCAGTTCACGAAGCAATTGATCGTACGTCGCATCCGGTACCGTTGGTTGATCCAGTACGTAGTATTCGTAGCTGTATCGGTTCAATGTTTGACGAATCTCATCTATACGCTGGCTTGCGTCCATCTGTGGACCTCCCGTCATACCTTTTTAATCGGTGCGAATTTCGCGAGCAATCGTTTGATTCCGACTGCTGGGAATGCGATATCGATTTCAAGATTATCCCCTTCACCACGAGTCTGGACGACTGTACCGAGTCCCCATTTCCCGTGCTCTGCCTTATCTCCGACCGACCAACCGAGCGTTTCCGCACCTGACGTCTTCATTGCTGTCGGTTTACTGATCGAGCGACCGATGACGGCCTTGCCTTGCGGGACAGGACGGTCTTCCCATGGGAGTGGCTTCGCTTTTTTACCTGTCCGCTCGATGACGACTTCCGGCAGCTCTGCTAGGAACCGTGATTCTTGGTTCGCGTTCGTCCGTCCATAAAGGGAGCGCATCCGCGCATGTGACAAGTAAAGGCGTTTCTCAGCACGTGTGATCCCGACATACGCGAGGCGACGTTCTTCTTCCATCTCGTCTTCATCTTGAAGCGAGCGGCTATGTGGGAACAAGCCTTCCTCCATCCCAATCAAGAAGACGACAGGGAACTCGAGCCCTTTTGCCGAGTGAAGCGTCATCAACGTGACTTGTTCTTCCGGATCCGTCTCGTCGAGTGAATCAACATCGGCGACGAGTGTCAAATCGGTCAAGAAGGCGATGATCGTCCGGTCTTCCGGATCGGCTTTTGCCGTCTCCTTCTCGAAGTTTTGCGCAACAGTGATGAACTCGTTGATGTTCTCGAGACGACTTTGTGCTTCAAGCGTCTTATCTTCCTTCAGCACTTGACGATAGCCTGATTTTTCGAGCACTTCTTCGACCAGTTCCGACAGGCTGATGAATTCTTGCATTTGACTGAGTCCAAGAATCATCGTCCGGAAATCCGTCAGCTTCGCTGCCGTCTTCGGTGCGATACTCGACAATTCGATATCGCGAATCGCTTCCATCAATGACACACCCTGTAAGTCGGCGAAATCACGCAGCTTATCAATCGTCGTTGCGCCGATGCCACGTTTTGGTTCGTTGACGATCCGCGCGAAGGACAGGTCTTCATCCGGATTCGAAATCAAACGGAGATAAGCAAGTACGTCCTTGATCTCTTTACGATCGTAGAACTTCGTGCCGCCAATCATTTTGTACGGAACGTTCGACTTAAGAAGCGTTTCCTCGATCGCACGCGATTGTGCATTCGTCCGGTACAGAATCGCGATATCGCTCAGTTTCATCCCGTAACGAAGCGAGTTCCGAATCTCTTGGACGATATAAAAGGCTTCTTCCCGCTCATTCTCTGCCGTATGGACGATCAGCTTCTCGCCTTCATCATTATCCGTCCAAAGTTTCTTGTCTTTGCGTGTCGAGTTATTTTGGATGACATGGTTAGCCGCTTCCAAGATCCGTTTTGAAGAACGGTAGTTTTGCTCGAGTAAGATGACAGCTGCATTCGGATAGTCCTCTTCGAACGAGAGGATGTTCGCGATGTCAGCACCACGCCAGCGATAGATTGACTGATCCGAGTCCCCGACGACACAGAGATTCTGATGTCCCGATGCTAACAGGTTGACGAGATCATACTGGGCTTTGTTCGTATCTTGATACTCATCGACATGAATGTAGCGGAATTTCTTCTGATAGTAAGCAAGGACATCCGGACTCTTCTTGAACAATTCCGTCGTTTTTCCGATCAAATCATCAAAGTCGAGCGCGTTGTTCCGGCGTAAGACCGCTTCATATCCTTTATAGATTTCAGCAACTGTCTTTTCATACGGGCTCGTCACGATCGAGGCGTAGAATTCAGCACTGCGTAATTCATTTTTCTGTGACGAGATGATCGTCAGCATCGAACGTGGATCCCATTTTTTCGGGTCCAAGTTTTGTTCCTTTAAGACGAGCTTGATCGCCGACTGCTGATCACTTGAATCAAGAATCGTGAAGTTACGATCGTATCCAAGCTGATCGATGTCGCGACGTAACATCCGGACGCACATCGAGTGGAAGGTCGAGACCCAAATATCGTTCGCGACACCACCGACCAAACGACCGATCCGGTCTCGCATTTCTCGCGCCGCCTTGTTCGTGAACGTAATCGCGAGGATGTTCCACGGTGCGACTTGTTTAGCCGCCATCAAATAAGCGACCCGATGTGTCAGGACGCGTGTCTTCCCGGAACCGGCTCCTGCCATGATCAGCAGTGGGCCTTCCGTATGCTTGACTGCTCTTGCTTGCTCAGGGTTTAGTCCACTGACGAGCTGTTCACTCAAATTAAACATATCAATAGCCTCATTTCTTATATTCCGAACTTTTGTTCCTATATTTTATCGTGTCGCTGCGACAGTCGCAAGCGCTGCTTTTAAATCATCATAAATGACGTTCCCGACGACGATCGTATCCGCATACTGCAGCATCTCACGCGCTCGCTCTTCGGAGTCGATTCCTCCACCGTAAAACAGGCGTGCCTGCTTCAAGACATCGCGAACGGCTGCGACTCGTTCCGGTTCTCCGTAAACGCCACTGTATTCGAGATACACGACCGGTAGACGGAAGACGCTATCCGCTAACTGCGCATAAGCGACGGTCTCATCTAATGTTAGCGGTTTTGCTTGTGTCACATGCGCGACTTTCGCATCAGGATTCAGGACGATATACCCTTCCCCGACAAGATCAGCATGCGCCAGCATATGACCGACTTGTTCTAACGCCTCGACTTGTTTTTCGACGACGTACTCTAATGTACCCGCATTCAGGACCGTCGGTGTCAGATACGCATCAAATCCCATCGTTGCGGCTTCGAGTTCAGAAATCTCGAGTGCCACTGCGACTGGATACCGGCGCAAACGCATCAAGAGATCAAGCGTCGCATCGAGTGTGATGTCATCTGTTCCACCGACAAGAATCGCATCCGTTCCGGACGTCGCAATCGCCTGCAGGCTAGCATCATCAATTGGTTTTGCTGGATCTAGTTTAAAGACATGTCGCCATTCATTAAAAGGTAATAACACGGTTCGTCCCATCCTCTCTTTCTCATTCCACATTCAGTATAAAACAAAAAACCATCTCGCGCAGGGCGAGATGGTCAGACGTGTGTCCGTCGTTTCGTCAATAACGATGCGAGTAACAACGCAAAGACGGCATATACCGGCACGAACGCCCACGGTTCTGCCAAAAAGAAGCCGAGTACCGGAACGTCCAGTAACGGCGAATCCGGTGAACAGAGTGCTCGGCCGTTGACGAGCGCCAAAAACGGTAAGACAGGAACAGCAAAGATGTAGGCGAAGTTAATCCAAAAGGCACGTTTCATAAAAGAGCCTCCTTATCCGATGATGACGGATTCCTTCGGATAGTTGTAGTTACGTTTCGGTTGGTTCGCTTTCAGGAGAAGAACGAACGAGATGACACCGATTCGACCGATGAACATCAGCACAGACAACGTCCATTTTCCGATATCCGATAATTGATCCGTGATGCCGAGCGATAGACCGGTCGTTCCGAACGCTGAACAGGCTTCAAAAAACAGTACAAGGAACGGGGCATCTTCGACAAGCAACAAGACGATCAATCCGACCATCGTCACACCAGTCGAGACGACGATGACGACAAAGGCTTTCCAGATGTCTGACTGACCAATCTCTCGACCGAAGATTTTGATGCCGTATTCGCCTCGGATGAAGGCGATGACACTCAAGACGGCGACGGCGAACGTCGTCGTTCGAATCCCCCCACCAACGGAAGACGGTGACGCTCCGATGAACATCAAGAGCGACAAGACGAAAATCGATGCCTGCGAGAAGGACGTGATGTCGACCGTCGTCAATCCCCCGTTTCGGGTCGTGACGGATTGGAACAAAGCGTCGACGAGCTTCTCATCGATCGGTAAACCTTTAAAGGATTGGTTCCATTCAAATAGCAGCAATGCTACCGTTCCGAATAGGACGAGAATGAAGAACGTTGACGCCGTCAATTTTGTAAACAGTGAAAAATGATACGGTTGACGTGTCGCTTGGCGTGTCGCCCGGTACGAGATGTAGCGCCGGACTTCGACGAGTACCGGAAAGCCGATCGCACCAAGCGTCAGCAACAAAATTTGCATGAAGACGACGAACAAATCACCACGAAACGGTAGTAACGATTCACCCGTGATATCAAAACCAGCATTCGTCGTCGCACTGACCGATCCGAACAGTCCTTGAAGCATCGCTTCTCCGAGTGTCGGAAAATATTTCGTGTAATATAGTCCGAGAATCAAAGCCCCGATCAATTCAATCGAGACGATGATCAAGATGACTTCGCGAATGTATTTGACGACCCCTTGCATCGTCGTCTGGTTCTGATCTCGGACGACAAGCTGGCGTTCCCGAAAGCCGATTCGTTTTCCGAGGATGACCCACATCGCGATATGAAGCGACATCAAGCCAATTCCGCTGACTTGTACTAAAATCATGATCATGAAGTAACCGAACGTCGTGAAGGTTTCTGAGACCGAGACCGTCGTCAAACCCGTGACACTGACACAACTAACCGCCATGAAGACAAGGTCCGTGAAGTCCCAGTCGTAATTTCCTTTCGTCGACCACGGCAGACCGAGCAGAATGATTCCGATGATGACAGCAACGAAGTAGATGATGACGAGTGACTGGATGGGCGTCAACTTTCGAATGAAATGTTGAATTCTTTGTTGTAACGCAAAATCCAATGTGACACGCCCCCCTTCATAGAAGTAGCGGATAACATTAGTTATCCGCTACTTCTTGCTCGATAAGACCTAGGCGGGCAAGCGCCAGATCATAACCGCCCGAACCGTAGTTCAAGCAACGTTTGACACGCGAGATCGTTGCTGTTGAAGCACCGGTCGCCTTTTCGATTTTGTGATACGTATTGCCTTCACGTAATTGACGTGCGACTTCAAGACGTTGGGCGAGCGCCTGGATTTCGTTGACGGTCGCTAAGTCTTCGAACAACGTATAACAATCTTCTAATGAATCCATCTTCATGATGGCTGTAAATAACTGATCCAATTCTTTTCCACGCAATTTATCGAGTTGCATCTTGTGACTCCCTTTCCCATTCAATTGCTCTTTAATAGTTTAAAGCGCGACGTTTTAAAATTCAAGCATCATCGCAAAATCGCTGGGAAAAGGACTTTTTTCCGAAGGACTTCGTAAATACCTTGTGGTGTGATTCGCACATATGGTAGATGTGTCGACGCTAGGAATAGCAACGTATAGACAGGATCTTCAAACGCATAACCGCGTTCGAACAAGGCTTCCCGTAGAGCGGTTTCCTGAACGATCAAATCTTCGAGTGGCAATTCGGACGTCTGCCCCATCAAGGTCAACGGAACTTCAGCGATGACTTCTCCGTCCTCGACGAGAACGATTCCGCCGCCGAACGCTTTCATTCGATCAAACGCGACTTGCATGTCTCGTTTCGATTTACCGATCATCAAGATATCACCGCTAATCGAGTACGAACTGACGAGACCACCGACTTGTGTCGCAAAGTTTTTCAGAACGGTATTCAGTCGCCACTTCCCTTCCCGGTCGAGTAACATCAGGAAGGATTCATCACATCCTGTCGGTAGCACAGGCACACTTGTATCGTGTTCGACTTGATAGAGCTTCATGATGACGGAATTGACCATCTCAAGACCAACCGGCATGCTAAACGAAAAATCCTGTTCCGTTAACGAAACCTGGACTTCTGAACGTGGCATGAGCGCATAGACAGCATCAAGCGCTTCTGCCGGGTAACAGGGGATGTCGGCTTGACGGACCCATGTGCCGCGCGCAAGTACGGCGACAGGTGTCGGTGCATCTTTTGCCTCAAGGAAATTGAGATGCGCGATTCGTCCTGGTGCGATACTCCCGAGTAGATGATCGAGATTAAAATGACGCGCTGCATTGTACGACGCGATCCGGTACGCTTCTTCGACCGGGATGCCTGCCTCGAGCATCAATCGGATCGTCTCATCCATCATGCCTGCCTTATAAAAGGACGGCGTTGAACCATCTGTCGTCACTAGCACCTTATCGAACTGCGTCAACCCTGCTTCGACGAGACCTTTAAAGATATCCGGTAGATCTGGACGAATCGATGAATAACGAATCGTCGTCGTATAGCCAAGTTCAAGACGTGTCATCGCTTCTTCGACCGTCATCGCTTCGTGATCGCTCGTCACGCCATACAGCGCCATCTTCGTCAGCGTCTTCGCTGAAGCACCAGGGAAATGACCTTCGATCGGTTTTCCGAGTTTGATCGCATCCTGCATCCAATGGAGCAATTCATCGTCCCCTTGCGAGAGACGTGGCCATCCCGTCAACTCACCTGCTTGGATGACTTGTGGATGCTTGAGCCACGCTTGAATCCGGCGATTATCGATCGAGATACTGTCGGCATCAAGCTCGGTTTGTGCGTCGAGTCGTGCCCACCAGTACATCGAGGTTGGTAAGTCTGCTAGCGCCTCAACTTGAGCAAACGCTTGCTCCGTCGGCTCTAATAATAACAACATATTGTCGTTGACGAGCGTCGATGTTCCCCGCTCTGCTGCGAATTTTGCAAGACTCGCTGGATTGTAAAGTTGGAACGGATGGGCATGGGGTTCAATGTAACCGGGTACGATATATTGACCTGTCGCATCATGGTACGCATCGGCTTGTTCCGGCATCTCTGGACCGACATAGACGATCCGGTCGCCACTGATCCAGATGTTCGCCGTCCGCCATGCTTTGACACCATGATTCAGGTAAGTGGCATTCTGTATGACAAGTGTCGGTGCAAGCTTTCCGCTGATGACCGCTTGGTGTGTTCGTACTTCAGATTTCGTCCAAGGGGATCTTCCACAATTTTTTTTCACGAAAGCTCGACCTCCTTTGTTTTATTGAAAACGCTTTCTTATAGTTCTTATACTAAAATGTTGCTAAGTAAGTTTCAAGAAGTTTTGCCCCGTTCCGGATTCATTTGGTCAAAATAACACAAATTCGCCATGGAAGACAAATCTTTTCGTGCACTTCGCCAAGAAACAAAAAACCAGACGCGACTCCTTCGAGCACGTCTGGTTCAGATATCATGATTCATGCGAGGCACGAAAGGCTTTTTGAGCGATATCAGTTCGGTAAAAGAATGGCTGATCCGTCACGTCTGGTAAGTTTGCATAGACCTGTTCGACAGCCTGCTCGATCGTCTCGGCACGGCTGACACACACGAGGACACGTCCACCAGCTGAGACAAGTTGATCGTTTCGTCCTGCCGTTCCGGCATGAAAAACGAGAAGATCATCCCCGATCTGGTCAAGTGGAATCACTTGTCCCGTTTTTGGCGCTTCCGGATATCCTTCTGCTGCGACGACGACACCGACAGCTGCTTGATCCGTCCAAACGACTTCTGGTGTCTGTCCGTCCATCAACGGCATGATGACATCAAGCAACGGCGTCTCTAAGCGCGGAAGAATGACTTCTGTCTCCGGATCACCGAACCGAGCATTGAACTCGATGACGAACGGTCCTTGTTTCGTCAGCATCAGACCGGCATAGAGGAAGCCGGTGAACGGAATCCCTTCGCTTGCCATCTGATCGACAAGCGGCTGAATGATGCGATCAACGGCTTCTGTCGTCAACGCCGCTTCGTCCCACTGAGGTAGCGGAGAATACGCGCCCATTCCTCCTGTGTTCGGACCTAAGTCACCGTCAAACGCCCGTTTATGATCTTGCGACAATACCATTGGAATGACCGTCTCTTCGTGAACGAATGCCATCAACGAACACTCTTCCCCGATCAGGCATTCTTCGATGACGACGCGGCTTTGTTGACCGTATTCCCCGGCAAACGTATCGTGGATTGCAACAAGTGCTTGGTCCACGGTTTCTGCGACTGTGACTCCTTTTCCGGCAGCGAGTCCGTCGGCTTTGATGACGATCGGTGCACCCGCTTCGCGAACATACGCTTCTGCTTCTGCTGCTGAAGTAAAGACAGCGTGAGCAGCGGTCGGAATACCGGCACGCGCCATCAATTCTTTCGCGAACTGCTTACTTCCTTCGATCGCCGCCGCTTCCCGTGTCGGTCCGAAGATTTGCAGTCCCGCTGCCTGAAAGGCGTTAACGACTCCGAGAACGAGTGGTCCTTCTGGTCCGACGATCGTCCAATCGATCTGTTCGTCTTGTGCGAACGTCACGAGTTCATCGATGGCATCTTCGGCGATCGGAACACATGTGGCTTGTGTCATCCCGGCATTCCCAGGCGCAGCATACACTGTCTCGATCCGTTCATCCTGTGCCAGCTTCCAGACGAGCGCGTGTTCACGCCCTCCTTTACCAATCACCAATACCTTCATTCAAATCGCCTCCGCTTAGTGTTTGAAATGTCGAACGTTCGTAAAGACCATCGTGATGCCATGTTTGTTACACGCATCGATTGACTCTTGGTCGCGAATCGAGCCGCCTGGTTGAATGATTGCCGTAATGCCAGCTGCTGCTGCCGCTTCGACCGTATCGCCCATTGGGAAGAAGGCATCGGAAGCAAGGGACGCGCCAATTGCTTTTTCTCCGGCTTGCGTAATCGCGATGTTCGCTGAACCAACACGGTTCATCTGTCCTGCACCAACGCCGACCGTTACTTCGTCTTTCGCGAGAACGATCGCATTCGACTTGACGTGTTTGACGGCGCGCCATGCGAGTTTCAAATCCTCCCATTCCGCTGCTGTCGGTTTGCGGTCTGTCACGACACGTGCTGCTGCATCATCGAGCGTCTCATCGTCACTGTCTTGGACGAGCATGCCGCCAGCGACTGCCGTATAACGGATTGCTTGGACACGTTTGACGTCGAGTTCAAGCAGACGGATGTTCTTTTTCGCTGACAACAAGGCGAATGCTTCTTCCGTGAAGGATGGTGCGATGATGATCTCAAGGAAGATGCCGCTTAATTGTTCTGCTGTCTCTAAGTCAACTTCACGGTTCAAGGCGACGATGCCACCGAAGATTGATACTGGATCTGCTGCATGTGCGCGGCGGAATGCCTTTCCGATCGTTGGACCGACGGCAACTCCACACGGGTTCATGTGTTTGACGACGACGGCTGCTGCTTCGCGGAACTCGTCGAGGATTTCGAGTGCGGCGTTGGCATCTTGGATGTTGTTATACGACAACTCTTTACCGTGCAACTGTTTCGCTGAAGCGAGGGAAGCCCCACGGTAAATCGGTGTTTTATAAAAGGCTGCTTCTTGATGTGGATTTTCTCCGTATCGAAGGTCTTGGACTTTCTCAAGCGTGATCGTCAACTGATTGGGGAACTTCTCACCTGTTTGTGTCAAGAAATAATCCGCGATCAACGCATCGTACGCTGCTGTATGACGGAATGCTTTCGCCGCAAGACGTTGACGTGTCTCAAACGTCGTACCGCCTTCACGAATCTCGGCAACGATCGTTTCATAATCAGCTGGGTCGACGACGACCGTGACAGCTGCGTGATTTTTCGCTGCTGAACGCAACATGCTTGGTCCACCGATATCGATGTTCTCGATCGCATCGGCATAGGCGACGTCTTCTTGTAAGACCGTCTGCTTGAACGGATACAGATTGACGACGACGAAATCGATCGGTTGGATGTGTTGCGCCGCCATCTGCTCACGATGCGATTCAAGGTCACGACGACCGAGTAATCCACCATGAACCATTGGATGGAGCGTCTTGACACGTCCATCAAGCATTTCTGGGAATTGTGTGACTTCACTGATACCAATGACCGGAAGCCCAGCTTCCTCTAACGCTTGATGTGTTCCGCCTGTCGAGACGAGCTCGATCCCTGCTTCATGAAACGCTCGTCCTAATTCGACGATTCCTGTTTTATCCGACACACTAATTAACGCTCTCATACGTTTGCCTCCTCTTTCATCCACTCTTCGATGACTTGCGGATACAGTCTATGTTCGACACGCTGAATCGCTTGTTGCAATGTTTCACGCGTCATCTCTTCTGTAATCCGGACGGCTTCTTGAGCCATGATCGGTCCTGTGTCCATGCCTTCATCGACTATATGAATTGTAACACCTGTGATTTTAACTCCGCCACGAAATGCTTGTCCGATCGCATCTTTTCCCGGGAAGGCCGGAAGTAGCGACGGGTGGATGTTGACGATCCGCCCTGCATATCGTCCGAGCAACTCTTCCCCAATCAATCGCATATAGCCGGCGAGAATGATCCGTTCGACGCCTTTTGCTTCAAGACGGGCAATGATTTCCCGCTCAAAACTCGGTTTATCCGGATAGTCCTTCGCCCGAAAGACGAAGACGTCACATCCGCGTCGTTTCGCCCGTTCGATGACTGCTGCGTCCGGTTGATCGCAGACGATCAGTTCGATCGAGGCATGTAACGTTCCTGCCTCGATTGCTTCAAAAAGTGCTTCGACATTACTACCGCTTCCCGATGCAAAACAGGCGATCTTCATGCGTTGACTCCTTGAATTCGGACACCTTCTTGATCGGTCACGTGACCAATCACGTACGCCGTCTCATTTTCACGAGCGAGGCGTGCTGTCACTTCCGCGACATCTTCTGGTTTGACGATCAACATGAAACCAATCCCCATGTTGAAGACATTGTACATGTCATGTCGTGGCAGGTCACCCGCTTGCTCGAGCCAGTCGAAGACTGGTAACGTCGGCCACTTTTTCGGGTCGAACGATGCGCCGAGACCTTCTGGCAAGACGCGTGGTACGTTCTCGTAGAATCCCCCACCCGTAATATGGACCATCGCTTGGATCTTTTCCGTCTCAAGGGCTGCTTTGACCGCTTCGACATAGATACGTGTTGGCATGAGGAGCGCATTTCCGAGCGTATGACCGAGCATCATGACTTCATCTTCGTAGCGGAGTCCACTGTCGGCGACGATTTTACGGACGAGTGAGAACCCATTCGAATGGACGCCAGACGAAGCGAGACCGAGAATGACATCTCCTGCTGCGACGTTATCACCTGTGATTAATTTTTGTTTCTCGACGGCACCGACGGCGAACCCGGCGATATCATATTCGCCGTCCGCATACATCCCTGGCATTTCCGCTGTTTCGCCGCCGATTAACGTACATCCCGCCTGGACGCAACCTTCTGCGACACCTGCGACGATCCGTTCGATCTTCGCCGGAATCGCCTGACCGAGCGCGATATAATCAAGGAAATAAAGTGGTTCCGCGCCTTGGACGATGATATCGTTCACACACATCGCGACACAGTCGATCCCGATCGTATCGTGTTGTTCCAGTGCGAAAGCGAGCTTGAGTTTCGTACCGACACCATCTGTCCCACTGACAAGGATCGGTTCTTTCAACTGCAATTGGCTGAGGTCGAACATCGCACCAAAGCTACCGAGTCCCGTCAATACTTCTTTGCGCATCGAACGGGCGACGTGTTTTTTCATTCGGGTGACTGACTCATATCCTGCTGTCAGACTCACACCTGCTGCTTCGTAATGTTTGCTCATGTTCTTCCCCCATCTATCAAAGTTTAGCTTCTAACTCGAGCGAACCGAGCGGTGTCGGATACTCTCCTGTGAAGCAAGCGGTACATTGTCCTTTTAACGGTCCATCGAACGGGCGATCGATCGCATCGACCATGCCCGGTACAGTTAAGAATTCAAGGGAATCCGCACCGATTTCCTGACGGATTTCTTCCGGCATCAACCGAGCAGAGATCAGTTCTTCCTTCGATGAAGTATCAATCCCGTAATAACATGGATTCGTAATCGGTGGTGCCGTGATGCGGACGTGCACTTCCGTCGCACCCGCTTCACGTAACAAACCGACGATGCGACGACTCGTCGTTCCCCGGACGATTGAATCATCGACCATGATGACACGCTTTCCTTGTACGACGCCGCGTAGCGCGGACAACTTCATTTTGACCCCACGTTCCCGTAACTCTTGTGACGGCTGGATGAACGTCCGTCCGACATACCGGTTCTTGATCAATCCCATTTCATATGGAATACCGCTCGCTTCCGCGTAGCCGATCGCTGCCGAGATACTTGAATCCGGCACCCCGGTAACGACATCTGCTTCGACCGGTGCTTCTTCATACATCTTTTTCCCGAGTGCTTTGCGAGCCGTATGGACGTTGACGCCATCAATGATTGAATCTGGGCGCGAGAAGTAGATGTATTCCATCGAACACATTGCTCGTTCACGTGGTTCCATGTATTGACGAGACGACATGCCGTGTTCTGTGATCGTTACGAGCTCCCCTGGCTCGATATCACGAATGAACTCCGCGCCGACGATATCAAAGGCACATGTTTCTGACGCGAATACGATGCCGCCGTCTGGTGTCTTCCCAAGTGACAGTGGACGCAGTCCGTGTGGATCAACTGCTACGAATAACGTGTCTTCCGTTAAGAAAAGGAAGGCGAACGCCCCAACGAGACGCGCGAGACTGTCGGCAATCCGGTCTTCGAGTGTGTCGAGCTTACTGCGTTTGACAAGATGGGCGACGACTTCCGTATCACTCGTCGTCTGAAAGATGGCACCCTCTGCTTCTAACAGGTGCTTCAGTGAATCCGCGTTGACGAGGTTTCCGTTATGTGCGAGAGCAAGATCTCCCGTCCGCGATTTGAAATGCAGCGGTTGAGTGTTCTCAAGCGTGTTTCCTCCTGCTGTCGAATACCGGACATGTCCGATTGCATGATGTCCTTTCAGATTCGTCAGTGTCTCTTCCGAAAAGACTTCCGTTACGAGTCCTTGCCCGCGATGTGGGAAGAGGTCGTCACCGTCACTCGTGACGATGCCTGCCCCTTCTTGTCCCCGGTGTTGCAAGCTATGCAAGCCGTAATAAGCAAGTTGCGCCGCATTCGGTTGTCCGAAGATCCCGAAGACGCCACACTCCTCATTTAGTCCTTTGATGTCATATAACACGCGATTGCTCCTTCCCAGTCTCCCTGTAAGGTCGAACGGTCTGCTTCGATCCGTGTCTCTGCCGTTTCGATGACGAGAAGCTCATCGTTCGTAACGACACCGATCGCTTGAGCACCAGTCCGTTGTTCGAATGCTGTGACGTGCGCTTGTGGCACCGTGACGATGAAGCGTGATTGCGATTCGCTGAACAGGTGTAAGGTCGGTCCGTCGAACTGAACCGTCAACCCGAGGTTCGTCCCAAACGTCATCTCAGCGAGAGCGATGGCAAGACCACCTTCTGATACATCATGCATCGCATTGACTTCACCTGCTTGTACTGCCTGCTGTAACAATTGTAAGCGTGCGTGTTCGACGGCTAAATCGATCTGTGGTGCGCGACCGAATGATTTACCGAATTGCATATATTGAAGTTCACTGCCGCCAAACTCGGCTGTTGTTTCTCCTAATAGATAAATCTGGTCACCAGCTTGTTTGACGTGTTGTGTCGTGATCCATTCGGTTTGCTCGTGTAATCCAACCATTCCGACGACCGGTGTCGGGTGAACCGCTTGACCGGCTGACTCGTTGTAGAGTGAGACGTTTCCACCGATGACAGGTGTCTCAAGGACACGACATGCTTCTGCCATACCGGCTGTTGCTTGTTGCAACTGCCAGAAGCCTTCTGGTTTATCCGGATTTCCGAAGTTCAGACAATCCGTGATGGCGAGTGGTGTCGCCCCACTCGCGACGATATTACGTGCTGCTTCTGCTACCGCAATCTGTCCACCGACGTATGGATCCAAGTAGACGAAACGGCTGTTACAGTCGGTCGTCATCGCGAGCGCTTTGTTCGTGCCGCGGACACGAATGACGGCTGCGTCTGATCCTGGTGCGACGACGGTCGATGTCTGGACCATATGATCGTACTGATCGTAGACCCAGCGTTTTGAAGAGATCGTCGGCTGACGGAGTAACGCCCGCCATGTCTCAACGACATCTTCGACGACTGGAAGCGTCTCTTCCATCGCTTGGAATGCTTCATAATACGCAGGAACGCGGGATGGTTTTTCGTAGACTGGTGCTTCTTCTGCTAACGCATCAACCGGAACTTCTGCGACGATATCTCCATGATGAATCAACCGTAAGACTTTCTCTTCAATGACTTCTCCGACGTGAACGGCATGGAGTCCCCATTTGCTGACGATTGCTTCGATCTCTGCTTCGCGACCACGCTTGACGACGAGTAACATCCGCTCTTGTGATTCCGAGAGCATCATTTCGTAGGCAGTCATCCCTGTCTCTCGTTGCGGGACGTCATCGAGGTGCATCTCGATGCCCATACCGGCTTTTGAAGCCATCTCTGCTGAAGACGATGTCAGTCCGGCAGCACCCATGTCCTGCATCCCGACGAGTGCCGGATGCCCGACGATTTCAAGACACGCTTCAATCAATAGCTTCTCCATGAATGGATCGCCGACTTGAACAGCCGGACGTTTTGCTTCCGTATCCTCTCCGAGATCCTCCGAGGCAAACGTCGCACCATGGATCCCGTCGCGTCCAGTAGCTGCACCGACGTACATGACCGAGTTGCCGACACCTTTTGCCTGACCTTTTTGAATATCGGCATGGTTGATTAAACCGATACACATCGCGTTGACGAGTGGATTGCCTTCATACGAGCGATCAAATCCGATTTCGCCACCGATCGTTGGAATACCGACACAGTTGCCGTAACCGGCGATTCCGGCGACGACTTGTTCGAACAGTTGATTGACACGTGGTGTACCGAGATGACCGAAACGGAGCGAGTTCATGAGTGCGACCGGTCGTGCGCCCATCGAGAAGATGTCACGAATGATTCCGCCGACGCCTGTCGCAGCCCCTTGATACGGTTCAACAGCGGATGGATGGTTGTGGCTTTCGATCTTAAAGACGACTGCCTGCTCATCGCCGATATCAACGACACCTGCACCTTCCCCTGGTCCTTGTAAGACACGTGGTCCAGTCGTCGGGAATTGACGGAGGACAGGTTTAGATGTCTTGTATGAACAATGCTCGGACCACATGACTGAGAACAATCCTGTTTCCGTATAGTTCGGTTGGCGTCCGAGTAAATCGACGACCATCTGGTATTCTGTATCACTCAAGCCCATCGTGGCATAGACGCGTTGCTCTTGAATCAATTCTGGTGTTGGTTCAGACTGTTGTTTTAGCATGGTGTGCCCCCTGTTTGACGAGTGAAGTAAAGAGTTTTAGTCCATCTGTTCCGCCGGTCAAGAGTTCGACCGCTCGTTCCGGGTGTGGCATCATCCCAAGAACGTTGCCGGCTTTGTTCGTGATTCCGGCGATATCGCCGCGCGAGCCATTCGGATTGTCGACATATGTGAAGGCGATTTGTCCGTTCGTTTGCAGCATCGCGTAAGTCGCATCGTCGCAGTGGTAGTTTCCTTCACCATGCGCGATCGGAATCGAGATCGTCTCGCCTGGCAGGTAATCCGATGTAAAACGTGTCTTTGTATTCTCAACCTTTAGTTCAACCGTCCGGCACATGAACTTCAAGCCGTTGTTTCGGTGCAAGACACCTGGTAAGAGTCCCGCTTCGACAAGGATCTGGAATCCGTTACATACCCCGAGGACCGTTTTCCCTTCTGCCGCAAAACGTTTGACTTCTTCCATGATCGGTGAGAAGCGCGCGATCGCGCCGCAACGAAGGTAATCTCCGTAGGAGAATCCGCCCGGTAACAGGACGCCGTCGTAGCCTTCAAGTGATGTTTCGGTATGGAAGACGTATTCAGCTTCTTCTCCGAGAGCATCCTTGACCGCATGGTACATATCTAAATCACAGTTCGATCCCGGAAAGACGATGACCGCGAACTTCATGCTGGCGTCACCTCTTCGATCGTAATCTGGTAATCTTCCATCACCGTGTTGACGAGTAGTTTTTGACACATCTCATGAATCATCGCTTCTGTCGTTTCCGTTTCAACGAGCAGTTCAATCTGTTTTCCGATTCGGACACTCTCGACACCCGTAAAACCAAGCTGTTGCAATCCGCCTTTTACAGCAACTCCTTGTGGATCTAAAATGCTTTCCCGTAATGCGATCGATACGATGACTTTTTTCATTGTGTGTTTCCTCCTAGGCGATTGAATAGTGTTTGGTAGGTCTCTGTCAGTGAACCGATGTTGCGGCGGAAGACATCTTTATCGAGATGTTCTCCAGTTGCTTGATCCCACAAACGGCATGTATCTGGTGAAATCTCATCAGCTAGTAGAATCGTTCCGTCTGCCTTCTTTCCGTATTCCAGTTTAAAATCAATCAACGTGATTCCGTTTTGACGGAAGTAAGGTTGCAAGACTTCATTCACGCGAAGTGCCTTGTCCGACAACTGTTTCAACTCTTCAGAAGTCGCAATCTTCAGTAAATTGATGTGTGATGAGGTGACGAGTGGATCGCCTAACGTATCATCTTTATAGTAGAACTCAACGATTGGTGTTTCGAGTACCGTACCTTCTTCGATACCGAGCCGTTTACTCAAGCTTCCCGCGACGACGTTTCTGACGACGACTTCGAGTGGAATGATGGTGACACGACGTACGAGCTGTTCGCGCTCCGAGACACGTTCAATGAAATGTGTCGGAATGCCCGCTTGTTCGAGGATTTCAAAGAAATGACTCGTCAACCGGTTGTTCAATTCGCCTTTTCCAGCAAAGACTTCTTTTTTCTCGCCGTTGAATGCCGTGGCCTCGTCTTTATAGACGATCCGGAGCACATCCTGCTCCTGCGTCGTGTACAATCGTTTTGCTTTTCCTTCATAAAGTGGTTGCATCGCTTTCGTCCCCCATGATCCTAAGATGTAGACGGGGCAAGTGCCCCGTCTCAGGTTGATTAGTTCAAGCCACACCGTTCAAAGATTTCATCGACACGACTCGTATGATACGTCGGATCGAAACACGCATCGAGCTCTTCTTCTGTGAAAAGCTGTTGAATGTCCTGTTCTTGCCACAATAAGTCACGGAACATGATTTGTTCTTCCCACGCCTGCATCGCACGCGGTTGAACGAAATCATACGCTGCTTCACGCGACCAGCCTTTTTCGATTAAAGCGAGTAAGACATGTCCAGAGAAGATGACACCGAACGTCCGGTCCATGTTCCGCTTCATGTTGTCCGGGAAGACCGTCAAGTTCTTCACGATGTTTCCGAAACGGTTCAACATATAGTTGAGTAGTCCTGTCGCATCCGGAAGAATGATGCGTTCGGCCGAAGAATGCGAGATGTCACGTTCGTGCCAGAGTGAGACGTTCTCGTATGCCGTCACCATGTGTCCACGGATGACTCGAGCAAGACCTGTCATGTTCTCTGAACCGATCGGATTTCGCTTGTGCGGCATCGCCGATGATCCTTTTTGACCTTTAGCGAAGAATTCTTCGACTTCACGTGTTTCCGTTTTTTGCAGACCTCGGATTTCCGTTGCCATCTTTTCGATCGATGTCGCGATCAAAGCCAGTGTCGACATGTAGTGTGCATGACGATCACGTTGTAACGTTTGCGTGGAGACCGGAGCAGGCTTTGTCCCTAACTTTTCGCAGACATACTTTTCAATGAACGGATCGATGTTCGCGAATGTTCCGACGGCACCTGACATCTTGCCATATTCGACCGTCTCACGTGCTGCTTCGAAACGGACTTTGTTTCGTTTCATCTCTTCATACCAAAGCGCTAGTTTCAGACCGAACGTCGTCGGTTCTGCATGTACGCCATGTGTGCGTCCCATCATGACCGTATATTTATGTTCGTTCGCTTTGACTTTTAAGATGTCGATGAACCGATCGAGATCTGCAGCAAGAATGTCGTTTGCTTGCTTCAACAGATACGAGAGTGCTGTATCGACGACGTCCGTTGACGTGAGTCCGTAATGGACCCACTTGCGTTCTTCTCCAAGTGTTTCAGAGACAGCGCGCGTAAAAGCGATGACATCATGACGTGTCTCTTGCTCGATTTCAAGGATGCGGTTGACATCAAATGAGGCATTGTCCCAAAGCAACTGGACGTCCTCTTTCGGGATGACCCCTAGTTCACTCCATGCTTCACACGCAAGGATCTCGACTTTTAACCAAGCCTCGAATTTGTTTTGTTCGGTCCAGATCGCTTTCATCTCAGGACGTGTATACCGTTCGATCATTGAACTGTCTCCTTCCATATCGACAGGCGTTCGACTTCTGCCAAAGCATCGTCGACGGTATCCGCAAGAATGTTCAAATGGCCCATCTTGCGTCCTGTCTTGGCTTCTGCTTTTCCATATAAGTGAACTTTCGTCCGAGCGTTTAGTCTCGGTAGTTCCTCGTATAATGCTGTGACATGCTGACCCAGGATGTTCGCCATGACGACCGGTGTCGTCAGACGGGTATCACCGAGTGGGAGACCACTGATGGCACGGATATGTTGCTCGAATTGGGATGTTTCGCAAGCATCAATCGAATAGTGACCCGAATTGTGTGGTCGGGGTGCTAGTTCATTGACGATTAGTCGAGAACCAACGACAAACAACTCGATGGCCAGTGTACCGATCAGCCCGACGGCATCCGCGATCGATTCAGCGAGCGCAATTGCTTCTTGTTCGAGCGATTCAGAAATGCGTGCCGGTACAATCGATAGATGCAAAATGTTCTCTTGGTGAATGTTCTCACTGACTGGGAAGACACGTGTTTCTGTTGCGCTTCGAGTGACGATGACGGAAATTTCCTGATCAAACGGTAACCACTGCTCCGCAACATACTCTGTCGGTTCGAATCGTTTGATTGCCGCTTGGAACTGTTCTTCCGTCCGGATGACGGTCTGTCCTTTTCCGTCATAGCCGAATCGTGCTGTCTTCAAGACGAACGGTAACCCGAGTCGCTGTTTTGCTTCCTCTAAGTCAGAAGGATGCGTCACCGGATGGTACGGAGCGACAGAGTGTCCAATGCGTTCAATCATCTCTTTTTCCCGTACCCGATGTTGCGTTTGAAAAAGGAGATCCGTTCCATGAATCAGTTTCGTCCCGATTGCTTCAGCGACTTCCGTTGAGATGTTCTCGAATTCGTAGGTGACGACATCTGATTCAGCTGCGAGCTGTTTGGCTGCCTCGACATCCGTGAAGGGAGCTTGGATATGTTGATCCGCCACTTGCGCACATGGTGCGTTGTCTGTTGGGTCGAGTGTCAAAATCTCAAAGCCCATCTCACGGGCGGACAGTGCCATCATTCGACCAAGTTGACCGCCGCCTAATATCCCGATTCGTTTCATAACAGGTTCCCTCCAGATGCAATGACGTCTCCTTCTAGTTCGACTCGCATATGATCGAGCTTGCGGGCAAGTCGTTCATCTTGAATCGAAAGAATTTGAGCAGCTAGCAATCCGGCGTTTTTTGCGCCTGCTTCTCCGATGGCAACCGTTGCGACCGGTACACCACCTGGCATTTGAACGATCGAGAGCAAGGAATCAATTCCTTGGAGCGCTCTACTTTTCACAGGAACACCGACGACGGGTAATGTCGTTTTAGCGGCTACCATGCCCGGTAGATGAGCAGCACCGCCTGCACCGGCAATGATGACCTTCAGTCCTCGTTCACGTGCTGATTCAGCATAACGAAACATTAGATCCGGTGTCCGGTGTGCGGAAACGACTTTCTTTTCGTAAGGAATCTCAAGTTGCTCCAACACATCACATGTATGTTTCATCGTTTCCCAATCCGATTGACTTCCCATGATGACGCCGACTTCTGTATTTCCCATCGCTGTTTCCTCCTTTGTGCATAAAAAAAGCCCAAACCACGGCTAAAAGGGTGGCTTAGGGTATAAAAAGGTACGCCAAAGAAATATCGACGAACATCCATATACCCCATAGTCCAACGATTTAGGGTCGTTAGGTAGAAACTTGCAAGCCATATCCCTGCTATTATACGAGGTGTTTATATTCAATCATCCTGTCACGACTTCATCTTAACAAGTCCATCCCAAGGCGTCAACCAAAGGCGAACAATTTAATTGTCTGAAAATTTATCGTTCGGTTTTAAAAGTAGTTTTTCTGATTTCATCTGGTGTCCATTCGGAGTTTATTTTCCTGAAAGGCATCACATGGAATCAAGCACTAAAAAAAGCACCCTCCACATGATTCGGAGGATGCTCTAGGCAGTTATTCGTTCTCTTTCACTTTGCAATCGAAGACGATTTGCTGACGAATTGGATACGGTTCGCCATTAGCGTCTAATCCAAAGATCGGTTCTTCTCGTCGGACCGTCGGGCGGTATCCCATGGCATCGATACGATCCAAACAGGCACCAATCGTCTCGTTCTCTTCGACGGCTACGCGTAGTTTCGTTTTTTTCGCCATATCCCTGTTCAGTCCCTTCATTAAAATGGATACATGTCTTTCTACAAAAAGACACAAAAAAGCGGCGGCCCTTGAGCGTATGCTCCAGAACCACCGTTTGCCTGGCAACGTCCTATCCTCACAGGGGGAAGCCCCCAACTACTTTCGGCGTTCAAGTGCTTAACTTCCGTGTTCGGCATGGGAACGG
>NZ_JACSNF010000005.1:0-231862 GCF_018619015.1 Exiguobacterium sp. s11 | reverse complement strand
ATACGCGACTCCATACATCGAGACACAATCGTTCGTGACTCGGACGATTCCTTGTCCTTGTTTTTGGATGATAAGCGTCACTTCTGCTTTAGTCGCCATTTCCTGCTGTTCGATGACAAGGTGTTCGAGAAATCTTTCAAGCTGTGAGTCGTCGGTCATAATCATATGAGATCGGACCGTCCAATCTGAAAAATCGTCGATGTGTAGATTCTGCTTGAGTGGTCGTTCCAGAAACTTTACTTCAACCGGATACGAATACTGACTCATTTGAAGACGGACGAGGTCTTGCCAATCGTCGCGTGGTAGCAGTTCCCGGAACACATCGATCCAGTCGTTTCGTCGAAATGTCATTTTCATCTTACTCACCCTTTTCGGATTTCATTCTTAAAACTCTTTGTTCCTTGGAACGCAGAGATCAGATCTTCTCCAAACAACGTGATGCTACCCTCCCACGGATGACCGAGATATCCCCAGCGAAAATCACGAGCGATGAAAAAGGAGTAATCGCCATCTGGAACTGCTGGAATCATCCAGTCTCCTTCTTCATTGCGAAGAAACGGACGTCTTGGGTCGATCCAGTACCCTTGATGATTCCAATCGAGCGCCATGATGCGTTCTCCTTCAACAGTTAGCTCGATCAGAATACGTCCTAGTTCTCGTTCGATTTCTTCTCGTTTCTTATAATCCACTTCGTATGTAATGAACGGACTCGGGGCATGGTATGAGGGGAAGACTGTCGTGCTCGGTGTGAATTGAAATTGTTGATCAATGACGTGCCATATCTTCTTGTCCTCCGCTTGCGTCATCGGAATCCAGCTCCATGGTTTACCTTCACCAATCAGATCGAACGGCACTCCTTCAGGGTATAGAATGGTGTACGCTTCTCCTTCTGATATCGCGATGATCGGTTCTCCTCGTACATCGTGTTCCTTCATTCCTTCAAAGATCAGAGAAACGGCTGCCTCGACATCAAGGACATGGTAAAAGATATTCGTCGTGCCACTGCCGATATCTCCGCCTTCACAGTAACCGTTTCCTGTATGAAGCAGACCTTCATCAATCATCTCTTCCATCATATGACGGCGCTCGAGCGCTGCTTCTGCCTGACCCTCGTCATAAGGAAACTGAACGATTAGTTCTTGGTAATCTGTCTCGTTTACTTCGTGATAGCCTTGACGTTCAAACTCCTCGACCAACTGCAATATCTGTACACCTAATCGTTTGAAGCGCGAGACGCGTATCTCTCTCACGTTTTCTTCTCTTACCCATTCTCCAACGATTCCTTGATGTTGAATGATGAGGCGTCCCTCCGTATAGATTGTTTGGTAAAGCGTACCGGAGTCGCCTTGTTTTGTCAGTTGGATCATGAGTGGTTCCCGCTCCCTCCATCACAATGCGTTCAAGTCACGATCTTCTATGTAGCCTAAAAACGTATCTTGCAATGCACCATCTGTCTCTACGGTCTCGACCGGGTCTCCTGCTTCGTCGACTCGGACAAGTGCCAATTTTGCTTCAAGCGCAGATCCACTTAGTCCTGAACTCCCATCGATGATGCCAAATACATGGGAAACCGTATCGATGATCGTCTGTTCCATCATCTGTCTCATCCGTTTTTGATCCGCTTCGCTCGCCTGTTGGTAAAACGCGATGCAGGCCGTATAGTCATTAACATTTGGATTGACTTCTTCTTCATAGATGTCCTTATAGTCTGCCATACCGTCCTGAACGACCGTCCGATGGACCGCTTGAACAAACTCTTCCATCTCTTGATTCATGATTTTTCTCTCCTTTTATCAACACTTCGTAGTTCATATCTCTCATCTTGAACGCTTACCGTTTACATCTATTCGTCTGAACAGTATCTTATTCTGCCCATACCGACAAACGAGTCCGAGGATCATTATCATCGGTCACCCACTCGATTCCGGTATACCCACGTTTCATCGCATTCTCATAAAACGCTTCAGATACGTGCTGCTCCTTACAATAGATATCTACGTATGTGCAGTCATACACCAAAATCGCGATGTGACAATTGCTTTCCTGAAACCATTCATACGTCATTCCTACTTCTTCAGTCTGATCACTTTGAAATGCAAACAATTCAGCAAAGATCAGGTAATTGCTTGATCCCCTTAGCCATTTCGCTAGTTCATGTCCTGTCGCTTTCTGATCGATTGAATACTCTTCTAAACTGTCATACAAGTCCCCGTCCATGGTTTGGATCGGAAAATCAAAATTACGAAGAAACCAGTCATACGCCTTCATCTCGATCGCACTTAATATGTCGAGCAAGATGCGTCCCGGTTCATTCAGAATTTCAAACGATACGCCACGCAGACTCATCGAATTCCTTCTTTCTACATTGTTATAAGAAGGCTGCCGTATAAAAACACTGTAGTTCCTGTTCTTCACTCGAACTTCCCCACGTGCAGACGGCATAACCTTGTGCGGTCAGTGTCGTGACCATCTCGACGACTGGCAAACCTCCACTCTCTGTTAAGCCGATGTCGAGTACCTGATCAAGTAGCTCCTGACAGTGTGGCGGTCGATCATGATTCCCACAAATAATGGTATACATAGCTGGAGAATCACTAATCATCTCAACGGCTGTTGTGAGCTGTTCGATGCCAAATTCAGCAATCCCAACGTAATATGGTTCTTCTCCGACTTGAACTGGCAATTCTATTCGGGAGGTGAAGCCCTCGAGCATCTCTTCTCGTTCGAGTAGACGCCACAGCTTGTAGTACTCAAAGATTCTTTTGGATTGGAACTGATTTCCGACACACACTACTACATAAAAGCGATAGGTACTCAACGCAGGCTTTTGCTTTAGCTCATCACGGAACATCTCACTACTGATTTGTTTGAACTGGACGATGTCTTCTGGAAACAAAAGCATTTCACCGACCACACATAGACAACGAATCGATGAACTCGCATCCGCAAGCCAAGGGTAGACGCGTGTCGCATCGATATGCTCTTCAAGATACGTTTTCATGAAGCATCTCCTTTTTTAATCCCACTGACACGTCACGCTTTGATGGGTTTCAAATCGTAGATGTACGAGTTCATTTGTTTTGAGATTAGACAGTTTCAGCGAACTTTGAGCTTCATTCGTATAAGGCAATTCGAATGTGACATCTTCGATTTTTTTCAGTAAAAAGGATGCCCAGTGCCGATCGTATTCATTTTCGGACAGGACATCCCATAACGCATCCTCACAATGATCCGCCTCGTAGACATATAATTTCATGAACGTGTTCTCCGCTATCACGGCTAACCTTGAGAATACAGGAGGATTCGGAATTCGTGGTTTTTGAATGACCAAGGTATAGCCCTCTTTCAGAAGGCGATCCAAATGTTCGCGGCTATCCGGTAGCTCCTCTTCGATGACGGAATCCGGCAGTTCTCTGATGCGGATTGGCAATCCCACCTCATATTCAAAAGGATCTTGGAGTGCGAGTAAGTCTTCATGGGAATAGATTATTTTCATGAGATTATCCTCACATTCTTTTATGGAGTGCTTTCAGATTACACGCGCGCCATGCATCACGGACGATATCTTGGAAAGTCGTTGCCTTCGGTTTGAGTTTTAACGTTCTATAATCGAAGCGATAGACGGCTTCGTCTGGACGCTCTTTCAATACCGCATAGTATTCGTCCTGTTTAAACGACGAGCCAAAAAAGAAATACTTGTCACGGATCGCATCGAACTCGGTTAACGCGTATTCATCGAGACTGTCCGAGAGATTGCCTTGGATCTCATGCGATAAACCATTCCAACTCGTCAACGGAATACCGTTTAAGTTCAACTCTTCGGAAAAACGCACACCGTTACAGACTCGCAAAATACCTTTATACCACTCCGGAATCGCAAAATGATCGGTCTCGAATGCTTGGATGCGGGCTTCTGGACAAAGACTCTCCACGGACACTTGATAGTTTTGGATGGAGGATGAATAATCATACAAATACAGCTTGTGCTCCACCTTCTCACCTTCGATTGGAATACTGTATTTCAAGGATTTTTGATCGTTCACATAAAAGAGTCGCATCGCCTGAAGGATATTCGTAAGAAAGACATCGTCTGGTAAAACAGTGTTCTGATGATTCAGTCGTGGAACTTCAACGTCTTCTAGTGACACGTCTTCCTTGTCATCGTGTTCTTCAAAAGCCTCATGTTCCCCGAGGAGGATCGCAATCCCTGTCACGTTACCGTCTTCTCGTCGGACAAGGACTTCATAGTGTCCGTCCCCCATTAACTGAACGGCGACACCGAACGGAAACAGGAAAATCTCGTCTTCCATCATTTCGTCTGAGATAGCGATATAGAACGGGTCGATCTCTTCGTCGAACTCTAGCGTATTTCGAATCTCCCAATTGATGGCTTCCCGTCTCCCGTAATCTGCTGTGTTCATGACGACGAGCTGCGCTGAATCGACGACGACTAGATCGGATAACGGCTCGAAATCGGATGGATCCAGCTTCGTTTCTTCATTTATTGTTAGGTAAAGCAAATTGATTGATTCGAACTCATCTTCGTCATAGAAGACCGTCCAAAACGAACCTTGTTCAACTGGAATTGTCACGTTGTATTCTACATCCGGCTCAAGGAAAGCAGGATCCGAGACAATCAGATTCCCTTTGTGATTTGTAAACGTGCCTAGCTTTTTCATGGTGCATCACTCCTTCTTACAGATTTCTATCATACCGGAACGGATAGTCGCTCCTTCTTTCTCTTCATCAAACGATCGATAGAGCGCTCTCTGCCATGCGACAGTTCTCTTCATCCAACTCGGATCCTCGATGTTCAGGTAGGTTAATGCGTCTTTCGCTAAGTCCTCATGTTCTTGTTTTGTCGTTAGCCCATTCATCACGAAAGACTTTCCGTCACCGTCAGGTGGTTCAACTAAATCAGACCCGACGACAAACCGTTCTTCTGCTTTTAAATCAGATACTTTCACTTTATTTGGGAGAATCGTGTCCCCTTCAAAATCGACATAACCAGTCAATGGGACGATACTCGTTTCCATATAAAAATCTTCACTGTATTTCGTTATATAGATCATCAAGATTTCCTGAAAGGAGTCTTGTTTACGTCTAAAAAGAGGATAGCTTCCTTTGAATCCATGTGCTCGTAAGTACGGCACCATGATCGTTTTCATCGCTTGTATCATCATCTGCCGATTTCCGAGAGTAATGAATCCCACGCGTTTCCGCCCTTTCTAAACAGCTGAGGTCATTGCATTGTTGTAACTCAACCCTTTGATTCTTGTTGCATCCGCCACTCCATGAATCCGGTGGTGTGCTCTTGCCGGAAACGAATCCAATTCGTTAAGGTTTGATTCCTCTTCTGCCATTCGTTAATACATTCCGATTTCAAAACCGCATCTTCGAGTTGCTCGATTAGTAACCAAGCTTCTGTTAAGGTTGCTGCATCCTCTTCTATTTCTCCTAAATACAAATCTTCATCGAGATGGTGGAAAGAATACCAAAGTCCATACAAGTGATGATCAATCATTCTCTTGATCGCTAACTGTTCCCGTCTTCCCCCACGTGTAAGCGCTTCTTGTAAGTAGATGTAACGGTCATCTTCATCAATGAAAAGACCATACCAGCGATACGGTCGGACGTCATCCGGCAACTCTTTCATCCACTTCTTCAAAGTCGGTTTTAGAAGACGTTCTTTTAGCGGATGAATCAAGAGGAACGAAGCGTCTGTCTCTCCTTCACAGGTAGATAATAACCAACTCACAAACGTCCGCTGTCGCTCGAAGTTCCACGTATTCGCTTCTTCAATGAATCTATCCATATGTACTAGCCACTCTTTGCGTAAGCCACGATTTTTGGCAAGAAGAGCGGTGTGAAGACGTGGTAGATCAGAAACGATAGGGTCTTGTAATAACTTATCTAGAAGCGACATGTTTCATCTCCTTTTAAAAATGTCATTGCTCCACTTTCATTTGTTGTCTCGTTTTTCGAAGATGAAACCATAATAGTATTCCCGTGCCTATCGAAAGAATCGGGAAAAGATACGGGATGTACGATTCCTGCTGATGAATCACGTGCATGAAAAAGTAACTAACGAAGCAGACAATTCGAAGCCATGTAGGAAGATAACCTTTACCGAGAAAAGCTAAAAGCATCAAAGGAATACCCATTCCAAATATTACAATTGGTAAGACAGAGAACGGTGTCACGAACTGAAACAGAGCAAGTCCCATAAGGATATAGGCGAACCAGGACGTCCGTCGTCGAAACTTCTCGCGTTCCTTTCGTCCAGGTTGTATCCCGTAAATATCATCCTGCTTGTATCCTTCCGCTTGTTTCTCGGCAATCAGTTCCTCCATCCGTCGTTTCGCTTGACGCCTCGTCGAGTACTGTTCTTCCTTCTCATCGCTGACATCTTGATCCAACTTCCATTGCTCGGTGACACCGTGATAGATCTGGATTGTTCGACCATCACGATACAAGTACCAAAAGTACGTAATGCCATCCACCTGTTTCCTGAGTGTCTGAACCATGTTAACCCTCCAGATCTGCTAGGACATCTTCTGGATCCAGCTCAAGTCCGACGAGCTCCGGGCCCCAGTTCAAGCCACAATACAGTCCGTCCTCGATCATGTTCGGTAACCAACCGTTAATAAACAAGTCCAAATCCAATCGAATCAGATGATAGTTCGACCATTCCTTCGTCTGTAACGCCTTCGCCGTTGCTTCCGTCGAAAAGAATAACAGGACGTCTGTCTCGTCTTGATTCGACGGACAATAGGCCCAGCCCGACTGTTCCAACTTCGATAGACCATAGACAGTTCCCGTTTCAAGAACCGTCTCTAAGAAAAGTTCTACTTGTTCCGCACTCTGTTCCATTTGTTGTTCCTTTTCAACGAACGCATTCAACGTCGGTGCTACCGGAAATAGTTCTTGTTCTTCGTGGTCCCACAAGACGATCGTCTCTGTATCCGGTAACTGATATCCGAGTTCGTCACCTGTTCCGTCCGCCGCAATCCGCAAGAACCCTTCTGGATACTCTTTTGCATCTGTCAAATTGACACGAACAAGATCGTCCCATGTTCGCTTGATATACTGCTCGTCCTTGATCGGATGAAACTCCCATTCACCGACATTAAACTTGTTTTCGCACTTGTACCAGTTTCGTAGTTCTTTCGGAAGCTCGAAGCCGAGTACTGCCTCTACTTCTTGTAGTCTCTCTTCCGTAACGCCAGGTAATCCACTTTGATATGTCATTCTGTATGACTCCTTTGATCTTAAATTAAATTATTTGTAGGTATTTAGTGCATAATCCATCTAATAATCTGTTGGTAACATCGCTTTTAGCTGATCGACGGTTTGAAAGGCATCTCCATTCGAAAACCACATGAAACCGAGCGCATCATGCGACGGAAGGATGAACGGTAATCCATCACGTGCATCAACTACATGCGTGTATTTCGCTTCTTGAAAAATCCATCTCCCAGAAGTCTTTAACTCAAACGTAGGTCTTGCGAACGTGACGAGGAACGTTTCACTATAAGCAGCTCGAAAGAAGGACTTTTTTAAGACGAAATGCAGATCATTCGCATCCACCACTTCGATACAACAGTAAAAACTGGTGCGTCGCTGATCACCTTCGTACCGTGGATGTTCATGGTATACGAATGGTCGCAATTTTAAACGCTCTAAGAGGTCCATTTCATCTTCTCGAAGCTCATCAAAATTAGTCGTGATATATAAAGGAAAATGATTGAAGCGAACTAGCGTGCCATACAATACCTCCTCCGTCAATTCACTGGTAAAACTACCTACTGTATGGTCATAACACATGATTTCGTAGATAGTTTGCAATGGACCAAGCACGTTAATTTCGGATGTCTGAAGCATACGTTGGATACTCTTCGACTGAAAAGAATATTCGTCGATTGTCAGCTCGTTCATACTGTATCTCCAATCTGTGTCGTCATTGTTCAATTTTTTTCCGGCTAAAATTCTTGCCTGTGGGATAAAGTCCGGTCAAGCGTCTGCCGTAATGAACTTTTGCCTGCCCCATTCGGATTTTCTTCAGATTAAACTGGTCCTTGAAATAATCAATGACGGGTTCAACGATATAAGACGGCTCCAAGATATGAAGGACGAATTCGATCGCTTCTGGACCATATTCATCTTCAACAAAATACCCGTTTCCGATTTCAAAAAGAAATTCATTGAGGTCTTCTTCAATGCTCGAACGACGCTCAAAGATGACGTCATACTCTGTATCCTGACAAAAGATCTCTACGACAACTTCGTGGTAATCCGCTTCTTGAACGACCGAGTATCCGTCCTTTTCTTTCTCCGCTACGAGCTCCCCAATGTAGGCATCCAGATGAAAAAAGCGCGAGAACTTTTGCTCACTCATTGGTTCTTTCAATCTCTCTCCCATGATGCCGTGAAACGTGTAGAGTGTCCGTCCATCCTTTTCGAACAGCCATAAATGATTCTGACCGTTCATTGGTTTGATGAGTTGCATGAAATTCCCTCCACTCTTATAGGTCTGCGAACAATTCGCCATTCAGCTGGCGAATCATCGTATCGTTCGGTAACTGTTGTCGTAGTCGTTTCGCCCAATCTGTGCGAAGATCATAAGCGAAGTGTTCTTCGTTCGATAGCAGATAAAGCATTGTTCCATCATGGCCGACAATCACGACGGTCGTATCTTCCGGATAAACGAACCGATCTTCTAAGACACGTGTTTTTCTGTACGTCGTTTCGACCTCTTGTTGAATCGACAAGCGATTGGAATACGAAAACATGAACAGTTCGTTCATCGACGCAACTCTATAAGCGTGTTCAAGGATGAGTTCGAGCATCCTAGCATTTTCAATCTTTACCGTGAAAAAATGACTCTCACTTGTCGATGTTCGTTTTCCACGTAACCAACCGTTCGTTTGTTTCTGTCTAGACAAGACATGTGAAGTGAACGACATATGATGTTGCGAGAAAAAAGCCCTGTTGTCTTTGTCTTCCTCTTCAAAAGCAAAAAAGGTCGCGTAGATCGGGAAACGATTTTGATGATTTAGAAAATCAAACAGGAAAGTTTCATTTTGATCTGTATCGCCTTGTTCTCCCGATTCAACACTCATGTGATACGCTTTCGCTAGCGGTCCATTTAGTACTAATGGTCGTTGGATATCGTCTTCAAAAAGGGCGTCGGTAATTTCGCATTCGCAAACGAATACCTCCCTGTTAAAAATCGATTCTTCAATTTCTTCATTGTCTCCCACGAGCGGATGTCGTTTTAAATTAAGCAGCTGCATCTCAGTTTCATATAACATCTCATTAAATTCCTCAGTACCGTATTTTTCGATGTAAGCGACTTCCGAAGCAAAGATAGGTACGAACCAGACTGGTAACACCGTCTCCGGTTCCCCGAATGCCGCGTTCCCTTTATAGACTTGAAATGATTCTTCAAAGTAGAACGGTGTCGTCACGTATAGGGCAGCGAAGTCGTACTTCGATAACAACCCAACCGGAATCGGTATGTACTCGCCTAAATCATAAGCGTGTCCAGTCTTTAATGCTTCCAGTGTCAAGCGATAGATCAATTCAATTAAATCCGACTCGGCATCTTGTTGCATGACAGATAGCATCACTTCTTGATGGATAACGGCACCGTTCTCGAATTGCAATGGGTGATGCAATAATCCAAGTGATGTCACGGTATTCGCATTCGCAAACGGTGCATTTTGAAACTGAACCAATTGAATCGCATGATCTTGTAATTCTTCCATCTCAAGGTGACCAGTACTTTCACCACAATGGGCTTCTAAGTGTTCGATGTAGTTCATATTTTTATATCCTCATTTCATGACATTAAAAAATGTCATTTTCAATAAATATCTTCTACCATATATTATATGTTTCACGATACATTTTTGGATTTTTTTATTTAAAAAATTGATATAATGTATGTTTTTAATTTAGAAAAGAACAGTGTTTACGAATAGATGGTGTTTTTCTTCAAGAGGAACACTACTTTATGTTGGAATCGATCGAAAAAAAACGATACATTCTGTGTATATTTCCGTATCAACCTAGTTAAACGTCATACTTTTCTTGCGTGAAGGATAGTGTGACACATGAAGTTCTGGAAATTATAAAAGATGACTCCGGTCAAATACCGAAGCCATCTCATAGTAACGTAAAACGATAAAGGTACTTTTATTAGCGTGTCCAATCGTTAGGCAGCCTTCACATGTAACGATTTTGTTTGAAGTACTTTCCTTCGATCCATGTCCATATCCGATGTCCTAAGTAAATATCAATTATGCCAATGATTAACGCAACGACAATCATGAGAATACCACTCATATCAAAAGCGATTATAGGGTATAAAATTGTAAAAACTATACTCAAAAGAATAGGAAGCGTGATCCCCATCCAAACAGAATTAAACACTATTGCCTTCCACACTCAAATCATTCCTTTACTTAGTAATAAATTGCTTGAGTTTAGCATGTGATAAACAGAAGAGGTGAAGTATGTGTCGGTACTCTAATAGTCCATACGCTTGAACTTAATATATCGTTAAGAGAAGAGGACCTACGAATCCATCAACGCATTCCATCGAAGAGTTTGAGGATTTTTTTATTTTTATATTCTTTCGCATAATCAATGGCCGTTTTTCCATTGGCATCCTGATGATTCAGATCTGCTCCGTGTTGTAGTAATTCGTGAACGACCTTAGCGTGATCATAACTAACTGCTAACATCAGCGGCGTCGCGTGACTATCAAGCGGGTTTTCAGCTTCCACTTCCGCCTGTCCCTCAATCAGTGCTTTTACGGCTTTTACATGTCCTTCTCCTGCTGCAGTGTGTAACGGGGTGAATCCATGTACCGTGCGCAAATTCACATCCGCTCCGGCTTGAAGTAACACGTTGATACACTTCACTTTATTTTCTTGTGCCGCATAGTGGAGTGGCGCGTATCCATCTCCATCCCCATCAAATCGATTGATGTATTGTGCTTCGCGAGCGAGCGCCTTAAGAATTTTTGAATTGCCAGTTTTACTCGCAACCACGTGCAACGCATTGTACCCATCCGTATCGATCTCGAATGATACTCCTTGCTGAATGATTTCAATCGCGATCTCCGTTTGATTATCTAAAAGCGCGATATGTAGGGGCGAGAACCCCTCCCGATTCTGTTTTTCAAGATCAGCGCCGCTCTCAATCAAAAGCCGGACAATATCCAGATACCCTTCTTGAATCGCCCAGTGCAGCGGACTGTATCCTTCCTCATCCAGCAAATCAATCTCCGCTCCGTTTTTGATCGCTTTCCGGACCTTCTTTAGCTCCCCTTGAAAAGCATAGTCATTCAATGCATATCGCGACACGTGTACTCCTCCTTTTAAACGAATTAAATCTTATATATAGCGCTTAGTGTATATTCGACTTTAACGCATACATGTGATTGTCTTTCGGTTGGATGACGATTTTTTTATCGTATAACGCTCCAACCTCGTGAACGGATTGGTTGTCATCGTCATCCGCTTCGTCCCATTCCTGTTCTTCTACGTAATAGCTGACCATGAATGCATCCGCATTAAACCATCCGGTCAAGTAGTCAGGTAAAGTCTCTTGAAACGGCTGCAACGCCTTATGCTCAAACGGAAACGGTGTCTCGTTCGGATTGAACGAATGCACGTATACGGCATCTAATGCAGCGTCATGTTGCGAAATTTCCATCCAAATCTGAAATGGTTGATCCCATTCATGTAGCCTAGCATTCAATTTCATCATTAGATCATATGACGCTTGAAGATGAAGCTTTCTGTACCGTATGGATTCATTTCCGCGTCCATAAAAATCAAGATGGGTATGCCAAAAATCGAACCAACTATCGTCGCTAAAGTCTAAATTGTGCGTCTCGAATACTGTCTCTTTTTTTAAGTTGCGGAAGTATCTTTTTTTACCTCTGAATTTTTTCATATAAGTGCTCCCCTTTCATAAGTACATTTTAAAAATTCTAAATCCTATGTATTCGTCACCCCATAGAGAAGGAAACTCTTCTCTATAGTATTCATTCCAATAACTAATCATTTGGCTTTCTACTTTTTGAACGAACGCTTCATTTTGAGATGTAAACGCATTTAGCTTACTCTTATCTATCTTTTCGAATACCTGATTAACGCTATATAACAATTCTATGACACCCTCACCAAGGAACTTGATTAGATAGGGAATCATCCAATCCTCTACTTGTAAGAGGTTATCCAACTTCATTATATATTTTTCTCTTACAAAGCCGTCGTGGTGTCTCGAATAAATACAACAGAGTATAGATTGTTGCAAGGGAGCAAACTGACGATAGGTTTCCTCAGACACTTCATTAAAATAGATTCTTTCAGGAATAGTTAAAACTTCCCCATTTTCAAGCAAGGCACTAAAAGACATATTGGAAAGTTCATTTTGAAACCACTTTATATCCATTTGATCGATAACCACTTTGACATCCTGTTTTAATACTTTTGGAAAGGCATTCATTAAACGCTTCTTTGTTTTCATAATATCCTCGTTTCTAATGATTACTACAATTTACATATCTCAATCTATTCACTTATCTAAAACATCATAAGTGGATAAACGCACCTTACATTAACTTTTTTCTACTGATCATTTATTGAAAAATAGCTTTTAAGAAGTAATATTATATTATTATACTTGATTATTTTAAAAGAAGAGGTTTTTTAATGAATTTTTGGGGTTAATTGTTAGGGGATAAAAACGCTTCTTTACTTCTTCATGAAGATGTAAGGAATCAAATTGAACAAGAATCGGGTGATTGTTTTCTTAAAACGTATTGAACAGCTCGACGAACAGAATTGCGGACATCTTGTAATCGATAATGAAGGTTAACTTTGAATTTACATGGTCTGACGCAGAAAGGAGTCTTTACCTACCGTTGTATCGGTGTAACCCGTTAACGGTCGATGACTTCGAAGATGGCGTTTCCACATTGTATGAAAGGGGATTAACAGGAAAATTGATGTTCGATGAGAGCGAGGGAATTATCTCTAATCCTCTGATTTTGATGACATTCCAAACCAACCACACATTGTGTTTGGATATTTCGGATGAGACAACCTACCTCATAGAGGAGAATTTTGACCAATTCCCTAAAAAGCATTAGACGAAATCAAGAAGTTGAATTCATACGCTATGATGTGCTTACCAACTATCCATCGCTAGATGAAAATCGAGACATTATTGAAGGGCTATGAAAATTATTGCCAGCTCTTCATCAACGAGTCGATCTGGCCACTTAACCCATCGTTATTACAATTCGAATGGTTAACATCAAAAAATCCAATTCTCATAGCGGACTTTTATGTACATGTAACCGTCAATTGCTTGATGTAACTCTTGACCGATAAGATGGAAACGGTGAATCGTACATATCAGAAAATACCGATTCTTACAATATTGTATGCAAACTTTCTTTTGTTCGATATGTTCGTCTCAGTAGCGGGTTAGGACAATTCGACTGTATTGTCCCATCGATTCAGCTGCATGCACGACTCATATACCTTTTCAATGCTCGTTTAATTGGATCGAACTGATGCAATACTCTATATTTTTTAACTACCATCAACAAGTCTATTATCTCTGACATACATTTCTTTACTATATGAGTAGTTTATCAATAGTCGAAAGCAATCAATTTTTTTCAAAAAAAGGAATACTCCATTTATTCGAAATACTGCCAAGTTGAACGACAAAATTTTGGGTAGGTGTGGCATCACCCATGTTTTAACGCATAAAAAACCCTGAATGGTGGCCATTGTAAAGTGTCCACCATTCAGGGTTCAGTTCATTGACAAGAACAGATGAATGCCCCCTATTAAACTGGGCTCATTCAAGTTATCCTTTCTCGGTACCTCTGGCAAAGTGCCTTCATGAGAATAAATTAGACTTCCGATACTTCATAATACACATGTGTCGACTTCGAAGACGTTCAAAAGGACATGAGGTTTACTTCAATCCAGATGAATTTGTATCAACCAATTTACCTTGAGAGATACGTACGCCTTTGCCAGCAGTGATTGATTCCTTCACCTTTTTAGCCGAGCTCGACGTTTCTGCAATGTATCGACCCAAGCGGTTATTGTGCAAATCCATCTGTCTTTCGATCGCTGGTTGATTATCAGCTCCGTACTCATGCGCATCAGCGAAGTACTTCGCATATTTAGCTGTGATGGACTTTACCATCAACGCATTCCAATAGGCATGTCGGAATGCATCCCCATTACCATTGTAGAGGACCGAGCTTTTATAATATTTTTCAGCCTGTTCTACGGCAGTTTCAGAATCGCTCTTAGCCTTAGTGCACTTGACAGGGTGACGGACACATAGACTTCTCTCATCGCTGTTCGCCTCAATGCTGAAATCATTGTCCTCAGGATCATTCTCGATCTCGAACGATCTTAACATCATCATCGGTTGTACTTCTTCTGGAGTAGTCGCCTTCTCTTGGAACAGACTATACACGATCTCGTCCATCTCTTCTTCGGTCATTTCCGGATGATCGCGTTCCAACTCCTTGATCTGGGGCATGATCGCGTCAATATCTTCAGAAGATATCTCGTCTACGACCGATGCATCACGATCCATGAAGTCGACCTCTTCTCGTACTTGATCCATCATTTGATTATATTCGATTTCATCCTTACTTTCTCCAGAAGCATGTACTTGATCTCCTTGATTCCCAAGATAAAATAGGCCAAGTAAAAACGAAGTAGCAAATAACATTTTTTTCATAATAAATACTCCTTTGAATTTTAATGTGTATACAAGATATAATAGCTTTAGTTTTATGACTATCGGATTAGAAGACTATACAATTTTAAGGGAGAGGAAATGGAATGAAAAAGCTTGTAGCGATTGCATTAGTAACCATTTTAGCTGGGTGTGGTAGTCAACATGATACCGAGAAAATGATTAAGTGGGGTGAATATAATAAATCAAATGTCGAAAGACTGAAAGAAAATGATATTAAGGTACAAGTCAAAGACGATGTTATGTATATACCGAAATCAGATCAAAAGAAAGCTGTTAAATGCTGTACGTAATTTTCATTGGTTATCATGTCCATCATCCTACTCGGATTGATGGACATTCCTTTTATTCTTTCCTATTCCAAATCCCTTGTCCCTTATACCTCACTCACCCACACTCTATTATAGGAATTTCCTCCCAGACTGCTAATTACAATATAGAAAGGTAGGAGAACCATTTACGATCCATCTATATTTTCCGCGTTATATTTCTCTCATTCATCAAATTAATAGCTTTTGTTCTCTAGATAATTCAAATTCAGCAGACAATTAAATAACCTAACTAAAAAATGAATTTTTTTCTTGGTATTCAATCTTACAATTTTGTAATCTAATCTTTTTTTCTAATGACTAAATCGATTTCGACGTCGAAACGTATACATACCCCTATTCGTCATCCAGCCTCGTTCCTAATGGTAAGCACGATTCGTATCAACTAGAAGTAGGAAATAAAATCAGTATCCAATCTCTATTTCAATATCGCTTCTCAAATACATGCTACTAGAATTCTTCCTCATGCCAGAAAAATATGATTTTACCGTTCAACGTAAAGATAACGTCGAATCTACTAATCGACATCTCAAGTGTCGTAAGATAGACGTTTTCCTATAATATATTGTATACAAACTAGACTCTCCATTGACTCATTCTTTAAAAATTTTTACTTCTGATTAATACTTACTAAGAAAATGAAGACCATTTGACGATGTTTATATCTTCGGCACAATGTTTTTATGACTTAAAGTTAAAAACGGGTGTTGATGTAAAGATTATCAGCCGTGATCCTCGACCATCGTAAGCGCTGAATAAGTTATATAATCGTATAGAGCATGTCCGAATTACCAAATCAAATACCGGAATCATTCAACACCCTTTTTAACGGATTTTACTTCAAGGTGATATATGAATCCGCATCACATACGCTTTGGAACATTGACATGTGGTTATTACAAATCAAACGCCAGGACCCAATATCACACGATCTTGTCGATGGTATAAATAATTCATTGATAAACGAATAAAAAAACTAATTTTCATGATCAAGGAAGACATAATCCGTAAAAATTTGAATTATCCTTCGATCTTCATTCGTCAAACAGACTTAAACCGATACATCAGCATGTGAAAGAATTGTATGATTCGATGAACACGATCAATTCGGATATCTTGAATAACTGGATACCTCAGTAATGAAGTAGACATCGTGACGAGCAAGTATCAGTACATTAACAGGCGCACTCCATAATTAAAGAAGAGTCGCATTCGTATGATGAACAAACGATTTGAATCGAACAAAAAATGCAACCATCCTCTTCAAGAGAAAGGCTGCATTCGTTATTCCATCTGAGATTCCTGAGAAACAGAACATTGATTCTCCTCTTGTATTACATCGACCACTCTCAAAATAAGTTTATCGAATCTAATCATAGCCTCTCCATGATTTACTCCGTCTTACATCACATAGTCCGGTGCACCTTTAGGCAGTAAGAAAGCAGCTATGAAAATCAAGGATCCTTGAAATACTAGATAATACTAAATAGCAGTTCCTTTAAATTTAAATGAAAACCAATGTATCAACGCATATAGGATAAAAATAGATGTAAACAATATACTTTCTAAGAATTTAATTTGATTAACAAACTGTAGAAATAAAGCTACTATATAAGCGAGAAGGTTCCAAAATATTATGGGTGCTCGAGAAATGGTTAGAAGATCATCTGTTTTACCCATAGTGTTAGAACATTTGCTCATTTTCATACCCTTCCTTGTTTGATGTAATAACAATTTCAAATGATCTTTAAAAAAGGCTGCGCAGCCCTTTTGCAAGCTTATTCTATTTTACCAATTCCAACTATCCCTTAATTATGGGTGAAATACAAAGTAAAAAAGAAACTAGGAATTTAGTATTCGTGGTCATTTTTGATAATCAACTTTCGTGAGTGATTTTTCGATCACCGCTACGTAATATAGAAATCAAAATCATCTTGTTCTTGCTGATTTAACCTATTTTAAACGGAATTTTATCTGATATTATTTATTACTATTTTATTATTACTTATGTGAAATCAGTCTGAAGTCTAAAGTAATATTTTCTATTTAATCGTACACTTTACTTTTATTGAAGAATCATATGGAAAGTAGGAATGCTAAAATGAATCCTCCAAAAATAAGTATTTTGTTACTACGAACATGTCTTTTTGCATTTTTTCTTGGTCTTCTAGGTTTAGCAATTTATGGATCATTTACACTGTTTAAAGGTTTATCAAATGGAGTTATTTTTGAGAAACCAGGATACGTAGTGTTAATGGTTGCTTATATTGCTCTCATACCTTTGTTAACTTCTATCTTTCATGGTTTCCACATTTTGAACGCATTTGCAAAGGACTTTGACTCAGCGTCTTCTATTTCTTCATCGTTAAATATTATTAAAAATTCGTTCCTCGTTATTGCTGTTTTAGCCGCCTGTATTCTACCAGTCTTCTTTTATATTGGTCAGGCAGACGATGCTCCTGGAGTAGTCCTTTTAGGGATTACTATCGTCATCTTCCCATTAGCAATCAGTGCTGTTTTTCGATGCCTTCAATACGTTTTAAAAAAATGCACTCCTTTGTAAGATAAACAAGTAGATAATTAATTTAGAAAAGATTATGAATTATGAATTACGTAGTGAAAAGCATTCTTTTTTAGAGATAATTAGGCTGACAACAAATTAAGGAATAAGAGTTTTTGTAAATAGGTATATACATTTCGATATTGAAATGCATACACCTATTTTAGACAATACTCTGTTAACTTTTTAATTAATAAATGAGGCTGGAGACATCTTTTATTCTTTCATAAAATTTCTAGTTTTTATGAAATGTATTTTTTACCTTCAATAATAAAGACGGTTTCTACACGGTTACGTCCTTTTCTCTTTGCTTTATATAATTGTTGATCCACATCATTATAGAAATGGGAAACATCATAAGAGTCAGAACCTAAATAACCAGCTCCAATGGAGACCGTTATTCGTTGCGGTAATGAGAAGTCTGTCTGTTCTACGGAATGACGCAGATGTTCAGAAAAAGCAATAATGTCATCAGGTGATGTTTCTTGAAGAATTATCGCGAACTCTTCTCCACCAATTCGAATAGGTAATCCTGAATGGGGAGTGACAGAAGAAATCAGTTTAGCGAGTTTTATCAACACTTGGTCTCCCTTCACGTGTCCATACGTATCGTTGATGCTTTTAAACCGATCAATATCAAGCAATACATAACCAAAAGACTCTTCGTTATCTCGTATCATTTGAATCAATTGATTCAATCGTCGTCGATTTGCAAGACCCGTCATTGGATCTGTTCCTGCCATTTCTTCAAAATCTCGTAACATGACCTGTTGGTTTTCTGCAAACGAGAGAATCATAGCTCGAATATTTTCAGCTTCCCGATAGGGGGAGTTTAAACCTCTCGTTTCTTGTATGACTTCACCTATCGGTTTTTTATAATCGAGTAATGAAAGGCGATTCAACGGTTTTGTAATAAAGATAATCAATCCAATCAAGACAAGAAATGAAATCAAAATCAATGGAAACCCAATAGTGGCTGCTTTGATTGCTGTCAGTTGAGCAGGAGCCAACGCTTTTGATACAGGTGTCATCGAAATGATCCTCCAATCATTTTGAAGAACTGTTGTATATCCAGCGAATACTTGTTCCCCTGTCTGCGCCACTATCGTTCCTTTACCAGGTCTTCCTTTATCAAGATTAATGGTCGCTTGGTATTTATGTGCCTTTGTCCCGATCCAACTGCGCTTCTTATGGTAAATATAAGTACCGGTCGAGTCGTAGACGGCTACGTCGTATTTATCATTGCCGTATGTTTCCTCGAGAAGGTGAGTCAAAAAGTTTTTTTCACGCAACCAGACTAATCCATTGAGCATACCGTAATATTTCCCATCCTTATAGAGTGCTGTCGAAACTATTAACATCAGTTTCTGATTTTTCCCGATATAAGGGCTCGAAGTAAAATTTCGTTTTAATAGCAATCCTAGTCGTACACCTTCCGTATCCACCTTAGTTCCCATAAGCTTCAAGTCAGGAGTATTGGCTTTTCCAATACCATTTTTATCGATGATTGCAATCGAGTTAAAATTAGAATTAGATTTTTTCAAAGTTTGTGTAAGTTCGTTCAATTTTTGGGGATTATCCCAATTGGATAGGATAGTTTCATGATGTGCAAGTAATGTTTGCTCCATTAGTAGAAATGTATCATTAGTTAGAGCACTTAACTTCTTAGCATTTGAATAGTTTTCGTTTATCGTATTTTCCTTCAGCGTTTGTCGGTTAACATAGTAACTCGTAGCAAAAATAGAGATTAATACTACAATCATAGTTACCATTGTTACGGTAATGACCCAAAACTTAAGCGGTAGCTTCATTCAGTGTAGATCCTTCCTTTTTTATAACCATAATGTTACATAAATTATACCAAAAGAAAGAATGGTAACTTCATCTAGAAGATGTTTTAATATTTTTATTTATAATAAATGTGAAAGCGTAGACAAAAAATATTCTAAGTAGAAATGCCCTAAAATTTACTCTTTTTACATATTTTCCTGATAAAATAAAAATACACGGTGGACATTCTTTTGAACACCAGGTATTCCGTCATATACGTCGGTCCATAAAGCCTTTAAACGATGCTCTCATTTCCTATCACAGCTTTCTTAGATCACCTACTCCATTTCCTAGTTTTCCTTTACTATAGTGACCTCTAGTATTGCTGTGACTTTCTTTCGATGTCATCTTTGTAAATTATTTTTTTCAATTGTTAAAGTATGTATTCATATTAAAAGTAGGTCTCTTTTTACTTTATTAGAGATATCTTTTTTGATTATCTCTTTAGAATGGAGGAACTATGAAACACTTACGATGGGGCTTATATCTTCTAACTATTTTTTTATTTTTATTTATTTATAATTCGTTTTTTAATTATGAATTCGTCCTGTTCATTTCGACTTTTTCGTCTATCCACGTTATGCATTTTTGTGTAGTCTTTAGTTTTCTACTCACTTTTTGTTCCATCTTATTAATGATGAAAATTAGCTCATCGAATGATAGTAAAGCCGTTATCGGTATATTAATTACTCTCGTTTTAAATTTATCGTTTCTACTTATTACAGGAATCATTGATTTTATCGGATCGTGGCTGACTTAACAATATTGCTATACATGTTAAAGATAAACATGGGAACTATAAAAGATGACTCCGATACAAAACGGAAGTCATCTTCATGCAAGCTTTAACCAATTAAGGTGGTTGTATTAAACTGTTCAAATACTAGGACTTAGAAAATTATTGGTTTGCATTTAATTTAATACGTTTATTCTAGCATTCATTTATTTGATACAAAGTTGATATCCATTCCCCTTTTATATTTTTAATCAACCATCACATTAAATTTCTTAAAGTAGTATGTATCTTTAAGCTTTCCTTTGCTTATAAAAATTCATCATATAATTGTAAGGAATTATCTCGCACCTTTTAATAGTTATCTATTGAAAAATCATTTGTTTATTAAAAGACCTTTCCCACCTTTTGTTTGCAGCGTGTTTACTCTCTCTACGTTTTCAAGAAGAGGCTTTGCCTTTTGAATCAAAGTTTGAGTGACTGCTAGATTTAAAGACGCTTTATGGGATGTTTCATTCGACCATACTTCGTATACATAAACCACATTTGCTTCCTCATCAGAAACACTTACAACATAAATTTCACATTCCTCTAATTTTTCCATTGATCGAGAGGCATTTAAAAGGATATCAACCATTTCTTCTCTTTTATTTTCTGATACAAAGAACTTAGTAAATAAACAGTACTTAGACATATATATCCTCCTTTTGGATTCGAGATATTATTTTACTTTTAGAACCCTACATACTTGTATTAGTCTTTAAGTCTTTAAGTCTTTAAGTCTTTAAGTCTTTAAGTCTTTACCTCTTTTTCCACATCATGGTTTATTATTTGTAAAAAAATGATCAATCAAATCAAAATTTTAGTTAAGCTCCTTATTCTCAAATTATGTTCAAAATCCTTCTATACTTATAGAAAAAATAATTTCCGTTACTTTTTTCGTCTACTACTGAAATTTATGAAAAACACTTAAATGTTATTACACAAGATAAGACCGTTCCGAAGAAAAACACGTATCCTAAAAAAGGTCTTTCATGATAACTGCATGTTTCTGAATTCTTTTTTATCAACACATATTTCCTCTAACTTTTCATATAAAAACAAAGAGTGTAGATATTTCGATGTCGAAATGTCTACACTCTTTGTTCAGTGAGTACTCGATTACTGATTTGATTACTGACTTTTTTGTCTAAATCTGATGTCTTATTTTTATTCCATAAATTTTTTCACACCGATCGCTGCGTTATGGCTACCGAATCCGAACGAGTTAAATAATCCATACTGCATTTCCATCGAGCGAGCCCCATCTGTTACATAATCCTGGTCGCACATGGGATCATCGACTTCAAGATTAATCGTGGGTGGAGTGATTCCTTCCTGTAAACATTTCGCAAGCGCGATCGCTTTCGATCCACCGGGAGTGCGTTCGCATGTTCCTCAAACAATTTTTTAATCGTACGTATCTCGGACTGATCACCGACGATCGTACTCGTCGCATGCGCACTGATTACATCGATGTCATTCGTCTCGATTCCTTACATGTTGCACGGCACGTTTCATGGCGAGGTATGCTCCTCGCCACTATATGATAAGCATCTGAACTTACCCCGTAACCGACGACTTCCGCATAGATGGACGCTCCTCATTGCTTCGCGCGTGATAACGATTCTAGTATCAAGATGCCTGCATCCTCCGACATCACGAAGCCATCACGTGTCGCGTCAAAAGGGCGACTCGCTTTTGCAAGTGATTCATTTTTTGTAGACAATGCTGTCCTTGCCATAGGCAATTCCGCGATGCCGCTTCCATCCCATCAGCGAATGCAGCATCAGCTGAAAGTGCTCGAGGATCTACAAGTATGAGTCTTGACCTATCCTTACAGCGATGTTAGTAGCTATATAGACTAATTGGGTAAAAACGTTATAAAAGTAAGCGGTGACCCCTAAAGGTCCGGACTACTTCATGAAGAGGGTTGTTTCCCCTCTTTTTTTACATGTAGTGCTGATGTTTTCGAGTATAGATAAGAAATGTTATCTTCATTAAAACTACTGAAATTAATTGGATTATCGGTAAAATTAATAATAAACGAATGATTTCGACGTCGAACCGTATACACTCATTATTAATTTATTCGTTTCATCAAAATAATGTCAGGGTTACAATCAATAATAAAATGTGTGAGAGTATTTTATACAAATATTTTTGTTTACAATCTTTCTATTTACTATAGTTCAGGTTTTTTACGTAAACAGCTTTTTTCCTTCTAACTACATTTTTTACAATAATAAAGAAGTCTTAAGGTCTAAAAGTTCTGTTTAGTATCTAATACTAGGAACTAGTGATAATATAGCAATCGAGAGTACATTATCGTATCGAGGAGTGAATAAAATGGTTGTTTCTAAAGCTCAGATCACTGCAATTGGTTCCTACGTCCCTAAAAACAAATTAACCAATATGGATTTAGAAAGTATGGTAGAAACAAATGATGAATGGATTGTACAACGCACCGGTATTAAAGAGAGAAGAATAGCGAATAAAGATGAGTATACAAGTGATATTGCTTATCAAGCTGTACTAAATCTGAAAGAGCGCTACAAGAAGTCGATAGAAGATGTAGATATGATTATCGTCTGCACCCTGACACCTGATTTTAAAACGCCAAGTGTCGCTTCCCTTGTTCAAGCAAAATTAGGTATATTACATGCGGGTGCCATTGACTTAAATGCTGCATGCGCTGGTTTTGCGTATGGATTACATATGGCAAATGCTTTAATCAGCTCTGGATTGCATAAGAAGGTACTCGTTATTGGTGCTGAAACGCTTTCTAAAGTCACTGATTATACTGATCGTAATACCTGTATTTTATTTGGTGATGGTGGTGGAGCAGCACTGGTCGAATTCGACGAAAACCATTCAAGTTTTATTTCTTCACATCTCATTTCTGAAGGAGAAAAAGCAAAGAGCTTATATTGTTCTAATCTATCCGATCAAATATTTAAAGACGAAATATTAGACAGTAAAAAGATTGTTCAAAACGGTAGAGAAGTTTACAAGTGGGCAGTCAGTACCGTGCCTAAAGGAATGAAACATGTTGTCGAAAAAGGGGCGACTTCCTTAGAGCAAGTCGATTGGTTTATACCGCATAGTGCTAATCTCAGAATGATTGATTCGATCTGTGAAAAAAGCGGATTTCCTTTGGAGAAAACTCTGTATAGCTTGGTCGACTACGGAAATACTTCTTCTGCAACCATTCCTTTATCATTAGACAAAGGAATTAAAGAAGGAAAGATCAAGTCGGGTGACCGTATCCTCTTATATGGATTTGGGGGCGGACTGACTCAAGCTGGTTTACTGTTAGAATGGACTCTGTAAAATCGTAAATTAACACTAAAGCACCCACATTTCAATAATGAACTGCCCCATAAAAGTTGGACATAAAAATCCAACTTTTATGGGGTGTTTTTTATGGTCAAATATACAAAGGCGTTTAAAGTCTAGGTCGCTGAGTGTTATCTGACAGGACGAGAAGGATACCGAGATGTAGCGATAGAATTCGGGATAGCACGTGAACTGATCCGTGAGTGGTCGCGTCTCTATGAGCGTTGGGGGGAAACGATCTTCGATCCTTCCTATACAAGCCACTCGCTGGCATTTAAACTGGAGGTATTAAACGACATGGTGACCAACGGACTGTCCTACATAGAGGCGGCCGTAAAGTACCGAATTTTCTCCCCAGGGACGATTTCGAGATGGAGAACGCTGCGTTAAAAAAATTGAAAGCCTTGGTTCAAGAAGAGAATGCGCGACGAACCGGATCAAGGCACAAGTAATCGACGAATTGCGGTCAGTCTATCCCGTTCCGGGACTCCTTCGCGTGCTCGGTATGGCACGAAGCGTCTATTACTATTGGCGGACGCGCCTGACGGGTGAGGACAAGTATTCGAAGGTGAAGACAGCTATCCATACCCTCTTCCACGAACATAAGGGACGATGTGGCTATCGTCGCATCCACGCACTTCTCGAACGCCAAGGCTTCCGGCAAGACCGAAGACCGTACGCCGTCTAATGAATGAGCTCGGTCTAAAATGTCTCGTCCGTATGAAGCGATACCGCTCCTATAAAGGACGGGTCGGAAAGGTCGCACCGAATCTTCTCCAACGTGACTTCAAGGCCACCGGCCTGAACCAGAAATGGGTGACTGACGTCACTGAGTTTCACCTGTTCGGGGAGAAGCTCTACCTCTCGCCGATGATGGACTTGGGAAACCGTGAGATCATTGCTTATACCCTATCGGACCGCCCTACCTATCAATTCGTTGGTGAAATGTTGGATCAGGCAATCGGGAAGCTCGACGAGAAAGCCCGATCGATTCTGCATTCCGACCAAGGGTGGCATTATCAATATCGAGCGTTCGTCGGTACGCTTCACGAGCACGGCATTACGCAAAGCATGTCCCGTAAGGGCAACTGCCTCGACAACGCAGCCATCGAAAGCTTCTTCGCTGTGCTCAAGTCAGAGCTCCTGTATCTCAAGGAGTTCGATGACATGGACCACTTCAAATGTGAGCTCGAGCGTTACATCGAGTACTATAACCATCGTCGTATCAAGGGACGACTAAAAAACCTGAGCCCAGTGGAATACCGGACTCAGGTCCTCAAGGTCGCCTGACAAATTATTTATTGTCTAACTTTTTTGGTTCAGTTCATAAATACTAGGGGATGTTGATCTTATATCGAAGCTGCGACTTCTTGTAAATTGTCTGCTGTTTCGGCAATTGAATCGGCGATGCGGCGCATCCCTTCGATTGTTCCGGCGACATCACTTGTATCTGACGATAACTCGCGTACTTGTCGTGAGACAACTTCTGTCTGTTCGGAGATTCTAGAGAATACGTGGACGATTTCTTGCATTTCAGTCGTCGTCTGAACGACTGCGCTTTCTGTCTCCCCCATTCGTTTCGACACAACCAGCATTTTTTGTGTGATTTCCTGTGCGATACGTGATGTCTCTGCTGCTGATTGTTTACTTTCTTCTGCCAACTTTCGTACCTCCTGAGCAACGACCGTGAATCCTCTTCCCATCTCACCTGCGCGCGCAGCTTCAATTGAAGCGTTCAAGCTCAGTAAATTTGTTTGGTCCGAAATCGTCGTCACCATCCCAGCAATTCGTTCGATTTCTTCGGATAGCCGAGATAGCTCTGCGACCTGTTCGGTTGTCTGTGTCAGGTCATGAACAACATCTTGAAAATGATGCGTTTTTTCTTCGACCAATGTCACTCCATCTTCTGCCTCCACAACTGCTTTTGTTAAACGATCTGAAATTGTGTCGGTTGTCAGTGAGACGCGTTTCGCATGCTGCTCGATTTCTTGAAAATTCGCTGATGATTCTTCACTCATTGCCGCTAATCCCTCAATTGATCGTTGAACACCCTCACCAACTTGACGCTTTGCTAATTCAATTGCTTGTCGCTCTTCTTCAACTTGCCCTTCATACATCGTCATGACGATTTGCTGTTCTAGATTGAACAGTTTACTCGCAGAACGCATAATACGAATACGCTCAGCTTCTGGCCAGTCACTATTTTCAATTTTATCGCTTAGCACATTCCATACTTTTTGGAAAGCAGCAACATACCATTTAGTCTGTAGACCAATCTGTACATGGCGATCTGCGATCCGACGACGAGCTTCTATGTAGTCCATCGTCAATTTTCCTTCAAACATTTGAAGAATGTGTCGAGAGAGCGTTCCTTTTAATCGTTCGAGAGTCGAATGATGCTCAATCAAACGACGTAAAGAAGGAATCCGAATCAGCTCTTCATAGAACGCATCGACCATACTAGGCATCCAATGAGCTACATCCGTATAAATAACACGTACCATTTGTAAATCGAGGATGGTTAGATCAATTAAGTGAAGCTGTTCTTCCAAAGAACTCGGTACTTTCAGGATGGCATACGTAGCTTCAGCTTCAATTAACGCATCAAAGGTTACTACTTTTGCTGTTTTAAACCATTTCATTTATTTCTCCCCTTCATTTCCAGTTAAACCTCGCCTCTTATATCGTCGTATTTTATTGGAATTTGAATGGGAGTTCAAAGAACGGTGTCTTTTTCTTTTTAAGATAAATTATTTCATTGTCGTTATAAGGATACTGCGATAATTGTATATTTCCCTTATCAAACCGATAACTATTGAAGTATTTTAAATTCCAAATCCTATTCTCACTATTAATTGTAGTAACGTTTTAATCATACTATCACCCTGATCTTCAGGCGGAAGAATACAGTCTAAATAATTGCAGATATAGACATGCACCAATGATAGCGAAAAGGAGAATGATAGTGAAGATACCGAGAGGTGCAATCCATCCTGATGCGTAGATGGCGAGAGGCGCCAGCGACTTACCAAGTGTGTTTTGAAGACTATCAGCAGCTAGATACTGACCTCTTGCCTCTTCAGGAGCATAATGTCCGATGAAACTTTGTGTGACAGGTGTACGCATGATCTCACCTAACGTGAAGATAAGCGTACAGCCAAACAGAAACCAGATGTTGTTATTCCATCCGACTAAAAACGTACCTCCTCCTGCAAGTAGCGTCGACATGACAAATAGACGTTTTTCTGACCAATGTTTGAGTCGATTCGTTACGGGAAGAATCAAGATGACAAACAAAAAACCATTAAAGCCTACCAACCACCCAAAAATGGATTGGCTCGTGAGCTGAAATGAATCCATCAGGTTTGGTACAAGAGGTTGTGTAGGTACATTCTCTATCACATAGACTGGTAAGTAGAGATCGAGCTGCATCACTGGGAAGAGCGAACAAATTCCCGCAATCACGTATATCAGAAAAATGCTATCTTTGAGAACAAATCGATAACCAGACCACTTAGATTGAAAGGCAGATTTAAGTGGGATTGTGACATCTTTTGGCTTGGAACGATCAGGTAAGGTTTCACTGACGATAAAATAGATCGTGATGAAGTAAAGGAACAGAACCGTTGCACAGATCCATAATAACAGTTGACGATATTGAAAAAAGAAGACTGCCCCGATAATAGGTCCTAAAACAGCACCTATATTGTTCACGGTCATAAATGTCGCGTACACCTGTCGCAATTCATCCTTTGGTACCGTGTCCGCTACCATTGCTGAACTTGCGGGCCGATAAAATGCTGCCCCTATCCCAATTCCGATAAATGCAACATAATCGATCCAAGGAGAGGAGGAGACGGCAAATAGAATGAACATACTCATTTGCAAAAATGTTCCGATCAGCATGACAGGACGCCTCCCTAACGTATCCGCAACGCTTCCCCCTATTAAACTTCCGATGATACTTAGTAAGGGCGGTAGTACCATTATTAATCCAGCAGTCTGTAAGCCAAGTTTTTGACCAAAGTAGACCGTCAAAAAAGGAAAGTACATCCAAAATAATAAATTAAATAATCCTTCTCCTACCAGTCTGACTTTCACATTCGAATTCCAATAAATTTTGTTCATAATAACTCCTCTCAAATAAATAAGGAATAGCGTCTTCCTTTTGTAGTTTTACTATAGAGAAGATGATTAATGAGATATAGACTTATCTTTTAATGTGGATTATACTAATATTATGAAAATTGAGTAGACAAACCTTTGTTTAAATTGTACTTTAAAACGAACGTATGTTTGTTTTGAGGTACTTTATTTTTGACTATCACTTTTTTGTTTCTTCCTATTTTTAAGAATTTTAAAGTTTCTTTGCTATATAACTGACCAATAAAAAGCAGTCCCTGTCTTTATATGACGAGGACTGCTTTTTATTATTTTAAACACGTCGACTTTTTACTTTATCGATCAGAAACAACTACAGACTAACTCGATTAAATAAAAATCACTTATTTTTTCTTAGCCGTAATTAACTCCTACAAGTAGAAGCAGAGATTCGTTTATATGGCTTATATGGAAGTTAAGTCCGTGACCTAGATTTCTCATACACATCATTTTTATTGTTCTTTTGCGACTCAATTATCAATAAATCATTCAATGTAGTGGATTGGAGGGAGTCGATGAATAAGGAATAGGCTTTATCCATTACGTAAGGGATAGCATATCCACCTATATAGCTACGTTCTGCATCTGTGGAATGCGTCATCTTTTCAAATTGTAAAACGACTTCGCTCACTTTAATTTGAGTGGCTGGTTTTGCTAACTTAAATCCACCTCCCCTTCCACGAATAGTGTGAAGAAGGTCTAGCTTACTCAGGATCCAGACAATTTTCATTAGATGATTTTCCGAGATGCGTTGAGCCTCTGCTACTTCTTTCACTGTCACTAATCGTGAAGAGTGTGTCCCAGCAAACAACAGTGTACGGATGGCATAATCAGTCGATACGTTTATTCTCATAAGTATAAGAGTCCTCCTTGCGCTTTACAATGAACCATATCTGTCGGCATATAACAAATCCATCTTTTCGATATAATACAGTTTGACAACTTTTTTATTATAGAATATGTAGGATGTCCAGACAAAATAAATATCTTAATTTTAAGAAGAAAATTGAATGAATGTAACAATATTACAAATTGATTTATCAGCCTTTTAATCTGCTACTATTCTTTCGCAAGAGCAATTTAGATATAAAAAAACAAGCCACCTATTTAGATAGCTTGTTTTTTTACGATTTGCGAAATACCCAATAAGACTGACCGAGATAATTTAATCCCGTATAGATGACCATCCCGATTAGAATTGCGCCAGTCTCTTGTAGATTTGGTAAAAGGTAATAGACTCCCCATAGACTAAAACGATAGGCAATGAGGTAGCTGATGGAAACGACGATTAAAAAACGGATCCAATAGGACCACCCTCCTGCCTCTTGGCGAAAGGTGAAACGGCGATTGAGCATGTAGCTGATCCAAACACCACATGCATTCCCAATAGCCGTCGCTCCCCAATAACCAGTATGCAAAACATGAAAACAAAACAATGTCAACGTCAGACCAACCAACGTATTGAGAATTCCTACTAATAAGAAACGAAGGAAGGTCATCATTCTCGTTTTTTTTCGACGACATAACGAGGACGCCGCTTGACTTCCTGATAGATTTTACCGATATATTCACCTATCAGTCCGATACCGAGTAACTGAAGTCCCCCGATGAACCAGATGGACATCATTAATGACGTCCATCCATCCATTGCCTCTCCTTCATATCTGCGATAAAGCGCATACCCGACAAATCCGACCGAGACGATGAGCATGAACAGTGAGACTAAAAATAACAGCTTAATCGGGCGGACACTAAATGAGGTTACCCCGTCCCATGCAAGAGCCATCATCTTCCGTAATGGATATTTCGATTCCCCTGCTTGACGTGCTTGTCGTGTGTAGGTCACTTCTGTTGTTTGGAAACCAAGGGAAGGCACCATTCCTCGCAAAAAGAGATTGCGTTCCGGATGTGCACAAAGCGTTTCGACGGCTCGTTTGCTCATGAGACGATAGTCTGCATGATTGAAAATGGTTTCTACACCTAGCCAGTCAATGAAGCGATAAAAACCTTGAGCAGTGGACCGTTTAAACCAACTATCGGTCTGACGATCTTTTCGTACGCCATAGACAATATCATTCCCTTTCGCAAATTCACCCAAGAACTGCTCGATTACTTTTACGTCATCTTGAAGGTCTGCATCCATCGACACAACACAATCTGCATGTGTGTGTCCTTCGACAAGACCCGCGAACAAAGCATTTTGATGTCCAACGTTATGAGCTAATTTTAATCCTCTAAACCGACCATCCTGTGCATGGACATCTTCGATTTGAGACCAGGTATCATCTTTACTTCCATCATCTACGAATAAGACAAAGGAGTCCTCAGAAATGAGATGTCTTTCTCGCCACTCTGTTAAAAAACGGTGCATCGTACGGACCGTCAAGCGTAATACTTCCGTCTCGTTATAGCATGGAATTATTACACCTAGCGTAGGTGTCTTCGTCATTGTCATATCATTACTCCTCCATGAACGAAATTACTTCGTGCTCTCTGTAGTAGCTTGAATACGGTACAACCGAATCTTCCAAGCGGAATGCTGATCTTCGAACGTTCTTTCGTACTGCAATCCAATCGCTGCAGCATTTTTGATTGGTACAGCAGATAAGAGATATGTTGCACCTATCTGCTTCAACTGTGCTGTATTGATGGACAAATGTTGAATTGGAACTTGGTGTTTCTTCGTGTATTCGTATTCTTTACCGAGCTCGGAAGAAAACAAATAAACTCGATTTCCCCACGTATCAAAATAACGTTGCAATAGATCACTTTTATTTAGTTCTTCAGCAATCACCTTTCGGAAGGAAGCTTTATACCATAGCGGATAAAAGTTCACATAGCCATCCACAGTCTGCATCCCATTGTACTGAGCGATCGCAGGGTGCATTCCAATAGAGGCAACCTGGTAATCTTTTGTAGGTTTGTCAATAAACCGTTTGATATCAGAGAACTGAGAAGTCGCATAAAATGCCTTATAGGATGGATGATGACGATAAAGGAACTCGGGATTCCATGCGAGCAAGACAAAGGTTTGGGCTATTAGCAGGCAAATCACCCATTTTCGTTTAGCTGTTCTCCATAACCAATCGAGCATCAAGTAAAACAATGCATACCACAACATCGGTTGAAGAAAGTGGAATCGGGAGAAATTGAAAGTTCTGATGAGAGAGACCTGTTGCTTTAACGGGTTCCATCCCTCATAGAACCAAAATGCATACCAAAGTGATAAACCAAAAACAAACCACATTAAAGTTCGAATTCGCTTTGCTGCATGATCTTTTTGACGGAATACTAAAAATCCGACAATCAAGAGTGTTAGTAGGATAATGGGCGACTGAACCGCTCGATCATGTGTATGACCGAATATCAAATTTTTAAAAAACAAACGTATACTGGACCAAAAGCCGTTGTTTCCCGTCTCGAAGTCATTTCGACTGGTAGGTTCTTCCTCCCACAACATCGAGAAGACCAATCGATATTCAATTAGTAAATATAATAAGACTTGAAAACAATATGCGATCCAAAAGCGACTATGAAAACTACGTTCGCGGATTTCCTTCATCACATGGTAGAGGGCAAGCATTGCTAAAAAGAAAATGATTCCTAACACAAAGCTAGAATAGAATGGAACCAAAATTAGTATTAACGCACTCAACTTTATCTTTCGACCATGCCAGATATTCCAGTACGCCCACAATAAGAGCGGCATCCCAAGCGTACTGAGCATGCCTGATGGCCAGAATGGCGTCCAAGAAAATAAAACCGCCACCCATAAAGTATATGATTTAGGAATAACGCCTTTCGCATAATCACGTAATAATAGGTACATTCCTAAAAAAGCAAAGATTCGGACCAGTGTTTGACTGATTACATATGCCGTAAACGGCGAGAACCATTGATACAGCCAAATGATAGCCGTAAATTCGCTGACAAAGGCATTTCTTGAGACAACCCCACTTAATAAGTCAGGAACAGTCGCTTGAAGGCTTGCATAAATACTATTCGTATCGACCAATGTTTTGTACCAAACGATATTCGAATCTAAATTATCATGAATACGAACATGAGCATCTTCCCCAAGTAAGACCATCGGGGAAATGTAGAGACATGCTAGCAACATCCCTATTAAAATGCGAGTTCTTTCTCTCATCGTCTCCCTCCTTCTTTTTGATTTAAGATTAAATCTATTAATTTATAACCCTATTAAATACAAGGTATATCCTTTTTCCGTTCCGTTTTTAGATACAAAATAATTGGTTTCTTTTACTTCCTTTAAGTAATTTATGTGAATCATCTTCCTTTTTCCATTCTTTTTTATGGTATATAATCCCTAATAAACCATTTTCAACAATACCCTATACCACAATAAGATAATCTCTATTTCATTAATAAATACCTTGTTGTAAGTGTATTTCAATAAAAATTACTGAATGGTTTTGAATGGATACGCGCGTTTTTCTTGAGAAGACAGTGTTATCCTATTTTCGTCGAATTATTAATGGAGGGTTGAAATGAGGATCACACAATATACCGATCATACGATTCGATTATTGCTTTATTTAGGAAATAATCAAGAAGACTTTAAAAAGATAGAAGATATTGCAGATCACTATATTATTTCATCGAATCATTTACGAAAAGTGATGCGACACCTTTCATCGCTGGGATATACGGAAACAAGACGGGGTCCTTTAGGGGGCATTCGTTTAAGACGACGTCCACATGAAATCAACATCGGTCGACTTTTTCGAGAAATAGAACCTCTTCATTTAATTGAACAAATAGATAGCCCACTGTTTCCCTTTAGTAATATAAATGAACGCTGGAAATCAATGTTTGATCAAGCGTTAGATGCCTTTTTGAAAGAACTAGATAAATATACGCTGGTAGATCTTATAGATAATCCAGATGAACTCTTTACCCACCTTTCATTAAAATGATTCTTTTCTTAATTACTATGTCAAGTTGTGAATTGTGATTTTTCAATGCGATTAAAAACCATTTTCTCCTTTCACTCCATTCACTCACTTTCATCTTTTCATTCAAAAATTAACTACTTAAGAGTCTTTAATCCATCATTGATTGCTCATGTTGTATTTCTCTCTTGCCTATTTGGAAGGCTTCAAGCACATTCAAATACCAACTGTTGATAAGAATATAGTGTATCATTGGCTAGGGAAGAGGAAATGAGGAGCTTTATATTGAAAACAGAACAGTTTCAATTGATTTGTATGCAAATTGCACTTTAAGAATTTACTATTGCATATGATAAATTACTTTATAAAGAAAGCATTACGCTTAAAAAACAAATAGCCCTCAATCTAATGCAGCAAATTCGTTCGGAATTTGATTTTCTTGGAATGGATAGTCGCAAAACACCTTTTATGAGTAACGTTTTTTGTTTATATGCACAATTGAAGATACTATCATTCTGAAAGTATGAACACAATTTTTTAACCATGCCTTCTTAAAATGTTAAACTCATCTATTTATCAAGAGTTTTTTTGCCTTTATTTTATAATGCCATAACTTAGGTAACTCAAAATCATGTAAGGTTCTTTAGGAGGAGAAATTATGTCTTTTTTATCCATTATTTTTGTTTTAATTGTTTCGTTAGAACACTTCTACATACTTGCTCTCGAAATGTTTTTCCTATCTTCTCAAGCAGCTAAACGTTCTTTTGGTCTCAGTGATGAAGCTGTAGCGTCAAAACAAATTCAAACACTTTTTGCTAATCAAGGACTATATAACGGTTTCTTAGCAGCCGGACTTTTATACGGACTGATTCGTGAAGATCAGGGAATTGTGATCTTTTTCTTATCTTGTGTTATTATTGCAGCTTTATATGGGTCTATTACCTCTAATCGATCTATTTTAATAAAACAAGGTTTACCAGCAATCATAGCTTTGTTACTTGTACTTTTGGTATCATGAAGAACAATTGATATTAATATTTTTAAAAAAGTATAAGTTAGACTGTGTAAAGTCTAACTTATACTTTTTTAGTTTATTATCTTTAATAAAGACATTTATTTAACCTTTTAAAAATTAAAATATGAAACAATGAAAGAATTTTATTGAATTTTCTATGGTAATTTTTTGTATGGCATATGAATTTCTCTAAAAAAAGCTATATTTTTTACATGTTTGGGTACAGTTAGATAAGAACATTATCTATAAATACTTTGTTATTCTGTTCTATTAAAAATTGTCCAAAGGAATGGTTTTATGTCTCGAGAAAAAGATAGTACAAAAAAGTATTTTTATTTTTTGCCTACACGAAAGAAGAATTTAAACTATTTTTCAATCGTCCATGACGAAAGCAAAGTGTCTGAAATTGGGAGCTTTATAGAAAAAGCAGCTGCTAATGGAGATATCATATCTATTGCAGCCATCGATTCTTATCGAATTCTATACTTTGATGCTTACATTGAAAATTTTGACTCTTTTCGGCATGAAGTCTATCTCATTAAATCAAATCTTGAATTAAAAGTACTCCCTTATAAAAATATATTGGATATCAAAATAAAAGAAATTTAAGCTTATTTCTCATATTCGTTTGTAAAATCTACTGTCCTCAATAATAAAAAGACTATGATGATCTCCAAGTTTGTGTATACTTTAACTAAAAACATATAAGTATAATATATGTTATATTCTACAGAAACATGAGGTTAATAATATGATATCTTCACAAGTTCATCCTTTATTAAGTGAATTAGATGAATATGAAAAGAGTTATCATAGACATCATCAAACTATGAACAGCTGGTCCATTCTCCAACTCTATAGACACCTTATTGATAAGAGCAATGAGTTTCTTGATTTTGCAGAGCAATGTGAGTTCGCCCCTCCTTTAGCTACGAAGGGACGAACACGATTCGGGAACTTAGTTTTCTTATATGGTGAAGTTCCATGGGTACGTATAAGGTTTCGAGATGATCTTGATATCGAATTAGAAAATAATTTAGATTATGCTATTCTTAAGGAGAGTGCAAGACAATTAGTTACACGTATCGACCAAGTTAAGACACACGCTCAAACAATAGATTCTTCAAGAAAAATTTATCAAGAAGAACTTGGTTGGTTAAATGTATCCGACTGGCTTGAATGGTTAGATATTCATTTACAGTATCATTTAAGAAAAAGATAGATATTTCATCAACCAGTATTCATTATGTATGAAATTAATAGATCTTCCTGTTTTTCCTGAGCATATAAACTTTTCTTCTTTTATAAAAAGAGCATCCTTGTCGGACGCTCTTTTTTAAGGGTTAAATATTTAATCCTTATTTTGAAAGATTTCTGTGTTTTCAATACGAATTGAATCTACGATACCGCAATCCATACAAAACGAAAATACTTTGTGAGCACCTTGAAGTGATCCTTTTGATGGTTTTAGTGGAATATAGTCTGTTGCTTCTTGAAAATTAGTACTTCCGCATGATGCACAAATTTTATTTTCCATTTAGAGCACCTCCAATAAGCATTGTTTAAAACTTTTTACTTCTAGTTTTATTTTATCATCTGTATAGTTGTTACGCTTATTTCTTTTGATGTATTTATCTTATATGCCTTTAAAATGACACTTTCTTTCCTATTCCGTAACTTATAGGCAACCATTCCTTTACTACGGTCATATGTCCCAGAATTGAAAAATCGTTTCGGATATGTTTTTACACTAGTAGAAATATCCGCAACATCTAAAGCTTTTCCTCCCTGTTCTACTTGAAAGCATTCAAACCAAGAAATTATTTCATTTTTGTTATTCATACCATGGTTCTCGAACTTGAACTTTATTAATAGTAAAGGTGTAGTCTTGTTGTCAATTGGATTAGATGGGATTACATTGAATGATTTTATGTAAAGACTATATGTATCGCTCGAATAATGCTTTCCATCAAAAAATTCGTTGTGGTCACTTTTATGAAGTCTCTTCATCTTTATTAATGTTTCAGCTTTGTTTTTATGACTTTCAGATTGGGTTAGACTTATGCAAAAAACTCCAAAGAGAATAAGCAAAACGATTGGTCTGACCAGTAGCATATCATCACTCTTCCGCTATTTTAATAAGGTTCATATAGTTTTTTCTTTCGTGTTTGCCTTGTTATAAAAAATTTTCTTTTTTTTTTCAGACTATACTTCATCCTATCTTTCTAACATAGTGTAATCAACCATTTTATTTTTTTTCGACATCAGTGAAGCGAATATCTTTCTTAATGAAAACCACTTTATATAATCTTGAAACGACCGATACTCATAGAGAATCTTTTGATTAGGAGGAACTAGTTTGAAGAGTGTAACCAAGTGGCCGTTCCTAATTTTAATAGGAATCAGTATGATGTTTTGGTATGGGAATGTGATTTATGAAGGATCCGAATGGATTCGCTTAACTTTTCTCAACACTATTCAACTTACCGTTGGAATAGTAAGTACTTTTTGGATTATACGTCTTTATAAGAATCCTGCTACTTCATTGAAAATATTTTGGCTTTTTCTGAGTATGGGTACAGGATTATCCTTTATCGGTACTTTAGTTTGGATCATTGATTTATTGATCACAAAACAGGCATCTGAAGCCCCACCGTTCTCGTATTTCTTGTGGGCGTTATGCTATATATGTTATTTCATCGCTTTACTGTATAGATTGAGAAAAACTTATATTCAGTTTGCGAATATGACTTATTTTTTCAACACGATGATTTATATGATTGCTGCCATTTCGATCAGCTATTATTACTTGCTTTATCCTTTATATCGTATTGAAGAGCACTCTTTAGGAAAAATTACATACACTGTTATTTTTCAAATTGCTGATTTGGGCATTTTATTTTTTATCATTACTCTCTTTTATCTAATTCAGTTTAATAAGAAAAATAAATCCCTGAATTATCTGATCATAGGCCTATTCCTACAAATATTAGGTGATATGCTGTTTGCTCAAATGATGATTAGTGAGAACTATCAAAGCGGTAAATTTGTCGATTTTGTTTGGACAATTGCTTTATTATTTATTGGTTGTTCTGCTTATTTCTATAAAGATGAACAGAAGACAGCGTTTGAACTTGGAACTCCCTTTTTCTCTACAATGAAAAGAGAGTTCCTCTTTCCTTACCTAAGCATTTTAGTTTTATCAGTTTTAATGATGGAAAGTTATGACTGGTCCTTAAATGCACTTAGTTTTGGATGGATCATGATTTTTCTATTGACCATTGTCAGACAAGGGATTACAACATCAAAGAATAATAAATTAGTATCACAACTTAATGAGGTTGCCTATACGGACATACTTACAAATTTAGGAAACCGTGCGGCATTTTTAAAAGAAACGCAGTACGCAATGGACTCACGTCAACAAGACTTCACTTTTATACTTTTACAAGTAGAAAGATTAAAAATGTTTAACGATGTTTTCGGTCATCAAGTCGGTGAGCAGCTTATTAAAGAGGTCTCTAACCGTCTAAAACATACTATTGGTATGAATGTTAAGTTATATCGTTTCACCGAAGATGAATTTATGATTGTATCATCTAATAAATCTACTGCAGATATTCTGTTGTTAAATGAATCTATTTTTGATGTATTACAACCGACATTTAAAACATCTGATTTTGAATTGAATATCATAGGACATATTGGAATCACACATTATCCGAAACAAAGTATATCCTTGGAAAAAGTCCAACAACATACGGCTGAAGCGCTCTATCAGGCAAAACAGTATGCGAATTATTCCTTTGTTATTTACAACAATGAAATGGAATCAAATTTGCTACGTAAATTAGAAATGGAGGCTCACTTAAAGAACGCGATCAAGAATAATCAGCTTTCCGTATATTATCAACCTAAAGTTGATCTCGCCTCCGGATGTATGGTCGGTATGGAAGCATTATTGCGATGGGAACATCCAAAATTCGGTTGGATTTCGCCTGCTGAGTTCATTCCTCTTGCTGAAGAGACTGGTTTAATCAATGAAATCGGAGAATGGGTACTGTATACTGCTGCACATCACAACAAACAGTTACAACGTCTTGGATTTAAACCATTATTGGTTTCAGTGAACGTATCCGCTCTTCAGTTTCAAAACCCTAATTTCTGCAACATGGTGGGAGAAGTCATTACAAAAACTAAGTTGGATCCGGAATGGCTAGAATTAGAGATTACAGAAAGCATTGTTCAAAACATCAAAGAAAGTTTTAATATCTTGCAAAAAATAAAATCAATGGGTATAAAAATATCCATTGATGACTTTGGCACAGGTTATTCTTCTTTAAATGTCTTAGAACAGCTTCCTATTGATACCTTAAAAATTGATAAGTCTTTCATCGATCGAATTTCATATAGTAATCCTTCACCTATGGTAAAAGCAATCATAGAACTGGCTTTAAACCTGCAATTAAACGTTGTAGCGGAAGGCATTGAGACAGTGGAGCAAAAAGAAATCCTTTATAGAAATGGATGTATGATTGGTCAAGGCTATCTCTTCTCAAGACCTGTTGATTACTATACTTTTGTTGACTTCCTTACATCGTATGCACAGTCAAATGTCACTTCGTCCTGAATTAAGATGCATAAAGCAACCGATTGATATAATCGTTGCTCTATGCATTTTATAGTTTATATACCATTACTAATCATTGATTGTTGTCGATTTTCTAAATATTTTTACATCTGCTATAAATCATACACCTATTTTTAGAAGTCATAAATCATCTCTGTTCTTTTACATCTATACTAGTGAGATTAACGTTAAAAGGAGTACGAATGCGGTATGTTCAATAGAATCAATCTGCGTTACTTTATTCTCGTTTTGTATTTACTCGGTTATTATTGCTGGATTTTGTTATATCCAAACTCTCCTTATCAATCCATTGGAAGCAGTATCTTTTCAATCATTGGCCTCTTGATTGCTTTGTATTTTTTGATCCTTACTCTTTTGAAAACCATAAATAAAGAACGCACATTCTGGTCCATCATCACTCTAGGCACATTTTTTTATTTAGCAGCGGAAATTTTATGGATGATATCAGACACTATGTTCGGTAAAGAAGTAATTTTTATCAGTTGGTCGGATGTTTTTTATCTCTTACAAATCATCTGTATTCTCAGTGCATTATTTTATAAAATCATGCATCAAACCAAAATGATCATGCATTTATCTTTCATGTTCGATTTCCTTATTATTCTCATTATCGCAACGACATTTTCTTGGTACCTTTTAATTTCTCCGGTTCTTGCAAGTAGTGCAGCTACACCTTTAGCATTTATCATTTCCCTAGCTTATCCTATTGGTGACCTTGGGATGTTAATTGCAGCTGTCTTTTTAATGATGCATAGATCGTCTCGAACCCATACGTCCTCTATGATTGTGATTATCTTAGCCGTATGTATACAGGCAATTGCAGATTCAGCCTATCTCTATTTAATTTCTATCGATAATATCTCTTCAGGTAGTGTGGTTGATCCACTCTTTATCTTGAGTATAATCTTATTAAGTTTTGCAGGAAGAACGAAAACTTCTAAGTTCGTTATTAAACATTCTTCTATACAACTGGAAAAACTAAACATCTTTCAAGTTTTAATTCCTTATAGCGGGATTTTATTTTTATTTACTTTCATGGTATTTCATTCCAATAGCTTTGACATTATTTCAGCGGGGTGTGGAATATCGATTTGTCTTGTACTCATTCGACAAATTGTGATTGTTCTAGAAAATCAAAAACTTGTCGATAAATATATTCATCAGGCTAATGCGCTAGAAGTAAGCGAAGAACGATACAAGTCGTTGTTCGAATATCATCCTCATCCAGTTTGTTCGATGGATTTAGAAGGGAACTTTGAAAGTGTAAACGAAGCATGTAGTCAGTTATTTAATCTTAGTTCTGATGAATTAGTCGGTCAAAATAGTTTAGCCTTTATTGAAAAAAAGTCGAAAACGATAGTGCTTCAAGAACTCGAATTTGTCTTTAAGGGCTCCCCACGCAGCTATGAAGTCAAAATTCTTAACAGTGAAGGAGGAATCATCTGTATGAACCTCACAAACATCCCAATCATTGTACAAAACGAGATAGTCGGTATTTTTGCCATTGGAAAAGATGTTACAGAGGAAAAAACTATTGAACAACAAGTGAAATATCTCGCTTATCATGACCAATTGACAGGCTTGAGTAATCGATCTGCATTTGAAAATCATTTAACTTCTCTTATAGAAGGAACATTCAAACAATCAGATTTTAAGTTAGCGCTATTTTTCATCGATTTAAACGACTTTAAACATGTTAACGATACCCTTGGTCACGATATTGGAGACTTATTATTGCAGGCTGTAGGGGGACGTCTAAAATCTATAGAGAAACAGTTTGAAATGATTGCACGTCAAGGAGGAGATGAGTTTACTCTACTACTTAAAAATGTGCTGACACAAGAACAATTGAAACAACGAGCCGAGTTAATTCTTTCTGTTTTAAAAGCACCCTATTACATTAACGGCCAAACCATACTCTGTCCTCCAAGCATCGGTATTTCATCCTCTCTCACTGACGCAACAACTGCTATGGAAATCATGAAACAGGCAGATATAGCTATGTATCAAGCGAAAAAGAATCGTTTAGGTGCTTATGTTTTATATAGCGACCTCCATCTAACATCTAAACAAAAGTAAATTTAATTTTTTTATTTTCCAAACACTATATTTTCAAAAAAATGCCTTTTACTCCCTTTAATAAACATGTATACTTTAATCATGTAATAAATAAGGAGGGAAGCATTTGCGCCTTTTTTTGAAAAAACGTGCTATTTCTGAACGATATTGGATTCCTCAATCTGAGTGGCAACGAACATGTGCACGTCGTAACGTAAAAATGCAAACACGTCCTTATGAAACGTTTGTTGGGTTAGCCTACAACAAAGAAGAACAACTTGTTCAGATTACCAAAAACACCTTAGCTTCAGCCTCTATTTTTTATGTAACTCTTTTGGAAGAACAATCGATCCATACGAATATCTTGAACCAGCAGTCTTCTTTAAGTGTTCAGCAGGTTCTTCCAGAATCTAAACATATTGACAGCGTTTCAGAGTTCAAGCTATTGGATTTATATGTAAGAAAAGAAGGGATTGGCGAAAGGGGATTGTTGCTTGAAGCTTTAATTGACGACCTTCAATGCCAGTATAATAAATTTTCTATCCATGGAAGTTATAATCATATCTCGTATTCTGGATTGATCTCTTTAGAATGTTTTTCTCGCTATGGATTTAAATTGGAAAATGGACAATTAATCTACCAAAAAACATAAAAAACGTCTTTAGCCGTGTGCCCCACGAACAAAAGACGTTTTTTAATTAGCATTTCTCATTAAAGTTTATAGCTGGCTTTGCTTAGTTGGTAAAATAACTTGAATGATTGTACCTTTACCAAGTTCGGAACTTAACTCAATCTTCCCATTGTGTGCCTCGACAATTTCTTTACAGATGGCAAGACCTAAGCCTGTCCCCTCAATTTTATGATATGAACTCCTGTGTGCTCGATAAAACTTATCAAAGACTTTTAATTGATCGTTTTCAGAAATCCCAATCCCCTCATCCCGGACTTGAATAACTATCATAGCCTCTTTCTGCTTCATCCAGATCTCTATAGACCCACCTTCCGGAGAATATTTTCTCGCATTATAGATCAAATTTGTGAATAACTGTGCCATTTTTTCTTGATCTGCTTCGACCTCCATTTTTTCCTGTTCGTTTATTTGAACATTCCATATGTGGAGTAAGTCCTCCTCACGCTGTACCGTTACTATGTTCTGAATGATTTCCACTAAATCTACCGTCTCTATCACAAATGATTGTTGATTTGATTCCATACGTTGTATGTCTAAGAAATTATCAACCAACAAAGATAATCTTTTTGTTTCAGAGTGTATCGTTTCCAAGTATTTCTTCTGACGATCCATATTGTACGATTTAGCTAATAGCAATTCTGTAAATCCATAAATCGATGAAAGGGGTGTTCGTAACTCATGCGAAACAGTTGAAATAAGTTCTGACTTCAGACGATCCACTTCCACTTCATGCGTGACATCTTTTAACACCAACATGATTCCTTTCAAAGATGCATGATAGCGAACTTCTTCTGCATAAATTGTTACTATTTTCGCTCCATCATTTAATGTGATTTGAATGTCTTCTTGTGGAATTGAATTTGAATAGACTTTATCCATGAATTTATTAAACTTTTCTTTTTGATCTACTCGTCGAACTAATAGTTCATTTTGAACGTCTAATGAGATGAGACCCCGGATATTTTGCTTTTCATTATTCTGTTGACTGTAATCAAATAAATTTAGCAGTGCATGATTAGCAAGTACTTTATTGTCTTCAAAATACATCATTGCCTCGCGAATGGAATGGATCAGAGTCGTTGTTTTTTCTTTCTCGACTTGCATCTCATCAAATACCCTCATGCGTAAGAGTGATAACGCAATTTGGCGAGCGAAGGACATCATATCTTCTAGTTCATCTGTTTCAAACGGCATTTTATAGCGACCAAGATAGATACAAGCCAATACTTCATCAGAATCAGTGTCTAATACAGGTACAGCCGATTCGTAGATATAGTACGGGTGTGGTAACGGGTGATCTAGTGCAATCTGTTTAGTAGAGTGCGTACTGCGTTTTAAAAGTTTAGCTCGCTCTAAGAGTGAACCAGGCATCGCTATCTTTCCAAGTGAGGTTTCTGTAATACCGAATGAAAAGATCTGCTCTAAATGTTCTCTGTCATAAAAAATGATTGCTCCAAATTCTGCATGTGTAATGGCTACTAGCTTTTCAATGATTGTTTCATAGGCTGTATATGTTTCTCGAGATGCCAAGGTTTCGGTCAGTTCATTTCGATACTTTAAATGTTGCTCATTTTGAAGTGTAACATTCAATGCTTCTTCGAGCTCTTCTTGTTGAGCATGTAACTCTTCCTGTTGGGCAAGCAGTTCTTCACTTTGCATTTGTAATGCTTCGTTATTCAACTGCAAATGCTTTTTTTGTCCAATAATCGATGCTGACATTTGATTGAATGTTTTAGTGAGTTCTCCTACTTCATCCTGTTCATTTAGAACTGGTATTGGCTCCGTATCACTTCCTTGAGCCAGTCTATCTGTTTCTCGATTTAAACGTTTTAACTGTCGTGTAAGTCGTGTTGTAAAAGGTCGTACAAAGAGTAACGTCAATAGAATCAATATCCCAATATTAATTCCTCCAAGAACTTGAGATGTATTGACTAGGCTACCCAAACTTTTTTGAGCAGCCTTTTCTTGTTTATTTATTTCGTTTCGATAGGTTGTAAATGTTGTTTCCATATCTAAAATGTTTTCTCTCATGTCTAAAGAAGAACTATTACTATTGGACAATTGTTGATTGTCGTTGCTTGCAGCTGGAGTCAACTTCGACAATGTATTTTGTTGTAGGAAAGGCTCATCGATTTTTCCATCTTTTTTCTCTTTAACATAATTGATGACGCTCGGTATGACACGATTTGTATAGGACTCATAAAGGAATCGTGTATCCTTGGCATAGTTCGCATCTACTTCAGTTGTCTTATTTAGTTTAAACCAATTTGTTTGTTCTTCGATATTTGCTTTTTCTTTATTGATTTCATTTAATACAGAAGTTTCACCATAAAGTGCGTAACCTCGAACGTCATATTGAAGCATTAACCACGACTCATGTAAGAGAGTAGCTTTCGTCCGGTGTTCACTTAAAGTATCTAATTGTTTCTGTGAATCAATCATTTGGTTTTTTGTATAAAAATAGATACAAAGGGTAGATAAAAGTAATGTTATAAATACGCTATAAAACGCAAACATGATTTGTCTTCCAATGGTTCGATTTAACCAAATTTTCATTTAAAGTTCCTTTCCGATACTTACATTTATGAGATAAGTTTCTCATTAAAATAAATCTTGCCATCTATTTGTTTTGATTTTGGATAATTGTTATTCAACTATTTTCGAATGTTTATACCATTTGTACCTTTGAAAAAATTATAAGAAGGCGTAGACATGAAGCCATTCCAACTAAGTGTCATATATCTAAAAATCTGTACTATATTGATGATTACCGGATTGATTGGCATCGCCGGTTTTGGTGTTTCTTTATTACTTGATGGTTTAATGAACAAATTATTTTTTGAAAAACCAGGATATACTTTATTGATTCTTTATTACCTAGCACTGGTACCCTTTCTTTATTCTTTATTTCATGTGTTACGCATTCTCCGATTTCTTTCTTTAGACATAATTCCGTTCATCCAAATTTATCAATCGATGCAATCGATCAAAACTTCGCTTTTTATAACAACAAATATAGGAATTCTTATGTTCCCTGTATTTTTTATATCGCACAAGCAGACAATGCAACCGGATTGATACTTATCAGTATTGCTCTGATAGTCATTCCACTAGCATTAGATGCTATCATTATTTGTTGTTAACATGTAATAAAAAAAATTAACTTTATTAAAGAATAAGTTAATAGAATTCTTTTATACCATTTTTAGAAGAAATAAATATAAAAAAGCTAAATAAATAAAAATATTTAAAATTAAATATTCAGAAAATTTAGTTTTATTGTATTATCTCATTAATTTTCGGGAATAAATAAATATTTATTTCATGTATATTTTTATTTTAACTCATTACGGAGGTGAAAGGATGAATAACATTTGGAACGGAACGTCGTTGAACTTGAACGGCATTCTCGGATCACTCGGCAACTTGCTTGGAGCGATCATCGTTTTCTTGATTGGGTGGCTCATTGCCAAGCTGATCGCGAACGGGGTTCAAAAAGCGTTAGAGAAGTCTGGGGTCGTCAACAAGTTGTCACCTCAAAAAGAAGGTACGCCACCAAAGAAGAAAAAGTGGACACCTGAAAAAATCATCGGGACCGTCGTCTTTTGGGTTCTCATGGTCTTCGTTCTTATCTTGGTCTTCAACATCCTTGATCTGAACATCATTGCTGGACCACTTGCGGATACGATGAGTACATTACTCGCGGCAATCCCGAACATCTTGAAAGCAGCTCTCATCCTTCTCTTGGCATACGTCATCGCGGTCGTTCTCCGCATGATCATCGTCAAAGCAGGAACGAAGCTGATGGCGAACGACAAAGTACGTTCGAACAAGATGCTTCAAGGTCAGACGGATCTTTCAGCTTATCCAAAAGTAGCAGGGGAGATCGTCTTCTACCTCGTCTTGCTTCTGTTCCTACCGGGTGTACTCGGTGCCTTGAACATTGAGAGTGTCTCACAACCGTTCAGCCAATTGTTATCGTCATTCCTTGGATTCATTCCACGCTTGATTGCTGCGGCAGCCATCTTCTTCGTCGGCTTCCTCGTAGCGAAAATCGTCCGCGATATCGTGACGAATTTCCTTCATGCTGTTGGAACGGATAAATTTGCAGCTCGCTTCAACCTTGGATCAACGGATCAAAAAGATGCGAAATCACTTTCGTCGATTCTCGGAACAGTCGTCTTCATCTTGATTCTGATTCCAATCACGATTTCAGCACTTGATCAATTGAACATTAAAGGAATCACAGGACCAGCGATCAACATGTTGAACGATGTCCTCGGTATGATTCCAAACATCATCGTTGGTGTCGTACTGATTCTTGTCGGTCTTTACGTCGGACGTTTCGTTAAGAAATTCGTGACGGATCTCTTATCACGTCTTGGTTTCAACAACCTGACACGTCACTTGAAAATCGGTACGTGGGATGCAAACCAAGCTTCTACATCACCAGCTTCGATCGTTGGTGCACTCGTTGAGATCGTCATCGTCGTTCTCTTCGTCGTCGAAGCCTTCAACTTGATTGGTCTTGACTTCATGGTCGACCTCGGTCGCGCCGTCCTTGCGTTCTTACCGAGCGTCCTGACAGCGATCATCATTCTCGCAATCGGGATCATCGTCAGCAACCTCGTCAAACGTACGATGGACAGCCTGTTCGGTAACTCTGAACTAAAAGTCCTCTCAAGCGTTGCGAAGTATGCGATCCTTGCACTTGCTGTCTTCATGGCACTTGATCAATTGGGTGTTGCTGATACGATCGTCAACTCAGCCTTCATCTTGATCTTGGGAGCACTTGCGCTTGCGTTCGGTCTTGCCTTTGGTCTCGGTGGACGTGATAATGCATCGCGTTACCTCGATCGTCTGCAAAAGAAAGCAGAGAACACGGAAGTCGACACATCGAACCTTCCAAGTAAGTCAGCATCGACTTCTTCATCACCGAGCTTGAAAGATGCAGCAAAAGGTGCAGCTTCGCAAGCAGCTGATGATGTCACACCAGACCGTGCACCACGCTCAGCGCGTTCATCTTCAACAGATGAGACGACACATGGTACACCAAAAGGTGCGTTGCCAAAAAACGATTTAGCACAGCAAGATGATTACCCGATCGACCCGAATGATCATAAAAGTCCTAACTTTGATCGTCCAAAGGATTCACGTAGACCCAACGACCCACCACCTGATTTCAATCAATTTTAAACAAAAAATACAGCAAATGATCAATTCGAAAAGGACATTATTTACTAATGTCCTTTTACTTACGATAGAGAGGTGAACAACATTGAAACTCATCAAAGGAGATCAACTTACAAGTCACCTAGAGAAACATATTTTTATACAGTGCTTCGTTTTTGAAAATATCATCACTACAGCGAATGCGGCGAAAGTTAAGATATACTTCAACGAACCAATTTCACACTATTCAACGAGCCCTAAACAATTAGAATCTGCTCGAATTTTTGTTGGTGAAGTTCATTACCATCTAAGTCTTCCGACGCTTGAGAAGCGTTTTTATCTCGAGTTCTCAAATGGAAGCAAGCATCAAATCGTATTAGCTGCTCATGAGCCAATAGACGAAGTAATTGCCCTACTTCAGTATTTCTTTATGAATTATTCAAGGTAATTTAAAAAGCGAGAAGTAGTCCTTAGACTACTTCTCGCTTTTATGGGAGTTTGATTATATCGATGCTCATTTGCTGACACGGTACAAATAAGTCATCAAGTTTAATCAAATGAAATAACATTACTTGTATATTCCCAGAGAGTTAATAATTAAACCTTTTAAAGACAATTTTATTAGTTAAATCTTGATATAGTTAATCGAGTTTACAACAGTATTTCAAAATAATTGAAATAATGATAAAATATTATACACTAGATAATTTTTATACTTAGAATAATGGAGGAACATAATGAAAATTGATACACTAAGTGCAACGAATTCTTACAAAGAGAATATACACCTTTTAGAATTCGTTCATGAGATTGAATTCTATGACCATCATTTACATAAAAAAGAGTTGCAGTACCCTTCTTTAATGAAACATTTACAACGACAAGCGAACCTATTAACGATTCAAGCATTAAATAATTTGACTTCTATACATTTAGCGGAAGAACGTATGATTCAACTGGTAAGAAACACGTATAGTCCTTTTCATATACAAGAACGTGAGCTCGCTGGCCATCGTGATGCCCTCTCTTATATACATGATCATCACATCGACTATTCAGTTTATGATTTTCGCATCGTGTATATTATTCATAAGGAAATAAATCAGCATTTGACTACAGACCAACTCAATGAAAAAACAAGTTTATTTCCTGAGAACCCTTTACTTCCCCACTCCATCACGTCGACTAGTCAATGTCTTTCTACAGCTGACCTTCAAAAGTTATTTTTTGAATTTCAATCATCAATTGAAGTCCAAAAAATGCATCCTTTAATTGCAATTCCGTTATTACTCCATAAATTCTTTAAACAAATAAGAGGTCATTATGATGCATTAAGACTCATGAGGCTGTTGAATATCTACTTACTTCACCAATTTGATTATCGAATCCAATGTTACTTTTCACTCGATCGACAATTTAATGAATCCTACGACAGTTTTCATGACAGCTTTCTACAAAGATTTAAGGATCAAGATGCCGATGCCATCTTACCGTTACATCAATGGACTCAATTCTACTTAGAAACTGTTCTAACAGCTTACAAAGAAATAGGCGGCTTTATCAATGCTTATAAAAACCGTTCCATTTCCGAAATCAAGATGGAGCAAATTTTTACGTTTATAACTTCTCAATCGGAACCTTTCACAAAACAACAGGTGCTAGAACACCACCCTGAAGTAGGTAAGCAGCTCGTCGAAAAAATGTTGCGTATTTTGCGAAATAAAGGTCAGATGCAATGTATTGGAAAAGGAAAGAACATAAAGTGGGAGTGGATATCTGAAGAGAGGATACCTTAATGATATAATCCTTACTTTCTGCTTGTTTGTTCATTTAGTTATCATAAACAATGAGTTGTGGTTGACTCATAAGAACTTCCTCTTTTCTCCACAGCAATGATGGGTAATCAAATCATCTGTTTTTGATAGAATCAATGTTCGACATCCTAAACAAGAAAACAATTTGATCTTAGCAGTTTTTGTTGTCAAACCATTTCTTCTTAATTCGTTTTCAAAAATGAATTTAGATTGATAAGCAGAAACTGAATAAGAATACATTTTCAAATCCTCCTTATAGATTGCTAGAAATAATGCTTGTTGTCGTTTTTTCTTCTATCGTATTAAACTAAGAATAGTATAGTTTAGTATATACCCGAATTTAAAGATGTATAAATAGTTATATATGTGATTGAAAATACTATTTACTTTTTCATCATCCAGTCCGATATATGAACTATACTCTCGTTACCAATTTATTTAGGAGGTTGAGCATGAGCGGGAAAAAACACTCCATTCGCACTCGATTATTGTTGATTATCGGACTAATCTTTACTTTATTTTTTATTATAAGTAGTGCATCACTTTACTTTAATACTAAACAGACTGCATTATCTACCTTAAAAGCTACAGCTGAAAAAGATGCGTTACGTATTGCAAATACAATCAATTTAGAGAAATATGAATCCTTTCTAAATGAACTAACGCCATCAGCAAAGTACGACCAATTGCGTGAACAATTAAATACCCTTCGCAAGGAAAATGGCTTAATGTATGCGTACACAGCACGAGTAGAAAATAATAAAGTTCATCTTTTAGTAGATGGATTACCTGCAAAGGACGCTGTAAAAATCGATTCCCCTGCGACTGGAGCAAAAGCAAAAGACATGAAAGATGTTTTAAAAGGACAAACTTTTGCGACTGATGTCATTCAAGATCCTGATTATGGCGAGTACATCAGTGTGTATGTACCTTTGAAAAGTTCTTCGGGTCAAGTCATTGGTATTTTAGGAACAGATATTGCTGCAAAAGAAGTCACTGAATTAACGACTTCTTTGTTAAAACAAAACCTTCCTCTCTTTATTGGCTTATTATTGTTGTTACTTTTTGGAACGCTTACCTTGTTATATATTGTTCTTGGACGAAAGTTAAGACCGCTCGAAACATTGCAATCAGTCGCAGACCTAATTGCTAAAGGACATCTTAAACAAGCAAAACAAACATTAACGGATTTGACTATTCCTTCAAAAGATGAAATTTATGCGTTAGCAATCTCCATTCGTGACATGAATGAGATGCTACGAGTAATGATTGCTGATATTAAACAAACATCAAATCTTGTCACGACGACCAGTCATTCAATCGATCACAGCACGACAGAAGTATTAGATGGTTCTACACAAATTGCGCGTACAATGGGAGAGATCGCAATCGGTACAGAGAACCAGACCCATGTCACACTGTCTTTAAATGAAGAAATGCAAAGTTTTTCTTCGCTGATTCAAACTGCCTCCGAATCTGGTCGGACCATTCAAGAGACAACCATAGATATGGCTTCGTTAACAAAAATTGGACGTGACCAAATGCAACAGTCAGTAGAAAGAATGAATCACATTCATCAACAAGTCGTTCAATCTGCCGATCAGGTCGAGCAGTTGAAACAACAATCTTCTGATATTCAAGCTTTAGTCGGGATCATTCGTGGTATTTCGGAACAAACCAATCTTCTTGCGCTTAACGCAGCTATTGAAGCCGCTCGAGCTGGTGAACAAGGTAAAGGATTTGCTGTAGTCGCTACAGAGGTGAAAAATCTGTCGAGTCATGTTGCTAGTAGTGTAAGTGAAATCGCCTCAATCGTTACCTCAATCGAGACGAGTGCCGCTCAAATGCAACAGAGTTTCTCTACTACAGTGCAAGCAACGGAGAGTGGTAAGCAAATTGTTCTTGAAACGGATAAGACATTTGAGAATCTATCTACTCAGGTTACAGACGTCTCTACGTCAACCAGACATATGACTGAGAAAATGAATCATGTTTTAGCTTCTGAGCAAAAAATCCGAATGGCGCTTGAGGAGATAGCTGCAGTTGCAGAAGAACACACAGCAAGTAATGAAGAAGTGGCAGCTGCATCGGAGCAGATGATTGCTACCATCACTACATTGCACGATTTAGTAGAAAACTTGAATGAGCGAACGAATCATTTGGAATCAGAATCGAAAAAATTTGATATTTAAGTTTTTCTATACGGAAAGGTGACCTTTAAAATTTAAAGCACCTTTCCGTTTCTTTTAATTTATTTTTAAGATAAACTCTATGAACCATTAAAGTTTTTTTTAAAACACTCTTAAGTAATAAATAATAGAAGGGATTTATCGTAATATGACTGAACAGCTAAATTCTTTTTCTTCACTTTCTCCTGCTATTCAGAAAGAAAAAATGGTCCGTTTAATTCAAGGACTTCAGCAAATTCATACTACGCCAATAAAGGCAAGCCATTACATCACTCTTACGGAATTCCTTCCATACCCACCATATGAAGAAGTCCTTCAACTTTACGGAACGTGGAAGAATTTTTTAATTGAAAGTGGCGTGATAAAAGCATCTGCTAAGCCACAAAAAACATCAATTAGTCGTACCCCAAAAGAAAAGCCAATATTGATTCAGAACAAATTATCAATAGAAGAAAGCTTACACTTATGTTCTAAAAAAATCGGTCCTTCATTTACTGTACGTCAGTATACTGAATTGAGAAAAAAATACCCTTCTATGATGAGTGCTAGTAACATTACACATCATCACGGGAGCTGGAAACTAGCTTTAACTTACCATGGATATCTTTCAGGTGAGGCCCAATCGAAAAAAAATTGTCTGAAAGCCCTGGAGTCTGCCCAAATAGATTTTAATACGTGTAACCTCACCATAACGCAATATCGAAAATGGCTAAAAAATAATGTAGGACCATCTGTTCCAATGATCAAGCTAAGATTTGGGAATTGGAAAAATGCGCTATCATTTCTCACTGACTAATTTTTCGTCACTTTTGAACGATAGAATTGTCTAGAAGAAGGGTATACACGGTAATATGTCATATTTATTTGATCATCCGTTCGCTGATTCGTACCTTAAGTTTTTAGGCAGATGAATCGGTCACATGGGAGGAGGTATATCCTTTGGATAAGATTACTTTCGTCGTTCATTTGGTTTTACTATTTATTTTAAACGTGTGTTATTTAAATGAAGCATTGCACATCGGTTCTGTACTTATCTTGATTCTTTTATCTATCATCGAGGCTGTTATTCTTCAATTACTACTGAAACCACTCTTATCAAATCGGTCTATTTTTCGTGCTGCCTCACAAAACCAAAGAGAAAAAACTGAACTTTCTCAGTAAGATTAACTCAGCATTAGATAAAGCAACAGATAGAAACCTATGGAGAAACATATACTTTTTAAAAGTATATGTTTCTCCATTTCTTTTGCTTCCAACACGAGAATCTCTTAGATTGCTTTAGTTGTAGATGAATACTTAAAAGGTAGAGGAAAAATTACTAACTGCAATGATTTTTGGAACGACTCCTCTTTAATAATGTAATGTGGCTTTTTTTATTTACATTCATCTATCAAGTGACTAGTGTTGACAAAAGACTTTACACTCGCTTCACTATCTGAAAATTTTTACTTCAGAGGATAATCTAAACAATTGATAACATATACCGATATTACTGTCTGTATGAAAAAAACTCAGGAGGACTTGTATGCAAAACAAACGTACGCATTCTTTAAGAAACAGACTATCCCTTATTATCGGTATGATTCTTCTTTTATTTTTCTTGTTCAGTAACGTCGCCCTCTATTTCAACACCACACAAACGGCACTGTCTACTCTCAAAAAGACAGCTATTCAAGATCTCCAAAGGATCTCAAAACAAATTGATCCCACAACCTATGAGCGTTTTCTCGCTCAGCCTGAAGAAGGAACAGATTATGAGAAGCTTCGTTCTCAGTTAGATGATCTGCGTCTGCAAAATGGTCTTCTATATACTTATACCGCACTCGTAGAAGATGATCACGTAAAGCTCATGGTAGATGGTAGCTCTTCGGAGAGCGCCAGTGACATCGGAGAACCTTCAACCGGCGCTTCTTACAAAGACGTAAAAGACGTTCTTTCAGGTAAGACACACGCTACTGATATCATCGAAGACAAGACATACGGTAAATATATCAGTGTTTTTGTTCCGATTAAATCCACTGACGGCAGCGTTATTGGTATTTTAGGTGGGGATATTTCAGCAGATGAGGTCCATGAACTCACGATGGCTCTCGCTAAACAAAACTTCCCGCTCTTCTTTTTAGGCCTCATCCTCTTCCTTGGCATCACATTGATTTACTTACGGTGGATTCTTATGCGCAAGCTTGATCCAATTCGTACGCTCCAAGAGGTCGCTCAATTCATTGCAGCAGGTGATTTAAAAAATGCGGATCTTCGATTACGAGATTTGAAGGTGAGCGCAAACGATGAGATCCACTCCCTTGCAGTATCGATGCAAGACATGAACGACATGTTGAGTAAGATGATTGGCGAAATCAAAAAAACTTCTACAGTGATCACTCAAACTAGTAAAACCATCGATTCCAGTTCACAGGAAGTACTCGACGGATCGTCGCAAATCGCGCATACGATGACAGAGATTGCTGTAGGAACTGAGAGCCAGACTCACGTGACTCATTCTCTCAACGAAGAGATGAATGCGTTCGCAGGTTTGATTCAGAGTACGGATGAAGTCAGCACGAATATTAATAACGCTACGATCGAGATGAATGAATTGACACAAGAGGGTCGCGCTCACATGCATCAGTCTGTCGAGCGAATGAACGTCATCCATTCTCACGTCCAACGTTCAACGAATCAAGTGCAAGAGCTCAATCGACAATCAGAAGAAATCCAAGGTCTCATTTCTATCATTCGTGATATCTCTGAACAAACCAATCTCCTGGCACTGAATGCTGCGATCGAAGCAGCTCGTGCCGGCGAGCAAGGGAAAGGATTTGCCGTCGTCGCTTCTGAAGTGAAGAATCTCTCCATGCACGTTGCAGAAAACGTCAGTCAAATCTCCTCTATTGTAAACAATGTCCTCATCAGTACTCGATCGATGGAAAAAAGTTTTACTGAGACAGTCAGTGAGACAGAGGCCGGTAAGCAATCCATCCTTGATACGGATCAATCTTTTAGTCGATTGACAGAACACGTCGATGTCGTGTCCCAGTCTTCACAACATATGGCGCGTCAAATGCAGAACGTCCTTCAATCAGAAAATCGCATTCGTCACGCGTTAAGCGAGATTGCATCCGTCGCCGAGGAACATACTGCAGGAAACGAAGAAGTCGCTGCAGCATCAGAACAGATGATTGGTACGGTCACCGCTTTGCATGACTTAGTTGTCACTTTAAACGAAACGACAGATGTTTTAGAAAAAGGGACAAATCGCTTTAAGATTTAAGGGTAATATCTTTCACCAAAAAACATCCCCTTTGTAGAATTGCTCTACAAAGGGGATGTTTTGTTTTGACTTCATGGCCGTTTAACTCGACACCGCGTATACGACATTCACTATATTTCATATGAGTAAAAAGCTAGTATTGATTCTACTTAAATCGGCTTATCAAAATATGGCTTCTTATCAATACCCCACGTAAAGATCTGTGCCCGTGTATGACGATTCGGATCGTACAAAGGGTCACCCTCAATTTCCGTGTAGGTCCGTGCATGATAGACAATAACGTCGCGTCCCTGCTCATCTATCGTAAAGCTATTATGTCCTGGTCCATATTGGCTAGCCGCATCGTTCGTCGCGAAGACTGGCCGCAATGACTTTTCCCAAACATCCGGATTCAGTGGATCATCGTCTTCTGAAGCACTCAACATACCCATGCAATAATTCTCATCCGTTGCACTAGCAGAATACGTAATGAAGATTTGTCCGTGACGCTTCAGGACTGCAGGTCCTTCGTTCACCAGAAAGCCTTTTGTCTCCCAATCAAGCTCTGGCTTTGTCAACATGACTTGCGGTTTTTGAATGGTCCAAGGATTCTTTAAAGAAGCGATATATAGGTTCGAGTTCCCTTCGATGAAAGGATCTTTTTGTGCCCATACTAAGTAATGAACATCTTGATGTTCGAACACGGTCGCATCAAGGGCAAATGAATCCCACTGTGTTTCAATTTGTCCTCGTTCTATCCATTCGCCTTCTAGCGGGTTGTCCGAACCATTCTCTAACACAAACATGCGATGATCAAAGAGTCCGTTTACAATTTCACGTGACTTCGCAGCTGCAAAATAAAGATACCATTTCCCATGAATATGATGTAATTCGGGTGCCCAAATCAGATCACTCATCGGACCAGTATCAGGTTTGACCCAAGCTGTCACCGCTTCTACATCCTTTAGTTCATGAAGAGATCTAGCACGACGCAATTCGATTCGATCGTATTCGGGAACGGATGCTGTGAAATAATAATAACCATCAGAATGAAGATACACCCATGGATCTGCCCGTTGCTCTAAAACAAGATTCCGATCCTCTGTCTGGTTCATCGTGTGACCTCCTTGTTGACCATCCTGTTTTTAAAAATAGGCATATCTCCCTGCCAAGAAAATGGTCGTATATACGTATGGCGATTCGGATCCCATAATGGATCATCTTCGATTTCTTTATAGTTCCGCGCATGATAGACAATTATATCGGTCCCATCTGCGAGTGTCGTGAAACTGTTATGACCTGGTCCGTATTCACGAATTGACTCATTTGTCGTAAGAATGGGTTGCGGGTATTTTTTCCAATGAGTGGCATCTAACATATCTTCTTTTTCATCGATACGAAGTAGACCTACACAATAGTTATGATTTGTTGCACTTGCCGAGAACGTCACATATATATGTCCATCCCGCTTCATAACAGCAGGTCCTTCGTTCACCAGAAAGCCAACTTTTTCCCATGTATATTCAGGTGTCGCAATCATGGTCTGGGACCCTGTCAATGTCCAAGGATTCTCCATTTCAGAAATATAGAGATTGGAATTCCCTTCAATTTCAGGATCTTTCTGAGCCCAAATGTAATATAACCGGTTCTCATGCTCGAAAGTTGTTGCATCGAGGGCGAACGATTCTTTCCAAGTCTTGATTTGTCCTTTTTCCACCCATTCGCCTTCCAACGGATTGGCTGAACCATTCTCGAGAACGTACATGCGATGATCAAAAATAGCATCTTCACGTGCCGCCGCGAAATAGAGGTACCATTTTCCTTGAATATAATGCAATTCTGGCGCCCAAATGTTGGCACTCATGATTCCAGTCGAGCGCTTCTGCCACACGACTTTCTCTTCTGCTCCAGTCAATTCCCCGAGCGTCTGAGCGCGACGTAGCGGAATCCCGCTAAAATCAGGTAAGGACGCCGTAAAATAATAATAGCCATCTGTATGACGCATGATCCATGGATCCGCGCGTTGTTCTACGATTGGATTTACGATTGTCTCTGTCATAATGAACGCTCCTCTGTTTCAAAGTGGGTCGTTTGTAAGATCAACTGTTTTAACAGGGTGTGTCTTTCGCGAAGCCGATACGCTTCTCTCTTGCTACTCGCTAGGAGAAGGGGTGAAATACCGATTTCCTCTGGTCGAATCGGGGCTTGTAACGAATTAAAAATGGACTCCATCTTCTGTCTTGTCGGGAGCTGATTCGCCCACTCCTCTAGATTCATCGGTACATTAGACTTCTCTTGAATTATCGTTCTATAAGTATCAATGAGTTCCATCGTCGCAATTGCAACTTTGGTGCCATGCAAGACCGCCGGACGTTCGTGTGTCAAGAAGTCCATCTCCCAGTAATGAGAGAGGTGGTGTTCGCCACCAGATGCAGGATGTGAATGTCCAAAAATCAACATCGCAATTCCGGATAAGATCAATGAATCCATCAGCTGATCTAAACCTTCCACTTTTTCTGCATAGATATCTGGTAGAGCTTTTACACAATCGAATAAAGCTTGTTCTGTCAATCGAGCAACAACAGGACAAAAGGGTTCTTGTCCATCAAAGGCGCCAAAACGCCAATCCAGTAAGGAGGTGTACTTCCCAAGCATGTCGCCGACACCTGCCGCCACTAACGCCCGAGGTGCATCACGGATGATATCACTTGGGATGAATACTGCAATTGGTGAGACGAGCTGATAGGTGATTTTCTTCCCTCTTATGATTAAGGGCGCTCCTTTTGAAGTAAATCCGTCCACTGAAGGAGCGGTCGGCACAGATAAAAATGGGATTTTTGCTTTCGCAGCACAAAACCGCGTCACATCATGAATGGTACCTGCTCCAAGTGCAATCAATGCATCCACACTATCGTCCAGCTCGAGCATTACTTGTACAACTGCTAGTTCATCAGCTGCGACGTCCCCTTGTTTGTTCGGTGAGAGCGTGACTAAGGTTACATCAATTCCTACCGTCATCAATGCTTTCTGCAACGGGGAATAACCGACCGTCTGCGTAGTGACGTCAGCGATGACGAGAAGATGCCGCCACTCTTTCTTCTGCACAAACTTAACTAGCGATTGCCACACCTTTTCCGAGGCATTGATTTGCTCAATCGAGATCGGATGGTGTGGATTTCCACAAGAACATGTGGCAACCTGCTTTTGTATCTGTTCGAGGTTCATCGACTGACTCCTTTCCCGACACGATATTCCGTTTCCCAGTAATAAGTCTGCCCCGCCGATAATTGGATAGAAGGAAAATTACTGTGATGAACGGCGTTAGGAAGATGTTGAGGCTCCAGACAAACACCGTAATATTTTCGAGAGCGTCCCTCGCGTAACATCGTTTCTTCATTCATCTGGTTTCCTGAATAGAGCACGAGAGCAGGTGCAGTCGTAGACAACATCAAGATGCGTTTACTTTTAGGATCGTACAGCGTCGCTTTTCGTTGGTCATCGAATAAAAAAGGATGATCATAACCATTGACGAGTTGATTTTGTGGATGGCTTGAAGCTGGACCATCTCCCAGCATTCGTCCTGATCGGAAGTCGAAAGGGGTCTGATCGACATCCAGTAAGCGACCTGTAGGGATCAAATCATTTCGAAGCTCAGCAAATTGATTAGCCGGTAACGTCAATTCATGCTGTAAGATATCTCGGTTTCCGCTACTTAGATTGAAATACGTATGATTTGTCATATCAACCACTGTATCTGTGTCACTGGTTGCCTGATACGTAATCTTGACACCGTCTTTTAACAATACAAACGAAGCTCTGACATCGAGTGCACCCATATAGCCATTCTCACCATCAGGACTTACATACCGAAGAATGAGATGCGTATTGGATACGTCTTCCACTTTCCAGAATCGACAGTGGAGACCGTCTCCTCCGTGAAGATGATGCTTCCCTTCGTTTTGAGGCAGATGGTACGTTACACTGTCCATATCGAATGTTCCGTCCTCGATTCGCCCAGCCACACGACCGATCGTCGCGCCCAAGTAATATGTGTCTGTCTTGTATTCTTCAACTGTATCGTAAGACAAGATGAGGTTTTTCCATCCCTCATCTTGAATCGAAAACTCTTGCAGAGTTGCTCCATATGTCAATATACGTAAACGACACATATCGTTCTCGAGCGTAAATGCCGTCTGATCTATTACTTCTTGTTGTCCCATCTCAAGTCGCTCCTTTTTCACCAAACCTTCACCGGACAATGTTTTGTTGCAAGGCGTGCCCGATAAGAGACATAGCATCCGCATTTCAAACAGGTATCGTCCTGGTAAAACGAACAGACTGCACATTGACGAAGACGTTCCTGATATTCAGCGTCCGTGACTTGTGCCATGACTTCCGCGTCGATGGTCAATAACCAATCAGTGTCTACTTCTGTTGGAGGACAAGTACGACACCGTCTTGTCTCAACGACTTTCATCTCAGCGAACCGCCAGTGTGATGACGCTCATCGCTGGAACATCCATGATGAGCTTCCCGTCTTCCGTCACCTTGACCTCATGCTCACGTGGCGCAACCACGTCTGGTTGTTCAAACGTATTATGGGCATTGAGATGATCTGCTGTTAAAATGCGCGCTGATACGTCCGAAATCGTACCCATTCCTCGCAGATCAATTTCGACCTTATCGCTGTTTTGATGATCGAGCTGGCAGAGGCTAATATGCAATACACCATCAGCATCACGAGAAGCTGTCGCGTTTACAGAAGGAATCGATTCTTCTTTGGCTACATAGTCACGCGTGATGGCTGCTAGCTCGACACGTTCAGCATCTTGATGGACACGATACATCTCAAAGACATGGTATGTCGGTGTGAGAATGAACTGGTCTCCCTCCGTTAAAATCATCGCTTGAAGTACATTGACCATTTGCGCGATATTCGCCATGTGAACACGGTCATTGTGCTTATGGAAGATATTGAAGTGAATTGCTGCGACGAGTGCATCCCGAATAGAGTTTTGTTGATACAAGAAGCCTGGATTTGTTCCTGGTTCAACGTCAAACCATGTTCCCCATTCATCGATGATGAGACCGACCCGCTTCTCTGGATCATATTGATCCATGATTAGTCCATGCTTTGTGATCAGTTCATCCATGTAATAAGCACGTTTCAAGGTGAGGAACCATTCATCTTCCGTAAAGTCTAGCGCTGATCCCTTACCTAACCAAAAATCGCCTGGGATCGTGTAATAGTGAAGGCTGAGACCATCCATCATCGTACCCGCTTCACGCATAAGAACTTCAGTCCATTTATAATCATCAATGTTTGCACCACCAGCAATCTTGTAGAGTTGATTGCCATCGTAGTTACGCACATAGGTCTGATAGCGTCGATATAGGTCGGCATAATATTCCGGACGCATATTTCCACCGCAACCCCAGTTCTCGTTACCAACACCGAAATACGTAAGCGACCATGGCTCTATACGGCCATTCTCCTGACGCCAGTTCGCCATCGGTGACTCACCATTGAACGTCATGTACTCCACCCATTCAGACATCTCTTGGACGGTTCCACTTCCCACGTTTCCACAAATATAAGGCTCACACTCTAGTAGTTCACAAAGACGCATAAATTCATGGGTTCCGAAATGATTGTTTTCAACGACGCCACCCCAATGTGTATTGACCATCCGTTTTCGGTTTTCATTCGGTCCGATACCATCTTTCCAGTGGTATTCGTCTGCAAAGCACCCACCCGGCCAGCGTAAGACCGGAATGTTCAATTTCTTCAATGCTGTTAGTACATCGTTCCGAATGCCATCTGTATTCGGTATGGTCGACTCCGGACCGACCCAAAGACCTTCATAAATACAACGCCCGAGGTGTTCCGCAAAGTGTCCATAGATATGTTTACTGATTTTACCTTTTGGTAAATCCACGTTGACGATCAATTGTGTTGCCGCTTCTTTTGTATTTAACGTTGATGTGACGAGTTGGTTATTCATAGTATCTCCTCCAAGAAAAGGGACCTAGCAAGGTCCCAATAAATTATGGTCGATAGTACAGTTCATTCCAACGTAACTCATTATTAAATCGAACCGTCTCCGTTTCTTTATCGATAACAGCAATTTCAATGTTCAGAAGTTCTGCGAAGTCGCGCAATTGTTCAGTTGTTACTTCGTACGAGTAACAAGTATGGTGCGCTCCCCCGGCTTGGATCCAGTTTTCGACAGCTTGAGCCATCGATGGTTCTGTTTTCCATAGAACACGTGCCACCGGAAGATTCGGCATTGCTTCCTCAGGTTGGATGCCCTCAACTGTGTTTACCAAGAGACGGAAGCGATGTCCTAAATCAATCAGACTAGCGTTCAATGCCTTGCCATTCTGTCCTTCGAATACCATCCGCGCTGGCGCTTCACGATCTCCGATTCCGAGAGGATGAACTTCGATTCTAGGCTTATCGACCGCAATCGTCGGACAAATCTCGAGCATATGCGCTCCGAGTACCATCTCGTTGCCTGGTTCAAAATGATAAGTATAGTCTTCCATGAAAGATGTCCGTTCGTTGCTCGCCATGATTTTCATAAGTCGAACAAGTGCTGCGGTTTTCCAGTCTCCTTCTCCAGCAAACCCGTACCCTTGCTCCATCAATCGTTGGACGGCTAGTCCAGGTAGTTGATTGATGCCATGTAGGTCTTCGAAGGTTGTCGTGAAGGCCGTGTATCCACCTGCTTCAAGAAAAGCTTTCATGCCGAGTTCGATGCGCCCTTGATAGCGGACCGATTCCTGGAATGCTTCTTCTTCCATTCCAGTATTCGTCATTTCATACCGCGTGCGATATTCTTCCATCAAGTCATCTAAATCCAACTCCGATACCGCATTCATATAGGTGACGAGATCACCGACACCATACCCATCGACCGTCCAGCCCAGTTGAATCTGGGCTTCGACTTTATCACCTTCCGTCACCGCTACATTCCGCATGTTGTCACCAAAACGCGCGACCTTTAAGTTCTTACTTTCCGCTAACGCATGTGCCACATTCATCCAAGATGACATCTTTTGGCGTGTGAGTTCATCTTCCCAATGTCCGACGAGTACTTTTCGCTTCACGTTCATCCGACTTGTGATAAAACCATGTTCACGATCACCGTGCGCCGACTGATTGAGGTTCATGAAATCCATATCGATCGCATCCCACGGGATGTCACGATTGAACTGTGTTCCAAAATGAAGCAAAGGTTTTTGTAACACACGCATCCCACTGATCCACATTTTCGATGGTGAGAAGGTATGCATCCATGTGATCACACCGGCACAGGCATCATCAGCATTCGCCCGCAACATCATCTGCCGAATTTCTTCTGCATTTTTGACGACTCCCTTGTAAACAATTCGATCTCGGAAGACATCCGCTGCATCTAATCCTGAGACGATCTCTTTCGAATGTGTTTCGACTTGACGAAGTACCTCCTCACCGTAGAGCATCTGGCTTCCTGTCACGAACCAAAATTCGTGTGTGTTTGCTGTCAACATTTAAAATCCCCCTCATCTAGCTATGTGCACCTATCATTTCTGACCGTAGTAGGCGTTTTCTCCATGTTTGCGCAAGTAGTGTTTATCTAAGATGCTTTGTTTGATGGGTGCTAATCCTGGATTCAGATTCAAGGCATGAATACCCATCTTGGCTACTTCCTCAAGTACGACTGCATTGTGTACGGCTTCATCCGCATCCTTGCCCCAACAAAAAGGTGCATGATTTGCGACCAGTACACCGGGTACGGCAACAGGTTCTAAATGCAGTTCGTTCAGCGTCTCAATGATGACGTTTCCGGTTTCCAGCTCGTACGCCGTCTCGATCTCTTCATCAGATAATTCACGTGTACACGGAATTTCTCCGTAAAAGTAGTCGGCATGTGTCGTCCCAAAGGCAGGAATCGCTCGCTTTGCTTGCGCCCAGCTCGTCGCCCAAGGGGAATGCGTATGGACAATGCCTCCTATCTCAGGCAGAGCCCGATACAAAGCCAAATGTGTTGGCGTATCAGAAGATGGACGAAGATTGCCCTCGACGACGTTGCCTTCTAAATCGACTACGACCAAATCCTCTATCGCCAAAGCATCATACGGGACACCGCTCGGTTTGATGACGACCAACCCCGCATTTCGATCAATCCCACTAACATTCCCCCACGTAAAGGTGACCAAGTCATGCTTCGGTAATGCTAGGTTCGCTTCAAGTACTTCTTCTTTTAATTGACGACTCACCATACTGGTTCCCCTTTCTGACGTGACGCTTCCGCCTTAATTTTCTTTAATCGCTTCATCACATCATTTTCTCCACGACCGAAATAATCGTATAGCTTCGTGTATTCAGCAAACAGCGCCTCATACACTTCAACGTTTTCTGGAATCGGAAGATATGTTTTTTCTTTTACACGTCCCATCTTCGTCGCTGCTTCAGTGATGGTGGCATAACCACCTCGTTCTGCTCCTGCGGCTACGGCACCGAACATAGCAGATCCTAAAGCTGGAGTTTGAGAAGAGGCTGAAATCTTGATCTCCATGTTTAGGACGTCGGCATAAATCTGCATCATCAAGGCATTTTTCTCCGCAATTCCTCCTGCAGCGTATACTTCATGGACGGGAACACCACTTGTTCGAAATGCTTCGACAATCGTTCGCGTGCCATAAGCAGTCGCTTCGATCAATGCGCGGTAGATATCTTCTGGTTTCGTCAGTAATGTTGCACCTAGAAGTACGCCCGTCAGATTCGTATCTACCAGTGTAGAACGATTTCCGTTCCACCAATCAAGAGCGATCAATCCATGTTCGCCGACGCGTTGCATCGTTGCCTTATCGGTCAATAATTGGTGCGCACTAACTCCTTGAATGTTTGCTTCTTGCAAATAATCACTTGGTACACAGTTTTCAATGAACCATTCGAAATGATCTCCGACACAGGACTGACCAGCTTCATATCCCATTAACCCCGGTAGGACTCCGTCTTCGACGATACCGCACATACCGGGTACGACCTGTTCCTCTTCACCAAGCAGGATATGACAAGTAGACGTTCCCATTACCATCAACAACTTACCAGGTTCCGTGATCCCGACCGCAGGTACTGCAACATGAGCATCTACATTCCCTACGGCAACGGCAGTTCCCGGAAGGAGACCGATTCGTTCTGCAAAGGATATTGTTAATTCTCCTGCTTTGGCACCGATGGGTGCGATGTCATTGGAAAGCTTCTCTTCGACTACGTTCTCGAGTCGTGGATCTAACGCTTTGAAAAACTCTTTAGAAGGATAGCCTTCCTGTTTGTGCCAGATCGCTTTATAGCCAGCCGTGCAACTATTTCGTACCACTTTTCCAGTTAGCTGAGAAACGACCCAATCCGTCGCCTCTAAAATTTCGTGAGCAGCCTCGTAAATGGAGGGTGCCTCGTTTAGGATTTGCCAGACTTTCGGGATCATCCATTCAGATGAAATTTTCCCGCCGTAGCGCTTTAGGAATGGTTCTTCTCGTTCACTCGCAATACGGTTCAAAGCGTCTGCCTCATCTTGAGCTGCATGATGCTTCCACAACTTCACATAGCTATGCGGATTATGTTGATACTCTTCACGGAAGCACAACGGATTCAAATCGACATCGATCGGTAGAATCGTACAAGCTGTAAAGTCGATACCAAGCCCAATGACTTGTTCCTTCGTGATACCTGCCTCTTTGACAACTGCGGGGATCGTCAATTCCAGGACCTCTAAATAATCACGCGGATGTTGGAGTGCCCAGTCATGTTCAAGCCGTGTTTTTCCATCAGGCAAAAATTGATCTATTACTCCATGTGTATATGGTTTGACTGCAGTCGCCACTTCATGACCTGTTTCGACGTCAATCAAGACGGCTCTACCTGATTGCGTGCCATAATCAATTCCGATTGTATATTTCGACATTTCATCACCCTACTCCCAAAAAGAATACGCTTACATTTCAGAAGAAAAAATAAAGTGTGTGGGCACTCCCTCATTTTCATCCGGACAAATATTCAAAATTCGTGCAGAAAACTTAAATAAACAATAAATTTGTACGTATAACTTACACTATGATTGTATCAATTATTTAGGAATAAGCAATCATTTTTCAGAAAAATACGCATTTATTTACGTTTTTTTCTAATTATCAAACTGTTAATCTTCTTTAATATAGTTATTTGTCCGTACAAATAATTAATTTAACGTTTTTTTGTCCAAACTGCTGTTCCGTCCTCACTAAGACCTGTCATGATGATCGTGGATTTCCAATTTTCCCAATCCCACGCCGCACCGACCCGTAACTCATACCTCTCTTGCCCAATGCGTAGACTAAGAATGTCCCCCTTTAATTGCCACGAACCTTCCTCATCAAGAAGAGTGCCCTCTTTTTGCAACTTCAGCTTTCTTGATTGTTGCTGACCATCATCAAATCGTGGAAAAATAATGATTTCCCATTCTCCAACGATCTGGTCTTTTTGAACACTGATATTCTTTTCACCTGCGTATCGTTCAGGCGAAACCACTGGCCAACCCTCTTTTGTCCAATACACTTTTCGGACCTGCAATTGCGACCAATAGATATCTTCGCTTGGTCGAGCTTGATGGATAATAAAAGTATCTTCTCCATCCTGTAAAAATGCAGAATGACCGGTCCCCACGTAACCGTCGTCTCCCCCAAAACGGTAGGAGCCAACAATTTTTAAACCAGTATCAAATGATTCATCCGAAGTATCCCGTAAATCACGCCCGCGAGAATCAACATAGGGTCCATCGAGCGATTTTGATCGCCCAATTCTTACGTTATATGAATCTTCTAACCAACCATATGAAACCATCAAGTAGTAATAACCTGTTTTTGCGTTGTATAGAATTTCTGGACCTTCTATTCCCATCGTCATATCTTTTCGCTTAGCAAGTAACTTACCTTCTGATGACTTCTTCATCAATTTGCCCGTATTCGGATTGATTTCCGTCAAGAAGATACCACCAAAATAGGATCCATACGTCATCCACCATTTTCCTGTTTTGTCTTGGAGCACGTGAGGGTCAATCGCATTGACCGTTTTTCCATCCCCTTCTTTAGACGCGATGACGACTCCTTGATCGCGCCATGGTCCTTCAACATTTGAAGCGCTCGCCATACCAATGTATGAAGTACGACTCCCAACTTTTGAGACAGAATAGTAGAGGTAGAATGTGTCTTTGATTTTCGTAATGGAGGGCGCCCAAAATGTATTCCCTCCCGTCCAGTTGAACGCTTCTTGAGAGACTTCGTCAAATACTCGCCCTGTAAATTCCCAATTAATGAGATCTTTTGATTTCCGAACCTGAATGCCCGGTGTCGGAGGACCACCTACCATGTAATCCGTCGAGAACACATAATAGGTATCACCTTCCTTTATGATCGCTCCGTCATGCGTAAAGTTTGTCGTCCACTTCTTTTCTTGATTCAAAATATTTTGTCTGACATCTGCCATTTTCTTATCAAAAGGCGCTTTCGGTAAATTCAAATCCTGGAGAGACGCTCTCGTGGACCACCAAAAGAAAGAGCAGCCTGCGATGAATAAAACGATGATTCCTATTAATATTTTTTTCATACGAATTTTTCCTCCTTTAATTAAAAACACCCGCCTTTACTCAAGACGGGCGTTTCCATTTTCGTTATACCTCACCCTTTAACACCAGAAATAGCAATCGATTCGATGATTTGCTTCTGAAAAATCATGAAGACGATCAACATCGGTAATAATGCGACAACAGACGCAGCCATGATTAACGGATAATCACTTTGGATGGCATAGGATGCATTAAAATTGGCGATGACCAATTGTAAGGTTTGTTTCTCGGGAGAGTTGAGATAAAGAATCGGACCAAGATAATCGTTCCAGATAGCCATGAACCATAGAATTAATTGTGCGGCCACAGCGGGCTTGATCAACGGGAAGACGATTTTATAAAAGATTTGAAAATAGGAGCAACCGTCAATTTTTGCAGCTTCGATGATAGAATTCGGAATACTGTTCAAGAACTGACGTAAGAAGAAAATCATGAAAATATTTCCGAACAAACCAGGTACGATCAACGGAAGAAGTGTATCGACCCATCCGATTTCTGAGAACATCATAAACTGTGGAATCATCAGGACAGGGTACGGAATCATGACAGACGCAAACAAGAGAAGGAAGATTTTATTCTTCCCCCTAAAATTCAACTTAGCGAACGCAAATGCCGCGAGACTCGAGGTGAATGTTCCAACGATCGTGACAGATAGGGCGACGATCAGACTGTTTGATATACCAGACAAGAGCGGACCCATATTCCAAATCTCCAAATACTTATTGAACGATATGTCGGTAGGAATCCACACGGGCGGAAGTGAAAACACTTCATCTTTCGATTTCAGAGAGGTGGACACCATCCATAATAAGGGTGCGATCATGACGATTGCACCCATCGTCAGAAAGATAAAGACGAAGATATCCGTGATCCGATCTTTTTTCTTCACGGACATCGTCTCTACATTTTCTTTTTTACGGGTAAGAGCTAACTGCATGGTCATTCTCCTTTCTAAGGTATTAACGCCTCAATCCAAGTCAAATGATGATTTTTCGTTCATACGGAATTGGAACAAGGTAACGATGAAAATGAAAAGACCGAGAACGAGTGCCATTGCTGAAGCATAGCCTAGTTGGAAGTTTCCAAAGGATTTTTGCCAAATGTAGAAGACGGCAGAAGCAGATGAATACTCCGGTCCCCCTGTCGGTGTCATAACGTTGATTTCCGTAAAGATTTGCGCACCACCAATAATATTCGTCACGATGATGAAGAAAGTGACAGGTTTAACCATCGGGAGTGTAATATACCAAAAACAGTGCCAAGCATTCGCGCCATCTAACTTCGCTGCTTCATAATATGAACGCGGTACGCTCTGCAAGGCTGCCAAATACAAGAGCATCGTATAGCCAAGACCTTTCCAAATTGCCATGACGATCAACGCCGGTTTAACGGTATTAGCATTTTGGAGCCAGTTTGGACCATCGATACCGATTAAGTCTAAGAACTGATTCACCAAACCATAATCACCGTTATATGCCCACTGCCACAAAATCGAGACAGCGGCGATGGAAGAAATGACGGGAATGTAATAGATAACCCGGAACGTATTTGTACCAAAAATCCCTCGATTCAAAGCGAGGGCAAGTAATAACGCTAATACGATACCAATGGGAATCCCAATCATCATGAACAGCGTGTTGTACATGGCTTTATAGAAATACTCGTCTTGGAACACGTTAATGAAATTTTCAAGACCAATAAACTTCATTTGTCCAAGTCCGTTCCAGTTCGTGAATGCACCATAGAAGGAATACATTAACGGAATTAAAGCAAACAGAAAGAACCCAATTATCGGAGCCGCAACGAATAGGTAAGCATACCGTTGCTCCGTACGATATAACTTGGAAATCGGTTTTGTCTTCATTGTCTTCCATCCTTTCTACACTAGAGATTCAGGTGGCGACTTACGCCACCCGACTCATTACCTCTAGTTAGTTCGCCTGTTTCTCTTGAGCGATGGCATCATCTAGCAACTTTTGCATTTTTGGTTGCTCTTTTTTCACATAGTCTTCCACTGATGTTTTTCCATCGAGGACAGGCTGGATGTTTTTGAAGAACTCGTCATACCATTCAGCAGTGTATGTTTTTTCTGCTGGCATACCGCGTCCGTAATCATTGATCAAATCAAGGAACTCCTGTTTATTAGCAGGTTTAATGGATGTGTCTTCTACCCAATTTTTAGCGATTTTCATGCTGTTCGGTAATTGTACTTGTGCATCTACCAAAGCCTGTTGTCCTTCTTGATTGGCAGATAAGTACATGGCTAGTTCTGTCGCTTCTTTTTTATGTTGCGTCGTTGACCCTACACCGATTCCGAGTGATCCAACCCAACCAGCTGCTTTCCCTGTTGATCCTGCTGGCCATGGAAGAAGATCATATTCGAACTTTAATTGATCTTTGAAAGCTGCCATATCCCAAGGACCGACTGGGAAGAACGCCAGTTGCCCTTTCATCCACCGTTGATACGTATCGAGTGTTTGTGACTCTCCAATAGATGGAGTTACTTTATGTTTTAACTGCTGGTCCACAAAAAATTGGAGGGCTTCGATGAATTTTGGATCGTCAATCGTTACCTTCGTTCCCTCTTCATTGATCCAGTCTGCCCCATTACTCCAGACGAATGGTTGCAATGCCCAGTTCACGTTAAATCCAGTGCCATACTGATCCATTTTCCCATCACCGTTCGTATCCTTCGTTAACTTCTTAGCTACCTGAATAAACTCATCCCACGTGTATGGTTTGTCTTTATCCGGAAGTGATACCTTTGCTTTTTCGAACATCGTCTTATTATAGCCGAGCGCAAATGGTCCTAAATCTTTTGGAAGACCGTAAATAGCGCCTTTGCCAAGCACCTTTCCATCATACCGGTATTTATCAACACCTTTTTTCCAGATATCCTCTAACTGGATGTCCTTCGATCCTTCGACGTTCTTTGTGATATCTAGTAGTACACCCGAGTTCACGTAAGCTTTGACTTGAGCCGGATTGTAGAAAAAGACATCGGGTACTTTACGTCCTGCGATAGCAGATTTTAATTTTGTATCATATTGGTCCGGAGCTGTTTGTACCATTGTCACTTTTACGTCTTTATTGGCTTCTTCAAATCGTTTCACTGTTGCTTTGTACGCTTTTAGCTCTTCAGGATTCCCGCGAAACATGAATGTGAGTTCGACTTTTCCATCCGCACTTTTACCATCTCCTGAACAACCAGCTAATGCTATTGATGTCGCCATCAAGGCAGTCATTGTAAGCGCAAACATCTTCTTTGTTTTAAGGTTCATTGTGAATTCCTCCAGTGCTTTAATTTTCAGTGTCAAAGCGGAATTAAGATGTACGTACATATTTATTTAAGCAAATACGATATTTTTTATAGCGAAGCCCACACAACGCTATAACGAAAGACAATTAAAACAAGTTAAATGAACAATGAAAGCGTTTTCTGCACAATTTGAGTCTATTACACACATTCGGACATGTCAATTTGATTTTTTGTCATTTATTTCTTTTTTGTACGTACATTTAAATGATTTATCGATTGATTTTCTCTTAAATCCATAGCAAACCGGACAAATCTTTGCTAATATGTAAGTACTATCATATCTTGTACGGATAAGTTTGCTGATACAAGAGAGAAAGCAGGGACGCCTTATGGCACAACGGACAAAATATAGCATCGTGAAGAATCATATACTTGATTGGATTAAGGATGGCACAGTACGTCCTGGTGAAAAAATTCCTCCTGAAAGTGAACTTGTACAATCTTTCCAAGTTAGTCGGCACACGATTCGCCAAGCAGTTGGAGAGCTTGTGAATGAAGGCTATTTGTACCGCGAACAAGGTTCAGGAACTTACTGCTCCCACGTACTTCCTAAACCAGAAGCTGAGGTAATCGAGCGCTCTAATAACGGCAAGAATATCGGTGTGATTACAACCTATATGTCTGATTACATCTTTCCATCCATCATTCGAGGAATCGAATCTCATTTAGCTTCGAAAGGATATACTCTGACACTTTCGTGTACAGACAATGATGTAGAGAAAGAACGTCAATGCCTCGAAATGATGTTAGATCGTCAAGTTGATGGATTAATTGTTGAACCAACCAAAAGTAGTAACCATAATCCGAACATCAAATATTATCTAGAACTTGAGCAACAAAACATCCCCTACTTGATGATTAACCAGTATTACTCCCAATTGATGCCTCCTCATCTCATGATGGATGACGAAAGAGGTGGATTTTTAGCAGCAGAACATTTAATCAATCTTGGTCATGAACGTATCATGGGCTTATTTAAAACGGATGATTTACAGGGAGTTTATCGAATGCGTGGATTCCTCCGTGCGTTTCGTGAGTACAATATTCCTTTAGAGTCAGAATTGATCATCACTTATACCACGGAAGAGTTAGTTCCAAGTTTCTATGATTCGATTGGACGCCTCTTCGAGAGTGAAGAGCATCGCCCAAGTGCTGCGGTTTGCTACAATGATCAACTAGCCTTAAGTGTCTTGGATCAGTTAAGGAAGCTACGTCTATCTGTCCCGCAAGATATCTCTCTTGTAGGTTATGATGATTCCGTCCTTGCAGTGGCCACAGAAGTGAAGTTGACTTCGATCATCCATCCAAAACAAGAACTTGGACGTGCTGCAGCAGAACGGATCATCGCAGCAGTAGAGAAAAAAGAAGCCCCTCCATCTCACATTTATGAACCGGAATTAATTATTCGTAACTCAACAGCACCCTTTAATCGTCTCGAATCTAAGTCTGGTTAATTTTTGTGTAGAACTTCGGGGAGGTACTTATGAACTTAAGACATGAACAAAACAAACTATTCCAATTACTTGAATTTACCACGGGACTCGTACAGCTGAACTTTATTTTCTTTATCACCCTTTTACCAGTCATCACGATTTTCCCAGCTCTGTATGCACTAACTGCTGTCACACGACAATGGTCCGTTCATCAAGATTATAGTGTTTTTCGATCGTACATTCACTTTTTCAAAGAAGCGCTTCAATACCATTTAAAATTTGGTATGTTATGGACCTTCATCTTACTGTTTTTACTTTTTGATTTTTTAATCATTCGCCACATCGAAACCGGACAGACTTTCTTATTTACGGGTCTGTCAATCGTCAGCTTGTCATTTTTAGCTGTTTCCGTTTTCTTATTTCCAATCCTCTCGCATTATGAGTTGAAAAAAAAAGATGCCTTCAAGTTAGCTCTTTTTAGTTTAGTACGTTATGGATATGTTTTATTGATTTCTTTTCTTTTACTAACGACATTGATTGTATTAGCATATCAATCGCCACTTTATTTACTGTTCGGCTTCTCGTTCGTTATTTTCCTTATTACCAAGCTGTATTTACATCAGCTGGATCGCACAATGCTTAAATCTTAGTCATTATTGGATAATACCTTCCAAGCATAAATCAGTTTGATTTTTTCTAAAGATTTATCTCTTTTCCCTATATAATTTTTTGTAATTAAGCTTGTTTATGATTCTTTACAGATAAAGAAATGCGTATACATTTCGACATCGAAATGTATACGCATTTCTTATTTAGCCATCATTGAACCTTCTTATAGCGTCCCTCAAGTTTAATCAGAAAGAGAAGATATTCATAAACTTGACCCATCTTCATTCATCGACCGATATGGACGGAAGTAAAGACGAACTTATCATAACGGTGTCGCGAAAACGAATACTCTAACGGCTTCCCGTTCCCGAGAAAGACGACTTGCTCGACCTCGATAATTGGATCGGTCTCCTCGTTCCCAAGATAATCACGAACCCACTGGTTCGGCTTATCCGCACGAATCATCTTATGTGAGCTCGTGATCGTGTAACCGAGATCTTCCTGGATGTATTTGATAGATGGAACTATCAAGGACCTCCTTCGTCACTCCAGTGATCAACGAGGAGGGCATAAACGTATGCTCGATCACGTAAAGTTCGTCATCGACATAACGGACGCGCCGGATCTCATAGACAGGATCGCTCTTCTCGATCATCAAGTGACGGGCGACCTCCGTATACGGGAAGCGCACCTCGAACTGGAGGACCTCACTCCTGACGGTCCGCTCGCCGAGAAGCTTCGTCAGCCCTTGGGATTCTTTGTTCAACACGTTGATTCTTCTCTGTGAGAAGCTCGAAGGCAGGATGAAGCTCCCCTGTCCTCGTTGACGATAGATGATGCCTTCCGACACAAGGATTTCGAGTGCCCGCTTCATCGTCATCCGACTGACCGCGAACTCCTCCGCAAGTTGGATCTCTCCGGCATCGCTTCCTCGACATCATAACCTCCGTTAAGGATCCGTTTACGTAGTTCATCTGCGATTTTCTCATACTTTGGTTTCTTTTTAGTAGACATGATTACACCCCATGTATAGACATATTCGTATAATATAACAAAAAAAGGATGACCAGGGCTAAATATACCCTGTTCATCCTTCATCATCTCAAGAATCCATTCTCTTCGATCACTCGCTTAAACCATTGTCCACTCTTCTTGACCGTCCGGCTTTGAGATTCGTGCTTATCCAGATCCTGAGAAGCCTTACTTGAGAGGAAAGAGAATCACGGACTTCTTCAGAAAACGTCTCAAGATTCCGTATCGGTCTCCCAGCATTATCTTTCATACCAATCAATGAGTAGCTCAGGTTTTCTTCGATTGTAATGATTTGGCTCGACGTCATGGAGACGACATCCTCACATGCATTGAGTATCTTACATGAATTGATCGCTACGTCCTTCCAAATAAATTTAATCGGAAGATTTACCTCCATGAACCGGTTCAAAGAATCGACGAGGAGATGCGTCTTGCTCGACTCCTTGTTCTCGAGCAAGATTTGTTTCACGCGAGAGGATACATAGAAAAATGATTAGAACGTATACACATCACTATCAAAATGTATACGTTCTAATCATTTTTGAAGCACGTCCTTTTTTCTATGTGATACCTCGACCAACCATTCGAGATGCAGCGTCAATCAGATGGATGAAGGAAGTGGGACGTCTCTCATGATCCATTCCAATTCACCTTTGATTCGAATAGGAAGTACCTATCGTCAGCATAAGTTGATCTCCAGTATTGACTTTGAGCGTTCAATCGCTTTCAACTTCAATTCGGTCGTCGCTTGGACATGATAGATGTTAAATTCGGGAACCTGTACTAATCTCTTTATCTGTGCAGTCTTCATCTGTTTCGCTTTCACTTCTGACATCTTCTTGCGGAGATGGACGTAACGGTCACCGCTTTATCCAGATGTAGTTCACGAGCTCGTCCGTCTTCATCCGTTCGATCGAAGTCTTACAGTCAATAGGTCATGTCAAAGGATTGTTGCGTCTCGAGAATCAAGAAGCCCTTTTCGATAGCATGGATCGTTCCACTCGGGACGAAAATGAAATCTCCCTTCGCAACCGGTAGACACGTTAGTAATCGACCTGACTCTTCGTTGCTAGCATATTCAATAATTCTTCCTTTGATCTCACAGAATAATCAATGATAAGTTCTTCCTCCAGGAATATTTCCACCAATAATAACGGATTGTGGCAAGAGGCTAAGCTGTCATGAGCAAATACATGAATCCTTCGGTACTCCAACATGCTCTGCAGTTCTATATTCTTAATGACAATTGAGGAATTATGAAAGCGCCAATAAACTTTTTCACGAATTCTGCTCAAAAGGAATGAGCTCTGGAATAGTTCATTCAACAGAACTGGATTACTCATTTTCTCGAATCACTATCCAACTACATAAGTGTATCTATTGAAAATAGATATATTTTCTCATGCAAAAACACCTTCGATGTCAGTACATTTTAAAAATGTACCACTCCGAAGGTGTTTTATATTGTATCAAAATTTAGGTTAGTCTACTCCTATATCGTTTTTTAACGGTATAGTGCGATGAAGTTTTTATTTTAATACGTTAGGTAAATAAATATACTTGTTTTGATTCAGCTTCTTAAATTGATTTAAAGCTTTATTTGGTTTGTTTTTCAATTTTTCTTTACTTATTAACAAAGCTATTGCTCCAGAAACTTTTGGAGCTGCATAAGATACACCAGCATCTTGGTAGTAGCCTCCATCCATACCAGTCGTCAGTATCAATTCTTTCTCAAACCATCCTTCCTCCATCCATTTCTCTTGTCCATATTGATTTAAGTAACTGAAGTCCCCTCCTGCTGCGTAATAGTCAATAAAATTTCTACCATAGTTACTAAATATAGATTGAGTATTTAACGGACCAATAGATCCTACAGAAACTACTTTCGATAATTGAGCAGGCATATCATAAATTTTTACTTTTTTGTTTTTTGATGATTCATCTAAATCATTTCCAAGCAAAGTAAATAATTCTTTCATATCATTCTGATTTCTAACGTTCACTCCAGCATTGCCTGCAGCAGCCACCACGATACTCCCTTTTTTATATGCATAATCTACAGCTTTTTTATAGGCTTTATACTCTTTCAGATCATTTGTTCCATCTTTGTATTGACCAGAAACTAACATATATTCTCCAAGGCTTAAATTAATTACATCAGCATCATCGTTTGCAGCCTCAATAATTGCTTTTAATATCCATTCTGTCTTAGCAGACTTTTCCCCAAACACGCGATAACTACGAATACCAATTCCAGGAGCGACTCCGTGTAACTTTCCATTAGCCGAAATTTGACCAGCGACACCTGTCCCATGTCCCATGCGATCTTTATAATCATTTTTATTTCCTAATTCGGTACTTTCGGTTCCATTATATCCACCGACAGGAACCAAATTCTTTGATCCTTTGACCACACTATCTTTTAAATCCTGGTGCTCGTCATTTATACCTGAATCAATTATAGCGACTACTGTTCCCTTATTTGCCTGATGCAATGAGTAGCTCAATTTATCTCCTGTAATTTGCTTCATATCCCATTGAGCTTCCCAGAGTGAAAATGTTTCTTCGTTTAATGATGGATTTTCTTCTCTGGCAATTGGTTTTAATGAAGAAGAAGAAAAAACACTTTCAATATATTTGTTTTCCTTTAATTTTGAGTGCGAATCTTGAACAACTATTAATTTTAATTCAGGAATTTGATAAGTAACTTTTAATGTTTTGTCTTTTATGACTTGCTGCATTGATTCTTTTGAAACACTTTCTTTGAAGATAATTACTTTTTCGTTATTATTACTAAGAGCATCCGCAGACACGTTAGAAGGTATTCCATATAAACTACCTACTAAGACTGACAGGATGGTTACTCTTTTCATCATGTTCAGATTCCCCCATTTTTAAATATAGTCTATAGTATCGCTGTCTATTGTTAATCAATTCAGAGTGTGTTCCACTCTCAACTATTCTTCCCTCATGTAATACAACGATTTTATCAGCACTTTGAACTGTATTTAATCGATGAGCAATGATTAGTTTACCTACTTTTAAATTTTCAATGTTTTCCTTTATTAAGTGCTCGGTGATATTATCAAGACTGCTAGTCGCCTCGTCAAAAACAATTAGCTTAGGCTTTTTTAAGAGTGCTCGAGCGATAATCAATCTTTGTCTTTGTCCTCCTGAAAGATTACCACCACCTTCGGAAATGATCGTCTCAAACTTTAATGGAGTTTTTATGATGTCATCATAGATCATTGCCATTTGGGCCGCTTCTTCAATTTCCCTTTCCTCTACTTCAGCACCCATTCCAATATTTTCTTTGAAAGTTCCATTAAAAAGTTCTGCCTCTTGTAGCACTGATCCAATCTGCTTTCTTAAAGTAGGAAGATGATACTTTTCAATAGCGACATCATCAATCAAAATTTCACCTTTAGTCACTCGATGTAAACCTAATAGTAGTTTAGCAATTGTACTTTTCCCAGATCCAGAAGGACCTACAATTGCGACTGTTTCTCCTGGCTTTATGGTGAAAGAGATATCTTTTATAGTATTTTCTACAAATTGATTATGAGAAAACGAAACATTTTTGAATTCAATCTTTCCCATTTTTAACTCTTCGTATACTAAACCTGGATTTGTTTCTTGTTCCTTCTTAGTTTTTATTACATCTACTAACCGTGTAAAATATGCTCTTAAAGAGACTATCTGTGTATAGTGGTTACTCATTGAAATGATCGGTGAGATGAACGATACTGCGATTGAACTAGAGGCAATGACTGTCCCAACTGTTATATCTCCTCTTAAATAAAGCATTGTTCCCATCCATAAAATCAATAACGGAATCATTACTTGAATTCCAGATGTGATAGTATACACAATACCTTCCCAAATGTTTAATCTTTGACTACTCTTTAATTGTGTATCGTAATTTATACTCCACTTACCCAAGAGTTCTTCTTCAATCCCTAACACTTTAATATCCATAGCATTGTGAACGATTTCAGTAACCTGTGATTGAACCTTAACTTTATCTCGTATACTAGTGTCTACTAGTTTTCTTACGATTTTTGAATTGAAAAATAGGCTTGTCATCAGGATGATAGACAGTAACAGTAAAATAACTGCCAGTATCTTTGAGAAAGTCATTAAAATGAAAAAGTAAGTGATGATCAACATGGCATCAATGATTATAGAGATAAACGTAGTCGAAAGAATGTCTCTAATGTAAAAATTAGAGTTTGCTCGAAATAAGATATCTCCATTGGATCGATTATCAAAAAAGGAATGAGGTAATCTAACCAATGTATTCATGAAATCAGTCATAATTGATTTATCAATACTTGTCTCAGCCTTTGCTAAAATAAACGACCTTACCCCTGTGAAGAATAAATAAGTAATGAATATTCCTAGTATCGTAATACCGACAACATTCATTAGGGGCTCTTCTTTGTTGATTAGTAAATGATCAGTAGTCCATTTAGTGATTAAAGGGATAGTTAATAATACTATTTGAAGAAGGATTGTCAGTGCTAACAAATGGAATACTGTCTTTTTGTGTTTGCTGAAATAATGAAATAATATATTCGATTCTTCAATTGACCTTTTTTGGAACGTTGACGAGGGCGAAAACATGATGGCAAATCCACTCATTTTAGTTATGAAGTCTATTTTTTTTAACCTCATACGTCCTTTTGCAGGATCTACAATATGGAAAATATCATTACGTATTTTTTCTAAAATTACGAAATGGTTTCCTTCCCAGTGAAGTATGGCGGGTAAAATCAAATTTTCAACACCACTTTCATCTATTTGAACAGCTCGACTCATCATTTTTTTATTATCTGCAATTTGTGTTAAGTTCAGAAACGAATAACCACCACGTGGACTAGGAAACTCATCGCGTATTTCATTTAGTGTTATTTGATAATCATGATAATTGAGTATCATGGCGACACAAGCTAAACCACATTCACTAAATTCCATTTGTTGAATAAATTTAACTTTTTTCATGCCGATACTCCTTTTTGATTATAAATTAAGCGCTTTTAATAGAATCATTTGTTGATGAGGATCAACCATTTCTTTGTAAATTTCATTTTTTGAAATGCAAATTTTTTTATAGTCACTACTATTTTGTTTGAGTATGTTTAGTGAAATACTATACATGCATTTTCCATACCAAAAGTTTATTTCTTTTAACTGTTCAATGTATTCTTCGCTCATTTCTTTTTGAATCAGGCTTTTTATTAATGAATTATAAAAACCTAGTATTTTTTGTTGTATTTCCGAAGAAACAATTTTTTGAGCAAATATTAATGAAGTACTTGCCTCATTATAATTTTTTTTATTTATGTGATAATGAGCCTTTAAAATTGCAATTGAGAATACCTCATCATCATTAGATGCTGCAGTTACTTTTTTTTCTAACCAAAGAAACTCATCTTCTTGAATATCTTCTATCGCCTTATAATAGAGGTACTGTACAGTATAGTCATCTACTACTTCAGCATTACTTTTCTTCATTAGAGAAACAATTTCTCCTCCATCAGTACCTTCTACCGGTATAAGTGTGATTATCCCTATTATTAAATTCAGGATTAAAAAATAAGAATAAGAGTCACTAGAGGTAAGTTGAGTATTAGGCTCAATTGCTCGATAACTTAACATAATCACTGCAACAACTAAGTTAATTAAAGGACCTCCAATATAGTTTAATAACAGCTTTCTTTTAAGATTTTTTATATCTTTTCTAGATTTAAAGTACATTTTTGTTGTCCCTAGCGCTAAAAATACATTTTCGTTTATCATAATTTTTATTTTTCCATTCACTTGAATTGCTATCAAGAACCACCATGTTAAGAAATGCAATTGAGCATGTTGTATCAATCCCGCTACTAAGTGACCTATTTCATGAATAGCGATAACAACCATCATAAGGAGTAATAATTGAAGTATCAAAAGATACAAAAAATCGTTTTGATACTTGTAAAAGAATGTACACACAATGACCATTATTAAACTTAGTGTTATCGGATGTAAGAGTAGATACTTAGATTTAAGCATACGATTCAAAGTACTCCTCAAGCGTGTCGCAATCAAATAAATGATTTTCAACCCAATATTTATGTTCAAAATGTTGTTGTTCATATTGACTCAAAATAATTTTCAATGTATTGAATGTAGTTTCTTGATAATCAGTCGGAGTAAATTTATAACTAGAATCAAGAACATGCAACATTGAATCGACAGTCTCTTCTACATAAGTATCAGCTAAAAAACTTTCTGTTTTAATAAAATTTGTTTTGTGAATAACTGACGCCCCCATAAAACTTAACGTTTTCTCCAGATAATCTGTAACGAATGTTGCTCCATTACTTTCAGCTGTTGAAATTACAATCCCAGCTTTTTTTACGAGCGTATATAGATGCGCCCAATATGATAAGCGATCGATTAAAACTTTCATATCCGAAGAAACATTGTGTGAATATACAGGACTCGCCAAAACTATATAATCAGCTTCTTTCATTTTTCTTTTTATCATTTCTCCATCGTCAGGTTTATCTTTTAATTCACTTGGACACTTGCCAAGATTAAAACACTGCCTACACCCTGTAGAAGGATTTAATTGAGTGTTTAACGGCGAATATATATCAATCTGAAGCTCAATTTCTTTAGAACAAAGATTTTTAAATCGAGAAATAATTTGGTTTGTCAAATCAAATATTCGTGAATCTTTATTTCGTGAACCAACATAGACAAATATTTTTTTTAACATGATTTTGTCCTCCTTCAACTCAAAATGCTTGGTACTTCATCTGGGTTAATCAGTCTTAAAAGTTGGTACCCTATGCCAGAAGTTCCAGTAAATAAACTAATGTCTTCAAAATTGCTATTATGCATTAACTTATACTCGCTATTATTATTTTTAAGCTTTATAACCGCCATGCCAATACTTCTACCTTTTTCAAACGTATCTGATGACGTCAAGAAATATTCTACGAGACTCATATTCCCATGACAAATTGAATCATTATTCATTAATGTTTTATTTTCTAACCGATTGTAGTTGTTTACAAATACTTTATGCCCCTGCATTTCTTGGTCAAACACTTCATTTTTTGTCATATCGATCCCTAAACAACCTGTGCACCAATGAAGACTTTTGCTAGATTGTAGACTTTCCGGAATATCAATATTAGAAAGAAGTGAGTTAGCAAAGTCATTGTATTTTTTGATTTGAGTCAAATTAAATAATCTCTTAATAATTACAATTTTTCCAAACTCGCCATGACCAAAACTCGGATCTTTGATTGGGACGTTTTTATTCACTAAGAAATCACCACACTTTATCGCTAACTCTAATACTCTTGACATTTTTGTATGTTCATAAAGACGTATCAAACTTCCAATTAGGCTAGTAATTCCGTTAAGATAATCTAATTCAACAATTGAATTGCTCTTATCATTCAAAATTTCTTCTATTTTAGAACAGTATTGAATAATTAATTTTAAAATCTTAGCATTGTCATCTTTGAAATCATTCATATACGAAAATGCGTGCAGATAGGCTGGATAACCCGATAGTCCAAGCTTATAATCAAATACTAATTCTGGGTTACATTGCGCCAATAGTTTTTGGTAAAACTCTTTGTACTTTTTGATACCTGTTTGATTATATAAGTGATAATAAAACAGTAAAATTCCAGAGGAGCCATTATAAAAATCATCCGAACTCGGAGCCAGCGACCAAACATCATCATCTGATTGATTACTCGGAATAATCCAGCTTACATGGTCCAAATCAATTGCTTTTTCAATTATGCTATCTGCAATTTCATAAATTTCATTCAATACGATCTGTTCATTCCACTCAAATGATAATTTCGAAAACGGTTCAGAAATTGTCTCTAGCGCAGATAATTCTTTTTTTCTAACACTTGAGAAATCACCGAAGTGTAATTGTATGACTGAAAGTTGATGCTGCAATTCGCTTTCAGACACTTCATTGAAAGTAGTTAAAAGATATTCATAGGGCGTATAGTCATAATAGTTCTCAATCATCATGCTTTTATTCCCTTCAATATGAAGAGAATTAGTAACATTAAAAAATACTGGAATATCGTTAAAAATCATATCGCGAGTTTCTGAATCAATAATTGATTTATCGGCATATGGAAATACCCACATGTTTTCGAGTGCTTTTTCTCTATCCAACATATCCATCAGCATTTGAGGATGCTGCATGTGCATCAGAATAGTGGCATACTGGTTTGTGTCTCTAAAAAGAACTCTTACTTTTAAATTTTTGAACTTCTCTAATACTTTAGAGTTTAAGAGTTCAGCTTTATTTTTTATAATCATTTCATACACTGTTTGAAAACCAGTTAGTATTTGATTTTTATAATGTTTATAGTCTATTTCTACAATGTCATTTTCAAGAGTCGGTAAATTTTTTGATCCTTTTAAAATAAACTCTTTATATTCATATCGCATTTCGTCAGTTCCCTGATTTACTGGCTGTAAGACCTTATAATCTAACTTGCTTTCTCTTCCATTTAATGCACTTAAATCTAGTTTTTCAGTTTTTAGTCCATTCGTTGGTAAGAACAGTGTTCTCGTTACATTTTTAAAATTGCGATCTCTAATTTCTTTAAGTGTCAGTTCTTCTTCTTGACCGAATAAAGGATTTTGTCTTTGAATTAATGTTTCTAGATCAATAATGACTGGATGCGAACCATGCGAAATCAGATTCTCCATGTGAATATCTGTTCCATTTAAAATCTGGAAAATTGCCATAAGCTGTCCAAAACGATGATAAAAATCTTCAATTTCTTCTATAGATTCGCAATATTTTTGCTCTATAAATAACTCATACGAGTATGTATATTTATTTAACGTAGGCAATGTCTTTAGACTTTTAAAGTTAGGGTAATTTAATCCATTCATATAATTTATGAAATCATTAAATACTTTATTCACTTTCAAATCTTTAGGCTTATAAACAATTTTTGTTGAATCTAATAATTCTAACACTGTTACAGTTCTTCCCTCTTGGTGTGTGTCCCCTTCACCAAACTTCATCCCAATAATTTTTAAATCTCCTGTTCGAAATTCGCACATTAATTCTTTTTGATCTTCGACAATACGGTTCACTAATTCATTAACATGGTCAATAAAGAATAGTGAGCGCGAAGATAATAATCTTGTAATAACCATGTACTTATCGAAAAATGCATTCAATTTTTTTATTTGATCGAAAGATTTAACAAAATGCATATAACGCTCTTCAGGTGATTCTCCAATTAATAAGCCTTGCTCTTTTTCAAGGTTCAACTCTAATACAAGTGTTTTATGAACAATTTCCGATAACTCATTTGTTATGTATAGAATTACCTGTTCGAAAACAGGTGTAGAAAAAATATTTTTTGAGGAATCTCTAAAAAATAGTTGTTTTAAATCAATTTTAATATTTTCTATAAATGGACGGATTACATTCGAAAAATTATCATATGTTTCATTTGAATCTAAAATATTCTTTATCCCACGATCGTAAAATTTATACCAGTCTGATTCAGCAGCAACTTTTTGATATTTTTCTTGCAATTCAAATTCTGGTTGATAACAAATCGCATGAGAAAAAATATTTTTGTTTAAACTCTTTGTTTTCAGCATTTCGTTGAATGTATTCTCAGAAATGATAGACATCTCTTGTCTCCACTTTAACAATGATGGATGAACATTCGAGATATTCGTTCTTTGTAAGATTTCATACCTTTCTTTGATAGTTAAAGCTTTAAAAAGATTTTTCATTTTAGTGCCTCCATTCTAATCTCAAAATTAAAAACTCAGAAGTGAGCGACCGAAGTCGCCCACGCTATTCTTATTTTTTATTATCTTTTCCGCACTTCAATCCTGCAGAAGCTAAGTAACTGCCGACAAAAGAAAGTAAAGCAGAACAAACCAGTGATGACCTAACATCTACATCAGTAGATCCACCAAAAATTTCATTCATCTCTTCTTCAGACAATTCTTTAAGGCTTGTTCCTACAGCATCAAGACTTTTAAGGTTTTCCATCAGAACCTCCAAGTATTATTAGTTTTAGTTTTATCCTAAGCAATCTTTATTGTGACTTACAATTCCACTGATGGCAGATGCTCCTGCACCAATACAAGCTTTTGTGCTTTTTACAATTGAACGAGCTACAAGAGAAATTACTGGAGTCCAACGCGGATCTACATCTGAAGCACCATAGATCTCAGACATCTTTTCAGTATCCAACGATTTCATTCCTTCACCACATGTTGCATTCATAAGCATGATTTCTTTTTCAGTCATTTTTTACATCCACCTTTTAAAATATATTTTCATTTCATATGCGAAAAATTACGTCTAATGTTTCACAACGAATTGAATATGTCCATGTTAACAAACCAAAAATGGAATAATACCCATTTAAATGGAATTGGTAAATACGTCCTATACTAATCCTTAATTCAACTTATTTTGTTTGAAATTTTAGCGATTCTCACTTTCATTGCGACTGTAAGCATTTTTAAACATTTAATAAAATACCTAATTTAGTTAGTTTTTTTAAAATAAGTTCAAAAGAACTAGATTTTTTTAATTCCGTTTTTTATTAAGCGTTTACAAAAATGTCTAATGATTCCGTAAAAATGAAATCATTAGACATTTGATTAGTTATTTAGCAACCAATAAGTTAGCTTCTAGTTTTCTATGCTTTTAATTTTTATCTTATGACGGTTTGTCAAATTAAGTGCAACACTTCTTCTGTGAAGACCTCGTATGCAGTTTTCCAGTTGAGACATTTTCGCGGTCTCCCATTGATCCAGGCGAGCGCTTGAGCGAGTTCAGCACGACTGACCTTTCCGAAATCTGTCCCCTTCGGGAAAAATTCACGGAGAAGACCATTGGCGTTCTCGTTACTCCCACGCTGCCAAGAAGAATACGGATCCGCAAAATACATCGGTACGCCTAACGTGTCACGAATTCGTTCATGACAACTAAACTCTTTTCCACGATCTGTCGTCGCAGTTTGGAACGTTCCCAACGGGAAGTAAAGATGCAATGCTTGAATCGCAGACTCCATCGATTGAGCGGACCGATCTTCCATCGGTACAGCGAGATAGAAGCGGCTCTTTCGCTCGACGAACGTTGCGACACAGGCTTTAGATTTCCCTCTACCCGAGACAACAGTATCCAACTCCCAATGTCCGAACGTTTGGCGCGCTTTGACGTCAGCCGGACGTTTACTGATCGGCAGTCCGACGTTGAAGCGTCCACGCGTCTCACGTGGTTTCTGACGCTTTCCTTTTTGTCGGAGGAGTCCAAAATCGGCCTCGACGAGGCCCATATAAATCCAACGATAAATGGTCTTGAACGAGAGTCCTTCGTCTTGGAATAATCGTCCGGCAATCTGTTCAGGGGACCAGGTCTCTCGTAACTTTTCGAGGATGCGGACTCCTTTTTCGATCGTAAACTTCGTCCGTGCACCGCACTTCTTCTTCCGCTCCACATAACGCTTGTCGGCATGGGAAGAGTCATAGTGAGGATTTCGTTTCAATTCTCGTGAAATCGTAGAAGTTTGACGCCCTAGGCGTCCAGCAATCTTTCGGATAGAAAAATCTAGCTCGAGATATGTCTCTATTTTGACTCTTTCTGATGTGGTAAGATGAACATAGCTCATAACGAATCCTCCGTTGAATTTTGTGTGGTAACTCTATTCTACACGAGGCCGTTATGGGGTTTTTTGTGTTTTCAGTTAGGTGTTGCACTTAATATTACAATTCGTCGTGTTTAAAGGTATCTATATACTGTGCCTATTCAATTTAGATGCGAGAACTATTCATGAGCAAACGCGACTTTAATCCAGATCAAACCAGACAACTTGAAATGGATCTTCACATAGCCTCTGTATTAGATCGTGCAATTCAATATAAAGGAGAATTTAGCTGTTAAGCGACCGATACAAACCTTTGAGGAAAGCGGCTTTGGCCTGGGCATGATTGGTAAGCAAACGAAGAACTAAGCGTTAAAACGGTGGTGGAAGATATATCGCATTTATGGAGTGAGCGACGTGGAATGATGGCACATCATGTATCTACAAGCTTCCATACGGAACCCGCCCTTCATACAACGAATAAATTCGCAGAACGACTCCAAGCGAATGTTCGCTAGAAGCCATGATACCTTCCAATCAAGGATTCCATTATACGCATTCTGCTTATCAAACACGTATAAGTTAAGATGGGAATGCTTCAATCCATATCTCGTAGAGAAAAACTGCCTGGATAATACCCAGATGAAGTCGTTCTTTGGGCACTTGAAAGATTATGTCGATTATAAATTAGTATCTGACCTCGATGAGGTTTGTGCCATGGTCGATGCTTACATTGATTATTACAATACAATGGAAACTACAAAAGATGACTCCGGTACAATACCGAAGCCATCTCATATCAGCTTGAAACGTCAAGGGTGCTTTTATTGAACTTACATTTTTTTCTTGAGAACGACTTATTTGAAGCTCATTTTTATAGGAACTCTAAACATGAATTATAAAATTAAAATGATTTCTATACAAAATCAGAATCATTTTATAAAATCATAATCAACGAGCACACATCAATTTCATATAGTACCTAAAGTTCAATCTGAAACTCCTTCATGATTTTTCTTACACGAAGTATGAAAATTAATTATTATCGCTCAGCTGTAATTGCTTTTCGATTTCTAATAAATTAAATCCATGAATTTTTACTTTCTCACCATTGTCTTTTTCAACAATCGTTAATGGAGTACCTATTCCATCCTCTGATTTAAATGCATCAAACTTTTCTTTACTCTCATAAATGTTGACATTAGTGTAATTTAATCCTTTCTCTAACATAAATTCCTTTTGCAATTTACAAAACGTACAATTTTCAGATGTATATACTGTAATTTTCATTTTTATTTTTCTCCTTTTTAATTAAACTACTTCTTTTTTTGATTTATTATAAATCTCCCAAAATCCTGGAGTTGAATTTACATCGTACTGTTTAATCGAGGTTATTAATTTATACTTCAGTTCTTGTGAGAGATCATCTTTATTCTGATTTGTCGTGAGTGACAAAGATTTTTTTATTTTGGGTTCAAACATAGTAATGATTTTTTCAAGAGCAAGATCATCATTTTTTGATTTCGATACTAATTCGTATAGATCCATTTTAATCAATCCTTTTTATGCGTCTGTATTACGCTTGATAGTTGACTAATTACGACTTCAAGATTTTCAATTTTCTTTTCAAATCTCATGAATAGATACATAGTAATCACTATAGGAAATCCAAAATTTCCAAGTATTGAAATCCATTGTGGTAACTCAATTACCGTCATTCAAGTGTTCTCCTTTCAACTAAATTTAAATGAGAATGTATGTTTTCTAGCGCTTTTTTTCTAGTTTTTGATACAGTCTGCTGAGACTTGTTGAGCTTTCTAGCGATTTCAGTATCTGATAGTCCATCAATGTAGGATAAACTAATGATTTTTTTTTGAGTTTCTGTTAGTAGAAGAATTGCCTGTAGTAATTTCTCGTCTCCGACATATTTTTCTAAATTCTCATCATTTATTATTTGTTCAATATCGATATGGGCCTTATCATCAACTATTAAATCTTTAATTGATAATTGATCATCTTCTTTTAAATTAGAATCAGCGATCAACGGAAATCTACTATTTACAAGTCTTATTTTCTTATCAAAATTAATTGCACTAAAGTATATAGTCTGAGATATAAATGAGATAAATCGAACGTTAAAATAAAATTTTTTGAACGATTCATCAATTTTATTTTTATTATTCTCATTTGGATTCTCAATAACATTTAGTAAAAGCTCTTGATTTTCGATGTTATTCAAAAAATTTTTAATAATTTTGTTATTTAAAAACTCTTGATTAGCATCAAAAAATTCACCTATTTTCTCATCTAAATCGTTTAATCTATCTTTATCCATAGTTTCCCCCAAAGAAATAAAAACGTATGTTCTCATATTAACGAAAAAAAATTATTCTTTACAGTAGTTGCTAATCTTTTCAGATAAGTTACTTGAATCTTTTATGAGCTCAATAATGAAACTTCTTTCAGTTTCGCTTAAATTTTCACTTAAGCATTTTGAGAAAAAAGCTTGTGTTTTTCGACTTTCACAAAAGCATTTTAAAATCAACTCACTTGTCTCTTTCACAAAGCCACCTCCAATTTATTACTTTTCTAAATTTAAAGATTTAATCATTGTCTTCTCGATAAACTCTATAGTTGTGTGACTCATCAAAATTTCGAATACTTCTTTTGTAGAAATAGATCTAGTAGCTTTTTTCTCATATTCCTCAATTAAAATTGCTAAAGATCCAGCTACAAAAGGAACTGCCATTGAAGTACCACTCATTTCGATAAATTCATTATTCAAAGAGTTCGAATAGATATTTACTCCTGGAGCATATACATCTACATATTCATTTGAATTTGAAAAATCAGCTATATTTTTAATTGATTCATCAATTGCACCAACTGAAATCACTTCTTTAAAAGAAGCAGGATATCGATATTCCATCGTAGTCAAATCTCCATCACCATCGTTTCCAGCTGCTGCAACAACAGTTATTCCTTTTTTATCAACTTGTTTGATAAGATCATGTAGCTTTTTATCGTACTTTCGAACTCCTAATGATAGAGAAATAATCTTGACACGTTCATTATTATCACCTCGCCAATTCATTGCATATTTTAGTCCTTCAGAAAGAAGTTCAAGTGAACCTTTTCCACTACCATTTAACACCTTTACTATCAGTAAAGATACTTTGGGAGCAATACCTTGAATGCCATAATTATTGTTAGATCCTGCAATTATTCCAGCTACATGTGATCCATGACCATTTGTATCTCCATAATTATTTGTATCTCCATTGAACTCTTCGGTGAAATTATATCCATCAATCATTCTGTCTTTCAGATCTAAGTTCATCACGTCACAACCGGTATCTAAAACTGCAATGACTATTCCTTCTCCGTAGAATCCTTTTTGCCATTTTGTTTCGATTCCTACAGACAACACACTTGGTGACACATAATCTTTTTTAGCCAATTAATAACCTCCATAAATTGCCTTTAATAACCTATAAAGAGGTATTAAGAAGCCTTATAACAACTTTTTATTGGAATTAAATTAAATAATTATGTATTTTTATTTTATTTATGTTTTTTATGATATGAAAATTTTTGTTAATAAATTCTTCGCAGAAATAATCATCTTCTTCAATTTATTATTTAAGCTCTCAAAAAGTAAAAAGTGACACATCAGCTGTAAAGTTAAACTAATCAATAAGCAGTGGCCCCTTAATTAAAACGTTAGTTAAAGTTATCGATATATTATAGTTACTCAGTTTAAATAGGAGAACTATCCATGAACAGATTTATCATTAATACAGATCAACGCAAACAACTTTCCACATCGCCTTCATATCAGATCGCAAGTTTTCAAAGGAGAATTTAAAATTCGAGCGATACTTTCGAATCCAGTTGGTAAGCGCCGATACAATTTGTTCTTTACCCTGTAACATGATTGCTAAGTAAACAACAAACGAAGTAGTGAAAGTATGGTTCACTACAATTTATATATGGATAAAAGAGTTTTAATGATAAATGTGAAAGATTCAACTTTGACGTTAACCGAAAAAGGAAGCTTCCATCGGATGAAGCCTTGGGAAATCTGAAGTACGAACTAAGTACCTTACAGCAAAGAACAAATTTATGGTTTTAAAAGAGAAATGAAGAATTTAAAATAATGACGTGTGATCACTATATGACCATTATATTTTTTACGAAGGCAATCATTTAACCGATTGCCAAGGCTCTGTATATGCTCATTAAGGTCAATCGCAAGAATTATTTGGCACTGGCATATTTCTCCTTGCTTGAAGAATGCGATGAAGATCCGTAGGCAGAGCATTTTGCATAAAATGTCTATAGCGACATATAACACTGAGAGTGGATCAAACGACTCAAACCATCAGCTCGGTCAGAGAAATAGTAAGATATTTGCTATAGACAACACTTATCTTCGTATTGACTTTATCCAAGTAGTTTATCTCTCTTATTTGAAAGATTCCGCACCCTTGAAATGATGGCATATTATGAATCTACAAACTTTTATATGAAACCTGCATCATACAAGGAATATACTCGTAGAATGACTACACGAGAATATATGCTACTCGCAATTCATAATACATTCCAATGAAGTTCAAATACCTATCCTGCTTATTAATCACTCATTCATGAGTTGGAATGTTTATATACATGTCGCATACAGAAAACTGACTGAATAATGTCCTGATCCAAGTATTCTTTGGGTGCTTTAAAGATGTTTCGATTAGTAATTAGTAGCTAATCTCGATGAAGTATAACTATGATTGTTGCATCTATTGATTATTACAGTAACGAACGAAAATAATGGAAACGACAAAAGATGACTCCGGTACAATACCGAAGTCATCTTAATGGCAGCTTAAATCAATTCAAATACTTTTTCTAAACTCTAAAGTTCAGTTTAGTTACTACATTTTAAAAGTGTTTCGAAAAAATCTAAATTTGGGATTTATATAAAATTGTCGTGTTAGTAAATTAAAGGTTTTTTTACTCTACTCATTAATCAAAATTTTTAAAGAAGCACCATTTCACGAAATTCTTTTTTTATGGAATATCGATATTTTAGTCCTATTCATAAGAAATATTAATTAGTAAAAAATAATCATCTTCTTAAATAATTCAAATAGTATAACCTTTATTTTTACACTTATGTGTTACTATATACTAAATACTAAAATTAATTTAGTAATAAAAGGAGGTTTCATCATGACAAAAAATCTTGGGTGGATTTCTATTGGGATAATTATTTTTACTTTAATTACATTTAGCGTACTTCCAGTCAACGGATTTTGGGGAACAAATTATTTAATTGGTGGTATGCTGTTAGCTTTATTAACTGCTATGTTTAGTAAAAAAGGTATCGGAAAAAATCTTGCTTTTATAGCAATGGGTATTCTTTTACTTCTATTTGTATTATCAATTTTAGGATTTTTAGGAATCCTGTAATATTTTATTAAATATAAATCCTAGTACATTAGATGACCACTAATACTAGGATTTATATTTATATTCATTCGATTAATTAATTTGAGAAATTTTTATTTTTTACAGTTTAGTCAATGTAGCATGACCTGTCGCATTTTGACTGTAACTTGTCAATCGAAGATACAAATAATCCTTTTTAACTTTAATATTTGACTGATTTAACGATTGCCCTGGCTGCAAAAACCACTCTTTAACTGGTTCATCGAATCCTGCCACGTCTACAATATGAACACCCATTACTGCATTTGAACTTGTATTCTTAGCAGAGATTCGTGCCAGACCGTTTGTAAAATTCATTTTTGTTCCATTGACCACTCTATCTCCAATAGCGATAGAAATTCCGTTACTTGATACTAAAGCCTCTACATCATTTTTATTCTTTTCCATTTTTTTATCTCCTTCTCCTTTTTTTTATTAGCAAACAAAGCACATTACTGCTTCTACTACAGGTGTATTAAATGTTTTACCTGCTGCTTGAGCACAGTCACATAATCTTTGATCACAGTAACAGTTAGGGTAACTTACACCTCGTTTTGTATAACAGCAATCATGTGTTTTACAGCAATTATCTAGTCCATTGATTCCTTTTTTAGTTGAAGTACAAGCTGACGAACCACCACAAGCTTGACCACACCAAATATAACCTCCAGCTAAACAGCCATCAAAAACACCATTTGCCTCTACATCTCCATTTAACATTCCAGGTACATAATCTTGATAAAAAGGAAACTCACTTTCTTCTTTATCATTTTTTTCTTTATACAAGGCGATTAATTCTTGATCAAAAGTCGATTCTGAAAACTTAATATAATTTTCGCTTCGAGCAGTATAATTATTCAATGTAACTTCATCATTATCTTCGTTATAATATTCACCTACAAAAAAGTCATTTTGAGTCGATAAATCATTATTTCGATATCGAGTAATATAACGAATCTTTACATTGCTGGCTACTTCAAAATAAATCGATTTTGCAGTTACAACATCTTCTTCTTTTTTCGCATCAAACTCAATTGCTTGAATGACTTTTACTTCTTGAGGATTAAATTCAAATTTTTGTTTATGATTCATTTCTTCAATTAGATTTTTTAACTTCTTATTTTCTTTGATGTCATGTAGAATAAATTTAATTTCTTGTTCTTCTAACCGTTTACCGATAAGCATAAATTAACATCTTCCCTTCATTTTATTATCAGCTGATATTGTAGAAAGAAGTTTATAGTAGAACATATACAACCTATTACATCTACTTTTTCTTATTTATTAATGTATAAAGTCTTTCAACAAATGTCAGATCAAGTTTTTGTACTCATATTAAAAATATAACCAAGCTATTCTCATTCAAAATAAATCAAAAAATGACTTAATCCGATTATGAACTGAACCCCGAATGATAAACACTTATAAAAAAGTGTATCATTCGGGGTTTTTCGTGTGCATACGAATCGCTATAATGAACCTATTCATTCAGACGGGAGAAACAACCATGAGTAAAATCACCTTCACTATGACTCAAATCAACCAGCTCGAAGAAAATCCGAACGTCGCTTCCGTATCAGAACGTTCAATCCAGTACACGGCCGAGTTCAAGGTCAAAGCTGTACGTGAGAATATTGAAGGAAAAGGACCTCAACAAATCTTCACGGAGGCTGGATTCGACCTGACGGTGATCGGGAAACGAAAAGCGCATTCCGCGTTGATTCGCTGGCGTCAAACGTTCCGAAATGACAGAGAGGAGGGTCTTCGGAACGACAAACGTGGAAAGGCTCTGGGAGGCGGACGCTCGAAGACAGACGAGTCGATGGAGAGACGGTTGGCGAAGGCAGAGGCACGGATCAAATACCTGACGGCAGAGAACGAGCTCTTAAAAAAGCTAGAGCAGTTAGAGGGGCAGGCGAAACGTACGAACTGACACCAGCAGAGAAATATCAGGCCATCAACACCGTCATCCGCATCGCACAGTTTAAGAATCTCGTCTGCCCACTATGTGAGATTGCCGGAGTGAGCCGCAGTGGCTATTACGCTTGGTTGAACCGTGCCGAGGCGGATTCCCTTCGGGAAGAGCATGATTATCTAGATGCGACACTCCTCAAGAAAATCCATGATAGCCACAAAGGCAAAGTCGGTTATCGGAGGCTGTACATGGAGGTGTTCGCTACCCTCGGTTTCCCGATCAACCATAAACGGATTCTTCGGCTGATGCGCAAATATAACACCGTGACCAAAATCCGGAGGATGAACTCTTATCGCAAGCTCTCTCGGGCGACGCACGAGCACCGCGTCGTGCCGAACCGATTGAACCGCGAGTTCCCGGCAGAGCGAGCCCGGGAAAGTATTCGTGACCGATATCACCTACCTCCCTATCGCCTCCGGCGAGAACGTCTATCTGTCTTGTGTGAAGGACGTCGCCACACGCGGGATCGTGGCACACCAATTGTCCACGAGTCTTCACATGGACCTCGTCTTTCAGACGATGAAAAAGCTCGAAGAGCATCTCCAAGAGAAGCGACATCCCGAGGCAATGATTCATTCGGACCAAGGCTTTCACTACACCCATCCGAGCTACCAGCGACTCATTGGCGACCTCGGACTGGTTCAGTCCATGTCCCGTCGGGGCAACTGTCTCGACAACGCACCGATCGAATCGTTCTTCGGTCATTTGAAGGACTATGTCACCAACCGTTCGTGCGAATCAATCGAGGAGGTCCGAGAGATAGTCGGGGACTACATCAGCTATTACAACTGCGAGCGCGGTCAATGGAACCTAAAAAAGATGACCCCGAAACAATATCGGAACCATCTGATCGCAGCGTAGAAAACTTGGTCTTTTTATTAAACTGTCCATTTTACGGGGCTCAGTTCATTAAAAAGGACAAGTCATTTTTTGATTTATACTTATTTAAATAAATGGAATTCTTCTTTCAATCGTTCTCAAATATTTTATAGAAATCCATGTGCATATACTTAAATAGATCAAAGTAACAAATAAATTTATAATAATTATTTTGATGGTAAATTGAGTATCAAAATAAAAAATATGTGGCCATGGAATTAATTTCCCACCCGTCAACCCCTCTGATCCACAGTACATAATTACTATTAGTAAAGACACCTCAACACTTTTAAAAAGTATACTACTTAAAAATGAAGTAATTGATAGTATCAAGGACTGAGTAAATAATAATAAAAATAAGCTGATAAAAGAAAAACTTTCGCTCTTAATACAAAATATAGTAACTAAAATAATGATCAATAGTGAAAATAGGCTTATAAAATAAGCATTATATTTAGCAATTTTTTGACTTGGTAGTTGAATCATTATTTCTTCTGAATTTTCATGATAGAGACTGTACACTAAAAGTGACGACCATAATGAAATTGACGGAACAAAAATGATCTGAAGAACTAAAAAGAACTGTGCATCAAATTTAGAGTTATAGAAACCTAAAAGATAAATCATTAATGATAAAGCTATAATAATAGGAATATAAAAATTAAAGCCAATACTTTTAATTTGAAATTTCACTAAACTGTTCACCACCTAGCTCTTTAATAATAGATACATAACCATCTACAAAACGAGGATTTACTGCTACCGCGCCTCCTGGATTTTCTGTAGAAATAATTTTCACTTTTATTGTATCTATATTGATCTCATCAACTTCAATAACCATATATTTATTTAATATTTCATTTAAACTATCATGATTTATTTTCATTTCCCAAACTAACCCTTTCGCATAGCTAGCAAGCGCTTGGGGGGTTGATTCAACAAGTAATTTCCCCTCTTTAATGATCCCTACTTTTGTACATAAAAATTCAATATCTTCTACAATATGCGAAGAAATAATTACAGTTTTTTCTCTAGAAAGTTCCTTCAATAAGTTTCTAAAACGTATTCTTTCGTAAATATCTAATCCAGATGTCGGCTCGTCAACTATGATAATTTGAGGATCAGTTAAAAATAATTGTGCAATCCCAAGTCTTTTTCTCATTCCACCAGATAAATTTCCAACTTGTTTAGTTTTTGATTCAAGTAAATTTACTTTTTTAAGTACATAATCAATTCTCTTTGCTCTTTCATCACTATTTTTTAACCCTTTAAGTATTGCAATATGATTTAAACAATCTTGTACAGTTGCTTTCGGGTATAAATTAAAATCTTGTGGAAGATAGCCAATCAGATTCCGAATGTCTTTAATCTTCTTAGGTTTTATACTAAGATCATCTGAATGCTCTAAGTCAATCGTTCCATTATCAACACTAATAATGCCTGCAATAGCTCTCATCAATGTTGTTTTTCCAGCACCGTTTGGTCCAATTAACCCGTATATTCCTTCAATATTTAGTGAAACATCATCTAAAATACTTTTTTTATTTTTGATTTTTGAAATATTTTTAATATAAATCATTTGTTACCTCCTGATTTAATCAATTGATTTTTTAATTGATACCATGTAAGTTCTTTGTTCCTCATTAAATCGTTCCATCTTCTTAATAATCTTGCAGCTTTGTCATCATCACTTGTGCTAATAAAGTTGATTATTTCTTCAATATATTTTTTATTTTTTTTAGATTCATTGTCATATACTTCACTGATCCAAAAATCACCTTCCGAATACTCTTCTTTTGCTATTTTATGCATTTTATTAATGTAATTTGTTGTTAAGACATTAAATATGATTGGAATATTGTCATTTTCGGTATAGTTATTTTGTATTTTCCATGTCATAGCACCTACGAGTTGATATGAAATATCTTTGCTCATGATATCAAAAGTTAATTTATTGTGATGTTCATAAGGACTTACTAAAATAAATAGATTTTTGTTTTTTTGGTACCACATAGTTTCTGTAGGTAAAACATCATTTGCGCCTCTTCCAGGTACAATATAAATATTTTCAGGAAATTTATAAGCTTTTTTATGAAAAACTTGATTTATAAGATTAAATGTTTCTCTTAATTTGTCAATGTATTTAGCTATAGTCTCAATATTATTTTCCCAAGTAATCGGGTACACAACACGATAATTATTAATGGTTTTGTCTTTGAGCTCACCATAAATAATGTTTATCCCGCTATCACTTGTTATTTGATACGTATTATTGTTTTTTTCTCCAAGACTATCCATTAATTGAACGTTGCCATTCAATTTTAAATTGAACTTTATTTTTGATGTATCATACACTGATAATCGCGTATTTGAATTGTAAACACTTTTCATTGCAGGATTTACTGATTTTACAGGGTACCACGAGAAATAAAATGGTAAGTATGCATGTGATGCTTTAGCTTCCATAAACGGAGATGAACTACCTTTATAATTAATAACAATGGACTTTGTCGGTCTATCTAAGTAAATTTTTAAAAAGTCCTTATCTTGCTTAAATCTAACTACTTTTCTCTCCTCATCTTTTATAGAAGATACAGAAAATTGATGATATAAAGAAAAAACTTTTTCACCCTTTTCTTCGTCTTTAAAGTAAATCTTCACTTCGCTTTTTAACTGATTCTCAATGCTCAATTGAATATCGTATTGTTTAATGTCGTAATCAAAGTTCTTTAACGAGTTTACTTTTTCAGGAGTATAGTTGTAATAGTAATCCAACTCGTTGATATTTCTTTTGTTAAATTTTTCAGGTGTAATTTTTTCATTTTTTTGAAAATTTGAAAATCCTACTACTAACACCGGTATAATGAGCGTTAGTGCTAAACTTTTTTGGAATTTAAAAAACGAATACGAATTATTAAATAATTTGATTGCTATCAATAGAAACAGCATTAACGTCCAAACGTATTTATTTGTTAGATCTCCTTGCGGAAATAAAAACCCGCTTAATGCGTTGTAAGACATTTGAGGATTATCAATTCCAAGATGAATAAAGGCAGGGATCTCTTTCATGCCGAGTATATTAAAAAATGGTTCTAAAACATAAACGTTTGTAGGAGAAAGGACCAGCCATATTAAAATTAGTACGGAATAATTAATTTTACTATTTGAAATTTGTCCGATGTAAAATCCAATTAAAGAAATAATTAAATTTGGGAAGAACCAATACAGCATAATAAATTTGATTGAGTTAACGTAGATTTCTGATTCTCTGTATCCTGAAAAATAGAATATCATCAATATTATCAGTGTAGATCCTACTGAGAATAAGATGTTATTTACAAATACAAAGAAATAATTTGAAATACTTTTGACACTTATACTATTAGGTATCGAGCTAAAAAAGTTATTAATATCTTCTTTTGTTTCAGTAATTGCAGCATGATAACCTAAAAAAACAAATACTAGCATGCTCCCCTGTATTAAGAAAGACGACAATTGTAGAAAGTTCCCGGGGTTAGAGATCTCGGACAACGTGTATGTATAGATCATTATTGATAGATAGATAAAGCTAAAAAGTGAAGATACGATAAATAATGGATTTTTGTAATTAATCTTTGAATAAAATACGAATGAATTTATGATTTTCTTCAAATTATTCACACCTTCTATATGAAATTAGTATAATAAGACCTTTCTAATTATTAGAAAGGTCTTATATCATTAATCTGTAATCTTTACAGTTCCGCGGATATCTTTAGAACTATATTCTGCCCATGCTTCTGCGTAATATGTGGATGGTGCTGGAGAAAATGATGATTTTACCTCTGTAACAGGGCGAGCATAGCTAGTATGAACAGTTGGATCAGGTAAAACTACAATACTTTTTTTAGCGTATCCGATTAATTGGAATGGTCCTCCACCGCTATTAGTTACTGTCATACGTGACGAGCCATCGTGAATATTAATTTTTCCGCCCTCAGCACTTGCTGTATAGTTTAGTGATGCTGTAGATGTTGCTGCTGAAACACTCGTTGTTGCTAGTAAAACTGCCAATGCACCTAGTGCTAACATTTTAGGTGCAGTTTTTTTGTTGCTAACTGCCAAATTAACCATTTGTTTATTTCCTCCTTTTAGTTTTTATAAGAACGTTGTCTTATGTCTTAAAAAGAGGTAATTTATACGATAATAACAACTTGCTGATTAAAATGTCGTTTTTAATTTTTTATTACATTAAACTAATGGATTCGTTTCTTTAGTATCTACTGGTGAAGTTTTAGTCATTGCAGATTCAATTTCAACTGAAAGTTTCTTATCATTTTTTCTTTCCTCTTGATCTAAAATAGTGACAGTTTCTCTTGAACGATCATTTAGCCACTCGATTTGAATTTCCCTTAAAAAACTAATCAATGTAGCCACACGATCTGCATACAAATTAAAAAATGGCTCACAAATTTTTAAGATAGCATGTATCACTAAGGCTGCAAAAAAATAGATTACAAAATATAAAGCTAATGTTTCATTAGTGACTTGCCCCTTATTGGAAAGAGTCGAAATTAAGGTGACGCCTAGAACGACGAATGGAAAAGCGACACCTAACTGTTTCTGATTTCCATCTCGCTCTTCAGTTAATGTTTTTATAAGTACATCAAGTTGAGCACTGTTAACTATACTTTCTTCATTTAACTGTTTTTTTAATGCTATTTTGTATTCCTCATTCTTATTTACAAAAAAATCTGTTTCTCTTTCTAAATAATTAAAGTAACGATATGTTCCTATCGCAAAACCAGCTGGTAGTATCCATGAGACAAGAAGTACAAAATAATTAGATAATAGTGGAATAAGAAGAATGCTCACTAAAAAACCACATAATAAAAGAATACTAAATAAAAACTCTTTCGTTTTAAATCTCTCTTTAGTCTTTGGATTGTAATTATTTTGATGGAATATAATCAGTTTTCGCATTTAATCAGCTCTCCTTGCACATGTATTTTTAAGTTCACATTTAAGTAGATTGTTTGACGATTAATTAAACCATCTATCATTCTGACTACTTGCACTCCTAATTGATGAATCGGCTGATCGATAGTGGTAATATCGATTGCTTCAGTAATCAATTGATTATCAAATCTGTCACAGCACATTTTTTTGGAATCTTTATTTTTAACAGTCTCGCTTGGTGAATGATTCCTGCTGCCACATAATCGTTTCCGACTAAAATTACTCTAATGGATATACTTATAAAATGCATTTTTACGACTTTTTCCAACACTGCTATCTGGATTTCTTAAACAAAGCGCTACGCTTTGATATCTACTCTCCTAAAGGTGATTCATGGCTAGTTCAATTCCATCGGAATGATCAATGTATATTTGAGAATGATCTCCTTTCGACCACTCACATGATACTATCGGACCGTATTTACTGATTTCCAGCAAGACTGATGCTGAAGTCACTGTTGGAGCAACCATTAGCCCATCAATTTGTTTGTATCGTAATTGGTCAAACGAATGGCCTCTAAAACAGCTTCTCTTTTTGCTCTGTTACACAAAGATGATTATTTAGTACGCGTGGTACAGTGGATCGTGATACGATAGCTAATCAATCAATTTTTGTTATTTTTGCCATTATACCCCTTTCTTGTGTCAATATTTTGGTATTTTAATCATATCAAAAATGCGAGACACTATATCAATTAAAATATCTAAAAAAACAATGGACGAATAACGTTTCGATACCACTTGATCCATTTAAAACGCGATACAAAAGGCTGTACACTCTCCGCATGTCTTTTTTATTGCCAGCTTCCAGCTTGTTCGCTTGCTAAGTTTAATCATAAATTCATCATTAAGAACAGCAAGTAAAGAAGAGCATATATACAAAGCAAGTCCACAACTTATTATCAATATCCCAATAAAAAAATAATAATCAGCTAGTAGATCGATTCTCTGAATCAATCTCATTCGTAATATGAATATTTAATCCATCTACTAACAAACCAATAATGAAAATATGTATAAAACTTAACAGATTAGATATACCTTGTTTAATTAGACCATTGATAAAAATCAGTTCACTCCCTATTGTGAACACTCAAAAACCAATACTCATTCCTATATTTCGCTCTAATGCGATATTCAGTGCATCTCAAGGTGCTATACCTATACTAGCTATGATCATAAGCACGACACGGAGTGAAAGTGTTAACAACCCTTCTAGATACATTGCCCATCTCTTTTTACGATTCATACATTTACTCGCTTTATATACTGTTCTTTCACCCGACGCGATGACAAACAATTCTTATTTAAAGGATCAAATTACGGAAGATCATCCGACGATTGAATAGATTGTTGAAGTACTGATTAAGAATGGTATTAAACCTGAATTAGGACACTTTCAAAAAAATGACCCTACTATACTTCAGAGTTAATTGAGAAAATCATCAAGGTCGCTAAAAAGGCAAACCACTTTACAGATTCTACACCTATACTTATAGATCATTTGTTTAATGATATGCCATTAAATTTTATGCATACGTGGAGAACATCAGAAGGAAAGAAAGTCAGACTACATGAGTTATACGATTCAGAAATCCAAAAATGGTCGCTTGATAATATTTGCGAGAAAGTAGGACAAGTTCCAGGAACGTTGATTAAAGCTGCTGCTGCTGGAGATATCACTATCTGTATGAATTTTGATAGCGAACATGTAGATTTGGAAGTTGTAAGAAAAGTAGGAAAGTTGATTGGCACTCGTAATATCATTGCGATGATTGATCGAATTGATACGGCTACTATGTGTGGTCAAAATCTGAAGAAAAATGAGGATAATAATTTATGGTATCAAAGCAAAGGTTATATGGCTGCAGGATCCTAATACAATTGATCGCCTCATGCATAACATTCGATCGATTGGTTTCAACGAATCAAAGATTTGGAAGTTGACTTCATTTGTTCCACTTCGTGAAGCGCACTACTTGAAACAATTAAAGTCTCGAGAAATCGTACCTTTTAGTTTTATAAATGAAACTAAAATCAGAACACACTTTAAAGCCTCTAATCCTGAATTAGTATTAAAATAAGCTCATTACCATTCAAAGGAGGTGATAATATGGATCGAATTCCTTATGCGGATACAGACTCTACATTAACTGTTAGAGTAGAATTGCAACATGCAGCAGATGTATTTTTAGTAGATAGCATCAATTATCAACATTATAAAAGCGGCCGACGTTTTAAGTACTTTGGCGGTCACCAAACAAGTTCTCCAGTAACCATATCTGTACAAGGCGCTGGACGGTGGTATTTAATCGTCAACGGAAATACAAGGTATTATTATCAGTTCTTTTAACAAATAATCTATAACTACGGTTTTCTCATAGAAGTAGACAGTCGAACGAATAATACTGCCTACTTCTATGATTTTTTTATTCAAAGTTAGCGAAAAGTAATATTCATAAGAAAGTAAACAAGTTAACCGTTTAAACGAATTCTCTTATCGTACCTGATCCTATGACTTTTCTGGTATTTCATTAATAAGTAATTTCGCTTTCGTTCCATCAACAAATCCGATTTTGGAAAGTAAAACAGAATCACTTTCCTTAGACTTTGAATACAATTCTTCGATTTTCTCATTCCATATGGTGTGATCTTCATCAGTCATCACCATAAAGAGTCTTCTCATGAATAGCAAATGAATTATTAACCTTTTGTCATAATGAAATCGTCTCAATTCTTCTATGTACAATTTGTCATTCTCATGCTCTTTCGGAATTAAATTGAAATTAGTACCGTAAATTTTACCTGTGTGTGACACTACATTTCTTAAGTGTCTTAATGAATCAATCCAGCTTGCTAATAAATCGCCTAATAGCCTATTTTCTTTGGCATTCGTAGTCATTTTTCGAGCCACAAGAGTTTTATACTGAGGAATCAATAAGCTATAGAATGTTGAAAGACTACCTAAAGTCATTAAATCAAACAATAACCAGACTGGTGTAGCACCATAATTCTGTTCATGGTGTTTAATCGCTTCATGCTTTTGTTTATTAGCTTGGATCGTTTTATAGAAATTTTCATATAATTTATTAACTCTAATTACTCTCTCCTTCTTAGTTCTAGAACGTTTCCCTTTCTCCTCGAAATAAATATCTTCATCTAAATAAAATTGAGCAGGTTGAAAATTATCTGATTGATAATTTTGAGCTAATATATCGATAATGGAAGACCGCAAGAATACTTCTAGTCTAGAAATCAAGTCGTGTAGCCAACTTCGTAAGTAATGATCGTAACTATAAGTTGCTTTCACCGCAGTAAAGCTTTTTTCAATGCCTTTACCAAATAAATCATTTGAATAGTATTTGAACGTGTAATAATTTACTTTTCTTAAAAAATCCTTACATTCATTCTCTTCTTCCAAAGTGAAAGACATATTATCTTTTTTCAATTTTTCAATCATTTCTTCTATTGAATAAGGAGATTTCATAAGAAGCTTTGTTTTTTGCGGTTGATCAAAATAAAAATTAATTTTGTCAATGTCTCTTACATCGTAAAGCTCATCTGTATAAAATAATTGTTCAACATCTACAAATTTAATTTTTTTGGAATTATCCATCTTAAAAAAAACTCCGCCTTGAATTTTGACATAAAAAAAGGCCAACTGTGTTTCGCATTGTTAAGAGGCGTTAGTTGACTGCTGTTACTTTTATTATACTTTTATTCAATCAAAAATCAACTGTTTTATTTGTTAGATACTTTTTACGTTCCAAAAAATTGTGTATTTAAAAATCACACTATTTCTAAGTACATAAAATTTTAAGCTGTTCATGAGATCATAATAAAATCAGCTATTTTAAACTAACCTTTTATTAGCATACACTATTATTAAACTTCTAGAAAATAAAAAATAGCTTAATTTTTCGACATCGAAATGTATACTTTAATTTATCTTATCATTTTTTGATTAGATATTTGAATTATGCTATTTTATATGCCTTTGTATTCTTTATTAATTTCTGTTTGTATAAATAAATAAGATTCTTATGCACAAAAAATGTACAACCTTCTTCATGAATAGACTATGATACCTCTTTATAAGATAAGGGGAATTTTTTAATATATATTCACATATAGAAGATAAGTAATTTTGGTCTAGTATCAATAATACATCTACCGATCATTCGAGTAACATTAAAGAAACGGTGCTTGTTTCCTTTATTAAATATATGAAAGACTCACGGGACCCCATATTATCAAAGATAAAAAAATCATTTGAAAACAGCTCATAATAATTAAAAGATCGCATTTAGATTTACTCTTATTAGTTTATGAATTAGTTGGTAAGGTGGTCGTTGATTTCGATGTTTTGGCTGACCCATTTGATTTTGTGCAAAGCAATATAACTTCTGATGATTTGAACTCAGTAAATTCCTGAATTTATTCCCCATTGCTTCAACGCCATATCTACCTAGATCGCCCCAAGCTAAAAACACAGTATCAGCCCACTCTATCGCTTCTTCTATTGCCTTCTCATTAATAGTATCATTGATAAAGTAATCTTCATTAAGAGCTTGAGAGTCGGGATTGATAATTGGGCTTATATTGACAATTTTAAGACTACCCGCCTTAAAATACTTTTGCGCATATTTTGTCATAAATGTTACTGTTGGATCGCTGAATCTTTCATTAGCATGACTAGGATTCATCATAACTACGGTAACTTTCTGACACTCCTCATTCGTGTTCCACATAATATGTAAACTATATCTTTTTATCCCGTCTTTACTAAAAATAGCCTTATGTTGCGCATTTTGAATGCTTAACTCCTGATCCTTGTTTTGCAAGTCTATTTCAAATATACTTCCTTGTTCATGAATCCATTTTTGTAACTCTTCGTAAAATTTAGCTTCTGTCATATTATTAGATAATCGAACAGAACTCTCTAATAGCAGCCGATTCATCATTTTTCTCCTTTGATTACGAACTATCATAATATATTAATATTTCAGTTGCCTTAAGAATTTTTTGATTAAATAATCCCTTTGAAATTACCTATAATACAAAAGAAGCTTTTTTAACGGTATGGAAATTCCGCATTGCTTCATTCTGCCAATTCTTTGATCATATAGTTTTTTTATTATCTCTTTGCTTTGAGTAATGCTTTCGTGATGAATTCGTTTATGACAAACTGAGCAAAGCATTACAATATTAGCAGTTACATCTAAGCTATACTCGAATTCGTCTTGAAACTCCATTGGTATTAGATGGTGTGCTTCGACATAATTTTTATTTGTCACTTTAGAAATAAAGTTCTGGTGTAATGCATCATATTCACAAGTATAGTCGGAAGCAGTTAAAGCCTTTTTGACAATAGATTTACTTCTGACCCACTTTTGATTTGATTTCATATTATTTATTCTGATCCGTTGAACTGGAATATCTTCATCTTCAGGATCACGATGTGGCAGTTCAATACGTTCCATTGCCTCTTGATCCTCTAATTTGCTTAGGGATGTAAATGTGATTTCTTTGGATAAAAGTAAGCACATCATATTGTAAAAATACAAAGTGTTAATTATTCTTTTAGCATTACTAAATTTGTTTAGATGAATGCCAGATTGTTGAACCTCCTGAAGGTTAATAGGAATAAATGTAGCTATTGAAGAAGGAAAAAACCTATAGCTACCCGTATAACCGTTTTGGGTTGGAGAAGAATATTTAATTACTTCTTCTAAAACGGCAGAAGCAATTAAGTGAGAGTTCCACTGAAATAATACAAGAGATCCCCGTTCTATATTCATTCCAGTTTTAAATTGATACAGTTCAGAAGGGAGTGTATGTTGAAACCATATTTGAACTTCTGCAGTAGTTTTATCTCTAAATGTTAAGTCTTTATTAGACATTGGTAATATTCGAATGCTATCGCCTTTTGAATACGGGAAAAGATTTATTAAATAATATGGATTAATTCTTACTTTTTCTGTTCCATAAACGGTTTTCCAACTTGAGTTATTTCTATTAGCATCGATAGCTAAACGTGTAAATTCGGAATGTAGGTTTTTATTCTTTAAAATAAAGTAATCCCGACTTTTTTGTCTACTAAACAAGCTAGTCATTGCATAGTTGAAAGAAGCGGTCTTATAACTCCCTCTAGTTAAATCATAAAGTTTTTCTCCAATTTCTGAAACTAGGTATTCATTTTTCCATAATCGATTGTCTTCTTTAATACTACTCAAAAACAATTGAAACAGTGTGTCTACATTCGACAATTCTTATTCACCTCAACTTACCGTGTATTTTAATACACTTATAATACTCATATAGATTAAAATAAATTGATAACTTAGACATCTACCTTAGTTTGAATAACCAATGACATGTCTCGATACAGCTTCAATCGTTTCAGAGTCAATTGTATTGATAGCTAAAGTGTACATTGTATTTAGTCGAGGATTGAATACTCCTAATTCGGATAACCCAACAAAATGGTCTTTAAGTTTTGATCGACATCCCATTAAATAATAGATCAGCAGTTGCAATGTATGTTCGATAGTAGGACTATTTTTTGAAACTTTCATTTCCCATAGAGCATGCGGAGTTAAATAATCCGCATCTCCCTTAGTGATAATATCTGTATACCCACCTTCAAAAATAATTTTTTCTTGATTGACCGGCCCATATTCTTCAAAAAAATGTAGACTTCTCATTACCATTGTTTTGATATTCTGAATCGTTTCATCGTCTGGATTAATCGTTTGGACAGGTTTATACGTATTTTTCGCAGCACGTGCTAAGCTCTCATATCCGCATAATCTACACGCATTAAAAATCGATTCTTCATCTAACCCGTGTATCTCCGATCGTAGTTCTGATGCATACTCAAGATCTTTTACGACCAATGCCCCATTCATAGGAGAAACAAAGGCCTTATCATCACCTTGGCAAAAGCGCGTCAAATAATCTACGACAATGCCAATAAGCGTTGGATGGATGTTCTCATTTAAAGATAGTTCAATTCCATCTTCAAAACATCGTTTATTAAATATTTTTGGAGGAATATAACCACCTCTTGGTTGCTTAACAGAGTCACTTTTTTTAATTGCTTGAATGCGTTGTGTGACGGATACCATACATATCACCTCAATTTAAATATAGAGACAACTTATTATTATTTATCGAGTTCATCTCTTAATCATTAGTATATCGATTATTGTGCTATTTGTATGGATAATCCTTCCACCTTATCATTTTTTGATATAGGCTGTATTTTTGTTAATACTCAGAACGCGATGATGGTGAATCATAAGCTATTTAGCAGATTAAAAGAAACCACTTTTAAGCTATAGATGCTCCATATTTAAAATAAATTGATTTGTATACTTTCGATGTCGAAATACCGTTGAACGTAATATCTGTTACTTATATAAATTTATGTAAGATGACTAAAAATAATTTCACTGCAGTTTTCATTTTTATAATGAATTTCAACTCGCTCTTATGATAATTTCTTTTTAGTGAATTGAGTCAAATAAGCTCATGATATACTATCTATAAATATTTAAGTTGAAAGAGGGATATATATGTCATCCAATGAAATGAAAAATAAATCGTTTCGTCTTTCTGAAGAAGTTACTGAAAAAATTGGTGAATTATTAAAAGGACGTCAAATTACAACCAATCAGTTATTTGAAGAGTTTATTGTACTTGCTGAACAAAGAGAGATTGATCCGAAACTCAGTGAAGAGGATGCTGTATTAGAATCATCGCTCAAGCAGATTACGCTTCTCTTTCAAGAACGTGCAGCACGTCTTGAAGCGTTCCAATACGAAAATCAACGCATTCAATCTCGGCACTTAGATACAGTTACTAAGTTAGAGTCAGAAGTGCTCCAAGCAAAAGAAAACATAGAAGCAGAATACGAAGAAAAAGTCTCTAATCATCAGCAAGAACTTCAAGACATGAAAGCAAAACTGGAACAGACAGAAAATGAGTTAGTTCAGATAAGACAACAACAAGAAAAATTAGAAGTATCTAAAAAGGAAGAAATTACTTCATTAAAACGAGAAGTATTTCATTTGGAAGGAAATATTACTAAACTTGAGGAAGAACGCGATCACTTGTATCGCCAAAACAAAGCTTTAACTGATCGAATCGATGAATTGAAAGCACGTACCGAGCGTTCCGAGCAGTTAGAAGAAGAAAATCGAAAACTATCGCTAGCGTTGACCATTGCGCAGCGGGATCAAGAATCGTTTGAACGTCGACTTCACGAACAAGTTGAGCTAGCTGTTTTACGAGAGCGTACACAATCATCTCTCGATAGTAAAAATGAGTAATCGATTAAGCTGAAATTATCAAAAGACCGTTCTACTAAGACGTAGGACGGTCTTTGTCATTTAATTACGTGCGTAAGTATTGCTCCAACGCTGCTCGTATGATTTGATCAGGTTTCATTCCTTGATCTTGCGCTCGCTTTTTCAGCGTTTGGTACAATGGATCATTTTTGTCAGAAAAATCTACATGCACACGTGCTGGTTTTGGCTGTAAAGGAGCTGCATCAATAACATTTTGTTCTTTCCGCTCATTTAACATTTTTTTTACTTCACGCAATTGCTCACGTGTCATTTCGTAGACCGTGAACTCTCCATCTTTTATCTTATACTTTCGCTCTTCGAGCAACGCGATTTTTGGATCTTCTGGCCATGTTAATAGTTCAGCTAATTTAGAAGCACTGAAGTCATGTTGAATCGCCTTGTCTAAGATCGTTGGTCCAAACACATTCCAAAATGAAATAAAACGACTGACTTGAGGTTGAGACATTCCAATATGATTTAAAAAATCTTTCCAACTTCCTTGCTCCTGTTGAAACGCCTTTTTAGTTTCACCATCACGGAATACTTCATTTGCATGGGCTAGAATACGACACTTCTCAACAAAACTTGTTGCTTGGATTGTATCAATATGATTGTAGTACTGAATAATACCTTCCATGTCTTCCGGAAGACGTTTTGATAGCACACGTGATAAACCGACAGCTGGAAGCGACTGATACGGATTTGACATAGCAGGCGCAGCAAACTTCTTCACCGCTTCGACTTGCTCTTCTCGTAACGCTTCTGTGCTCTCTTCTTGAACAAGTTTTTCAGCTACTGTGCTCTGAAAGCTTTTGAACGTTGCTTGTCCTTTTTTACGTCGACTGCTCATAGGGCAAGTACCTCCTCTGCTAACTGTAAGTAAGCATCAGTTGCTGGACTCTTATGGTCAAGAACAGGACGTGCTTCTCGTTGTAAGGATTGGATTTTTACGATGTATGGGATTGTCGTTAGTACAGGAATTCCAACTTCTTCCCCTAACTCCTTTAACTCGTCCACAGTCGTCATATCTCCTTTAGAGCGCGCATTCACCATTGTTGGAATAAACGCTGAGATATGAATATCTTCCTTGTATCCGTGTCTCATTTCTTCTAACTCTTCCGGAGCTGTATAGACAGCATCCATCGAGAATTTCTGCATCTGTACCGGCATGACGATCCGATCTTGCGCAACGAGAGCACAACGCGCATATGGATTTAAAGCTGACGTCGATCCTGGGCAATCAATCAAACAAATATCAAACAAGTCTTCGATTCGCGTTAGTTCTTCAATCAAGCGGTATTCATATCCCATCTGACTCGTCAGTCCGGTAGGAGAGGCAGAGCGACGCGTTGGTACTAGGTGAATTGTCCCTAGTTCATAATCACAGGTAACAATCACTTGTTCAATCGGCGCGTACAAGGGATCGTATTCTTCAATCAGACAATCAAGGAGCACTTTTCCATCGTAATCATCCGTTAAGCCTAGTCCATTCGTCGTCGATGCTTGGTCATCTGCATCAATGACGAGGACGCGCAATCCTTGGCGTGCATACGCGTGGGCTAGATTAATCGTGGTTGTCGATTTTCCGACGCCACCCTTTCGATTATATAAGGCAATTTTTTTCACTGTTCCTTCTCTCCTTCCACGATCTCACTTTGATCTTTAATAATGTCCCGCTGAATTGTCTCTTCAATCATCTTTGAAATGTATTCACTAATGCTGAGCCCTTTAGCACGAGCAAGCACATGAATCTGTTCTGATGTTTCTGTCGGAACTCGTGTAGAAAGGACAGTCGATGTCACTTCCGGTTGTTGAAACGATTTGACTTTTACTTTAGGTGTCGTTGATCGAGCAGCACGGATTTCTCGGACGGTTGCTTGTTCGAGCGACTTTCTTCCCTCTTCTATCGGAAGTCCATTTAATACAATGTCTTCTGGATCATCGACATACATCAATTCAAATACTTTGGATGCCGGTAACGTTTGAAGTTGTTCTTCAAATGGTTCTAGTGTGTCAAATGCTTTGACGTAACGGGAAGCGAGTGAAGTTGACATGTTGACCACTTCTAAAAACGTACGCCATTCTTGTTGATCGTGCATCTCGGATTTAGCAATCGACAAACGCTTACCAATCTCGAAAACGGAGATCGTTTGAATCTTCGCTAACTCTTTAATTTCGACAGCAAGGTTCTCCAAATCACGAGAAACGGGTAATTTCTGCACGACGGAACTCAAATCGGTCAATCCACTCCGATAAGGATGTTGATCCTGCGGTCTGACTTTATGAATTTGTTTATTCCGTGCTTTCATGTTTCGGTCCTCCTGTCATCAAGAGTGCTAGCTCACGAAACGGTTGTGCCAGTTCGATGCCTTCTTTCGACTTGTACTGTAAAACACTCTTTCCGCTATCTGCTGCCTTCTCAATAAAAGCAGCACGTCGTATAGATGGGAGCACATGTAATTGTTCAGCTGTTGCTAATTGCTCCATCGCTTCTGCATATTCGCGATCCCCTTTTAAACCAAGATCGAGTGCTACTGGCATAATGCCTGTTAGCTCAAGTGAAGCGTTATAATACTTCTTCACTTGTCGAATCGTTCGAACTGTACTTCCTAACTGATCAAATACGAGCTTTTTCGGCATAAATGGAATGACCACATGGTCTGCGCACGACAAGACGACTTTTGAGAGTTCGTTGATCGAAGGGACTGAATCCAGAATGATCCAATCAAACTCATCGGCAAGAGGTGCTAATAAGTCCTTTAATAGAAAAATCTTATCTTGTTCAGATATTAAATTGATTAAGCGTGCATTTCGTTCATTGGAGGGAAGAAGACTGATATTATGTTTTTCATCATCAAATAAGATCTCTTCTATTGCTAATCCTTTAGATTGGACGTCGTACAGTGTCATGTATTGAATCGTATCCGACACTTTCAGCATCAACTTACTTAACGATCCTTGGGGATCTAAGTCGACGAGAAGAGTTCGATATCCGAGCTCTCCAAGGGCATGACCCATATTTAGCGAACAAGTTGTCTTTCCGGATCCTCCTTTTGATATGTAAAACGTCATAATATTCATCATCTCTCCCCTTTCTTTATTCATCATGGCATACGGTTGTTTGGTTTTCAATAATTTTTATCAATCAAAAGACATTAAAAAAAGAAATGATATGTATACAAAGAAAATAACTTGTAAACATTTCGACGTCGAAATGTTTACAAGTTATTTTAGATTTTACTTATGCACTTTTGTTTACACTTTTAATTCGTATCTGAAGTCCTGAAGTGATTTCTGATCATGATAATACGTGATCTACCAGATTATTATGATTCAATACATTGGAATAGATTAAAAAGATTAATAAAGAATTAATAAGAATTAGAAAAACGCTTCACCTCCTCAAGCGTGTAGTACCAACAAAAACTAAGCATTTTACGATTAGGGAAACAAACATCACAATTTGTAGAAATTCAAGAATTTCTGTTTTTTATGATTCCATTCAATGATTTTGTTCAGAATCTGTTGAATAAGCAACGTAACAAGCTGTTTTTTTAACAATAGAATTTGTTTTTTTTCCTAAATAGTATGGCATATTGATATTGTCCTTGGATGGATCAATACAATGAGTAGCATAACGATGAAATCGATCAATAAGACTCAAAATAACGCTTAATTGTTGTCTTTTCACAAATATTTTCAAAAAAAAGCATGACAAATAGACCATCATGCAATGGCCAATTTTTCCGATACGAATCGGAGGCGCTCATTTAGATAGAGAATGGGCGATTCAAAGAAGAGACGATAGAGTTCTGCATCTTCGAGACGTTCGCCGTATTGGTAGAAATCGTTTCGAATCGAACGAATGACTTCATCACAGGCAGCAAATCCGTACGTATCACTCAACGACTGCAGCGATGTTTGTGGAACTTCTAGTGCATCGAAATCTACATAATCACGAGCGACTTCGCGCAGATCGAACCAGCTAATCAACGTACTCGCCCGTTCAGCTTCTCGGATACGCTTACTATTGATCTGGTCTTCGAGTTTCACGTGAAACATTAAAGGACGTGTTACAGTATGTATCCGCTTCTTAAGTGAGACGTTCTCTTTGACTGCAGATAAGAAGTCTTTCGTGTTCTCAACCAAATGCACATTAAAGAACTGAGATAGTTGATCGAGCATGCCTTTTACAGCCAAACGGTGTCCACAATAACGCGGTAGGAATCCACGTACTTCATCATAGGTTAAAGTCGCTTTCTCCTGAGACTGGACATTCACGTCCCGCTCTACTTGCACAAGAGCACGCAACGCGACACGAAGGATGTTCACATGCTCAATATCCATCAGTTGGCGTACCATTCCACACCAAAGAGACGTATAACCGGTCTTCGATGTATACGTACCACCTTCTTCAAAGAGGTCACGGTAGTTTTCGAGATAATCTACGAGTTCAATAGTGACGACTCCAGAGAAATGAATCGAGTAGTGAATAAGTCCAGCGGATTCAAAAAGGCGCAGGTTATTGTGTAGCGATCGAACGGAGGTACGCGCATAGTGAGCTAATGCTTCACTTTCCATCAATGAGAGAACGCCTTGATCATCGCAATGCGATAAAAGCGTCAACAAATGACGAATACGAGATTTTGTCCATTTCAAAGCCAGGAAGGGTCCTGGAATGTTATAGTGGTGCTGTTCGTATAAGAAACTATCTTGACGTTTTGTCCAACGTGTTAAACCACTCATCGCGATCAGTAATTTATTAGCGACCAATACGTGACGATTTTCGTGTTGAAATGACATACCTACACCTCCCTACTCTGAACTATTATTACTAGTATCCTGTTCAGAAAAGGAACTGTCAAAATGCATTTTCGGTACGGTTAAAAACGACCAATGTTCTACAAACGTTGATATGAAGCCGTTTTCAGATGCAAAAAAGATGTCATTTTAGTACGGTCAGAAACGACCAGAATAGCTGAAATCCTTATATGATGCGCTTTTTAGAGGTTTTTACTAAGTAAATTCATACATGTAGCGATGTAAAATGTCATTCTGGTACGGTACATAACGACCAAATGATTAAAAGTGTCATTTCAGTACGGGATAGAGCGACTAAAATGTTTAAAAGTGTCGTTTGAGTACGGTATACGACGACCAAATAGGTAAGATAGTCGCTTTAAAATAATTTTTAAAAATTGTTCTAAAGTGCAGAAGTGTCATTCTGGTACGGTAATCAACGACCAAAACTATAAAACTGTTGTTTTGGTACGGTGATCGGCGACCTAAATAGATAAAGTGTAGTTTCGGTACGGTCAAATCCGACAAAAATGCTAAAAATATAAGGAAAAATGCCGTTTTAGTACGGCAAATAACGTTTAAATTTGAAAAATGGTCGTTTTACGACATGATTCGACATTTACGATCACAAGAGGTTCTGGAGAATATTTTATCCAGTCTTACATGAGTCTGTATAAAGAGAGGATGAATAAACAATAATACAGAACATATGTTCTGTATTATTGTTTATGATTCCCAAACGACCATTTTTATTGGTATTACTCTAAAGTTTGTAAGTATGAACGTTTCTTCTAAATTGAATAATGTAATTAGTGTGGAATATAAGAATGAGTGTTGTTGACTTCTGCTTATACTGATTGTGGAATCTCTTGTGAAGCAATCATAAAACGACCAAATTTATCGATGTTAAAATTACACGATAACTAATTATGATTTAATAAGTCACGATAAGGTATATAACACATATGAGGATATACGGTGAATGACTAGCATCTAGTTTCAATGACCACATAACTATATTTAAAAAGAGGCTGGGACATAACTAGCTGAATTTAACGAAAAGAAGGAATTGCCATCACTCAGGATGTGCAATTCCTTCTTTTTTCATCGTCTCTCGTCAAGCTGCCCTTCGGGCAACGCTTTGGATGAGCCATTTTCTCAAATTTACGGCCATGAGGATGAAGCCGAGCTCACGCTTCACCTTCGCTTTTCCTCGAACAGAAAAGCGAGTGAAACTCAAATTAGCCTTCAGATATCCAAAAACTGGTTCCACGTCTATCTTCCGTTTCGCATAGAGGGATCCTGTTTTTTGATCTGAAAGCCATTTTTTCATCTGTTCTTTTTGTTCTTCCCATGAAGTGTTTATGTGTACCTGTCGGTTACGCCCCTCTTCGGCCTTTGTACAACGGGAGCGGAATGGGCAGCCATCACACCCTTCACTTTCATACACCTTGAAATCACGCGTGAATCCGTAACGATCTGTTCTCTTGGACATGTAACGGAATGTTACGTCCTGTCCATTAGGGCACACAAAACGATCCGACCTTTCATCATAAGGCCAGTTCGCTGTTTTAAATGGATCATTGCGCCATTTTCGAGACTTTTCTTTTTCGAACATCGTGTAAGGGATGAGTGGAATGCGCCCACGGCGCATCAGAATATCCTGATAATTCTCCTGACTCCCGTAACCGGCATCCGCAACGATATGCGGTGGCAGTGTTAAATATGAGCTGACCTCATCTAAAAAGGGGAGTAACGTCCGGGCATCCGTCGGATTCGGATAAATATCATAAGCGAGTGTGTATTGTCCTTCGGTCGCGATTTGAACGTTATAGCCTGGTTTGAGTTGTCCATTTTGCATATGATCTTCCTTCATTCGCATGAACGTCGCGTCCGTGTCCGTTTTCGAATAGCTGTTCCGTCCAGCGAGCGTCCTCTTTTGGAGGGCGTATCTCTGTTTCCGCTCGATGAAATCTGTAATCTCCTTTCGAAGGAGACGTGGTTCCTTCCGTTCAGAGCGTATACGTTTTCTTTCTTGGGTATCCGAACTCGCCTCGATTTTTTGGTTGATGGAAGCGATATGTGCGTCTAAAGCTTCACCCATGTGTTCGAGTTCTGAGAGAGTGAGCTCGTCCGGGCTTTCACGTTCAATTTCCGATAGGATGTCTTGTTCGACGAGGTTGTCATAGATACGATTCGATTTGTCCACGAGAGACGCACTATGACGTTCGATCGATTTCCGCCAAACAAAGGTATATCGGTTCGCATTCGCCTCTAACTTTGTACCATCGATAAAGATGGCTTCTTCGTTGATTTCTCCCATCTCGACGAGATGGCAACGGAAGGTAACGAAGGCTTGCTTCAATATCGGAGTGACTGCGAGATGTACTCGAAAACGGTTGATGGTACGATAGCTCGGCGCATTCCCTTGCGCTAGCCACATCATCCGCAGACTATCGGATAGTAATCCCTCAATCTTCCGACCGGAGAAGACCGACTGTGTGTAGGCACATAAAATGATTTTCATCATCATCCACGGATGATAAGCAGGGCATCCGGTCGTCCGCATGAAGGGCTCGAACACATCGTCTGGAATGGATTCGACGAGATGGTGGACAGCGAACGCGATATCATTTTCTTGAAGACGAACTTCTAAATCTAAGGGCAGAACCAGCTGGTTCATGTTATAATCTTTAAACATAAGGGCACCTCTGATGGTTATGGTTTGGTCACTTTAACTTTATCAGAGGTTGTCCTTATTTGTTTATTCAGAATCGGTTTTCATCATAGAACAAGGCCCTCGAAACGACTACACGTTTCGAGGGCCTTTCATTTGTGAAACTGAGTTATGTCCCAGCCTCTTTTATTTAAATTCATGAATAACATAGTAAAATCGCTTTGTTTTAAACGACTCTAAGTTACCTATAATAGAAGTGCATTTCTGCGATCATCATGTTCCCAGCGTTCTAAGGGATGGAAGTACAAGAAATAGTAGTCACCAGATCGATGCCAATCTTGAATGATAAAATCAAGTTCTTTAATGCGATCCAAATTGGTTTCAAGCTCTTTCAAGTTTTCTGCTTTTCGACTCTTATTGAATCGAATTGAGTGTGTAAACTGACGCCAATGCCGTTTCGCGGGCATTGCTTCGTTTAATTGATAAGAGTTAAGTCGTTCCTTTTGAAGTACAAAGGATAGATGGTAAGCGAACGTTCCTTTTAATCGCTCAATCTGTTCTCCATAGATACTGATGATCTGTTGTTTTAATAAATCATCATAGACTTCCTCTGAGACGGTGACAGTGATTTGTGTGTCCCGCTTAACAGAAGAAGCATTACTAATTTTAACGGAGGAGAAGAGACCAAAGATCGAGAGGTCTCCTTCCTCATTTCTAACGGCTACGCGATAATACCCGAGTTTTACAAGACGTTGTGTTGTGAGAGTATAGCTTTTCCCACTATCGTTTCCATAGATCTTCTTAACAAGTTTTGAGATGGGGAAGACGATTTTTCGACTCGTTTGAAACGTTACATCGCGATATGACAGAATTTCGTTAAAGGCCTCAAAATCACGTGCATCAAGGTCTGGTACTTTTCCGTCGAGTTCTGCAAGAAACTCGTTACTGACGAGAACGGATAAATTCGTCGGGATACCTTGCTTGTATTTAGGGACGACAGCGGAGAAATCGTGAAGGTCAAGAGATAAGTCAGTTAACATACTGTCCCCTTGATTGAACTTTTCCGTCGTATTTTTCATGCGATCAGCGATTCCAAAGAACGGTACAGTAATCGAGGTAGAAGTGGCCACATGTGCTTTTGGTTGCGCACGTTTCAATTCCTTCGCAACCTCGCCAATGACCATTAGAATATCGGTCCGCATCGTTGTCGTTTGCTGATTTTTCGTCTTTTGTCCCCAGTGCGGATACGTATGGATCAGTAAGTTATTATTTTCAGCCCATTCCTCAAGTTCCTGTATGTGTTCTTGCATCAATTTCTCAACACTATCAGCTGAGAACTTTCGCTGAAATCCTTCTTTTCCCGCAATATCCCAATACTCAAGATACATTTTATGAAGTCCTCGTAGTTCTTTCATCGGACCTTTATTCTCTACATAGTTTTTTACGGCTGCCCGTACCCAACGCCGTTTTAATTTCTTAAAGGAATAATAACGGAGCTTGGTATAAACATCTTCTTCATTTTGAAATTCATAATATTCTTCATAGAGTTGATTGACATATGCTTCGACATCAATGATATCGATAGAAATCAGTTGTTCGGTAACATCGTTCTCGAGCAATGTCTTCGCTGCTTGAGATACAACAAGTTGTCTATGTTGGACGGATGAGGTAGAGTCCATAATGCACGCCCCCTTAATTCGATATAGCTAGCATAGCATGTCTCAATAGGAGTGGGGAAATTAGATGAAAAGCGTGCGCCGGCGCACGCTTTTTATCTAATTGATAGCTGTATAACCGTTTTTAGAGATCTTTTTAAAATAAACGTTTCACGTGAAACGTTTATTTTTTTAGTATTACTATTAGTTGTATAGATAAAATTCATAATACAGTTTAATTCTGTGTTTAATTATCACTAGATATATAAAGCAAACAAAAACGTGCGCTGACGCACGCTTTTGTTTGGTAGTTATATCTAATTGATCCACCAAAACTAATATATCCTTTCAGGATGTCACCGTTGTATCTTCATACCAAAATAGAGAGTAATCTATCATCAGTGAGGTTTCATTTTGTTGTCTTAGCATGGTAGTAATATTACCTAGATGATACGTACCATGATTAGATACGTGTAAAAGAATTTCTTCAAAAGTTGTTTCTCGTGAACCAGACCAAGGATTATTTACATCTAACGTCACAGTAAGGTCTGAGTTTTCACTTAAAAAGTTTTGATACTCTGTAGCGACAATTTTGAATGCAGATTTAAATTCTTCAATTGTATATGCATCAGTTAATGGTAATTGACTCATCGCATCCTGCAACGCTTGTTGAAATTCTACTCTTTCGAGAATATAAATCCACATGGTATCAACAGCAAGAATGTGACTAAGCGTTTTAGCGATAGAAGGATAAGAACTTTTTACCTCATTGTTTAAAACATCTTTTGGTAAACCACTCAGGTGACCTAACATCGATTGTATTGCCCACTCATGATATCCATACATTGTTTTTCCAGCATTCATTCAAATCGCTCCTTTGAGTTTAGTAATAACTGTCTGACTACATACATTATAAGAAAAGGATATATGACAACTGATTGTCATATATCCTCATAAAGATTTACTATTTTTTTTGCTTCAGTTTTTAAAACTTCTTGTAAGTATAAGGGGTGAATAACAACTACTCCTGACCTGAAACTTAACAAAATGTTAATTAACCATTCTGCATGTAATGGTGTAGGTAATAGAAGCGTTATTGTAAAACTGCCATCTGTTTCTTGAACCATCGATTGATGTTGAAAATGATTTAAAACTAAATGAATGAAATCAGGATGTACTCGTAGAATTATACTTTCTTTTAAAGGTTGCACAAATGGTTTCTCTTCAGGAATCGGATGATTTTTTTTATCGATGTAGTAAGTCTTTGGAGATTGAGTATATGAGACACTTTAAATTCACGATAATCGTTTCTTAAATAACAATAAGCATAGAGATACCATGTACGAAATTTATACCGAAGAGAAATGGGATCTACTTCTCGAGTAGTTTGTTCCTTTTGAGCACTGATAAATTGAAAATAAACTTTCTTTGATTCTCTGATGCTTTTTTGTAAATCAATTAATAAAGCTGGTGCAACAGATTGATGAGCTAAATCAATCTGTAAATGATTTTTTTGTTCTTCTAGCGTAAGAATGGATAGGCGTTCCAGCGCACTTTTTAGATCTTGATCACGTAATTGCTCTGATAAGCTTTTCATTAGAGATAGTACATTGACCATGGAAGACGGATCTAAAAATGTCTTGTCCCATTTGTAATTCTCAATGATACCAAAACCTCCATTTGTCCCATGATAAGAAGTAATAGGAATGCCAGCTGCACTAATGGTTTCGATATCTCTATAAATAGTTCTTTGAGAGACATTTAATTCATCGGCTAATTGAGAAGCCGAAATTGTAGAGCGATGAAGTAATTTAAAAATAATAGCTAGTAAACGTTCAAGTTTCAATGTTTTCTCCTTTACGCTAAGCATAGTAACAGTTTTGTTGTGTGTTTCTTCTTTTTAAGTATATAAGATTTGTTTACAAAAAAATTGAAAAACACTTTAAAAACGTTAAAAAAATACAAAATAAAAAGTATGCGCCGGCGCATACTTTTTATTATTTCACTTACCATATTTTTGATGAAAATAGCTAGCTATACACTAACGCGAAATATTCATTAGACCTATTCTATTTTAGAATGTATTAGGTAGTAAAGCATAAGCATTTAACGCCATAAAAATTAAAAACTAATACTTATAAAATAAAATGTGTACTCTATATGGGAAATTTAAAAGCAAGGGTTTCGTTTGGAAATCAATGTATGTTAGAATTCAGGTCAATTCAGCTATGCATTTTAGCTAAGCTAAAAGGAGAGTGGAGGAAATGGATCAGATTTCGTTCTTAGGGGTTTTAGGTAATATCTTTTTTATCATTATCGTTTTCTATTTTTTCTACAAAGTTATTCAATACATTCGACTGAAATGACTCTTTATTACATATAGTTTATTAAATGAGTAAGATGTAATGATTTACAGAAAAAATCCTCGATATAATATGTTTTGTATAAAAGTGAATAACAAAAATCAAAAAGCGTGCGCCGGCGCACGCTTTTTGATTAAAGCAGAATGAAACGATGTCTATAACGTCATTATTTAGAGGATGGACGTTCAAGCGTTAACAATTCATCATCTAATGATGAAAATTGATTTAATACAGCTGCATGAGCATCCTGAATGCCAACATTGTAAAAATGGACTGCGAGGGACTCTTTGATGAAATCGAAAACACGTTCAGCAGCGAACTCAGATAATTCTTCGTCACGCTCTTCTAAGAAAAAGTCTTGAATGGATTGAATGATTTGTTGTTGCTGTTCTGTATTAAACCGATCGAACATAACGACGACACTCCCTTTAGTTTTATTGCTGTCTTAATGGCCTAAGGAAACTATAAGAGAGCTTGTCTTAAAATCACAGACTATACTTTATCTGAAAAAAATGTACACGCTTTGATTAAAACGTTTTTTTCAATTTTTGCAACATCCCATACCATCCCTGAGACAAGAAATTACGGACCTGACCTTGTGGTTGATTTGCCTTTGGGACTAAATCATAAGCATTTTTCCAGCCACCATGATTCACGGTAAAGATTGTCAAGTCATTCATTGTACTCAAAGAGAAAGTCACAATCCATCCGTCCTCATCCCAACGAAATGATAATTCTTTTTCTGGCAGTACGCTGAGTACTGTGCAGGGAGATGGACCAAAAGGAGATTGAAGATGAAATTGATACCCTGGACGTGCAATGAGATCGTTCGGCATAAACCATTGAGATAGAGAACGAGCGGTCGAGATTCGCCCCCAAACTTCTTCAATAGGAGCTTCAATAGTGACCGAGTGATTGATATCTTCTACAGCTTGATTCATCTTTTATTACCATCCAATCTTATTCATTTAGTTAAATCGTTAAGACTAATAAAAAAGAAAAAACTTCTCTCTTAGTTTCTGTGCTAAAACTAAGTTCATTACAATATAAGTGTTAGGTTTGATCGCAAGCCTTTCCATCGCTATCTCCGTCTACTTCATTGTTATCATTCCTAGACCACAAGCGACTAAATAAATATCTTAAGTTGTCGAAGTATTAGAAATCATCATAAGCATAGTCTGCATTCTATGATACATATATTTTAGCTACTAACTTAGTTTCGTTTAACTAAAGCGTGTTACTTAATTATATACGAAAGCAAAATCCTGAGAAAGAAGCTGGTCTACATAATGAAATCAGCTCCTTTTTCAAATTTTTTTTCTTTATTAATAAGCTGAAGTCACTATAAAACATAAAAGGAAGCTAAAACTTAAAGATTAAAGCGACTATGGACTATTATAACTATTCTTTTTTAAGGAAATTATTTCAATTTTTAAATTGAAACATCAACACTATTTATACTGATAAATACAACTTAATCCGAATTATCATGAAGAGGATTTACTATTCTTCATGTCGATTTTATTGTACAAGTTTACCTTATAATTGATCATTCAAGAACTATAAATAAATTGGCTTCATAGTTATTCTATTTCTTCTTCGATGGTATAAAAACTCACTATGAGTTTTCTAGAAGGATTAATAGATAAAAAGAAGTGGTGAGTGACTTAAAGATGTAAAGGTCGTTCATGTTTAACCAAAAAAAAAGTAGGGGAAAATCAAATATTGGCACGTAAGATGTTTCTTCGCCACTTAATTATCGTTTCAGAAAATTTATTATAAGGAGGAAATAGAAAATGAGTAGAAAAGAAAACACATTCATTGAAGTATTTAATACCCAAGCGGAAGTTTTGAGTAAAGTAAATGAATTAAAAGCACAAGGGTATGATGAAAGAGACATGTATGTTGTAGCTCAAGATAAACATTCCTTCTCTATGGTAGAGAATCAAACAAACGTTAATGTAGAAACTGCAGGTGAACAGCAGAACCAAGGGTTTATGGGGAAATTCATGGCTGCTTTTTCAGATGATTCTTCAACTGAAGCATTTCGAGGAATGGGCTTAACACATGATGAAACAGAAGAATATCGTCGGCAAGTAGAGAATGGTAAATTGGTTCTATATGTAGACAACGATTACAATGACACTTATGAGAAACACAATCAAAGTTACAATCAGTTTACTGGTGAAAGCGAAAATCAATACGACCGAACTGGGGTAGATGCAAATCAAGATCATAATGATCATCTTGCAGATGTAAATCGGACTCAAGGATACGATCACACATCAGGTGCCGATCGGGCGGGTGTCACTGGAATGAATAGTGACACAGAGGAAGAACGTCTCCGCTTGCATGAGGAACGACTAAATGTTGATAAAGAAAAAGTACAAACTGGAGAAGTAAATGTCAGTAAGCATGTAGTGGAAGATGAACAATCAATTGAAGTACCAGTCGAGCGTGAAGAAGTTTATGTAGAGCGACGTAAAGTGGATCAAAATACGTCGGGAACAGACGCATTCGTGGATGAGAATGACTCCATCCACGTCCCACTCACAGAGGAACGAGTCGTCGTCTCAAAAGAAGATGTGGTTTCCGAAGAAATCGTCGTCGGAAAACGCAAGGTGCGTGACACAGAAACAGTTTCTGAGACAGTACGACGTGAGGAAGCAGATATTGATGAAGGTAACGCTACTAAATCCGATTTAAATCGAGAAGATAACAATAGACTATAATAAATGTAAAACAAAGAGGAGGTAGCTAAACAGCTACCTCCTCTTTGTGAGGAAAATGAAAGTACACAAGACATGTTCATAGTGAGGATTACTCTCAAATTGGATGTAATAGACGATAAATCTCTACTATATTCAATACTTTGACTGCTTACTTATAGTAGGATCCTAAACTTGTCTGATAATTGTTTCAAGAGAAATGAAATATTTAATTGTATTCAAAGTCAAAAGAGAAATAGGCTCATTCATGATATATCAGAAAAAATAAAGTAAAAAAATTAATTCCAGTCGCATGCGTTTCCATCGTTATCGCGATCTAAGTCGTGTGGATCATCCATAGGACCTCCGGCAGCAAGATAAAAATCTTGAGCAGCCTGCGGAGTTGAAAAATCTCCACAATCTCGGTCTGCGCCATACGGATCATACTCAAAATCGGTTGCCACTTCTTCTTCCTCTACATATTCTTCTTCGGGAATATCCTCGTATGCTTCTGCATCAGCCAGATTATCTGATCCTTCTGATGTCTCGATACTTGCTAATGATGATTCAAGTTCTTCTATTTTCTCTTCGGCTGCAATCCGTTTCGTCGCTTCTTCCTTTAATTCACTTTCAAGAGCAGAACGTTTGTCTGCTTCTTCCTGATAGCTTTCAACCGCTTGCAGACGTGACGCTTCCTCGCGTGTTAACTTCTCTTTCAGCTTCTTCGTTTCTTGCTGTTGTTCTTTCAGCTTAAGTTCTGCGTCTTGCAAAGATGCCTTCAATTCTTTCGCTTCTTTTTTTAGTGCAACCAACGTCTTCGTATCTTGTGAAGAGGAGTCCGCTTCTATCTTTTGCGTCTCTCTCCCATCCACCATGTAAATAGAAATTGCCAAAGCGATGAAAACACCCAACCAAACGACAACAACAGGATGTTTGATAGGATTCCGCAGTCTCGGTTTGAAATAGAAGTATAGACCTAAGATAGAGATAAGCAAACCGATGACATTCCAGAAGCTGATCGTAAACAGCAAAAGGTATACAATCGCAATCACGACAAGTAGAATACCTCTACGAATCTGCATAGATTCACCTCCTTCTTAATAAGATGTATACGTTACATTTATTTTACAGCTTAGTCAGAAAAAATCACTATATATAATGAAATTTATTTCCGTTTTATATGTTTTCGAAATGAAGATATTCTTGAAAAGAAGCGAAAAAATGTTTTCAATCGATAATGAATAAAGTTTTTTGAATTCTTCATCATGAAATATTAAGACTAAACTAGAATGAAATATAATATTTTTTTAGGAAATGATTAAAGTGATGTAAATAAAAAAAGAACAATTCTTTTCTTAACGAGAAGAATCGCTCCACTACTTACAAGTGTGTCAAATCGTACTTTAAATAGTAAGCATTGATTTAGTGAAACTATCATTTTGAGACGGCCTATATAATTGAATTTATTTTATCTTCGAGAAAGTTCAATCGGTTGTGATGTATTTTCCTACTTTCTTATCAGTTATTTGTACTCCATCTTTATAACCAACAATCTCAAAATGATTTGATCCAGTTTGATGAATTTCATACTCATTATTAGACTCATCTTTAAACGTTACTTTAGCAAAATATTCACCTGTTTTAGAGTCTCGTTGAATTTCTTTTTTCTGAACTTGTCGTTCGTAGTCATGTTCTTTGAGATAAAAATTAATGTTCCTTGTAGTCTCTTGTTTTTCATCGTAGTAAAAGCTCTTATAGGCTGATGCCCCTATGATAACAATCCCTAGAATCATAAGAATAGAGACAAATATATATGCCTTTTTCATAATGATGCCCCCCAAACCAATATAATATCTTCAGTATTAATATTAACATTAATATCCAGTTTGATGCATCAGTTACATTATAGAGGTATTTGATAGTACGTTTCAATGGAGGCAGAACCAGATTTAAGTATCATTAAAAATTGTAAGAAGTCAGAGAAAGTATTTTATAAAGCGAAATCTATCGTTCAATTGTAAGATAGTAATATCCTTTTTAAATTCGGGGAAATTTCAATAGAAAAGTGTTACATTAATTATTGTTATATACATATTGATTGGGGGGTACTTCTTTGCGAAAAATCGGCTTCTTTTTTCTATTATCCAGCTTTTCAAAGTTTTGGTTATCTATATACCTAACTGATTTTTATATGCTTAAGAAGTTAGATGTATATGGTAGTATTGGGGAAAATGGATTTTCAGCAGTTCCAAATCTTGTTTTGTGGATCATTGGGTTAGAGTTCGTGATTGGGATATTGTTGATTATCTCAGGTGAAAAATTATTTACTATAGAGAGAAAAAAGACGACGGATATTTAATAAAAAGTCATCAATTCCTTATGGATTTGATGACTTTTTCTGCAATTACCCGCAAAATGACGATTTTTCTAAAAAAAATTTTATACATTTCAACTTGAGATAAAGTAGATAGAAGGATAGTTGTATAAACCATGGATTTCTTTTATAGAATGTCAATTTTGTATCTTTTTATCTTAGCGTTATTTCTTAATCCTATTTATTTTTCTATTACTGATACATAACTTAACAAAAAATTGTTTGCAGTAAAATGATTCGAATATTCCACGGTAGCTCTATTTTTATCAGATCCTTGAATGACTCCATTCAAGGATCTGTTTATTTTTGATGCTGATACTCCTTTCATGAAGAATGTAAATCACTATGAATAACAGAAAGTGAACCATAGCCAATCATCCAATGATAAAAAAAGAGTAATAAAAAAACATTGACTTATGACTGTACTGACCATATCATACAGTTATTAAGTGTATTAGTGTTTTAATACAACGTTCATTAAGAGAGGTGATGTTATTGCATTTTGATCAACGTACCTCGATTTATCTACAGGTACTTTATTGGTTTAAAAAACGTATTGTCATGGGCGAATTCAAAAGAGGAGAAAGTATCCCTTCGCGTCGCGCACTGGCAAGTGAGCTTAAAATTCATCCGAATACCGCGCAAAAAGTGTATAAGGAACTGGAAGAGCAACTGTTGATTACAACTGACCGTAACGTTCCGAGTAAGGTGACGCTGGATCAATCCATCATCGATCGAGCGCGAACAGAACTTCTCGAAAATGCAGTGAAGCAATTTGTGGATTCGATATATGCAATTCAGATTCCATTAGAAGAGGTCATTATAAATTTTGAGAAAGAATACAACATTCGAAAAAGGAGTGAGCTAGATGCTTGAAGTCCGTGGATTACGAAAGTCATATGGTCGAAAAAAGAATGTCCTGAACGATGTATCGTTCACTGTCCCGTTAAATCAACTGACCTGTCTCATCGGATTGAATGGGGAAGGCAAGTCTACCATTTTGAAAGCCATCATGGGCTTAGTCCCAGTAGATGCTGGAACAACCAAAGTGGATGGGAAAACGACCCACGATAGCATCGCTTTCGTACCTGATCTTTCTACGATGCCTGGTTATATGAGCGTCGGAGAAGCCGTCGCCTATATGCGCGACTACTATCCGGATTGGGATCAACAAGTAGCAGAGGAACTGATGGGGTTCTTTAAATTGATGGCGACAGACCGCATCGCCAATTTATCGAAAGGGAATAAAGCAAAGGTTAATCTGTTAATTGGATTTGCGATGAATCGACCTTTCTTATTGCTCGATGAACCGTTGGCTGGGATTGATTTATTTACGAAAGAACAAATTGCGTGGATCTTCTCTAGTCACTATATGGAAGGGAAGGGCATCTTGATGACGACTCATGAGATTGCAGAAGTGGAACATCTCATCGACCGCGTTATTTTTCTTCAGGACGGGACCATCATACAGGAAGATGACTCGGAAGAGATGCGTGAGCTTTACGGGAAATCAGTACAGGATCGAATGAGGGAGGTTTATCAGACATGAAGAAATTCTTTATGCTATCAAACGAGGAAATCAAGCGAAGCTTCAAACTATACCTTTCGATATTGACGATGTTAGTGATTGTTGAACTCACATCGGTCGTATATCAGGTTCTTCATTATCAATCTAAGCTGGAGGATTTGATGAAAAAAGAGCGACTTACGGAAATGGAAGCCGTTGATCAATTGAATGGACCGTTGACGTTTGGCGATGCGACCAACTACTTCAAGTACATGATTGCCATCGGTATCATGTTCACGATTCTATATGCCTTTCAAATTTGGTACCGCGATTGGTATGGCGAGTCCAAGTACATCTACCGTTTATTGATGTTGCCGGGTAAACGCATCACAATCCTCTTATCCAAACTGACAACAGTATTGGTATTTGTGTGTGGTTTCATGGGCATCCAGTGGATCACGATTCTTCTAAGTCGTCGACTCTACGAATGGTTACTCCCGGAACATTTACAAGCAGCATCCAAAATCATCGGGGAGTCAGCTGCGTTGAACATGCTCTATACCTTTAATGTGATCGATACATTCGTTATTTTAGCGGTCGCACTCTTCGTCATCACGATGGTCTTCTTGTTCGTCTTAACAGAGCGGTCCTACCAAAAAGGGAAAGCCTTGGTGACGATCGCAAAGGATGTAGCGCTCTTGATCGTACCATTCATTGCATTACGTTACTTATTTGATTTGACTAGCATTCTCGTCCCGAATCAACAAGTATTCGTCTATCTTTCCTTTATCCTCATCTATTTTGCATATATAAGTTGGAAATGTGTTCGACTATTGAACCATAAAGTATCTATTTAATCATTAGAAGGAGGAAGTCATGAGACGATATAAAGAAATGATTATCGTAGGAGGTATTGCTGGCGTCACCTTACTCAGTTATTTTGGTTACGCCGTAAGCATTAAAGGATCGGATTATGAAGTCGAGAGTATACGAAAAGAAAATGCAGAAGCTCTTAAAAAAGTAAACATCGAAATTGAAAATGGAGACATCAAGCCTACTCAATACAATATCCAATTGGACGGTCAAATCCATAGTGAGTCGCAGAACTATATCACAGGGTTGTTCAATAGCTACGCTGCAGACTTCCCTGCTGATTTCTATCGCTTTCTTTCTAAGGAAGACGTATTTACTAGTGAAATGGGCTCGCGGACATACGGAATTGAAGTAAAGGCATCTCAGTTGAACTATCATTCTTATGACAAAAGTACACAGAAACAATTTAAAAAGACGCTTTCTCATCGTTTAACGGTACCGGATCGTGAAATGGCTGACATCCGTGTCTTCCATCAAGACGGCATGAACGTATACGTCCAACGGGATGATCATGGAGCAAAGGAAAAATCGACGGTGTTATTACTCAACCTTGCAAAAGGAAAAGTGGAGACGCTTCAATCCAAGCAACTCAAGACTAATCAAGAGCGTCATTATGTGGCAGTGAACGACTATGGAATTGTCTATCGTGAAATCGCATATGATGCGGAAGGGGTAGAAAAAGATAGCGCTTATTATCTAGATAACGGCAAAGGCATCAAACGAATCAAAGCACTTGATGCGTATGCAGCGGAAGGGAACTTTAATGCTGATGAAAATAGCCAATCACTGATCGCTTACGGTACGTTTGATTCAGAAAAAAGTAAAAGCATCAAATGGAGTACCTATGACTTTAAGACGAATCAAGTCAAGCAACATCAAGTGGAAGGGCAGCGTGCTTACCGCTTCAATGGCTCCTATACGATGATTGCGCAGGGAAAGCTATACCATATCGCTAATATCAATGATTCGGATTTCCAAGTCACGGTAATCGATACGAAAAATGAATCGATTTCGTATCAAGGAATCATCAAAGATAAAAATGCTAAAAAGAATCGTTTGGTACAGGATGTCACTGTATCGGAGTAATCGTGATGGACTCATGATTCACCTCGTTTACTCGCTTTTTAGAATACTAGAAATGAATTTATCTGTCAGAATCATTGACAGGGGTTTTCAAGACCACTACAGTGAAGATAACTTAAATAGAATCACTAGGGGTGTTATTAAACTGAGATGAGTAGCTACTCAAACCCTTTGAACCTGAACTAGGTCGTACTAGCGTAGGGAAGTGTAAACTCTGATGAACAAGCGGAGACGATGATATCGTTCTTTGCTATGTGATTATTTAGATGTGCGCAACTTTCCTTTTGGAGAGTTGCGTTTTTTTGTTTACTACTTCGCTATTTAAGTTGCAAAAATGGATGAGGGAGTGGACAAGAATGAGCAGAACAGTATTAGTGACAGGAAGTAGCCGAGGACTTGGGGCGACGATTGCAAGGGTGTTAGTGAACAATGGATTTAAAGTGGTGATTAATTACTATAAAAGCAAGGAGGCAGCAGAAAAGCTTGTGAGCGAACTGGGAGCAGAGAATGCACTTGCCTTGTATGCAGATGTTACGAAGCGGGAAGATGTTGAGAGCATGATGCAATACGCAACAGCACATTATGGTCAAATCGATGTTGTCGTCAATAATGCACTAGTAGATTTTAAATTTGATCCGGTTGCTCAAAAATCGTTCATCGATTTAGAGTGGGAAGATTATCAAAAGCAACTTGATGGAACGCTAAAAGCAGCTTTTTTCACCATCCAAAGTGTCCTGCCGCAATTTATGGAACGACATAGCGGTAGTATCATCAGCATTGGAACAAACCTTTATCAAAACCCAGTTGTTCCTTATCATGAATACACAACAGCAAAAGCAGGTCTGATTGGCTTTACTCGAAACCTAGCCGCGGAGTTAGGTCAATATGGCATAAACGTGAATGTCGTCTCCGGTGGGTTATTGAAAGTCACAGATGCGAGTGCTGTGACAACCGCTGAAGTATTCGATTTCATTGCCCAATCGACCCCATTGAAAAGAGTGACGAGTCCAGAAGAAGTAACGCAAATGGTCGCCTTCCTGGCATCAGAAGCAGCATCTGGGATTACGGGTCAAAACGTAACGGTCGATGGTGGGTTAACGATGAATTGAAGCGGGCGTTTTAAAAGATTCTCAGCTTGTCAGAGAAGGGATTCGTGAACAGCAGATGACGAATAAAAATCAGTTAAATATCGGCGTTTTGTTTTATGGATGTGGTCATCATCAAGCCGCATGGTTAATGCCTGATTCCGCGATTAAAGAGATCGGAGAGAGCCGCTATTATCAGCGTCTGGCTCAAATAGCGGAAGCTGGATGTTTGGATGCAGTATTTTTTGCGGATAATCAATCTTTTCCGGCTAATAATGCAACTGATTTACCTGCCTTTTGGTTGGATCCTTTAATTAATCTAACGGCTATTTCTCAAGTGACGGATCATATCGGATTAGTTTCTACGATATCGAGCACGTTCTCCAATCCGTATACAGCAGCAAGGCAACTTCTAAGCCTAGATCACGTGACGAAGGGGAGGGTAGGCTGGAACTTAGTGACCTCGATGACGGATTGGGAAGCGTTAAACCACGGGATGGATGCACTTCCACCGAGGGAGGAACGGTATAACAAGGCGAACGAATTCGCAGCATTGATGGAGAAGCTATTTTTATCTTGGGATCAAGCGGCTTTTCTCGCGAATCGATCAGATAACCAATTGATTGATCCTGAACGTATACAAGTTATCGATCATTCTGAAGCCTATTTCAGCGTAAAAGGTCCTTTGTCTACGCCGCGTAGTCTCCAAGGAAAGCCAGTAGCGATGCAAGCGGGTGCTTCTGAAGAAGGGATTGCCCTTGCAGCCAAACATGCGGATGCCGTATATTCTGTGTCATGGAATTTTAGACAAGCCCATGCTTTTCGTGAAAAACTCCATAAGAAAATTAAACAAACTGAATCACCAGATCGAAAGATTAAGATATACCCAGGCTTAGTAACGTATGTTGGTAAAACAAGAGAAGAGGCACTAGCCAAAAAAGCCGAACTAGATGAAAAATTACCGGTTGAAAATGCGTTGAAACAATTGAGTTTTTTTTTGCAGCAAGATTGCTCCACATGGGATCTCGAAGCAAAGATTCCGACCTTACCATCGATCGAGGAATTTTCCGGACCCATCGGACGCTACCGAACGATTCTAGAGATTATCGATGATACAGATCCGACGCTCAAAGAACTATTAGGCTATTTAGCAGCAGGAGGAGGACACCTGACATTGATTGGTACTCCGGAAGAAATTGTGGATCAGTTGGAATTTTGGTTTAACGAGGGAGTAGCAGATGGCTTCAACTTGATGCCGCCGTCACTACCGTCAAGTTTAGAAGATTTTGTAGACATGATCATTCCTGAGTTACAAAAAAGAGGATTGTTTAAAGTGTCCTATCAAAGTACTACATTTAGAGAGCATCTAGGTTTAATCGATTAAATTAGATGAAAAGTTTAGTTAAATTCCGAAAAGATTTCGAAGAAAGCCTTGAAGATCAAATATGAATCGGCGTGACTTAAGATTTACGAACTTTAAAATTTAGATGAAAGAAACGATACAAATCTCAGTGTTGCAAAATCTCGAATGGGAAGCTCAGCATCCAGAGGAATTTGAATTATATCGTGAAATCTCAGAGACGCGATTATCGCGCTATAAAAATATAATCACACTGATTTAAATGTTAAAAAGCGACATTTGTAATATGATAATCACAATTTTTAAAATTAAAATGCTATATTTTTCTTATACTAATTAAAGGGGTGTTTTTGTTTGGCTGGTACTTTTGATTCTTTAAATTCAATTTTTTATTTGTTAGGTTTTTTAGTTTTATTAAATGTAATCTTTTTGGTTGTTCCATCTAAAATTTCATCTTTTGTATACATATCATTTAATACAGTAGTCCTCGCCGTCATTTCAATCATGTTGTTTTTCAAAGCGGGTTCTTTAACTGACGATCTAAATAAAGATGGATCAAGCGTGCCATTTTATTTAACTATTATCATTGGAATTCTTGTTATTATTGCAATTCCATTAGGTCTTAAAAACAAAAAAGTGAAGAACTTGAACTGAACCAAAAAAAGTTAGGCAATAAATAATTTGTCAGGCGACCTTGAGGACCTGAGTCCGGTATTCCACAGGGCTCAGGTTTTTTAGTCGTCTCTTGATACGACGATGGTTATAGTACTCGATGTAACGCTCAAGCTCATATTTGAAGTGATCCATGTCATCGAACTCCTTGAGATATAGGAGCTCTGACTTGAGCACGGCGAAGAAGCTCTCGATGGCTGCGTTGTCGAGACAGTTGCCCTTACGGGACATACTTTGCGTGATGCCATGTTCGTGGAGCGTACCGACGAACGCTCGATATTGATAATGCCACCCTTGGTCGGAATGCAGAATCGGTCGGGCTTTCCCGTCAAGCTTCCCGATTGCTTGATCCAACATTTCACCAACGAATTGATAGGTAGGGCGGTCCGATAGGGTATAGGCAATGATCTCACGATTTCCCAAGTCCATCATCGGCGAGAGGTAGAGCTTCTCCCCGAACAGGTGAAACTCAGTGACGTCAGTCACCCATTTCTGGTTCAGGCCGGTGGCCTTGAAGTCACGTTGGAGAAGATTCGGTGCGACCTTTCCGACCCGTCCTTTATAGGAGCGGTATCGCTTCATGCGGACGAGACTTTTGAGACCGAGCTCATTCATGAGACGGCGCACGGTCTTCGGATCGTGCCGGTAGCCCTGGCGTTCGAGAAGTGCGTGGATGCGACGATAGCCACATCGTCCCATACCGAGCACGCGGAGGAGTCCCGAAACGGGATAGATTGACCGCAATTCATCGATTACTTGTGCCTTGATCCGGTTCGTCGCGCATTCTCTTCTTGAACCCTTGAGCTTCTCGACTTCTGTCATCTCTTCAAAATCCTTCTTTTTACGTCTCGCCATCGGGGCACGTCCTTTCGGTCTGGCGACCAGACCTGCGGTCCCTTCCCGTTCATACGTCGATCGCCATCTCGAGATCATCCCTGGGGAGGAATTCGGTATTTTACGGCCGCCTCTATACTGGACAGCCTGTTGGTCGCCATGTCGTTTAATACCACCATTTTAAATGCCGGCGAGTGTGTTGTATAGGAAGGATCGAAGATCGTCTCTCCCCAACGTTCATAGAGACGCGACCACACATGGATACGTTGATATGCGATCCCGATTTCATTCGCCAAGCTCTTGTATCCGTCTCGTCCCGTCAGATAACGTTCAACGACCTTGATTTTAAATGCCTTCGTATATTTGGTCATAAAAAACACTCCATAAAAGTTGGATTTTTATGTCCAACTTTTATGGGGCAGTTCAATTAACCTTCTCTCTTTTTTATTAGGCTTTCTATTCAGTAAAACAGAAAAATTATTTTTTTCTTAGTTGAATAACTTTTGATAAAATTTCTTTGGCGGAATCACAACTATTTCTTTTGTAATAGGTAATTTAATCAAGTCTTCCATTCTTACTAAATATATTGGATGACTAGAATCATTTAAATCAACATGAGCATCCTTAGAACAAATACAGGTAGCGGGATCAAACATTTTGATAATATATACTTCTCCTAAATTTTCTATAGATACTTTAAGCATAATTTTATTCTTAATTAAAAGATTAGTTATTATTTCTCTATATAACATTAAAAGAATCCAAGTGATAAAAAAGACACCTATGAATATAAGTATAGTGTTGGTCATATTTAGGGATTCAGATACGAATATTACCCATAGAGTATAAATAAAAGTTAATATGTAAGTTAAATAAAAAGCTAATTCTCCCATACTTAAATAACGTTTCTTTAAAAGTTGATCGTCAGTTAAAAACCTCCTTTCAAAATTGGTATTTGATAATAAAGACATTCCAGAAACAAACAGAGGAAGTAATGAAAAAATGAATACAATTATCGCCGATACTTCATATGAATTTCTTCCTTTCACCTTTTATGAACTAATCTACGAAGTTTAAAGTATTAAGTTTCTTTAGAAATGAAAACTAAATGCTTTCTCTATAAAACGGTGATTTGTGGACATGTGCTAGAAAAAAATAAAGTGTACTATTTATACTTATTGAAATAATACCAATTCGTATATCCTCTAGAATTTTGCATATGATAAAGTTGACATACATGTAATACGAGGAAGTATTCGATTATCCTATTCATTTACGAGGAGGGATGTTGTGGAGACTCCATTGATGGAATTACAAAGATATAAAAACTTTGATGAGTTAGCTAATGATCTTCTCGATCTTGCTAAACAAGTCTTACCGGAACAACTGTTCTATCTGTCGGTTTTCAGCAATACCCAACAATTCATATTAAAACTTTCAAATGAAAGAGCGAACATTCATATTACTGAAGGAATGGTGGTAGATTTAAATCAATCGGTATGCAAAAGGATCGATTTTGAAAATAATCAACCTTTGGTCTATGAGGATATCAATGAAGATTGCTCAATTGATGAAGTGAAGACACTACTCAGAGAAGTTAATATTCAATCTTATTTAGGGATTCCAATATCTTTTACCGATGGTAAGAAGTTTGGAACTTTGTGTGCGGTAAATGATGAGGTGAGCATTTTAGATGAAAAAAGTATCAATGTACTGCAACGGATTGTAAGATTGTTCTCTTATTACTTAGAGTTGGAGCGATTCGCATGGAAGGACATGTTGACGGACCTCTATAATAGACGCTATTTAAGTAAGTATTTTGAAGACCATCCGATTCAAGACGGTGCTCTCTTTTTTCTTGATTTAGATGGATTTAAGAAAGTGAATGATGGATATGGACATGATACAGGGGATACCGTCTTAAGAGAAGTAGCTTCTCGGCTAAGCGCTATTGTGGACGAACAGAAAGATTCGTTTACCGTACGTTTAGGAGGAGATGAGTTCATCCTCCACTTTTCTCAACTTTCTACTAAGGAGGAGTGGAGTGAAATAGCGAATCGAGTCATAAGCGCTCTGAACACGTGGGATACACCGTATAAAGTATCGGCAAGCATAGGGATCGTAATGTATGAAAAGGACAAAGTTGAAAGTTTAGACATCCTTCTTCGACATGCAGATGCTGCATTATACGATGCCAAATCTGCTGGTAAGGATACTTTCAAATTTTATTCTTGAAATAATAATGGAAAGGGAGAGGGCGTCAAGTGACGTTCGCTCCCTTTCTTATCTTAACTCCAGGACAAAGATCCCACTTTCTTGTATATATACAGAACATTTAGTCGCCGAGTTTTTTTATTACACAGGTGAAAGAGAATTCTTTGAATCCTTTCGTATAATAAGATGCAATTTCCGTGTATGTTTGAAGTGATGAAAAAAGTAGACTCTCTAATCCTTGTAAGCATGTTGCATCATAAAAAAGCGAAAGAGGAGGGATCTAACTATGATGCAAATTAAAGCATCGACCAATTATGCGATTCGAGTTCTTTTATTTGCTGCTTCTCACTCGAATCGTTTAGTCCAGCGAAAAGAGATCGCAGTTGCTTATGGAATCTCAGAAAATCATTTAATGAAGATTGTTTCTTCTTTAAAAAAGAATGGTTTCTTGGAAACGGTACAAGGCAGAAATGGTGGTCTTCGATCAAGTAAATCACCTGAAGACATTCATATAGGAGAAGTCATCATGCTTTTTGAAGATATGGTCTATTTGAAAAGTATAGAACCCATTTCCTCAGATGAGAATCTTCCGATTCAACGAAATTTAGATCAAGTGTATCTCCTCTTTTTTAAGTATTTAAATTTCATTACCTTGAATGACATGGTGAAAATAGAAAATAGATAAACCATTTGTTCTAGCCGTTTAGCAATCGAAACTTTACGCGCATGAAAAGATGCTTGTTTAGTGTTATTGAAAAAATTAATTAGGTCTTTGAATCTAAAGCATATAGGCTTTTATTTATTGTATATAAAACGGTCGTTTTATATAAAAATCTAATATACAAATAAACTTAGTAGAATGACCGATAAATGTTATATTTTCTCGTATATTAATCAATGTCTAATTATTAAGGAGATTTGACGTTTTATATAAAAAGTCCCTTAATCATAAGGTAGCACATTTAAATTAGATTTTTTTAATTGTTGAAGATACGTATTCGTAGTCGTTATTGACTCATGCCCCGAAAGATTCATGACTTCATATAAAGGAATACCATTCGCTAATAGCTTTGTAATAAAAGAGCGGCGAAACCAATGGGGTGAATTTTTTTGTAATGTTAATTGTGCGGAAGCAGCTTGAGCGATAAGTCTCAATGCTTCATAAGAAATAGAATTATTATTAGTCCTAATATTGAAACAAATATAAGGATTCGTTAACCCTTCAATTTGCATTAATTGCTTTAATCGATCGATAAGATGGATTGATTTTTGGGATAACGGAATGCGTCGCCACTTTTCACGCTTCCCTTTAAATTCAATATAGTTACTAGAAGAATGCTCTTGAACCTGGCTGAACTGCAGTGCTAGTAATTCACTAGCCCGCATTCCTGTCGTCAACAACAAATAGCCCATCGTCTCATTCCGCAGCTGCAACAGCTCGCGATTCTTTTTTTGCTTTACCGTGTGGCGAAAGGCAAGTGCAATCGCCTCCATCTCGTCGAAGTCGATCTCGCGGCGGAGCGGCTCCGGCTTCATCTGGTCCTTCACCTGTACTGACAGATCACGCGAGTGATAATCATTAACGTGTAGAAAGCGCAGGAAACGCCGCAACATGGCGTTGCGTCGTTTGACGGTCCGCGGTGCATATTGGTCATGGACGTCTTTTAAGTACTCGTGCAGGTTGAGGATCGTCAGCTGCTTGACGCCCTGTGTCTTCGTCACAAAGAAGCGGAGAATATAATCGAGATCTTGTTTGTAGGCCCGCTTCGTATGCGGGCTTTTTTGACTATAAATCGGAAACAACTCCGTCGCCCAGAACAGTTCGAAGATCTCAAGATCGCTCAGTGCTTTCATATTTAAATGATCGTTCTCAAGCACTGCGAGTAGCTTTTCCCGGCTATCGGCAAATGCCAGTACTGCTTCTTCTTTAATCACGATTTCGTTCATTTCTTCTTCGTTCATCAACTATCCTCCGATCTCTCTGCTCAACGCTTCCTCTTTTGACACCTTTTTTGTTCATTTGCTAAGTAAAACATCGATTATTTACGTATTACATTCAATTATTATTGATATACATGGGTATTTAAAATGTAATCGAGTAATTAATAATTGTATTACATCATTTATCCATATTCAGTATAACAAATAACTACTTGTGATAACAGCTAATTATCACAAGTAAATTAAAGATGAATGAAAAGGTGACATAACACAATTATTGAAAGAATTAAAGAATAGTCACATTTCCAAACAGTATTAAGGGCTTCAATTACTTCAGCTAATTATTTCATCTCATTAAAAAGAGAATACTATTTATTTTGAGACAAGCGAAATCGAAAACTTAAAATCCGGTTTGATTGCTTAAGACATGGGGATGAGAGAAGAAACATTAGGATCGGTAGGAGAACATTTATCCGTTAACTGAAGTTAGTGGGAAGCTACATATAAAAAACAACATTACTGACAATGGATACTAATAGACCAAATAAGCTTCCCTATATAGTTGTTTCATACAACTATATAGGGAAGCTTGGAATTTCCGCTAATGAGTTGAAACGATTTATTAATCGACCAACGTTTTATAAAATTGGAACGTGTTCTTCTCAAATGCTTTTGTTGCATATAAGGCAGCGTCTACTTGTTATAAAAGTGTTTCAATAGGTTGTTCATTCCCTTCGCTATACTTTAGATTACGATACTCATCGATACACGATAGACGGATTCCCAGGTAGAGATACTCATCAGGATGCGTTTAGCTAACTCTTTCTACTTTTCTCGTTCGTGTGCATGAGCGTTAGAATATTCCGCCGTAAACTGTTGGATGCGACTGGCTACTTCTTGTAGCAAACGATCGACTAATACATATTTGTAATCCCTCTTAATTTTTTCAATCACTTCTTTGAGTAATGAAAATCGTTTTTGAGTAGGAAATGGTCTTACATCTGTTCGCCATCAAGACACCTCCTGTTTTTCTGTTTGCTCAAGCAAACAATGATCTCGTAGCGAGGTTTTTTTATATAAAACGTTAAATTACCTTAATAAATAGACGTTGATTAATATACGAGAAAATATAAGGCTTTTCTGCTCATTTTACTAAATTTATCGGCGTGTTGGTTTTTTATATTAAACGACCGTTTTATATAATCTTTAATTTCTCGATCTTAAAGAAACTTAGTCTTATTATCTGCGTAAATTTATGTATAAAATTTGAAGGGAAGAACTTGTATGAAATTACCGGCAATAATTGCGTTACTTATTTCATTACCAGCAGTAATCATTTCTGGAATATCTCTTTTATCAAAAACCAATTTCGAAAGTATCTTTTTAACTCATGATCAGCTAATAAAGAAACGTTACTTAAGCATGGGCGAACTAGCTTTTTATATAACCTACTTAGTAACTTTCGTTTATATATTGTGGATGGTATTTGTAAACAAATTAAATTATGAATCTATAGATAAGACGAAGACTATTGTTATGGCCATGAGTGTCTTCTTTAGTGCTTGGATTCTTCTGATTTTGTACAGCAAATTTTTAACCAATCTTTTAGTTAAGAATAAAACTATGTATAAAGTATCTATAGAAGGCCTAGGAGATGTATACATTCTCAAGATGTTGAATCCTGAAACGAGTATTTGTTCTAAAGATGCCCATGCAAACTTAAATAATCTAAAACATCAAATACATTTAGTCAGGATCGAAGATTTAATTAAATTACCTATTACAAAAGAAATAGTTTCACTTCCTTCAAGAGGCTTCTATACTAAGCTATTTAATTGATCCTTAACTTTAATGCCTTTCATCCAAGTACTCCGTTTAAATTTGTTAGCACAATAAAAAGGATCAACGTGTTGATACTGTAAAAGTAACGATGCGTTGATCCTCTTCAAAAATTTAATCTAAACGTTTTTCAGCGATTTTGTAAATCTCATCTTTGTCCCTTTTTCCAATCGCAACAATCTGAATGATTTGGAGCTTACCTTCTGCTTCTCTAAAGACAACACGTAACCCCATTTTTCTGTTTTTCAACTTATTGCAATGAGACAAGTTTCCACTGAGTGGCTGTCCTGCTGCCATTCCTACAGAAATGATTCGGTTCAATGCTTTGTCTACGAATATCTTTTGGCTACCGTCGAGGTTATCGTAGTCTTCTTTGGAATACTGCGTCCACTCAAGCTGATACAATGATCACTCCCACCCATCCATTTCATCAATAGTCGTTGGATGAGTTCCTTGTTCTCCACGGACTTCTGAATCAGTATAGGTGCGGACATTTTTATTGGATAGTCGCATCTCGACTGTCAAATCGTCCAGTCGACTGTACAATTCTTCAATTTCTTTGTTGAGTGACTCGTATTGTTTCTGAGTGAGCATTACACCTGCAACTTTCTCACGATTAAAGACATAAACGCCGGCTGCTTCACGATCTGCTCTTTGGAATGCTTCCATCGGTGAGCGTTTCACATCGGATATTGAGGTGGTTGGAATATCGAGTGTTCTCATCCCCATTTCGTTCCCTCCTTCTATTTACTCCATCATACACCTTTTAAAAGACTTTTAAAAGTCTTTTAAAAGCACTAAATTAAACTTGGTAATCTGTAGATATACAAATCTATGCAACTTTACAAGTACAGAAGTACAGATTTGTAGTCTAGCAATAATATGTAGAAGAGCAAAATAGCCCTTTTATTGTCAATGAACAAGGTTTATAGCATAGTATACTGTCCCTAAAAAATGATGAAGAAATGCCACTAAGGCTACTAGTCCAGTAAGTAATACCGAGAACACCTTCATCATCCGTTTGAAAACACTCATCTTTTTCATCAAAAGAATCACTCTCCTTTCAGTAGTTTAGTTATATCCTACAGATACCATATGAAGACTATTCCAACTAAAACTTCTCATACTGCTCTATATAGGATTTATTTTATGTAGTATGAAAACCCACTATTCTATATAGAACAGTAATAGGTGATATTCAAAAAGTAGATTATCATGAAAAGCCGTAGCAGATTAATCTGCTACGGCTAGTTAAAGTCTATTCACATTATTTACTCATAAAATTTGAACGTATCCTTACCAGCAGATTTGGCATCGTATAGTGCAGCATCTGCATGTCGAAGAAGGATGTCTAAACTTTCAACTTTGTCCTTTTCATACGTGACGATTCCTATACTTGCCGATACTTTATACGGTGTATCCCAGGTGTTCAGAGCGCTTATGACTCGATTCGCCATTTCACCCCACATCTTCTTAGTAGAAGTTTGAGAAAAGTGGAGGATGAACTCATCTCCTCCTAAACGTACGGCAAACGCATCTTTCTGTTCGTCCACAATAGCGCTTAGCCGAGAGGCTACTTCTCTTAAGACGATATCCCCTGTGTCATGTCCATATCCATCATTCACTTTCTTAAATCCATCTAAATCAAGGAAAAAAAGAGCACCGTTTTGAATCGGATGGTCTTCAAAATACTTACTTAAATAGCGTCTATTATAGAGACCCGTCAACATATCCTTCCATGCGAATCGCTCCAACTCTAAGTAATAAGAGAACAATCTTACAATCCGTTGCAGTACATTGATACTTTTTTCATCTAAAATGCTCGCCTCATCATTTACCGCACACAAGGTTCCAAACTTCTTACCATCGGTAAAAGATATTGGAATCCCTAAATAAGACTGAATATTGACTTCTCTAAGTAGTGTCTTCACTTCATCAATCGAGCAATCTTCATTGATATCCTCATAGACCAAAGCATGATTATTTTCGAAATCGATCCTTTTGCATACCGATTGATTTAAATCTACCACCATTCCTTCAGTAATATGAATGTTCGCTCTTTCATTTGAAAGCTTTAATATGAATTGTTGGGTATTGCTGAAAACCGACAGATAGAACAGTTGTTCAGGTAAGACTTGTTTAGCAAGATCGAGAAGATCATTAGCTAACTCATCAAAGTTTTTATATCTCTGTAATTCCATCAATGGAGTCTCCATAACATCCCTCCTCGTAATTGAATAGGATTTTTAATGCATAATCGAATACTTCCTTTTACTACATGTATATCAACTTTATCATATGAAAATTTCAAGAGGATATACGAATTAGCATTATTCCAGCGAGTTATAAATAGTACACTTTATTATTTTCTCTAGCACATGTCCACAAATCACCGTTTTATATAAAGCTATAGTTAAAAAAATGATAGTCTGGGAACTGATATCCCCATACTACCATCTGAGTGATTATCTAATTTTCACCATTCAACCTAATCGGTCCCCATTCTTTACTTTTTGTTGTGGCTCGATTAAAACAACCCCTTGTTCAGAGTATGCTCCCATTATTAAAACCTCCGACTTGAACCCGGCTACCCTCATAGGTGGAAAAGTTAGTACCCCTACTACCTGTCTCCCGATCAATTCATCTAGTGTGTAACAATCCGTTATTTGAGCGCTACTTTTCTTGGATCCGATCTCATCACCAAAATCCACCAATAGCTTGTACGCTGGCTTCCTTGCTTCAGGGAGTGGCTCAGCATGCGTTATCGTCCCTACTCGCATATCAATTTTTTGAAAATCATCGAACGTAATCATATCTATTCCTCCTTGTATTTTTCTCAAGCGTTTTTTCGAGAAGCTGAAAGTAAATTTTGGTCTTCTTCTTTCGGCTTCTCAGTGATGACAATAAAGACATCTATCAGAATTAAGACTGCTTCGCCCCAAAACATGACACTTAGCGTTTCTCTGAAGAGCAACCATCCCAATAAGCTTTGACTAATGATTGAAAAAAGAGAAAGACTCCTCCACTCGACACATTCAATAGTTGTAGTTCTCGGTTCCATAATAAAATGACCAATGATGTGGATATGACTCTAAGGTAGAGAAGCCCACCTATGATTTGATTGTTTTATTGAACACTCTTCTAAAACTATGTGTTGTAATCTTGGTAAGACAACGGGAGACAAAACGACGCCAACGATTAAGATGGCTTAAGCCGTGACCACAATCTGCAATATGTCATTTCTTTTAGAAGTATGAAAGGTGTAGATAGGAATGATCATTGAGCGGAAAAATGAGTTTGTGTGGCTTTAAAGACCTGATTTCGTCCGCGACGTTTTGCCTCGTAAAGAGCAGCATCAGCACTTTTCGTCACTTCCATGAAGCTAATGGATGTCCGTGATTCGCACGAAGAGATACCGATTGATAGCGTCACATGGATATAGTCTTCATGATGGATAAGAAAGCGAGTCGTCGCACAAGAGAAGCGGATGTCTTCTGCCAATTGTTCAACGTAGGATACATTTGTTTCCGGAATAAGGAGCATGAATTCCTCTCCTCCATATCGTCCAACGACACCATTGTGTGGGGTGTGTTCTCCAAGCAAGTTACTAATCTGCGATAGAATCGCATCTCCTTGATCGTGTCCATACTTATCGTTGACGAACTTAAAGTGATCAACGTCAATCATCATAACCGTAAATGAAGGATGAGCAATCATGAAGTAGTCTCCTTGATCCTCAAGGGCGCGACGATTATGAAGCCCAGTTAAGGAATCTGTCAGTGCGAGTTCTTGATGAAGTCTGACTTGCTCGTAATGTTGTTTGACGTAATAAAGGAACGAATGAATAAGGACCGCTACTAAAGCAATATAAAAACTGAATAAAATCGCATTTTCCATGAAAGACTTCATGTCATTTTCACTAATATAGACAAGTGGCAGATGGATGAGTAAACAGCAGGTGATAATAAGGGGAAGTGTCTTGAACTCGTCTCGTAATAAGTGCTTTAACAGTAAGACAATACTCAAGATGACGGTGTAAGTGATTAAGATCCAAGGGAATAGAAAAAACTCATCGTTCGTTAAGGTCACAACTTGCCACATCAACAGAATGAACCATGTGATGATCCCGTAACTTGTCCCCCCATAATAGAGGGCGATGATTAGCAGAACAATCGAGAAATCGAATGTGAAACCACGAAAAGATATATCGTTAATGGTTACCCAATAACAGGCAATCAAAGCTAAGATCGTTACGAATAAGTATTTCTTTACGATACTGGTAGAAGGAGACTCAATCGTAAGACGTTTATAGCTAAAAAGAGAGATAAGTACAAACAATGTAATAAGGGCTAAATTAACCACTAAATCGTTTAGCAGATGGATCATAATAAAATCTCCCCTCTCACTAAAACCTCCCTATTCCTGTCATCGATTTTCGAAAATGATTTATATTAAGTAATAAATACCCATCTATTTCTTTTTTACGCCTAGTTCTAAAGTACTTCTAAACTAAATCATGAAAACCTTCTCTAGTTCAAAAATAGTCGAGGTAAATCGATTAAAGTAGGATCTAATAAACAGGAACGTAATTCAAAATTACATGTTTACGGGATCGATAAAAAATATAACCTATCCTACGTAATAAAATACAATTGTACGCAAAAAATAACACAACGAAAAAGAGGCGAGGATTGTGGCGAAAAGTGATAATTTACTAGCGATCTTGTGGTTACTACGAGAAGGGAAAAAAATTACGGCGAAGCAAATCGCTGAACAGCTAGAAATGAATGTGCGGACCGTCTATCGGTACATGGATACGCTCTCCATGAGTGGAGTTCCTATTGTTGCTGAAACGGGTGTGAATGGCGGATATACTCTTTTGAATCATTTTGTAGATGCTCCTCTCTACTTTGATCAGGAGGAACAGAATGCTCTTTACCATGCAGCGATCTTTGCTGAAAAAGCAGGCTATTACGGAAGTACAAGCTTACAGAATGCCATTTTAAAAATTAATCGACATTCGAAAGTAGAGGAGACGGATGCACTGCAGCTTCCGATTGATGCACTTGAAGTGGCGCATGAACATGTCCCATTAACTGCTTCAGCAGCACGTAATCTCTCCCTCATCGAGAGTGCGATTTTAAAGCGATTCAGTATCGAGATTACATATAGACGCCCTAACGCTGAAAAAACTGAGAAGCGTAGAGTAGATCCCTACAAGATTGTCTATTGGAAAAGTGCCTGGTACGTGACAGGACATTGTCATTTGAGAAACGCGATACGTAATTTCCGAGTAAACCGGATTGAACAATTGACTGTGACTGATCATCTCTTTCTCCTACCCGAATCATTCAGAGAATCAGATCTCTTTTTGACCGAACTCTTACCTAGCAGTGAAACGAATGAATCGAAGAAAATTGATCTTGTCATCAGAGGAACCGAGACAGCCATTGAAGAGCTTAGTCGTCACTGGTACTTGAAGAACTGTATCAAACAACAAGAACAGCGAGAAATTGTCTTTTTCATTGAGACTTCTGTTCTAGAAACATACATACCAGGCTTACTCATTACATATGGAACGGCAGTACAAATCGTCTCCCCTACGGATGCGAAACAATTGATTATCGCGCGTCTCTTAGAACTAGCAGAATTTCATTCTCAAACTTGACCTTTACTGACAGTAGTTGTCAGGGAGACCACTCTAAAATTAGCCTATAACAGGATAGGGAGAGTGGCAAAATGACAAGGTACGTATATCTTTATGTATTTGATTCGATATCGGATTGGGAATATGGTTACTTAATGGCTGAATTAAAAACTGGTCGGTATTTCAAAACGAACGAGGCGCCGTTACATATTACTACTGTCGGTGCTAGTCGAGCAATGATAACGACAATGGGTGGACTTCATGTTAAGCCTGATATCACAGTCGAAGAAATGCAAGTGAATGAATATGACTTAATAGTGCTACCAGGTGGAGAAAGTTGGGGGCAACCAATACACGACCCTATGCTAAAACAAGTGGATGATGCCTTCAAACAGGGAGCATTCATCGCAGCAATTTGTGGCGCTGTCCATGGACTGGCAAACAGCGGCTACTTAGAGCACCTCCGTCATACAAGTAATGACCAGTCCTATCTTGAAATGATCTGTCCAGCATATCGAGGAAACACATTACACCAAGACGGTCCTGTCGTTAGAGACGGTCAATTGATTACGGCTTCCGGTGTGGCTCCGCTTGAGTTTGCAAGAGAGACAATTGGCGCGATGAATGTCTTTCAACCGGATACGTTAGAAGCGTGGTATCGGTTGAATAAAACAAACGATGCTATGTACTTTTATCAACTCATGTCGTCACTTCAAACAAAGGAAAGTTCTTCAATTTAAGTAGGAGTGCTACTTGCTCTATTGAGATTTTAGCAATGAGTGTATTGTCTACAACTTTCGATATATGTATGACACTAAGTCATCAATGCTTAAGTAGGATAAAGGATGGTAGAAAATAATGGACGATTTTTGGACAGCCTTAGCATTTATCAATGAACAACTATATAGACCCTGTGGATTGACGCCGCATGCTATTTGCGAAGAAGTGCAGAATGTTACATATGGAGCGGGACGATTCTATATCGGGGAAACCTCCGTTCGCTTTCGAGTTGCTAAAGTGACACCCACTAAACTCGGTCAGTTTGTAGTGATTTGGGAAAAAGATTCATTGAATAAAAATCAACCATTTTCAGAGGAAACGGCGATGGATCTGTTAGTTGTGAATACGTTTACTGACTCGAATCGATTTGGTCAATTTGTTTTTCCGAAGGAAGTGTTAAAGGAACATAAAATTCTTAAGACAGGTACAACGAAAGGGAAAATGGCAATTCGTGTCTATCCGAGTTGGGATCAACCAACAAGTAAACAAGCCATCGCAACACAAAAGTGGCAATTAGACTATTTTATAGAATATGAAGGTCCTAATTCTCTATCGAAAGATGAGATAATTAGACGTTATTCAAATGCTTCTAGAACGTAAATTATTCAAAAATTAGTTGTTTAATGCTGATCGTGAAAATCTGATTTACACGTTTGCTTATTGAGAGTAAGAAGAGAGTGCACTCGTTGTGAAGTGCACTCTCTTCTTTTTCGTATAAATAGCTATCGACTTACTTTAACTTAAGAAATAGTAGAGAAATCCTAACAAAATGAGAATGATCGGCAAAAAAATGAAGTACATCCACGACATGTTCTTAGCTGAGGTTTTGTAGTCGTATTGTTCTTCTGAAGGTTTTTGACCAATTCTTAAAGTAAAGATAAGACCGATAAGGCAAATAACTAAAGCGATCCAAAATAACATCATCATATGTAATCGTACTCCTTTCATTCTAATCATAACAAAGATGACAAGCAGGAGAACGTCACATCACTATTTTACAATTTAACCTTTTTTATCAAAGAATAAATTAATCTTTTTAAGTGTAAGGATAACGTTCTTTCCATTTCTTTTTAAAGTGTTGGGGTATAAAGGGTTCACTTACTTGTTTTCTTTTTTTTTGTGTATAAATAGTTTCCCTTTCACAGATTTTAATACGCGCATTCTGCTTATCAAACACGTATCCGAAAGATGAAAATACTTCCATCCACGTCTTTTGGAGAAAACTGTCTAGATAATGTCTCGATGGAATCGTTATTTAGGCATTTGAAAGATTAGCATCTGATTTTGATGAGGCCTGGCATGATTGATGATTACAATAGCGAAACGATCTCACAGCAACTTAAAACGTTAAGGATGCTTTTATTAAATTATCTAAACTCTAAAGTTTATTTACTTAAAACCAATTTATATTTGGGTGTTTTATTTGGTAAAATAAAGACATCAAAGAGAAAGGGAGTGAAAAAATTGAGCGTCAAAATTAAAATTACTACTGGTGAAGAATTCAATATTTCCGATAAATCCCTTGATGAGGTACTTTTTGAAATCATGTCTATAAAAACTAGCGAAAGTAAAAACTTTTTTTTATACAAAAGCAATGGTTCTCAATATGGACTTGATGTAGAGTCTATAATTTATATCAAAGAAACTCTTGAACCGGATATTTGAGTAAGGTCATTATTAATTGATCGACTCCCCTTCTTCCTCAATTACAAAGGGATCTCTCTCCTTTTAGCAGGTTCTCACATATTGAATATTAGTCCAGCAAAGCGGTTAAATTTTATCCTCGTGATAGCTCTCTTTTAGAGCATTCAAGGAGCGATTCTGAGGGAGTCTACTCATTATTCTGTAACGTATTAAAACACACATTTCCGCTTAAAATTGACTATAAGGATCTCTGACGCTTCATTTCAGTACTTCTCTCATTGCACTTGATTATTTTGATCTTGGCTTGCTTTCTCTTTTCTGCGGCTTCCGTCAGCATAATCAATCTCCGCCCTACTTGATGTTTAGCAAATCAAATGAGTTCGTTTGCTCGCTCTTTGCCTAAGATCAAGACACCTTTTTCAGTCAACGCGCGGTCCTGTTTTCTTTCGCGAGTATTAATAAACATCGATTTTGGCGTTGTAGACGCCTGTTTTTGATTCGTAACTGATTATCTCGCCAAGTTCTTGCCTTTTTGCTTGTTATCCTTCTCAGCCTTGTTCTTTTTAATAAAATTTAGTATCGAACATTTGGTTCTTTTTGTAAGTTCTAAGCGAATTCCAACGACCTGTTGGTTTTCTGCTTATCAAATCAAAGACCGAGAGAAGCGAAAGATGAATTTTTCGGCAATGATTTTGTAAGAGCATCGACTTCTACACTCTTATAAAATCATTGACGGTTTCTACAAGAGGAAAAGAACATGATACCGTTACACCTTCATTTCCAATACACGAAAAAGAGGATGCACACGCATCCTCTTTTAACTTCTCATATATCCATTAATTTAAAACGTAAAGTAGAATCTACCTTATCATTTTTATATCGATGCTTCCCAATTGATCATTTTTTCAGTCAAACTACTTCTTCTCATTCCTAGTTTTTCAAGTACTCGAATTGACCCAAAATTATCATGAACTGTCTCAGCTATCACTTTATCAACTTTCGAAGTTGCAAAAGCCCATTGAATAAGTACTTTTAATGCTTCTGTTGCATACCCATTATTACAATAGCTTTCAAGAATACCATATCCTATTTCCACGACTTTTTCTTCGTTAGGTATTCCCTTAAAGCCAATATCACCGATAATCATACCATCTATTTTTCGAATAACGAACCAACTACCCCAATATAATAAGAACGGTTTTTCTTTTAACTCTGCTAAAAAGAATGAAACCTCAGGTCCGTTATCATATGACTGTTCTATAGCGATTTCCATTGTTTTTTCTGTACATGGCATAACAAGTAATCTCTGAGTTTCTAATTTCATTATGAGTTCTCCCTTTAATTAAAAGTTATTCTTCCAATAAAAAAGAGATGCACAAAGCATATAACCTCTCCCCTTTCCAGTTACCCATAATCAATCATATCATTTATGATTACATTTTTTACCTGAATTCCCCTTATTATTTAAGATGTTTTTTAAGGCAAATACCGGGATAAACCTAAGAAAAAATTGTGGGCGTTTATTGAGTATGAATAAAAACTCTTACCCTTTTAGGACGGTTTTTATGAGGTAAAGAAAACATCATCTAACACCTTAAGAGCAGTATCATTTTGTTTTTGGCATGAAAAAAGACGGTGATTCAGCATGGTTATTAGAATCTAATTACCAGTCTTGTTCTCTGTCATATAAGATCTTTAAAAATATAAATCATCGTCATAAAATCTTGAAGAAAGGGATTTTTAAGATTCAAGAAGCTTAGTAACTCATGCATGTCGAAAAGATTAAAAAGACGATTGGGCTTTTAAGAAAATTAATGGGAATTTAGTAAAGAAGATTGACTCTGTGATGTACTGTCGGTATGATACAGTAATCGGGTGTACTATTGTTTTAATACATTGATTATAAAGAGGTGAATTACTTGGAATTCGATCAAAGAAGTCCCGTCTACCTACAGGTCATTCGTTGGTTTAAGGAACGGATTGCGACTGGAGAGTTTGTTGGTGGACAGGAAATTCCGTCTCGACGTGCCCTTGCTGCAGAGTTAGGGATCAACCCGAATACGGCACAAAAAGTATATAAGGAAATGGAGGAACAACAATTGATCACGACAGAACGAAATGTACCAAGTAGAATCACGACTGATCCACAAGTCGTCGAACGTGTACGCTCCGAATTATTAAGTGAGGCAGTCGCACAGTTTGTCACAGCAGTACAAGCGATTCAAGTGCCACTTGATGAAGTTATGTCGACGGTTCAGAACGTGTATCAAACCAATGAGCGAGGTGAGCTTGATGCTTGAGGTGCACGGCTTACATAAAAAATACGGACGAAAGCGTCCTGTACTTCAAGGCGTATCCTTCACGGTACCACCGAACCAACTCACTTGTCTGATTGGTTTGAACGGTGAAGGGAAGTCAACGATTTTAAAAAGTATTCTGGGGCTCACCCCACTGGACGCAGGGACGATTGTAGTGGATGGGGAAATGTCGCGTGAGCGGATTGCATTTGTGCCGGACCTTTCGACGATGCCTGGTTATATGACTGTTGGGGATGCGATTCTTTATATGGAAGACTTCTATCCAGATTGGAATCGCAAGACGGCAGAAGAATTGATGGCATTTTTCAAACTCCTGTCAACGGATAAGATTAGTGACTTATCAAAGGGAAACAAAGCGAAGGTTAATTTATTACTCGGTTTCTCGCTCGATCGTCCCTACTTGTTGCTAGACGAACCATTAGCAGGTATCGATCTCTTTACGAAGGAACAGATTGCTTGGATTTTCTCAAGTCACTACATGGAAGGACGCGGCATCTTAATGACGACGCATGAAATAGCAGAGGTCGAGCACTTGATTGATCGAGTCGTTTTCTTACAAGACGGTAAAATCATCCATGAAGATGATGCTGAGGAGATGCGTGAGTTATATGGAAAATCGGTTCAGGACCGGATGCGTGAGGTATTCCAGCGATGAGAAAATTCATAATGTTATTGAATGAAGAATTAAAACGCGGAGCTAAGTTTTATCTGATTGCTCTTGTTGGACTAGTAGTACTAGAATTTATTTCTGTTGTCTATGAAATAAAGAGTTATCAGTCTAACATCGAAGAGTATATGCGTGTGGATCGTATCTCACAAATGGAAGCAGTTCGTTTAGCAGGTGGTCCTTTTAATTTTGGTGATGCGACCTCTTACTTCCAGTACATTATTGCCATTGCCATGATGTTAATACTCTTACTCGCTTTCCAGATTTGGTATCGTGATTGGTTTGGTGAGTCGAAGTATATCTATCGACTACTGATGTTACCTGGGAAACGTACTGCAATCTTGATGTCGAAATTAACTGCGGTAATTCTAACGATTGCGAGCTTCATCGGCATTCAATGGATGGTTCTCTTATTGAGTGGGTCACTGTTCAAATGGTTAATGCCTGAAGATTTAATGGAATCCAAGCGAGTGTTTGGAGAGAATAGAGTTATAAGCATGTTCTACACGTTCAATATTGCGGATACGTTTATTATCCTTTTGGTAGCAACTCTTGTTGTTTCTTTTGTTTTCCTCATTATTTTGATTGAACGTTCTTATCGTAAACCTATAGCAATCCTGCATGTCGTGATGGATGTTGTATTGCTCATCGTTCCTCTTGTAGGACTTGTTTATTTCTTTGAGAACACGCATTTTCTATACCCTGATCAAATCACGACGTTTGTTATCGGATACTTCCTTCTTTACTTTGTCTATGTCTATTGGAAGAGCATCCGGCTATTGAATCATAAAATCTCTATTTAAGGAGTGAAACGAAACGCATGCGACGTTATAAACATGTATTAGCAATCGGTGGATTGAGTCTGATTACGATCGGGAGCTATTTCGGTTATGCTGCAATGATCGATGAACCAGAATACGTCGTCGAATCTGTACAAGGAAAGGCAACAGATGATGCTGTAAAGGATCTTCACATCGAACTTGCAAGCGCTCGAGTCAAACCTAATTTATATGATATAAAGTTAGATGGCACAATCAAGGTTTCTGAACAAAATTATTTAACCAGCTTATATGATCCGATTGATATTAACTACCCAAAAGATTTTTATCGTTTCATTCGGGGAACAAATGTATCCTCTAGCGAATATGGCACCTATACATACGGAATTGAACTGAAGTCCGATCATATCAATTATCAATCCTATGATGAAAAAACTAAGAAATATACAAAAATACGATTCCCTTATGCTACAACCAACAGTCATCAATACCAAGATAATGAGAATGTGTTTCAAATACTTGGTCACACCAAAGAACAACTCTATATTGCACAGAATGCCTATGGTCCAAGTAAAGATATGAAAATTCTACGTCTTGATATCAAAAAACGCCATATAGAAGAAGTACCATTTATATCGCCGCCTCCAAAACAAAATCAATCTCGTACACTTGTTTCTTCAAATGAATTTGGAACACTATACATTTTAGAAACAACTGATGAAAATGATGTGATCAATAAGTTTGATTATTATCTCGATAATGGGAAATCAGTTAAGAAAATTAAAGCATTAAATAAGTTTGCATATAATGGTTCAATGGATTTAATCTCCGACAACCGTCAATTATTACTGTATGATTCACCTGAAGACCAAAGTAAAGACATCGTATGGAGAATTTACGATTTTAAGACAGATAAATTGAGTAAACATCGAGTAACTGCTAAGTATCCAAATCAGTTTAATCGAACACAAATCTTTAATACTGACGAACGATTATATCAAGTATCCCCTGTCGAAAAGTCAAACTTCCAAGTGACCGTCATTAATCTACTAAATGATTCGATTGAGTATCAAGGAATCATTCGAGACAAAAACGGACTAAAGAATTTTAATATATATGATGTACGAATTGAAAACTAAAAAAACTAGGTCAAATTCAATCTAAATTTTTTGAATAACTTTAATTGAAAGAGCGGAGTCCTATTAGGACTCCGCTCTTTCAGTTAATAAGCATACAAACTCATTATCTATTAACCAATTCTTATTGGTTTATAAATGCTTGATAGTCCTACATATACGTGCGCATTGAGAAAAAGGTATTTGTATAATATCAGCTTTTAATTATAAAAGTAGAAATCGTCGTGTAAATTTTCTTAAGCATGCTTCACTAAAACTTAATCCTCATCGGCATAGATAGCATCGATGAGTTTCTACTTAGACGCCATCCGTTTCCCGAGGTGTAACGTGAACCTCGAGAGAAATCAGACTTTCCGCTTCTTCAATCTTAAGGGCGGAGACGGGGCTAAGTTGTAATCAATCATTGCTTCTAACATTTCTTTGAGGACCTTTTAAGCATGTTTGACATCTTCTAAGAGTGTCTCGCCATCAGAGTATAAACATTCTCTTGATCTAGAAATCGAACGAGATAGCAATAATCCTCCAGATCAGGTGTGACGACAGCGTAGTATTTAAATGTTTGCATGGATGTACCTCCCTAATAATTTCTTTTGTAAATCGTTGAGTGACATGGAATAGGGCACGTCCGAACTGATAATAGCTATATTTCTATACAAAAACTAACATATAGTCGTGAGAATAATCACAAAAACCAATTTTAGGGTTAGATTTTTAATCAAATACACTACTCTATCGGGATAGCCTATTTTACAGTTTGAATACATATTCACCTTACTTTTTAGAAATGCATCAAAAAGATGTTGATAGCACTGTCTTTATCAAAATGCGAAGTTCGTAATAGCTTTGACACATCAAAATAACGATTGAATTGACAGAATAATCTGCTATATTCTAACTATCACCAGGAAAACATTGTCATACTATGGTTCTCGAAGGAAAGGAGCATGTATATGTACCGATTCGGAGAGTGGTTACGACGAGAGCGTCTAGAACATGGTTGGAGTCAGGTAGAGTTGGCCGAAAAGACGTATGGAGAAATCTCACAGGCAGCAATTAGCGCCTATGAGCGGAATCGTTCGATTCCTTCTATCCTCGATGTTCAAATTCTTGCGACAGCCTGTGAGCAGACGCTAGGATCCATTCCTTGGGATGAATTCGACTTAAGGACGGAGAAGAAACGGAATTGGTCGAACCTGAAGCAAGAACGCTTCGATTTGGCTGAACTTCCGCTTGCGGATTCCGTTCGCACGTTTGACGGTAAGATCTATCAACTACATGGTCGTATTGCGATTGAACAAGAAAGCAAGAAGACACAGGAAATCTCGCAACTCTACTATCGCATCCGTACTGTCGTCGGTGAGAATCAAGTCATTGCAAAACGGAAGCACCCGAATGATGAGCTGATTCATGTCTCACGCCGCAAACTGGTTCATCAATGAATTATCTATGAATACGTATCTGCTTATGGAGTAACACGAAACAATGACCGGAAGAAATGATGACTGTAGCAGCATATCGCTAAGGACAGTCCTTCAATCACATACTGGCGTGTCCCTCACGAGTGACCGGATGAGCGGGATATACGCAAAAATGGTTTGGCGAGAGTCGCCTAAAACTCGCCCACAGGTCACGTATCCGTTGAGGGTCAACGAAAAACCCTAGACAGATGTCTGGTACCGGACATTAGAGTTTGTGGGGAAACGTGCTCTAACCCCACCGCCCTGCTCGACTCCGACTGTCCTTAAGGATGTGCTGCTGCGCATCAATCTCAAGGAAGGAGTGTATGTTATGCCGACACGTGAACAGAAGCAGAACAAAACCTTTGCTGAGAAGTTGCTCCGGATTCAAGGGAAAGACTATGAGGAGTGGCTCGACGCCCAGCATCAACTCGTCATCCAGGAGAACCAGGAACTAATCTTAGAAGCGCTCGACTCGAAACTGAACTTCACATCACCTGCATCCGCGTCACGAGATTGAGAGGAGGAAAACAGATGGGATTGAATGAGACAGGACTCAGCTTACTCCAGTTCTTTCAAGGACTCGCTGTCATCGCGGCAGCCATCGCCTTCGCAGTTGGTGGCTTCTACTTCATCTTCGGGGGAGATCGTGGACGCTCGAAAGCGGTCGGTTGGCTCGTCGGTGGTGCCGTCGGTCTGATCATCGTCATGGGTGCCTTCACGCTGGCGGAGATGGTCAACGACAACATCAAATTCTAATTGAACAAGTGATTTCACAGACCGTCATTCCAAAATTGGATGGCTTTTTTTATTGCTTTCGTTGCGATGTCTCGCATCAAAGGAGGAGAATGTATGCTCTTCGTCCGATTCACAGATGTACCGAAAGATGGCTTTCCGAACTATGAGCGTCTCCCATATGAGGAGGCGCTTTTATTATCGACACAAGTTTATCAGGAAGCCCAGCAAGAAAACGAACGCTTCTCGAGTGAGTTCCGGATTTTTAATGATGCTGACCAACTTGTCTACAAAGGGACGTTCCAGTTCGGTGATCCGACCTACCCCAATCTTTACTTGCAGCTGAAAGACCGGATCCCACGCATCCGGATCCGGAAGGAGGATGCAACAAAGAAAATTTTATTGCTCGAGAACTTGGAACGTTTGACACCGGAATCCTACAAGACGATGACGGCGTCAGCGATTCAACAACAGCCGAATGCGACACACGTCTCCCGCTTACGTCGCGGGCAACGTCGTCTCGTCTACGGCGTCAGCGGTGTCAGCCTCTTGCTCCTCGGTGCGTTGTCCGTTGTCCAACTCGTTCAGCCTGATCCACCGAGCGGCGTCCAAGCGGAAACATCCGATTGGCGACCTCTTTATGAAGCAGCGTTGACGGGAGAGACGGGTCCACTCGTCGAACGTCTGGAAAAACGAAAGTCGTTGAACGATGAACAACAGCACTTCCTGATCACACAATACGTCGAAGAACAGGACTACGACCAAGCGGTCTCCGTGACGAAGGATCCAATCGATGTCGAGACGATCATCATGCAGTCGAAACGATTCGCGACCAATCGCCAGGATACGCTACAAGCCTTCCAAGCCGTTTATCCGACGAACGAAGGAACGTTCGACCTTGCTATCTTGCAGAAAGACTATAAACGTGCCGTCTCGCTTACGGGCGTCGAGATGACGACTGCCCGTCAGGAAGCCAAAACACGTGCCTACATCGCATTGAAAGATGTGATGAAGGCTCAAGAAAGCGTCAAGATGATCAACGACGAGCAATTAAAGAAGCAAGTCGCAACACTTGTTCAACTGGACGAAGAGATTCAAGAACTCGAGGATCAAAAGCGCCAGTTATCGGAGAAGAAAGATAAAAAAGAGTTAAAGAAGCTAAACGAGTTGCTCGAAGCGAAGCAAAGACAAAGTAATAGAATTATTTAGTGAAAGTATGGTGATTGAAATAATGAATAAACCACAGTCATTACAATCTATTCTTTCATCTACCTGGTTTTGGCACTGTTTTGTCTTCTTGATTGCGTTACCGACGGTTTTGTTCTTCGTACTCAATGTAACATTTCATTTCTTACAACAAACGATCAAAAATCTCTTCCAAGACAGGAAATTGACGACCGACTCTCCACTACAGTACGAATCGAGTTGGTGGACAACGCTCGCTTGGTCATCTTCCGTCGCTTTTTTAATTTTTGGTGTCTGCTTCTTGCTTAGTAGTGTTCTCTTATTGAAGTATTGGCTCAACTTCCGCGATCTCAAAGCAGCTCAAAAAGGAAGTGCCCGCTTCACGACGTTCCAAGAGCTGAAACAGCAGTATCGCGATGTTCCGGATCGTAAGGAAACCTACAGCGGATTTGGTGGTGTCCCGGTCGGCCGTTACCGCGATCGTCTCTACATCGATGATAGTGCCGTCAATAATCTTGTCATCGGGACGACCCGTTCCGGGAAGGGTGAAACGTTCGTCTTCTCGACGATCGACCTCTACAGTCGTGCTGAACGCCAAGCGAGCCTGATCATCAATGATCCGAAAGGTGAACTATTCGCCGCCTCCAAAGAGACGCTTGAAGCACGCGGCTATCAGGTCGAGGTCCTGAACCTGATGAATCCATCGCAATCAATGTCCTATAACCTGTTGCAACTGACAATCGACGCGTATTTGGACGACAACTATTCGCTCGCTCAGCAATATGCTCGTTCGGTCGCCTACATGCTCTATCATGACCCAAATGCAAAGGATCCGTTCTGGAGTAACTCCTCAACGGACCTTTGCACCGCCCTGATTCTCGGGTTATGTGAGCAAGCCAAACACGAACCGGAGAAGATCACGATGTATAACGTCGCTTTGATGTTGTCCGATCTCGGCTCACGCACGGTCACTGATGGAATGGGAAAGGAACAATCGGCACTCGACGCCTTCTTCGCTGCCTTTCCCGAAAATCATCCGGCACGCATGCAGTATGCGACGCTTCATTTCTCCGGGGGGCAGACGCGCGCAAGTATCCTCGCCAATACGAATGCTAAGCTCGGGATTTTCACGCTCGATGCAACAGCACGTTTAACGGCACAAAATTCCCTTGATATGAAACTGATTGGTTTCAACCGTTGGATTCGTGGACGTTCCCTTCCCTTGTCACGGTTGACGTTTTACTTCCCAAGCGGGAAACAACTCGCCTTGACGACGGATGACGACGGGAGTTTCGTACTCCATCACGAAGAAAACCTCGAAGTGGATAACGATATCATCTTAGAAAGTGAAGGACAGCAGTACACCGTGTCACTCTCGGGTCGAAAAGACGAAACGGACGGTCTCTTCGACTGGACGACGGATGCCCCGATCGACATCCGGGAAATTCGACAGCATCCGCGCCCGGTCGCCGTATTCCTGATCGTCCCGGACTATGATCCGACGTTAAATGTCATCGCCTCACTGTATGTCAAACAAGTCTATACCTCACTGGCACGTGTCGCCTCAAAAGCGGCGAGCGGACGTTGTGAACGCCAGGTCATCTTCCTGCTCGACGAATTCGGGAACATGCCAGCGATTGAAGGGATGGCGAACATCATCACCGTCTGTCTCGGTCGAAACATCCGCTTCAACCTCGTCATCCAGTCCTATGCGCAACTCGAGAATCTCTACGGAGAGGATTGGAAGACCATCGACGGGAACTGCGGAAACACGCACTACCTACTGACAGCAGATGAGTCGACGGCAGAACTGATTTCGAAGAAGCTTGGGGAGCAGACGATTGTCACAAAGTCTCGTTCTGGACAGACCTTCTCGCTCTCAAAGTCGAAGACGGAGAGTGTCGATGGTCGCCGCTTGTTGACGGCAACCGAGGTGATGGGACTGAAGGAAGGTGAGATGTTAATCATCCGTGTGATCAAGCGGCAAGACAAACAACAGAAACGGATCCAGTCCTATCCCCTTTTCCTGACCGGACGGACGGCGATGAAATATCGTTATGAATACCTGGCGGATGACTTTAACACGGACCGTTCCGTCAACGATCTCGTCATTCCCTGTGCACATGCCCATCTCGACCTGAATACGCTTCGTGTCCCGTTCCATCTCGGCGCCTCAGTTGCATCGAAAACAATTGAGACGGATAAGGAGACGCCTGACGCAACAGAATGGCGCGTTTTCGATGTCCTGCAGCCGAAAATTCTCCGCTCGATCTTTGAGACGACCGAATACGATACGTTATCGATTGATCTGTTCGAGCAAGGCATTCTAGATAAAACAATACCTGTGACGGACAATCAGCGTCACTTTTTGAAAACAATCATCAGTAAACGACTCGAGAAACTTCGGCATGGCATCTAAGGAGGGCATCATATGACAGAACTGACACGCACGGAACGCGTTCAGCGTGAACTCCGCGTCATCGCGACCATCATCAAGGAGAATAAGAAGCGCCTCCGTCGCGGAGAAGTCTTAAACATCCAGACCCGGGACGGATTCCTGGTTATATTTGAGGAAGAAGACCCAGACTCAGGCGACCGAAAAACTGTTACGCTTATAGACACATTCGATTTCCGGGTTCACGTCAGTAATGGCGATCTAACGGATCCGAAACAGGTGTCATCATAGGAAAAGGGGTGGAGGCATGCAAGCGAAACGAGTACTCTCCGGACTATTGATTTCCTCTGCGTTACTTTTGGTCGGTTGTAGTGAAACTGAAGACTCTAGTCATGCGAATCAAGTAAAGTTATCCAAGGTAGAAAATCTAATGGATGGAAAACAAGAAGGATTCCTACTGATTTTAAAAGAGGAAGACGGAGATATTGGCTCATATCAAAATAAACTCGATTCCATAGCGAAAAAAAACAAAGTACCTATCAACATCTATAATACTTTTCAACCTGATGCTAAAAAGATAGTGGATAGAGCAAACTTTGAATACACATCTACGCTACAAGGTGAACGTTTGTATTACGTGTCGAAAGGAAAGATCAAAGATAAACTAAATATTAATCGCCTGACTGATGAGACTTTTACTAATACAGTCAATGAGTTTGTAACTAATAATAAATAGAATGAAACGGAGGTCTGGATAGATATGTCTGATGCTCAGGTTATCCAGAAACTTACCGAATTCGAACGTCTTTTCAATTTAAGTAATCTAGTTAACGACGCTTTACGAACTGTGGGTTGGATTTTTGTCAGAGGGCTTTCTTTGTTGATTGATTCTCTCGAAAGTCTTACAGATGATATTTTGATGATCAAAACATTCTTTAATAATCCTCAAGTGGTTGAATTCGTTCAGACGATTCAACCTTTTTTGTATGTACTATTAGCCGCCAGCTTTGTTTTTACAGGCTATCTCATCATTTTTCAAAAGAAATTCGATCGAGAAGGTCTTCTTATCAATATTTTCATCTCATTGATGATTTTAGGACTTCTCTCACCTACAATGAAACAACTAAATGACTTCACAGATCAGGCAGTCAATCAAGTTAAAAGTGGCAGTCTATTTGGTTCTGAAAAGGAAACTATATCTGAATCAATACTCAAAGAAAATTTAAATGATTTAGTAGCATATGATAAAAATGGTTTTAAAAACTATACAGAAAACGACGCAAAAAATAATGTTCCAACCAAATTAATCAAAGGATTACAGATTAATGAGGTGTTCGATAGCAATAAACTAGACATCTCCACTACTGGATCAAAACTTTCAAAATCATTTATTCTTTGGGACGGTAGTGAGGAAGTACTAGGCGAACTCGATCAAAGCGGACTTGATTGGAATAACCAGTACTACTATCGCTATCATCCGAACTGGTTGACGATTCTTGTCACCCTTGGCGTGATGGGCTTCACCCTCTTCTCGATTGCCTACAAGCTGGCTCGCCTTTCGTTCGAGTTGGCTTTTAATTATGTTCTAGCGATTTTAGTCGCCCCCGCCGACCTGCACAGCGGACAAAAGACGAAGAAAGTCATTCAAAGCATCCTGAATACATTCCTCGTCATTATCTTGATTTTCGTCTCGATTAAGCTCTACACGATTGGGACGGCTTATCTTGCTGATACACTCGATGGTCTCGCCTATTTGATCGCCTTGATCGCTTTCTCCGCTGCCTTGATTGATGGACCAAACATGGTCGAACGCCTCTTCGGGATTGATGCGGGTCTGAAACGTGGTTGGGGTGTCGCACTTGGTGCGTATGCTGTCGGGAAAGGTACAGCTAAAGTCGGGGCTCGTGTCGCTGGACAGACGATGAAGAGGACATCACGACCAACTACTCCATCCGCTTCAGAAGCTGCCAGTACAAAGTTACCACCGAACCCACCACCTAATGGTGGCACACCAACGGGTCGTCCGGATCGTTCGTCTGACAGTGTGCCATTTCGTTCGCAAGCACAAGAGCGCACTTCACGACCAACTGGACAAGAGAACCAGCGCATTGAATCCACTGATTTATCGACGCACGATATGAATTCGGAGAGTCCGACTGCAACCATATCAAAAGAGTCCATGCCACGCCGTTCGGACTCCGTCTCATCACAATCACCTGCGACTACTCCGTCATCATCGCAAACACCTGTTTCACAACCGAAGATGCCCGATGGATCGCTGAAGGAACAACCGACTACTTCACCTGATGCGTTCAATCCCTCTGAAACAACTGTCGCATCGCAACCTACTTCACCGTCGGAACAACCCATTGGATCTCGTGTACCTAATCCATCTTCTGTTCACTCAGGGTCAACATCTGATATGAAATCTAACGTATTTGAACATTCTTTTAATACACCTGAAGACGCAGCACCTACAATTTCCTCTTCAGGAACGAGCAATCCTTCACCTTCTATCACTGAATCACAGGAAACATCATCCGGAACACAGCGGCAACGAAAGTCGATCTATCAAACACTGGAGACGACGACACAAAAAGAACTCAAGCACATCGAACGAACGCAGACACGTGTGACGTCAGAGTCGTCCCGGATGTACTCGACCGATGTCCCGCGGCTAGATCCGAAAAAGGAGTGAGACCATGCACCAGCGCCAGTACCGAATTCCGAACGAAGTCACGACCGAGCTGAAGATCAATAAGATGCTTTACCTCTATGATTTACTCTTTCTCGTCGCTTTGATCATCGTCCGGTTGATTGCCCTTCCATTCATCCCGGACGTCTTGCATCTGCCGTTTACGCTCTTCCTGGTCGCGTTCGGACTATTCATCGTCATCCGGCCGACGACGAATCCAGAGAAACGGATGGTTCACGTTCTCTATTACGCGCTGGTGAAGAAGAAGGACACGTATATCGCATTGACCGACGGCAAGGATGAATCGAGAGGGGCGTGATGGAATGAGTTTATCGGAAGAGAAACGATCTAAAACAATTCCGACGACAGACATTACTTGGCTCGATGAGATGCAACTGACGACACCTCCAATACGGAATGAAAAACGCGTCCGGATCCCGCCATCTGTCGCCTCTCTGCTACCGATCGTTGATGACACAGTGCTCGATGGGTTCGAGATGCAGGACGGGACATTCTGCGATATCATCCAGCTAACTTCGAAGGATATCTACGGTTTGTCCGAGACGGAGAAGGATCATGACATCTTCTCCCTTGCCTATCTGTTACAGGCGTATATGCATCCGTTGAAGGTGATTCCGCTCAATACACCGCTCAATTTGGAGAAACAGAAACAACGGATCGAACGACAGCTGCGGCAAAATCAAAACGCTGCCTATCGTCCGTTTCTGCAGAAGAAGAAACAGGAACTGATTTACCTCGAGGAGCATCGCACCAATCGTGATTATCTCCTCTTTTTTTATGCGCCGGATGAGGCAATGCTCCGGGAACGAAAGCATCAATTGACGAAACTGCTTCGACGCAGCAACCCGATGGTCGAACTGACACTCGAACAGAAAACGCATGTATTGTTCCAACTGCACAACCCGAATACGAAACCGATTCAGGACGGAAAGGAGTGATGGTGCCATGTGGCGCACACGTTTTCTACGGAAGCAGGACCCGGAGACGATCAAACGACAGGATGGCTACAACCCGACTTTCGTTCAAACCATCCAGCCGCAAGGCGGACTCCGCTTCGAACCGAACTATGTCCGGACCGGTGACGGGTACCTCGCCTGCCTCCATGTCTATAAGTATCAATCGACCGTCTACGACTTTTGGCTCGAACCGATCCTCAACCTCCCCGGTGTCTTGACGACGCTCGACATCGGGACGGCGGATAAACGAGAGATGATTCGGACCATCAACAAGTCGATGGCGGAGCAGAATACGCGCTTCGAGAATGCAAAGGACAATGTCGACCGGATTGATGCGCGCGAGACATATAAGGAATTGAATGAACTCTACGAACAGATCACGCAGGGTGAGACCATGAAATATCTGCATCTCCGGCTCTACGTCAAAGCAAAGACGCTTGAGACACTCGAACGCCAAGTCCAGGATGTGATGGAGGAACTCGAAGCGCGGAACTTCCGCGCAACCGTCTTCCTGAACGAACAGGAATGGGAATGGCAGAGCCTGTTCCTCAGCTACGAGCAACAACAAAAACTACCGAACCGACGTCGCGGTAAGGAGATCCCTTCACTGTCAATTGCGGGAGGTTACCCATTCCATTTCACGTCGCTACAGGATCCGACGGGGACTTACTACGGGACGACGGATACGAACGGGAGTGTCATCTTCGACTTGTTCCATAAGGACAAACAACGGAAGTTCTACAACGCCTTGATGATCGGCAAGATGGGCTCCGGTAAGTCGACGTTGCTCAAGAAGACGGTCCTTGATCAAGCCATCAAAGGCAATCATGTTCGCATCTTGGACGTGACGGGCGAGTTCTCCGACCTCGTACGACAGCTTGGTGGGAAGGAAATCGCGCTCGACGGTTCCGCGGGGCGGATCAATCCGCTCCATGTCTATAAGACGGTGACGCACGCCGACGGATCGGCAGATGAGGCGCTCTCGTTCATGCAACACCTGTCGAAGATTGCGGTCTTCTATCACTACATCAATCCGGCAGCTACGCAGGAAGAAGCGAACGAGTTCGAGATTCTCTTACGGCAACTCTACCTTGAGAAAGGGCTCTGGAACGAGGACGGCGACGCGCCGATCACGACGCACCCCGCAAACACCTATCCGGTCTTCTCCGACTTCTTAGCGCTCGTCCGCTCTGAATTGTATGTGGACGCCGCTCGGACGACAATCCGCGAGACGATCAGTCCGAACCGTGTCCGCCGGCTTGAGAACATCGAACTCGCGATCACGAATCTTGTCCACAACTACGGCAACATCTTCGACGGACATTCTTCGATCGAGCGATTCGATGAGGAAGCGATTGTCTCATTCCCACTACGCAACCTGACCAATCTGAAAGACGAAATCTTTCAGGCACAGGTCTTCAATCTGATGAACATGCTGTGGGACGGGATGATCCTCAACGGTGCCGGACAACTCCGTAGCTACAACCAGGGCGAGTTATTAATCGAAGATGCCTTCAAGTATCTGATTGTCATCGATGAGGCACATCACCTAATCAATACGCGTGATATCGCGCAACCGGCGATTTTATACCTGCAACAGTTCATGCGCGAAGCGCGGAAATACTTCGGGGGTATCTTCTTCGCTTCGCACTTGATCACGGACTTTGTTCCGACCGGTTCGAAGTCGGAGAACGCAGAGAACGTCAAGACGTTGTTCCAACTGACGCAGTATAAGTTCATCGGCGAACAAGACGCCGAGAGCATCCCGACGATCCAGACCGTCTTCGACGGACAGTTGACGGAGAGTGAGACGCGGTTGATTCCGTCGCTCGAGACGGGACGGATCGTCCTCAGTATCTCCGGTGTGAAGACGCTGATCTTTGATGTTGATGTCTCGCCCGAGGAGCTGACCTTGTTCGGAGGTGGTGCCTGATGTGGAGTACGGTCCGGCAGTCGGCACGCGTCGCCGTCCGGATGAAATGGCGACTCCTGACCTTAAAATATCGTCTAATTGCTCTCGGAATCGCGCTTCTGCTTCTCCTACTGATCATCCTCGTCGCAGGTATTCTCGATACATTGACCGGGATCGAGAATGAACAGGCGACGGAGACACCAATCGCTTACTCGGATGCGAGTCTGCAAGTCAGTGATGATGTCCTGCAATATCGCGAAGCAATTGCGCGTGAATTGAAGAAGGAACAGCTCGAGGGACAGACGAACGTCGTCCTTGCGTTGATGATGCAGGAAAGTGGCGGACGCGGGAACGATCCGATGCAAGCGAGTGAATCGAAGTGCGGACGGATTGGTTGCATCACTTCGCCTAATGAAAGCATTCGTTACGGCGTGAAACACTTCGCGTCGGTCTTCCGGCAAGCGAATGAGGACGTTAAGTTGACGCTCCAAAGTTACAACTTCGGGGGTGGTTTCATTGATTACGTTCAAGAAAACGGAGGACGCTATACGAAACAACTCGCGATTTCTTTTTCCCAGATGATGTACCAACGCGTCAAGAAGAGCGGCATCTATCAATGCCATCGTCCGAGCGCAATCGAGCATCAAGCCTGTTACGGTGACATCGAATATGTCGATGCCGTCCTCCGATATCTGACACCGACCGTACTAGCAGAAGGCAAGACAGGACCCATCAAAGGAAAGATACATGCTCCGCTCGACATTCCGCTGCAGATGACGTCGGGATTCGGATCACGGATCGTTTTCGGAAAGACGGACGTCCATACAGGCATCGATTTCAGTTGCCACGATACGGATACCGTCCACGCCGTCCGCTCCGGTACCGTCACCTATAGCGGCTTACGCGGACCATATGGGCAGCTGATTCAGATCAAACAAGGCAACTGGATCACCGCTTACGCCCACCTTTCTGCACGCCAAGTCAAGACGGGGCAGAAGGTCGAGGCTGGTCAAGCCATCGGAATGTGTGGATCGACCGGACGTTCGACCGGGAATCATCTGCACATCGAATTTAAGACGAGTGATTGGTCCGGTCACATTGATCCGGCACCACTGTTTTCGCTATAAGGAGGGATGCACCATGGCATTGACGAGTCGTCATCTCCTGTGGCTCGTGTTGTTCTGTCTGCTGCTGTCGATCAGTGCCAATGTCTATCAATATCGTTCCACGGCAGCAGATGAATCGCATCGAATCGTCGAGAAAGACGAGAAGAAAGTGTTACCAAAAACAACGGTGTCAGATCCGCCCATCTCAATTAATGAACAAGAGCAAGAACAGAAATCGATCATCTCTAAGAGTGCGGAACGCTTCATCACGTTCGCCTTTACATGGGAGGACGGGACCTATCCGACACGCAAACGACAAGCTGATCAGTATATGTCGGAGTCCATTAAACGGACATTGTTTGCTAGCAACGGCAGTGATAGCAAGTTCACCGCCTCCGTCGCTGACATCGAAGTCTTTCTGAACCGTGACGATCCGAAGCATTGCCTTGTCCGCTTCAAACGGACGTTGACGATCGATTCAAACGACTATGAAGAGACATCTGATGAATTAATTGAACTGACCTTTAAGCATCAAGATGGACGATACATCGTCGATCAGATGAAGAGTCTTCAAACGTCAGGAGGTGTCTAAATGCATCCAGGAAAACGAAAGACGTTGACGCGTGACTGGTCGCGCTTGTATCTCGGAACAGGTCTATTCTTCTTGATTGGTTTTCTGTTTTTCGGTTTCTCCTCCCTCTTCTTTGCTGAGGAACAACCAATCAACGCGACACTTATCGGCGAAGAAAAACGGTTGGCAAATGGACAGACCGTCACGCTTCTCGACTGGTCACATGATACGAGACGGAAGCAAATGCGCGTCCGTCTCCAGTTCGATCAACCTCAAAACTACGCGTCGAAACTTGTGGCACGAATCGCGTATAAGGAACGACCAATAGATGAGCAGCGCGTACGCGTCGTCTATCATCAGGACGAGCACTACGTCTTCGAAATCGAAGATGTACCGCGCGACTTTGATCAGCTAGCCCTCCGTTTGTATGTCATGAAGCCTGAACAGTCACTCGAGAAGCTAAGTGCTACGAAGCGAGAAGACGCGCTCGTCGAATCACTCTATATGGATCAGCGACGTGTTCTAAAGACATCACTTTCTAAGCAACAAGCGGATGACTACACGCAACTTTTTCTTGCTGACGAGCACCTACAAAGTCAAAAACGGATCAAGAGAATGAAGCGTGAACAGATGGAACAAGCTTCCCTCATCCAACAGATTGAACAAGACATTGAGATAAAACAAGCCACCTTACCCGACCTGACACTCGATGAACAAGTCGAACGTGAGGATGAAATCTTCAATCTGAAGCAAGACAAAGAAGATGCACTGTTAAGACAAACGGAATTGAAAAAACAACTCACGCAAGAAGAAAAAAGACAGGATCAATTGCGCATTAAAGCGCGTGAATTGAAATGGTAAGGTGGCAAACACCGTGCCAAAATACCGTTTTTAATGACACGCGGTGTGACCTTTTGGCGATTTTGATGATATCAGGGAAACACTAGGCTCCGCCTAGGCTAGCACGCTGCGTGATAGCAGTTTCCCCTTATGCTCTTTTTCACAATTTTAGATCCACTTTGCTTTTTACTGCTTCTGATTTTTGACTGGAGAACTTGATCGTTCTTCTATCTAATCCAATAAAAAAACGAGCATCGCGGCTCGTTGAATGTGTTCTAGGATTATCTTTTTAACGACTCAAATACTTTCAACATGACATAAAACGAACCAAAACTAAAAGCTAATCCGAACAACGCGAGCACCCAAACCGACATCTTCCATCTCCTCCTCTCATCCTTATACAGCATTCGGAAGGGTGAGGTTTCAACAAATGGAAAAATTTATTAATTCATACCGATTGATTCTTTCTTCGCACTAGAAGCGTCACTCATATCAACTGAGACAGATTCACGTCTGCGTATCTTCGCATACAGGACTTTTAAAAGTTCCACGATCAAGGAGACGCTCACGGCTACTCCAAGTGTGTAACCGTGTTCGATGATGGATTGCATATGTTTCCTCCGTTCTTTGTCTATGTAGGATTACCTTTCTCACTTCTAATGACAGGAGGAACGGAGCAATTGTTCGAAAGTCATTTAACTTTTTTAGAACATTGAGACTCACTTTCGTAATGGAAGGAGGAAGACGAATGGATCTCTTGATTCGTGACATCGATCCCATCTTCGTCAAACAAATCGACGAACAGGCGGAGAAACAGATGTGTTCCCGACAAGAATTATTGAAAGGATTGTTGACGACCTGGTGCTCGGATGGTATCCAGTCGACACAGATCGCACGCCTCGAACGACAGCTCGAAGCGAATACCTTGCATCTCAAGCGGAGTGCAACCGAACTCGAACTCTTGACTACACTCTTCCGTGAGGTGATGCAGGATGAGTAACATTCCCGGCGTCATCATCAAGTCGAAGTTCAAGTTGCCGCAAGCAACCCGACCAACCCGACGTGCGCGTCGTTATACGACCTACCTCAGTTACATCGATCGTCCGGAGACGAAAGCGCGGTCGCATCAATTCGAAAACTATCACGACTATATGGAAGATGAACTGAAATCAAGCGGTCTCTTCACGGCGACGCAAGACCGGTTGAACGCGACTGAACGAGAGCAGTTACGCGATATCTTCCGTCGGGCACAAGAGAACGGCAGCATCCTCTGGCAGGATGTCATCTCGTTCGATGAAGCGTGGTTACAGGAAGTCGGTGTCAAAGAAAATCGTTACATCGATGAACAACGGTTGATGCAGGCAACACGGAACGCAACCGCGCTGATGATTGAAAAAGAACAGATGCTACATGCGACATGGACCGCTGCGATCCATTACAACACGGATAACATCCATATCCATGTCGCGACAGTTGAGACGATGCATCCACGTGAACGCGGCAAACGCAAACCGAAAACGATCGAGAAGATGAAGGCACAAGTCGTCCAGACACTTGCCGATCGGACACGGGAACAGGAGAAGTTGAATGCCTTCATCCGTGATGAAGTTCTGGCGCACAAACGAAAGCATGCAACACTATCCGTTTCAAATCGCGTGCTACATCCGGAACTCGTACGCCAGTATAAAGCGATTCAGAAACAACTACCGGACGATAGACGGCAGTGGTACTACAACATGAACGGCATGCAAAATCTGCGTCCTTCACTCAATCAATTCACTGACACATACCTTACGACACACTTCGAGAAAGAACACACTGCGTTCAAGCAACGACTCAATACGGAGGTCGCATTCTACGAGCGAAGTTACGGATCGGCATCGCAAGCATCGACTTATCGGAAGACGAAAGAACAGGATCTCTACACGCGGATGGGAAACGCCATCCTGTCCGAGATGCGTGAATCAGATAAGTCGTCTCCGAAGCTTGAGAAGTCGAAGACACCCTCACCTAAGCAAAAAATCCGATTAGCATTTCGACGTGAACGAATCATGCAAGAGACACTCTATCGGATTGGACGACACATGAATGATGAGTGGGAACACATACAAAATCAAAAAGCGTTTGAACTTCTGCAGCAAGAAATCGATCACGATCGTTAAAAGAAAAAGTCACCCCTACGATAAAAGGATGACAACCAGCATTTTTTTATCGACGATTCATTTGGATCGCATAGTCACTCAAACGCTGGAATTCTTCATTGTACATTCGATTCAATCTTGATCTGGAGAGTTTGTAAAGAATAGCATAAGCCCATTTCGGTGTATCCACTATTAAATCGATTTGTAGCTCTGTTTGATTCTGTTTTGATTGCAACTGGTATTGACCAATCATCGTTCCGATCTCATTCGCAGTTCTGAGATCAATGAAGGAAGGTGCTTCGATTTTCTCGATCCAAGCATCAGCGGAATACCTTTTTCCACGATGCTCTTGGATGACTTGTAGCTTCTGACCCGCGTATGAATATTGCAATGGTTCTCCGTTTGCATAGATATGATCCTTAGTCATGTTACTCCAACTCAGAATGTGTTCATTCTTCGTCAGGTAATCGTATACCTCTTCAATAGGGGCATCAATCAATAGAATAGAATCGTAAAAATGAACTTTTGACATGTCTGTACCTCGCTTCAACTAATTTATCTGTTCATCATACCATTCGAACGGAATCCTGTTTCTTTGGTAGCCGTTTTTATAGTTCATGATTATAGGAAGGAGCATACAAATGGAGGAAACAAAACAAGTCCGGATCAAGATGAGTGCCGTGACCGCTGAATTTTTAGAGGAATACCGGGAGAGAGAACGGTTGTCTGGGATTGGGCCGGCAATCGATCACATCATCCGCGACTATCAAGAGATGATCAAGAAGCAATGGGACTTGAACTATGTCAGTCGTTCCGTCTCGAAACAAATAGAGCAAGAGTTGACGTCGTTCTGGGAAGAACAAATTTCAAAAAGTCTTTCTCCGTTACGAAAGAGCGTCCAACAAACAGACCTTCAAACACAGGTATTGATCGAACTCGTACAAGCCTTGATGCAGACGGAGAGCATCGAGGACATCATCCCGACGACCGAATACCGTCCCTCGTTTCTTGAGACGGCAGAGATGGCTGTCAAAAAACGAATCGACCAGCGCAAGCAACTTAAACACTCGGATGAAGAAAGGATGATCCACAAATGAGACGACTCGAAGCCTTCACACTCGCGACATTTCTCGAATTGCATTCGACCCACGTCACCGTCATGATTCATCAAGCGCGCTACGACATCCCCCTTTTACAGGAGGAACACGCGCTACTGCAACTCTTACAGGAAGAACCCTTGGTATTACTCCCGGTATCACGTAATCGCCGTCATCTACTACTGGATCGACTGGCTACCGACCCGATGGTATTAGAAGAGTTAAACGATTTTGAAGGTGCTGCTGATTCGTCCGTTTCGTCGGAAGGAGCGTGAGTGGTATGGCATACAAGAAGAAGACGCGTGAGGATTACCAGAAGGAAGTCCAAACATTGACCGACAAGATGGAGACACAGCTCGTTTCTCACTTCGTCAGTCAGGAGAGCATCAAGGAACATCTCGACTTCATGAGCCGGTTCCATCGTTACTCGACGCGGAACATGCTGTTGATCGAGGAGCAGTTCCAAGGTGCCCGTGCGGTCGGTTCTTATGCGTATTGGGAAAAGCAAGGTGTCCAGGTTCAAAAAGGAGAGAAAGGGATTAAAATCTTCGTCCCTTCTCCCGTTACATTCATCAAACGAGAGACGGAGTGGGTGGCATGGAAGGAAGCAACGAAGACGGAGCAAAAGCGTGCCAAGGAAGGTTCTCTTCCGACGCGGAAAGCGATGTACTACAAGATTGGTCATGTCTTCGAGTACACACAGACCGATGCACGGGAAAAGGGACTTGAAGTCTCTGAGCTGTTTGCTTCCTATCATCGAAATGGATCGCTTCGCGAGGCGGAATCGTTTCGCCGCGCGTTGAACGGAATCGCTGAAACACAAGACGTTAAAGTACTCGATCAGCCATTAAGCGAGCTTGGTACCGCGAAAGGATGCTTCTATCCGGAACTGAACGCAATAGCCTTGAATCCCCGCAACTCGGACATCGAGAACGTGACCGTCCTGATCCATGAACTCGCGCATGCCAATCTGCACAACATGGAAAGGAATGAAGAACGCGGAATCGAGTTGAATCCGCATGAGAAGGAATTCCAAGCGGAGATGGTCGCTTACACGGTCGCAGCACACTTTAATTTTCCGACGGACGAGTTTTCCTTATCGTATCTCGCCAATTGGACGCAAGGCAGAGACTTGCGCGACAAGGAAGATCTGTTGCACGAAGTCCATCAGACATCGGGTCATTTCATCCGTGAAATCCATACTTCGCTCGAGCAGGAGCAAGTCTTGGAACGCGAAGCATCACCTCTGAAGATGATTGAGTATATCGAACAGAAAACACAGATCACAGAACACGGATTACCGTTAGCTGAACGGTTAGAACGAATCATGCAACATTCACCGGAGGACGTCGGTGCTTACCTGACGAGCATCGCTAAGCAGGATACGCAACAAGACCTGTCATCGTTTGACGAACCGATGATGCTCGTCCATGGGGCGACAGACTTCTTCGAACCGTTCGCAAAAGCCAACGATCGGGACTTCGACGAACATGAGACTGTCGCCTATACGCTCGTCATCCCGGGCGAAGAACCGATCAGCCAACACTTTCGCATCCTCGATGATGCGATGGGTCCATACCATCATATACTGAACACAGAAGTCGTCAGTAAGGAGACCGAGCAAGTACTTGAAAAGGCATGGTACGACGAGATGATTTCGACGGAAGATCGTGATTTAGAAAAGGTCCGACAAATCGTGACGCGTCAATTCAATGTACCGGAACAGGATTTCCGTAGCCGTTAAAAAGATGTCCTCTCCTCTTTTAAAATCAAGTACTATAAAAAAGTAGGATAAAACTGACAATACAGACAAGACGGAGGATTGACCATGACTAACAATCAAGCAATTGCTTATGCTGCCATCGCAATGGAGCAGCTCGGCTACACGCGTGAACAAATCGAGAAGGTGCAAGCGAGTATGCTGTCTGAAATGGACTGGACAGATGAAAAAACTGCTGAGAAAAAAGCTAGCGAAATCCTTAGTATCTAAATAGAAGGAAGCTCACTAATTTGAAAGTGAGCTTCCTTCTTAAATTATCTGTATTAATTTATCTAGTAACTTCAATTTTTTCGTCGTTAGCATTAAACACTTCATATTCCTCGCCATTTATTACCTTTGAAACTAGAACAAATGCTTCTTTAGAGTATCGGTGAAGAGGAGAAACTACTCCTAAGTCAACATGATAACGATTGCTTGAATCTTTGATAGAGAAACCTGTCTCTTCTTCAATTTTCACTAAAGCCTTATTAACTTTATGCCATGAACTGAAGCCGAGCTTTGTTCCTAGATCACTTAGTCTGTAAGGATAAGTAGCTTTCAATTGCTCTGGATCACTTATTGTTCCTAACCCAAGAATTGTTTGTTCAATTGTAGATTGAGTTTCTTCTTCGTCATGACTTTTTATGCCTAACATATTAGCCAAAGAATTTTCATCTTCAACTCTACTCATAGTGATCAAGTCAACTTCAAGATCAGTAATAGACTTACTTTTAATGATGTTGTAAACTTTTTCTTCAAGTATTTTCAAAGCAGATATATCTGATACGTCTTTCTGATTTAGATTCTCAAATAATTCTTCGTATGAATGCACTATTAAGTAGTTTACTCTAATACTTTTTCCTGATCCTAGGTCGATACTTTTTTCTGTTAATGGCTTTTGGTCATAACCAATAGGAACTTCGCTCCATTCAACAAACCAAATGTTCTCTACAATTTCTGAATCTGATTCAGCTACAACTTCAGAAATATCAGCCAGTATTTTTTTTACGTTAGGATCAGAAATAGAATACCCTAAAAATATTATTGGATGCTCCATAAAGAAAGTTAAAAGCTTAGCTACTAAATACTTACGCTTTTCATGGAAATGTATATAATCTTCTGAAGAAATTACTATTTCTTGTGGAGTATTAACACATCCATGTATTTTTAAAATTTGTCCAATATCTAAAGCTTTTTTAGATTTGATAACCTGTTGTCCTACAATAACTGAATGCTTAGGAAATAACGATTCAATTAACATGTCATAATTGGTCGTTATAATAGCATGTGGTTGCAATTTTCTAAGTAATTCTATTTCTTTTGCATATTCATGGTTTTCTAAATCAATTGAATGGCTTAGGTTTTTGAAAAAAGAACTGATTTCATGTTTTAAAAACATACTGGATGAAGTGTCTGCTTCAAATAGTTCATCTGGAAATATTGATTCTTTGTAATTGTCCCAAGCATATGTTTTGTACTCTTCAACTAGTAAACTTGCAATTTCTGGATTATCAGCTGTATTTTGAATATAGTATGCAACTGGGTACTTACAATTCGGATTTTTTTCGATTAAATGTTCTAGCAAACCAATCCATGATGGAGCCCCAATGTATCTTCTTGAAATTCCAGTACCTACGAATAATATCGGTCTAGTTCCACTGTCATCAATTATACTTTTTAATCTTCGATATGAATCTTCTAAATATTGTTCATACACAGCAGTTCACCCCCATTAATTTTTCTTTGACGATCATTAATCACTATTTTATTCGTATATGCTCCGAAATTATTTATTCTGTTAGTCTTCCCATAGTTCTTCCATCAACTCATCGATTTCACTGGAGAGTCGTTCCCGTTCGCGATCATCCTTCTCGATATGACCGTATTCATCCATCCAGATGACATCGCCGGATTCTACCGTCATCGGGAAGCGGGAAATCAGGATGTCGCGCATCCCATCGTCGAACTCGACGACGACCCACTTCCCCTCAATCCGGTCGATGATTCCTTTTCGTTTCGTCATTTCGACTTTTTGATCGTGTAGGACGACCCGTTCCCTTCAAAGACAATCGTGCCGCTCTTATCCGTCCGCAGCATCGTCGCCTTCGCACGCTTCAGGTTCGTCACGACTTCCTTCGTTGGATGTCCGTAGGCATTCTTCCCAACACTGATGACGGCGTACTTCGGTTTAACGTATTTTAAGAACGTCGCGCTCGTCGATGTCTTCGCCCCATGATGCCCGACCTTGAGGACGTCTGCACGCAGCGTCTTCTTCTTCGCGATCATGTCCTGTTCCGATTTCAATTCTGCATCTCCCGTGAACAGGAAAGTGTTCTTCTTGTAGGCGACGTGTAAGACGGCACTCCAGTTGTTCAGATCACTCTTCGCGTAGTCTTTGACAGGTCCGACGAACTGCGCCTTCACGCCTTTAACCGGGAGTGAGACACCCGCCTTCGCCGTCTTGATTGTCAGCTTCTCGCGTTTGACCGCTAACAAGAAGTCCTTATAGGCTTGCGTCGTGTGCTTGACCTTTGGTGCATAGACGCTCTTGACCTTGAACGAGTCGAGGACTTCATCGAGTCCCCCGATGTGATCGGCATCCGGATGCGTCGAGATCAACACCTCGATGTCGCCGACCTTCTGTTTCTTCAGATAGGCAACGAGTTCATCGCCCTTCCCCTTGTTGCCACCATCGATGACGATATCTTCACCACTTGGCATCTTGATGTAAACCGCGTCGCCTTGACCAACATCGATATAGTGGACCTTGATTTTAGGGGTCACCGCTTCTGCACTTTGTTGTGGTCCAACGAGTAATCCAACACTTGCGAGCGCTAAGCTAGCCCCCATCCATTTTCGCTTCACCTTTCATCGCTCCATTCTCGATTTGTAAGTTATCTTCAGTATACAGTGAATACCAGGATAAAGTTGGTTATATTTCCCACCCACTTATTTTTATTGATAGGTTAGTTTATATGTAAGTCTATACAAAAAAACAGACCTTAATGGGTCTGCTTGTTAAAGTGTGTCTGCATGAAGTCTGTCAGTCGATCAACATCAATGAACCATGTCACATGCTCAACCGAACCATCCACTTCTCGTACGAATCGAAGCTGGGCATCAATCAATGTTACCTTATCTGGTACCTGTTTCTCCTTTGCTTGCTCCATGACCTCAAACATCTCAATTATACTCATGTACTCCACCCCTAATCGTTTTGTTAAGCACAGCATAGAATGATTTTAGAGTCTGTACGAATTACCTTAGATAAGATAAGCGAAATGATATATAAGATAACTGGGTCATTACGAAACAATGTACGATTAATTTTTCACACATAAAAAAAGAAACGACCTTTTGAAGATCGTTACTGTCATAAAAATGATTAGTGTTTCCTACGCACATCGAATCAATAGAGATAAATAAGTACACCTACGATCAAAATGAACGGAACCAATAATATCTTACCGGTCCGGCTCAAAAAGCTCTTCTTTTCTTTTGTAAACAAGAAGTCGATCAATAAGAAAAGTCCAAATGAAATCGGTACGAGGTAGAGTAGAGGGGCATTTGTAAGTGCTGCACCTAATACATCAGTCGATCCGTCAAATTTCATATGTAGTTTCTCCTTTTTAGATATCCTCGCATACGACACATCATTCACGACCGAAGCACTAACGACGATCTCATACGTGGACAAGAATCTTTCCTTTAGTATGCCATTCCTTCCACTAAACCCTAACCTTTTATTTTTCTTTTTATAATTCTATGTAACGCTCCGTGCCCTCCGTCGCAAGGAACAGGAACGTAGAAATCCCTCGCGCAGGCGAGTCGCAGCTCTCGTTATCGGTTCGAAGCAGTGCGATGAGGATGTTGCTGTGTGCAGCCTACAACCTCACGCATGAGCTCGAAAGTCTTTATGTCGTCCGCATTACTATGGAAACATCAATCCTCTATCCATAGAACTCCGTCCATTCACTCACTTCTTCGCTCATCCATGCATTGCAAAACTTCTTCAATTCTGTCACAAAATAATTTTTCCAAAATATAACTTTGTATACAATTGTAAATTACATAAAATCGTTATATTATAAAAGGTAATAAAGTATTGTGAACGTATGAAGAGTAGAAATGCTTGTATCTGGAAAAGTATATTTATTTGCAACAATCCATGATGAGAAAATGGATTGGCACAACCCAGTTCCTGCTTATGGAGAAGTTCTTATTGAAGATGGCGAATATATTCAAACTGTAGTTGATACGTATGAAACTGCATTTGAGAATCAAACGATCTCACCTATCATGGGGAGACACGATGAACTCGAGTTAAAAGAATGATTTGTTGAGGAACAAGCCACTCAATAAGAACACTTAAACTTTTTTAAAAATCATCTTTATCAAAGGAGAGCGTTTTATGGGTAAATTTAAATGGATGGGTGTTTTAGTAGTATTGGTTGTTCTATTTTTTGTGTTTGACCCTTTTCGTGGGGAACCACCAAACCCCAAAGTAGAAGCACAAGGAAAAGATATTCCAACGGTTCAAGGATCATTTTGTTGGGATGGTCTATTGCGCAACCAATGTGTCGATAAAGTATATGTCGACGGACTCGATATGACGAAAAAAAGCAAACCAACTGTAGTATCCTCAAATAAAAAAATCGATATTTCGTTTGAAGACGAACCGGAATCTATTGAGATCGTTCGTTGGAAAGATAAGCAAGATGCTGAAAAAGTTACTTTAACTGGCGATGCCGTTACTGTCCCGAAAGAAACAGGAACGTATGCCTATGAAATCAAAGCAAAGTGGTCCAATGGTGACGGACAATTCGCTTTTTTGGTTAAAGTAGACTAACCCCCTCCCCTTTCCCCATACTTCCTCTTCTACCAACAGTCAATTGGCTGTTGGTTTTTTTTATTAATAACCAAGTATTTGTGATAAGACCTATATTTTAAATTAATTATTTCTATTTTTAAAACGCTCCGTGCCTTCCGTCGTAAGGAACAGGAACATAGAGATGCCTCGCGCAAGCGATGTGCAGCTCTCGTTATCGGTCCGGCAGGAGGGCAGCGGTGCGATGAGGGTGTCGCTGCGTGCAGCCTACAGCCTCACGCATGAGCCCGAAAATTCTTCTTCTGTTGTACATCCAGTAGAAAGAGCATCACTACCTATCTACAAGAGGATCGATTCACTTCAATCAGCTATCTCTCCTCGAACCTTCGTACACTCCACTACTGTCTCACTACTGCATCCTCCATAACACCCTTCTACATAGAACAGACCAGATGTACGTTCTCACCCGCAGTGGATCATCCGTCCACTGCGGGTCTCTCATTGCCCTTGGATTCGGGACGAATCCATTCCTTACTCGCTTGCGCTCTCTCAAAAGAAAAACGTTGTCGTTTTTCGTCCATGCCCTTGCGCGCGGACAGGACGGGGTTGTCCCGTCCGTCTACGCTCTATCATCTCTTTACAGCACACCTTGTGCCTTCAAGCTGACGTATTCGTCTCCCGCACCTACGACGATATGGTCGAGTAGCTGGATGCCGACGATGCGTCCGACCTCAACGAGCCGTTCGGTCACCTCGATGTCTTCACGTGACGGATGCGGGTCACCGCTCGGGTGCTGATGGCTGACGATGAGTGACGTCGCATTGTTGAGGATGGCGGACTTGAAGATTTCTCTAGGGTGGACGACGCTCGAGTTGATGCTACCGACGTGTGCCCGATGGACGGCAATGACGCGGTTCTTCGTATTGAGCAGGATGACGAGGAACACCTCACGGTCATCGTCCTGGATGAAGCGTTTGGCGACACAGAACGCGTCCTCAGGGGACGTGATATGCGTTGTCTCGAGTGCGACGTCTGGTTCTCGGACCTCTTGACGGATACGGGTGATTTCAACGAGTGTAGTCAGTTTCATGGAAAAGCTCCTTTCGCGAGTGGAATGCAGTCCGACACGGTGCCGTCCTGTTGACGGGAACGCAGCGAGCGTCGCGAGGCGGCGCAAGGGTGACCGCAGAGAAAGATCAAAAAAAGCGGACAGCGCACCGGGACGAAGGCTTCCGGAGCCCGCGAGCGAAAAGCTGGCTTTGAGCCAAAACGCGGAGGAAGACGAGGAACGGCAGCGGCTTTTTTTGATGGCCCTTGCGCCGACGAGGAGCGAGCTAGAGTACGGAAACAGGACGGCTTGCGGTCCCTTTCCATCAGACAGAGCGGTACCGCTCTGTTCCATACCTTCAAAATAAATGATTGTTTATCGTATTACACATTCCAAATAAAATAGCATCGTAAAGACAGCAACGTATACCTTGTAATTGTCTTTGTACATGCCTACAAACGATAGATTTAATGTAATATTTAAAAAAATCGGAGTAAAACGAACGAATGTGGTTTAGTCAAAGTATTACTGAAAATAATGACAAAATTCACAAAAAATACAATATTTAGTGAAAGATTTTCACTCTACACTGCTACATTTTTAGATAAATATGTTATGTTTTTTGCGTAAGGAGTGAAAAATATTTTCAGAATCTATGTATTTCATTTTAATTTAAAAAGGATAATATTCACATGAAGAACAAAAAATCGAATGCAATTACGTGTTTGATTGCTACCATGTTACTGATTCTATCGGGTTGTATTTCTCATAAAAAAGCAGTTCCTAGCGATAACGGGTGTAAAGAAAAAAATTGGGCTATTTGTTCAATTTTTTTAAAAGAAATCGAAAACTCAGATAAAAATCGTCCTACGAAAATTGCAATTTTAGATTCCGGAATAAGTAAACAAGTAGATTCCCTCCAAAAGTATGTTGTTAAAGAATACAACACTCTCGATAATTCATTTAAAACATCAGCCCAAAATGAGCATGGTACTATGATTGCTAGTATTATTGTCTCAACGTCTTTTAAAGATACTAGAGTTGGAATTAACGAAAATGTCCAACTATACGATGTTCAAGTCTTAGATTCGCAAGCAGATGGTAAAATAAAAAATACTGTAAAAGGAATTGATTGGGCTATTTCGCAAGAAGTCGATATCATTAATATGAGTTATGGCTTTTCATATAGTGATTTATCTCTAAAGAAAGCCATTAAGCGAGCTGCGAATGCCGGAATTCTTATTATAGCAGCTACTGGAAATACTTTTGGTTTGTCAACAGATTACCCTGCCCGATATCAAAATGTACTTTCGATTTCAGCAATCGACAAGAATAAGTCAATATATTCTTACGCAGGAAAAGGAAAGGTTGATTTTGTTGCTCCTGGAGTAGATGTACCTGTATTAAACTTAAACGGTAAACTAAAATTACAATCAGGCACTTCATTCTCAACAGCATATGCAACTGGAGTCATATCTCTTGTTATCAATGATCAAGACAATGAAACTATTATTAAGAGATTAAAAGAACACTCTGAAAAACTAGGTTCAAAGAATATATTTGGTGATGGTTTAATACAATTTAAGGAGGAATGATGTATGAAAAAAATGTTTATTACAGCTTTAATTTTTTCACTTTTTATTGCCAGTAGTGGTGTAACTTATGCTATAAACAACGAAACCGCTTCAAGTCCTTCAAGCGACTTACCGATAGTTGAAAAACTGGTATACGAAAAAGATGATGTGAAGTACGTTGAAACTAACGTACAAAATGAACAAATTGATCTTGAGACTACTTTAAAATTTGATGAGTTTAATAATCAATTATCTGCAGTTGCTTTATTAAAGAATGAAGATGGAAATGACTTAAAAAAGCATTTTTCAATAACGATTTTAGAAATTACTAACGAAGAAGACTTTAAAGCTCTATTTGTTGATAAAGAAACTAATGAACAGTACATATATGATAGTAAAGAATTGAAAGCCTCTGCATTTCCACTTGTAGCAGTAATAGTTGGTGTGATTGCACGACAAGGACTTAAAACTGCTATAAAAAATTGGTCGAAATCTGTAGTATCTTCAATGATAAGATCAATTCCTGCAGTCGCAAAAGAAGCAGCAAAAGATTTAGGATATTCTCAAACTAACTATCTTTCACATGGTCAAAAAGTCTTTATACGAAAAAAAGGAAAAGGACCGAAATATATTACTCCTGATACTGATGGTCACAATGGCGGTGCATGGAAAGGCGCAAGTTCAGTAAAAAACTTAGGAAAGAAAAAAACTAGATCAGGAACTTACGATCCTGAGCTAAAAAGAATTGGAGATTAAATAAACATGTTAGATCTTAGTAAATTTAATATCGATTTTAATATCATGAAAGAAACACCATACTTTCAAGCGGACGAAAAGTATCGTATTCGTTTTGATTTGGATGATTTGAATATTTATGAATTACGTGATTTATTAGGTACAACATTTAATAATGCTAAACAAATTAATCTGATTTTTGTGTCAGAATATATAACGAATAATCGTCGTCATTCCGCAAAAGCAAGAGTAGGAAAGTACATTTCAATCCGAAATTGGAAAGAAAATATTATACTGGACAAATCTATTCAGGAAGGTGCAGTGTATGCGAATGTAACAAACATAAAGTTTGATGAAGTCATTAAATATTGCATTAATGTTCGTAAAGGATGTACTCAAGCATACCTAGCATTTTACAACTCTGATTTCCTTGTATATGTAAGCACCGATGTAATTGATATAATTGGAACAGATTCTACAAAAATTGATAAGCTAAAAAGTGACTACTCTACTGTTTATAATACTTTTTATGATAAATAATATCAGTAGGCAGTAACGAAATACTCGTTATTGCCTTTTTTGTATAGTAACAAAAAAGTGTAGTAAGACTAATGAAAATAATCTTTATATTTTAGGTACTTGATTCATGTGTAGCTAGAGGAAATCATGTTATGTGTTCAATTGTCGACTTTCTCATTTCAGAAAAAATGGTCAGAGCGTAAAAATAAATTACAATCGATCAAACATCTAATCATTAACAACATCAATACTCTGCTTAAAAATATTCAACACAGTATAAAAGAACTTCATCAATATCATATTTTCTCGTCTACTCAGGCTATTAATGAAAGGCGCAACAAAAAGCTGAACAAAAAGGTGTGCATCTATGAAGATTTCTTACATAGCGATTCCCCTTGCCGTCCTATTGATGGCAGGATGTACAGATACGGAGACAACCTCATCTCCACCCGATCAAACGGAGCAAGTGACGCAACAGGACGACGCGACTACACAAAAGACTGATGCGAAGAAGGACTCTAATCAACATCCAGAAAAAGAGGCTGATACGAGTACAGTCACGCAATCAAAGGAGACGAATCCATCAACGGAATCAAAAACGAAGACTCCGCATGATTCTTTCACAGGATATAAGAAGATTACGATCGATGGCGGAGATCTGTCCGGTAGTCGTCAGGCGAACGTCGTCGTCGATATCGGCTTTGGTGACCGGAAATACTGGGCGTTCACGAATGAGCACGGTCAGCTGGTCCGCGTCATCGCGAAGAAGATTGTCCTCCAAGATGATGCAACGGAAGACGTCACACGTGACGGACGCTACTACTCGGACGAGGCGAAAGTGCCTGGCGTCGAACGTGCGGATCTCGATGAAGGACATATCATCGCCGATTCGCTCGGTGGTGTCTCAAACGCCTACAACATCACACCACAGAACAGCACCTTGAACCGTCATGGTGATCAGGCGTACATGGAAGACGTCATCCGCAAGGCAGATGGCGCGACGAACTTCGAGGCGCAAATCACTTATCCGGATACGTCGACGATGATTCCATCCGCATATCAGTATACCTACACGGTCCGTGGGAACACCGTCGTCGACCGGTTCAAGAACGGTAACCCGGACGAGACGAATGCGGCACTTGGCCTGACAAAGAAAAAGGATAAAAAAACAGAATCGTCAGCGAAGCCCTCTGCCGATACCACAGCGACCGAGGATGTCTCGCTCGTCGATACTGACGGCAATGGTCAAGTGACGATCCAGGAAGCGAAGGACGCAGGCTTTACGATGCCAATCACGGAGAAGCACTGGCTGTATCAATATATGCGGGACAACGATCATGACGGCATGGTCGGAGAATGAATCTTAGTCCAATCGAATAGTCGAAACATATTAGGGCAGTGACGAGATACTCGTCGCGCCTTTTTTCTTTCCCAGAAACGGAGGCATTGATGAGACGTCGAAAAAGCGGATTGAAAACAAGAGAAACGAGGAACATAATAAGAACAAATGTTCTTATTATGAAAAGGAGTGATTTAGATGATTTATCAAGACCGTGGCAATAAGAAGTGGATCCCGTTCCTCATGCCCGAACACAAAGGATTGCTAAAACGCTATTACCAAGAGGTCCATCATCTCAAGTTCGAGGATACGGAGGGACCGATCGACGGGACGATCGAGAACGCGTTGAACGACGCCATCTTCAGCGGTGACATCGTCACGGTGACGGCGATGAACGGTCCGTTGACGCATCGTTTCGATGCCTTCGTCGAGAAGCTCGACTATGTGCAAGAGGAGGTCTACCTAGTCAAACGAAATCTCGACGTCGAGATTGTTCCTTTCAAGCAAATATTGAGCGTCACTCTATCGGGCTGAAAAAATCATGGTCATCGATTGCCTAAACATAGTCAAAATTAAGATAGAATGACTATGTTTAGAACAATTTGAACATGATTCAATCTACTCAATCGTACTCATTCATGATATTCAGTAGCCGGGTTTCATCTCGCAGAGAATGTTCATTCTGAATCATCATCAATTCTATGTACTAAAAGCTCAATTTGTATTACAGTGTATTACAAAGGAGCTGATAATCATGAGTACCATTTCCGTACGTCTGGATGATCAGGATACACGACTCATCAAGGAATATGCGAAAGCAAAGAACATCACGATTTCTACAATCGTTCGCGATGCTGTCCTCGACCGCATCGAAGACGAAATCGATTTACAACTCTATCATGATTCGATGGCAGCACACCGTAAAAAATCAGAAGCGATCTCTTTCGGCGATATGATGAAGGAACTTGATTTAGAATGACAGCATATACGGTGGAGTTTGAGCGCGGAGCCCAAAAGTCTCTCAAGAAGATGGATCCCCAACAAGCGCGGATTATCATGTCCTGGATCAAGAAGAATCTGGTCGGGACGGATGATCCGCGTCGTCATGGTAGAGGGCTCGTCTCGAACAGATCGGGTGAATGGCGTTATCGCATTGGCGACTATCGTCTGATTGCTGACATCCAGGATGAAAAAGTCGTGATCTTGATTCTTGAAATTGGACATCGTCGTGATATCTATAAATAAGGCAGTTAGAACTCGCATCTGAGGAAATATGTGAGTTTTCTTTTTTGTCTATTTAACGACCGTTTTATATAATGATTGCAATAAAAATTTGTTCTTTATATAAATCATCATCATCATATATTCTAATAAAATTAAAATCGCGTGTAAAAAGTCTTCGAATACTCATAGACTTTTTACACGCGATTAAATTCAGTGCTTGGCTACTAATAAGTTCTGAAATCACTTCAAATGATTTCATATTTTTAACGTTCTAGCATTTACAGCAACAATGACGGTGCTAAGACTCATTAGTACTGCCCCAATGGCTGGGGATAAGATCACACCATAGGGAGCTAGAACGCCGGCTGCTAGTGGTATTGTTATAATATTATAACCAGCTGCCCACCATAGGTTTTGAATCATTTTGTTATAAGTGCTTCGGGAAAGTTCAAGGATAGAGAGAACATCTTTCGGATTACTTCTGACCAGTACGATATCAGCGGTTTCGACTGCCACGTCGGTTCCACTACCAATCGCAATCCCTACGTCAGCTTGTGCCAGTGCGGGTGCATCATTAATGCCATCACCCACCATGGCTACTTTCCTACCTTCCAATTGAATGTTCTTTACTTGTCTTGATTTATCATCAGGTAAAACTTCTGCATGAACTTCGTCAATACCCAACTGTTTGGCAACCCAATGTGCAACCTTTTTATTGTCACCAGTGAGCATGATTGAATTTATGCCTTTATTTTTAAGAGCAGTCACAGTCTCTTTCGCTTCTTCTCTTACTAAATCAGCAAGTGCAATCATTCCTAGTAATTGCTTGTTTTTCAATACAAATATGACAGTCTTTCCTTCTTCAGATAATTTTTCAAAAGCGAGCTCATCAACCGTTATTTTTTCTTGACGAATATATCGAGGACTCACTACACGAATTAACGTACCCTCTACTTTCCCTTCCAATCCGACTCCTGTAATAGACATAAAATCTTCAATCGACGGAAGTGATAGTTGTAGCTCTTCTGCTCTTTTTACTACACCTTTAGCAAGAGGATGTTGTGATGAACGTTCGACTCCCGCTGCTAGACGAAGTAGTTCGTTTGAGGAAATTTCATCAACCGGGATCAAATCCGTCACACCAAAATTACCTTGCGTCAAAGTACCTGTCTTATCAAAAATAATGGCGTCTAATTTCCGTGCCTCTTCAAATTGCGTCCGATTTCGAATCAATAAACCTTTCTTAGCAGACAGCGCCGTCGAGACAGAGACGACCAATGGCGCTGCAAGTCCTAGTGCATGGGGACACGAAATAACCATGACAGTCACCATACGTTCGATAGCAATGCTGAGCGGATATCCTAATGCAAGCCAAATGATAAATGTCAACACACCGGCAAAAACAGCGACATAGAAGAGAATTTTTGCTGCACGATTCGCTAAATTTTGTGTTTTAGATTTAGATGCCTGCGCTTCGCTGACTAATTCGATCACTTTCGATAAATACGTGCCTTCACCTGTATTTTTCGTTTCAACAGTCAAGCTTCCTTCTTGATTAATGGAGCCAGCAATTACGTTGTCGTCCATTTTCTTTTCGATGGGAAGAGATTCACCTGTCAGCATCGATTCATCAACTGTTGTTGCTCCTTTTATTATCTTACCGTCAACTGGAACTTGCTCCCCAGGTTTGATCAGAATCACGTCACCAGTCTGTAATTCCGACACCGCAATATCTTCTATTTTTTCATCATCAATTCGATGCGCAATACTGGGTAACAATTTGACTAATTCTTGTAGCGCGTTAGACGCGCCCATGATTGACTTCATTTCAATCCAATGTCCTAAAAGCATAATATCTATGAGCGTTGCTAACTCCCAGAAAAAGTCATGTCCCTCTCCTAGACCTAAGATGATTCCCACACTATAAAAGTATGCAACACTAATCGCTAAAGCGATCAACATCATCATCCCCGGATTTTTTTGTTTCATTTCGTCTAAGCTACCTTTTAAGAACGGCCATCCACCGTAGAAGTAGACAATTGTGGATAGCAAAAGCAAAACAACGTCGTCATATGGAAAGCTAATGTTGATACCCGACCATTCTTGAATCATTTTGGAAAGTAGCAGGATTGGAATGGTCAACATTAACGATACGAGAAATCTTTTCTTGAAGTCTCCGATCATTCCTTCATGTTCATGATGTGAAGCACTCATTTGTTGGTCTTCATGATGAGTATGTTCGTGATGGATATGGTGATTCATAAGAAAACCTCCTTTTACGTACTATATACCTGTATGGTGTATATAGAGAGATCATGACTATATAGAGCTACATATCGTTTTTACTTCCAGTTAAACTTATATATATAAATATAAAATGTATTTTGACACACTAAAAAATAAAAATTATCATACAAGTATAGGATATATTTTAAAAAATGAGACCATTTGTTTGAATAGGACTATTTAGCGCCAAAATCACAAGTACTGAAACTTTAAAAAGAATTAAAGGACAAGTTCGAGGTAGACATCAAATGATTGATGACAATTCATGAATTAACTGAACTAATGAAGACTATGGTCAAATGAACGAATAGGTACTATCGTGAACAGACAAATGAGCTAATACTAAAAACGCAATTAAAAAGCTTTGTTTTATGCACCTACAAAATTATCTCTAAGGAGAATCCAATCGTGAAACTTAACATACTCTTAAAAAGCGTAAGTCTTATTAGCCTATCCTTGATTGCGGTCGGCTGTGCTCACTCCCCGATGAAGTCTTCTACTCCTAATCATTCAAAGGAGGTAGATCATGCGAAACATATGAGCGGTGACAAGATTGAAGAAACATCATCATCGTTGATACTTCCCACGTTTTTAAAAACTCAACCTGAAGATGTACGAAATGTTTATCAAGCTGTAGGGAAAAATCGTAAACTACTAGAGAAAATACCTTGCTATTGCGGTTGCGGTGAAACAGTCAATCATAAAAATAATTATGATTGCTTTATAGAAGAAAACGCGACGAATGGATCGGTGAAATGGACAAGTCACGGAACGACATGCAGCACCTGTCTCGAGATTGCTGTAAAGTCTATTTTGAAGCAACGGGACGGAGAATCGGTTAAAGATATTCGTTCTGCAATCGATTCTTCATATAAAGATGGATACTCGAAGCCGACACCGACTCCCTTATGATTTTTATGATGACACTTTTGCTCCTATAGCAAGAGTGTCATTTCGTTTCATCCTCACTCCAACGATATCCTCTCCCCCAAATTGTTTTCAGATGCCTATCGATCGGGTAATCTAACTCTCTTAACTTTTCTCTAATCATCTTAATATGAGAATCAACTGTCCTCGGATCCGATTCTGACGTATAAGACCAAACGAATTCATAAAGCTCTAGTCTGTTGAACAGCCTTCCAGGATGTTGAAGGAATAGTCGCAGTAATGCATGTGCTTTTGGTGTAAAGTCAATCGACTTGCCATCTAGTAAAATTAAATTGTTGCTCTCATCGAACGTAAGTCCGTGGTAGATAACGGGTTCTTTTGCTTTCCTTCTCATGACAGACCGAACTCTTGCTAAAAGTACGTCCCCGTTAAACGGCTTTGTGACATAATCTGTAGCTCCAGCATCTAGTCCTTTGACGATGGATTCAGCATCATTTAGAGCCGTTATCATGATGATAGGGACTTCCGGGTGAGAATCCGTTATTTTCTTACATACTTCGAATCCATCGTACATTGGCATCATTACATCCAATAAAATCAAATCGAAGGTTTCTTTTTTCACTTTCTCTAAAGCTTCGATCCCATCATTCGCCATACTACATTCATATCCTATTGGTTCTAGATAGAGTCTTAATAATTGCCTCATTCTTATTTCATCATCAACAATTAATATTTTATCCATCCTAGTCACCACCTCTTACATTAAAATTTTTTAATAATAAATGATTGTTAGTCTATTTCCTCATAAATTTCACGAACTTTCTATATAATCAATTCAACCTATAGAATGGAGTTGATTTTCATGAAAGTGTTTATGAAGAGTTTGATCGTTATCCTCTATGTATCCTTATTTTCTCTCACCATACTACTGGTCTATAAGGGTTATGAACTTTTTCATAACTAAGTATCTTAGTGCTTATAAATAATGAAAGAGCATCAGCTTTTTAGCTCATACCTTTTTCGGCATGGCGACATAGATGCTCCTTCATTTTTAACACTTCGCTTTAAGCAATTAATTTACGACAGACTTTTGCACATTCATTACAGGCCTCAGCGCACTTTTTACAATGATCATGATCATGTTTCGAACATTCGTCGGCACATCTTTCACAAATTTCAACACAGCTTCTTGCAAGAACATCAATATTGCTGCTGTTTCGAGAAATAGCTTGTACTAAAAGACTACAAATTTCAGAACAATCTCTGTCTAGACGTATACACTCTGCCATCGAAGAAACATGATGTTCACTCAAACACGCATCAAAGCATTCATTACAAGTCACTATACAGTTGTGTAGGGCACCTAAGATTTCTTGTTGTCCAGTATTCATTCTAAAATACCTCCATTTTCCGTCTTTTTTGACTTACACAAAACCTATTTCCTTAGTTTGTGAAAAAAAGATGAAAACATTCACCTATTTTTTAGTCCACTTTCACCTGACCCATCATTCCGTTCTCTTCATGTTCAAGGATATGGCAATGGTACATGAATACCCCTTTTTCCTTGAAAGTCATCTGAATCTTAACTCGTTCATCTGGTTTTATAGCGATAGTGTCTTTTAGACCTGCTTCTTGATTATCCAGTTTCTGTCCGTTTCGCTCTAATACTTTGAATTGGACTCCATGAATGTGGAAGGGATGAGTCATTCCACCCATCATGTCTTTTTTATTATAGACCTCCCAAATTTCGGTTTCTCCTTGTTTCGCTTTAATATCGATTCTCTTCTCATCAAACTTTTTCCCATTGATTTCAACATTTTTGCCCATCCCGAAAAGAGTTAACTTTTGATTCACTGTAGACAAGGTCTTTAGCGGCTTTTCATATCCACTTTTCGGCGCCAATGCACTTAGGTTCGTCCCTTGTTTATCCTTCAGCTTGAAGTTAACGACCCTTACTCCATTCGTCTCAAATGAAACAGTCTCACCAATTTTTCTTTTTGAAAAGTCTACCAATACCTCTATACGTTCGCCTGGACTTAATTCAATTTTCTTTACGTTTTTCGGTTTTGAGATGTAACCACCATCATCAGCAATTTTTTTAAAGGATGAACCGTCAGATAGCTTCACTACGTAGTTACGTGCATTGGAGCCATTTATCAATCTGACTCTAAGTTGCGAATATTTTACGTTGAAATATGGATTAATCGTACCGTTTACGAGGAGGGTATCGCCTAAAGCCCCATCTGTTTTTTCTACATCAGCATATCCAAGGACATTCCTGTTTTTAACTTTTCGATCTTGAAGAATTAATGGAATATCATTTTCACCATATTTTTGAGGTAGCATCGTCTCTTTAGTTTTTTCATCTTTTACGTACAACAATCCTGCTAACCCCTTGTATACTTGTTCAGCAGTTTTCCCCATTGGATGTGGATGAAACCACAATGTCGATTCATCTTGCTTCACTTTAAACTTTACTACCTTCGTTTCACCAGCTTTCACGACTTGATGTGGTCCGCCATCTACGGATGATGGTACAACAAGACCGTGCCAATGGAATGTAGTCGCTTCTGATAAGCGATTCACCGTACGGATTGTTACCATTTTTCCTTTTTTCAATTCCACTACAGGACCTAAATAATTTCCGTTATATCCTAGAGTTTCAGTTTTTTTACTATCTCGGAAGAACTGTGTCTCCCCTTGTTTAGCGACAATCGTGTATTGAATGGAATTCTTGGTTTCACGATCGGATTTTAGCATCTTAGGGATGTTCAATCGTCGCTCTTTTTCTTCAGTTGATTTTAAATCGACACTCGCGCCATGTCCCATACCTTCCATCATAGTCTGATTTGTAGTAGTGTTCCCTCCATTCATCATAGATTTCATGTGCTGTTTGTTATTTGGCATAGTACCTCGGATAAAAAGTAAATACGAACCGCCCACTATAATCATGAGAGTAAAGATACCGATAGTTGCGATTAACCATCTTTTCTTCACATGGATCATTCCCTTCAATTAATTATTATCTTTAACTTAAAGAATGATTGTGAAAAAAATATGTCTTTCCACCCATGAATTTTATAGTTTTTTTCAATGTGTTACTTTTCTGCTCTCTGCAATGTTTCTGCAAATTTATGTGATAGAGTCTATGGAAAGCATAAAAAAACAATTGGAGGTAATTTTTATGAAATTAAAGAAAAAGATTTTTATGACAACTATGGCTGCTTCGCTTTCTTTAGCACTCGCTGCGTGCGGAAGCAATGGTGATGATTCTAAATCAACAGGAAGCATGGATAAAAATATGGACGGTATGGATCATTCGACGATGGACATGTCTGGATCAAAAGAGGTTCCGAAAGGGCTCCAAGAGGCTAAAAACCCTAAATTTAAAGTTGGCGACATGGCGATGATCAAAGAAGCACATATGGAAGGCATGAAAGGGGCCGAGGCTAAAATTGTAGGAGCTTATGATACTACTGCTTATAGCATTTCTTATGACCCTACAAATGGCGGGAAACGCGTCACGAATCATAAATGGATTATTCAAGAAGAGATTGTAGATGCCAAGTCATCTCCTTATAAAGTAGGCGATGAAGTAAAAGTAGACGCGGATCATATGAAAGGAATGAAGGATGCTACGGCCACTATCGACTCAGCTAAGCAAACAACAGTGTATATGATTGATTTCGAATCGACTACAGGTGAAGAAGTGAAAAATCATAAATGGGTGACTGAAGACGAACTATCTGCAGAATAAACGATAAACAAGAGAGGAACGGTTTTTTAACCGTTCCTCTCTTGTCTTATTTCTCCTTATTTAAGGAACCCACTTGTAACCAATTCCCCATACTGTGCGAAAGTGTTCTTCAATAGGAAACTCGAGTTTCCTAAGTTTTTCTCTTAAGTTTCTTACATGAGAGTCGACCGTTCGTTCATCTGTCCACTCATTTGCTAACCATAAACTTGAGAGCAGTTCCTCTCTTGAATAGACACGTTCTGGATTTTTTAATAACTTAGCAAGTAATGAAAATTCCTTTGGCGTGACTTTGACTAAATGATTATCATAATACAGCTCATGGGCGTCTTCATTTAAGATTAGACCCGACGATTCGATTTTTGATCCTGAAGAAACTGTAGTTCGTCTGAAAATCGATTGAATTCTTGCCTTCAATTCCGCCTCGTCGAACGGTTTCACAATGTAATCATCTGCTCCCAGTTGTAATCCTTTTACGATTTCTTCTTTTCCGTCGAGTGCTGTCAATAAAATGATTGGTACATTCGAAACTTCCCTTATCCTTTGACAGGTCTCAAAACCATCCATTAAAGGCATCATCACATCCAATATGATTAAGTCAGGCTCATCTACATCAATCAAGTTCAATATCTCTCTTCCGCTGTTCAGCTTAATACAGGTATAACTGTCTTGCAGATAGAGTTCAATCAGTTCTAACATTCGATTCTCATCATCTACCAAAGCAATGGTTCTCATCCTGGAATCCCCCTCAAGTCAATGACAACTTTCAGCCCGTTTTCTACATTAATAGCTACGATGGTCCCTTTGTGCGCTTCAACTATTTCTTTCGTGATAGCCAAACCGAGTCCAGTACCTCCTGTTTCACGATTTCGTGAAGAATCTACTCGATAAAAACGATCAAAAAGATACGGGAGTGATTGCTCATCCACACCACCACCTTCATCCGTAACTTCAATAAAGTTTTCATCAAGTTTTAAAAATACGCGTTTGTTCGCATGTGTATATTTTAGCGCGTTATCCAGTAAATTTAAGAGAACCTGATCAAATCTAGCTTGGTCTATCTCTTTGTAGATGGGAGTTTTATTAATTTGAAGAATTAATTTCACTTGTTTCTCCTCAAATTTAAAAATTATTCTTTCACTGATTTTTTTTAAGAAATCATTCATCTCTGTGATCTGAGGATCTATTTGAAAATGTGGCTCTTCCAATCTAGCAAGTTCAAACAAATCCTCAATCAGTTCTTGAAGTCTTTCGGATTCCTCATAGATAATATCTCCAAATCTCGATTCGTCTTTTTTGAGGAGTCCTGCATATCCCTTAATGTAGGTAATCGGCGTACGCAATTCATGTGTGATTGAAGTCAGAAATTGCTTTCTTGTATTTTGAATGTGACGTAAATCAACAGATAACTTAGTGATCGCTCGTGCTAAATCTCCTACTTCGTCGCTTCTCTCAGCTTCTCTGATTTTCAGCACCTCGCCTTTACTTAACTTTACCGTTGCCTCTTTCATTGATAAAAGTGGCTTTATAATGATATAACTCAAAAAATAAACACTTACTAATAGAAAAAGTACTAACAAGAATAGAGAGAACACTACTTGTTGTTTCAATTCCCCCATCAAATGCTGTATATACTTCGTCGGCTCTAACATAATTATTTGACCGCCATCTTCAATATTACTCACCGTCACTAAAAATTTGCCCTCTCTCCAATTACCTTCTACGATTCCATCCTTTTTTTGAATCCAATCCGGGTTCAAAAATTGTTCAGCGTCGTTAGATGAATCGACGACTTGATTATTTTTGTCTAAGATAATCACATCAGTCATCGCCTTTTCCTCCATTAAAACAACGTGTTCAACTGTTTGCTTGTCGAAGTTAGTGGAAAGAACATCTCGATGACTATTGCCTCTCTCTTGAAGGCTCTCCAGTTCACTTTCTACTTGTTGATGCTCAAGAATGTTGTATACAATAGCAGATGAGAGAATGAAAATCATGAGAATCCCGAAAAAATAAAATAACGTTATTTTAAATGAAAGTTTATTCATAAAGTACCTTTCTCATTTAAGATGATTACATATAAAAACAAACTGTTGAGATTTAGAAAAGAAAGTATTCTTCATTTAGGCGATACACAAAAGAGCTTTTATCATTTGATTCTTTTAAAAGGACAATTCCTTGAATATTGCTCCACAAATAATTAGCGAAATCATAATCACTAAAAATAGCCTCACGAGTAGAATGCGTCATGAAACATTCTATTTTTGTAATCGTATATATTCCCTCCGAATCACGTTGATAATCGAAAGAAAAAGAACCCTTTATATTAAGCCTTTGAGCAATTATTGCTACGCACTCCTCTAAAATTGAGTTGGCAAACACCTCGTATGAAAGAACAGTATCTTGGTACCGTTCATACTCTTCTCTCATAAAACAGCAAATCACTTCACTAGATCGATAATCGACATATGCATCAATTTTCCCCACCTTTACACCTTCAGGCGCATTCTTTATCTGGTCAAAAGAATAAGTGAAAGTATTACCTTGAACCGAAAATGAATCATGAAGTACTGTTTTATCCCAGTCAAAGGATGTTATAAACGCTACGTTATTTTTTCTCATTTTCAACTTATGTTTTGATAACGTAGATGCTTCTTGTTCGCTTAAAGGGATAATCCAGCCTATTTCTTGAGAAGTACAATATTCAATCAGATTACTAATATACCCTTCTTCTGATTCTTTTTTTGAAAATGAATCAAAATATTTAAAATCAGGAAATAGCTTTCGAATCCATCCTTCTTTTGAAGAAATATGAATATCTATACTTACAGGTTTAAGTTGTTTTATGTTCTCCATCACTTTCCAGTTTTCCTCTACTCCCATTATCAGGACATTTTCACGAGACATTTACGATGCATCTCCTTTCGAAATAGAAAATAGAGCGTCAGAACCCTCTAAACCCTGTAAAATCAATCAATATTGTAGTTAGTTTCGTCAGACCATCGAAATACAATATGATACCTAATAAAATCATAAACCAGCCACCTATTTTCATAACCTTTGAAGAATAATTCATTAAGTATCTGGATTTCCCGACCAAAAACGACATCAAGAAAAATGGAATAGAAAAACCAAGTACATAAAAGAGCATATATAAAAATCCATTACTAGGATTCGTGGCGATCAAAGCAATAACTCCAGCGAGGATTGGTCCTGTACAAGGAGTCCATCCAGCAGCCGATCCGACTCCGACAATAAACGTTCCGATATAACCACGCTTTCTTTTTCCTAAGTTCATTCTTCGCTCTTTAAGTAAAAATATTGGGGTCCACAGACCAGTTAAAATAACACCGAATATGAATAAAATAAGTGCACCGCTCATCCGTAGAACATCTTTATACACTATAAAAAAATCAGCCAAATATGACGTTGAAAAACCCATCACTAAAAATACGCTCGAAAATCCAAGTAAGAAAACGAATGTATGGGGAACACCATTCCAGTTCCACTTTTTATTTTCTTTTAACTCTGTAACTGAAATTCCTGTAATGTAAGATAGAAAAACAGGATACAAAGCTAGGCAACATGGCGAGATAAAAGATAAAAACCCTGCTCCAAAAGCTAACAAAAAAGATAACTCCATCAAATTCCTCCCGAACTCTAAAAAATAAATCTTTTTTTAAGATGTATAAAAAAGAAATGTGTTTAATTTTAAACATAAAATCTGTTTGTGAAAAAACTATGCATTTTTTGATTAAATCTCGTATCAATTTTTGAAATGAATTTGATACACTTTTTTGTAATATAGTGATGCTATACTCCTTTTAACAAATCGTTTGTCACCGTATCTTTATCTTTAAAGGAGTACAACTAATGAAAAACAAGGTAATACTTATCGCTTCTAGCGTCTTACTCACAACAACTTTTTCAATGCATAGCCCAAAAGTTGAAGCAAGTAGTGCATATAAAGTAAAAGTAAAGACAGACAATCTCCGTGTTCGGACTGGTCCTTCTCTCAATTACAATATAGTCGGCGTGACTAACACTGGTCAGACTTTTTCTTATTTAGGAAAAAAAGGAGCTTGGACAAAAGTACTTTACAAAGGGAACACACGGTATATCTATAGTTCTTACCTAAAAAAATATAAGAGCCACGTTGCAAAAAATATGACGTATAATGAGTCTCTTTTTGCTTCTCCTACTAAAGGGAGGCTGACCCAAGGATACGGAAAATCTAATGGCGCTTACGGTTATACATTCCATAATGGCGTTGATCTAGCTGCAACAAAAGGCACACCTGTCTATGCTTCTGCGAGTGGAAAAGTCACTACCTCTAAAAACAGCGGTGCATATGGTAAACACGTTATGATTTCACATAGTCTAAAGAATCAAAAATACGTAACCGTTTATGCTCATATGAATAGTCTTTCGGTAAAAAGTGGTCAGACAGTCTCTAAAGGTATGAAGATTGGAACAGTTGGGAATACAGGAAACTCGTTCGGAAATCATTTACACTTTGAGATTCATAAAAACAGTTATAAATACAGCAGTTATTCTGCAGCGAATAGTGTCAACCCATTGAACTATTTGTAACCTAAAAAAAGAAGAGAGGATGTCCTAAGACAGCATCTTTTCAGATCATAGAAAAACCCTCATTTCGACGTCGAAATGAGGGTTTTTCTATGATCTGAAGCGACTTCATCAAGTCATTTATATTGAAGTGGATTGCTGTGATCTAGCGTCTCATAAGACTTGTCTCAAAAGTGAGGTGATATTTTGCGGAAAATTGGTTATGTACGTGTCAGTTCAACTAGTCAAAACCCTTCAAGACAATTTCAGCAGCTAAGCGAATTCGGAATGGATATTATATACGAAGAAAAAGTTTCTGGGGCAACGAAGGAACGTGAGCAACTTCAAAAAATGTTAGAGGACTTACAAGATGGTGACACCATTTATGTTACAGATTTAACTCGAATTACTCGTAGTACACAAGATTTATTTGAATTGATCGATTACATACGAAGGAAAAAAGACAGCTTAAAATCACTCAAGGATACATGGCTAGATTTATCAGAGGATAATCCATACAGCCAATTCTTAATTACAGTAATGGCTGGTGTTAACCAGTTAGAGAGAGATCTTATCCGTATGCGTCAACGTGAAGGGATTGAGCTGGCTAAGAAAGAAGGAAAGTTTAAAGGTCGGATAAAGAAATATCATAAAAATCATGCGGGAATGAATTATGCAGTAAAGCTATATAAAGAAGGAAATATGACTGTAAATCAAATTTGTGAAATTACAAATGTGTCTAGGGCTTCATTATATAGAAAGCTATCGGAAGAGAACAAATAGTTCAGTCCTATTCCATTAATTGGCCAGATAATGTTATGTACTTAAAGTCTTATGCAGTTTGGTTATTTTGTTATTAGAATTGGGTACTCCAATTCTTTTTTTATGAATTTTTTTACTCATTCAAATAAACACTTGAATGAATTATTAAAAATGGTTATACTATATTCAAATAAACACTTGAATGATATTGGGGTGAGAATGTGATTAAGAAAGATACTTGTGAAATTTATTGTTATGACGAAGAAAAGGTCAATCGAATACAAGGTAATTTACAGACAGTAGATATTTCTAATGTTGCCCAAATGTTAAAAGCTATTGCAGATGAAAATAGAGCAAAAATTACCTATGCTTTATGTCAAGATGACGAACTGTGTGTGTGTGATATAGCAAATATTATAGGTGTTACGGTTGCAAATGCCTCTCATCACCTGCGAACGCTCCATAAGCAAGGGATTGTTAAGTTTCGAAAAGAGGGAAAACTTGCATTTTATTCATTAGATGATGAGCATATCAGACAAATTATGATGATTGCATTGGCACATAAGAAAGAGGTGAAGATCAATGTCTAGTGGGAAAGCAAAACTGTCTGAAGAAGAAATGAAAGCCTATCGTGTTCAAGGATTTACTTGTACTAACTGTGCAGCCATTTTTGAAAATAATGTTAAAGAACTTCCCGGTGTTCAGGATGCGAAAGTAAATTTCGGAGCATCTAAAGTTTATGTTAAAGGGACGACAACCATTGAAGAATTAGAAAAAGCAGGAGCATTTGAAAATTTAAAAATTCGAGATGAAAAAGAACAAAGGGTAGAACGAGAACCTTTTTGGAAGCAGAAAGAAAACATTAAGGTATATATATCAGCTCTTTTACTTGTAGTTAGCTGGTTCTTAGGAGAGCAGTATGGTGAAGAGCATGTTCTACCGACAATTGGTTATGCAGCGTCCATTTTAATCGGTGGATATTCGTTATTCATTAAAGGTCTCAAAAATCTAAGCAGATTAAATTTCGATATGAATACGCTTATGACTATTGCAATTATAGGAGCTGCAATCATTGGTGAATGGGGTGAAGGGGCAACCGTTGTTATCCTATTTGCGATTAGTGAAGCATTAGAGCGTTATTCAATGGATAAAGCACGTCAATCTATTGAATCTTTAATGGATATTGCCCCAAAAGAAGCGTTAATTCGACGAGGCAATGAAGAAATGATGATTCATGTTGATGATATTCAAGTTGGAGACATCATGATTGTTAAGCCCGGTCAAAAGTTAGCAATGGATGGAATAGTGGTTAAAGGTACATCGACATTAAATCAGGCTGCGATTACAGGTGAAAGTGTTCCAGTAACGAAAACCACAAATGATGAAGTATTTGCAGGAACCTTGAATGAAGAAGGGTTACTTGAGGTTAAAGTAACAAAACGAGTTGAAGATACTACTCTTTCAAAAATCATTCACTTGGTAGAAGAAGCCCAAGCAGAACGGGCCCCTTCTCAAGCGTTTGTCGATAAATTTGCAAAATACTATACACCAGCTATTGTCATACTAGCTCTTTTAATTGCGGTAGTTCCACCATTATTTGGCGGAGACTGGAGCCAATGGATTTATCAAGGCTTAGCTGTATTAGTGGTTGGTTGTCCTTGTGCCTTAGTAGTCTCAACTCCAGTTGCTGTGGTTACAGCAATAGGAAATGCAGCGAAAAATGGTGTTTTAATTAAAGGTGGTATCCATTTAGAAGAAGCAGGACACTTAAAAGCGATAGCCTTTGATAAAACAGGAACATTAACCAAAGGGATTCCTGCTGTAACAGACATTGTGACATATGGTAGAAATGAAAATGAATTAATGACCATAACAGCAGCCATTGAAAAAGGATCACAGCACCCTCTTGCTTCAGCGATTATGCGAAAAGCAGAAGAAAATGGATTAAAATTCAACGAAGTAACAGTAGAGGATTTTCAATCCATTACAGGTAAAGGCGTTAAAGCCAAAATAAATAATGAAATGTATTATGTGGGAAGTCCAAATCTTTTTGAAAAATTACACGGAAGCATTTCAAGCGATAGGAAAGAAAAAATTGCCGATATGCAAACTCAAGGTAAAACGGTGATGGTGTTAGGAACAGAAAAAGAAATTCTTTCGTTTATTGCCGTTGCCGATGAAATGAGGGAATCGTCTAAAGAAGTTATCGGCAAGTTGAACAATATGGGAATCGAAACAGTGATGCTAACAGGCGATAACCAAAGAACGGCAACAGCCATCGGAAAACAAGTTGGTGTTTCGGATATTAAAGCTGACTTACTTCCAGAAGATAAGCTTAATTTTATTAAAGAACTTCGAGAAAAACATCAAAGTGTGGGGATGGTCGGAGATGGCGTGAATGATGCTCCAGCCCTTGCGGCATCTACCGTTGGTGTAGCAATGGGTGGTGCTGGAACTGATACAGCTTTAGAAACGGCTGACATCGCCTTAATGTCTGATGATTTGAGTAAATTGCCATATACAATAAAATTAAGCCGTAAGGCTTTAGCAATCATCAAGCAAAACATTACCTTCTCTTTGGCGATTAAATTAGTGGCATTACTTTTGGTCATGCCCGGTTGGTTAACACTTTGGATAGCTATATTTGCTGATATGGGAGCAACTTTACTTGTAACATTAAACAGTTTACGCTTATTGAAAATCAAAGAATAGGTTCTAAAATGGGCGTCAACTATCGGGTGCGATCATTGAAAACAATGTTATGCTTCAAAAGGGATATTAACAGGAAATATACAACTAAAGGACGCTTTAACTGAGCAACGGAAAAAGCCAAATTTCTCAATTGATGTTGAGAAATTTGGCTTTTTAGTATGGGAATTTCCTTAGCATTGTAAATCCGCATTTTCCTGACGCTACCCCTTATAGAACCACTCTCCCCAACTACCAAGTTGGAGTAAAGGTGGGACGATCATCAGCAACAATGCACCTAGGAAGACGAACGGTGTATACACTTTCGCGAAACGATCGATGAACGCTTCACTCGGTGCTTTATTATCCTGCGCTTCCTCGACCAGTTCAATGATGTGCGCAAGCGTCGTCTCTTGATACGTCTTCTCGACGATCATGTCGAACGAACGATCCATGTTGAGCGTTCCGGCAAATACGTGATCGCCTTCCTTCTTATCGACAGGAATCGATTCGCCCGCGATCGGTGCTTGATTGATGGTCGTCGTCCCGTTCAGGATCGTGCCGTCCAGTGCAACCTGATCACCTGGTCGAATCCGGAGGATTTCTCCGACTCGCACCGCTTCCACCGGTTTACGTCTAACGTCCCCGTCCGTCAGCACGAAGGCTTCCTTCGGAGACAGTTCGATCAGTTTCTGAATGGAATTGCGCGTCCGCGCAAGGGAGCGATTCTGAAGCAAATTGCCGATGGCAAAGAGGAAGACGACGGTCGCTCCCTCGAGCCACTCCCCGATACATGCGGCACCGATGGCTGCTACGCTCATCAATACTTTCATGTCGAGTGAGCGGGCACGGACGGCATAATAGGCACTCAGGAAAACTCTCCCCCCACTGAGGATCAAGGCGATACCGTACAAAACATTCGGAAGATACGCTACTCCGCTCGTTTGGATGAGCAATCCCAGACCAATCAAAATCCCGGACCGGTGCCTCGGACGTTTTCTTTCCCTTGACGTATCCATCGAAACCGATCTTGTTCAGCTCGCTTTGGACTTGTCGAGCATCCAGCTGATGGTCGATTTCCATCTCCCCACGGGCAAACGAAACTGTGACGGTCTGGACATTTTGCATCTTTTGAAAGTGTTGTTCGATCGTCTTAGCACAGCTACTACAGTCCATCCCGGAAACGGTGAATGTTTGGACGAGCTGATCTGATTTATCGGGAAGGGGCGGAAGCGATGACCGCGCTCTATCTGATCGGCGATACGCTCCTCTACGGTTGTCTTGCGCTGTTGATCGGTTTCTTTTCCGTCCAGCTCATCCCTCGTTCTTACCGACCTGACGTATCGCTTTCAATCCGCTGGGTTCGCATGCTCATCGTGCTGATGCTGTTATCCTTTTCCCTGTCCGTCTTACGAATCGTACTGTATTTATATGAAGAGATCGGTTTTTGGATAACACTGCAATCCGTGTTACTTACATTCGAGGCAGGGAACGCTTGGATTCTGATGGCTCTCTGGAGTGTACTCCTTCTCATCGTCATCAATCGTGCATCACTCAGTCCTGGACGTATAAAACTAGGGGTATTCCTTGTTATGGCGATGGTCGTTACGTTCGCGTGGTCCGGGCACCCCTCTAGCATCAAAGGGGCAGAAGGCATGCTCGTACATTCTATTCACGCACTCGCCGTCTTCATCTGGACCGGTGGATTGCTCATACTCGGCTTTTGGAGTCCATCAGACCGTAACTGGGGCATCTTCCTCGAATGGTTCAAACCACTCGTGACGCTATGTTTCTTACTGATCGTCGGTTCCGGCATCTATCTGATGTCTGTCGTCGTGCAGGTAGAGGAGTATTCCGATTCCTGGATTTTACCGTATGGACAAGCCTTACTCTGGAAACACATCCTGATTCTACCCGTGCTGATCATCGGTATCATGAACGGGAAGTGGAGTTACGCGTCTCCTGAACGATCGTTTGAAGTCCGACGGATGCGGATGCGCATGGAAGGCATCTTGATCCTGCTTCTCTTCACAGCGACTGCGTGGCTCGGTCAACAGGAACCCCCTCACTCGATCAAGGATACTCTTCAATCCAGCGGGGCTGGTCCACTGTCAGGGTTTCTTTTCCCTAGCTTGCGTTTCACCTATTCTGATATCCGGTTCGAGCCGACCATGATATCCCTCTTCTTGATGGCAATCAGCCTCCTTTTCGTGGGATTGTTGGTGTACGTCATCCGATCAACCCAAGACTCCATCAAGACCCTCTATCTTGGATTAGGCGTCTCGATCTCATTATTTTTCGCAGCGTTGTATAGTATTTCCGTGTATTTATGATCCTCCACATGAGCATTTCAGCGTGTGCGACGTCTTATACAAAAAGAAAGGCACGCGATACAGCAGCCTTTCTTTTTTCATACTTATTCATCATTTTCATACTAGTTGTAACAGGTTCAATCCTATTTTAAATCGGTGCCATTTCTAGACTACTACTGGAATATGTATTACAATGTATTACAAAGGAGCTGATAATCATGAGTACCATTTCCGTACGTCTGGATGACCAGGATACACGACTCATCAAAGAATATGCGAAGGCAAAAAACATCACGATTTCTACACTCGTTCGCGATGCCGTCCTCGACCGCATCGAAGACGAAATCGATTTACAACTCTATCATGATTCGATGGCAGCACACCGTAAAAAATCAGAAGCGATCTCTTTCGACGATATGATGAAGGAACTTGATTTAGAATGACAGCATTTACGGTAGAGTTTGAGCGCGGAGCTCAAAAGTCTCTCAAGAAGATGGATCCTCAACAAGCGCGGATCATCATGTCCTGGATCAAGAAGAATCTGGTCGGGACGGATGATCCGCGTCGTCATGGTAAAGGACTCGTCTCGAATCGCTCGGGTGAATGGCGGTATCGCATCGGTGATTATCGTCTGATTGCTGACATTCAAGATGAAAAAGTCGTGATTTTGATTCTCGAGATCGGGCATCGTCGTGATATCTATAAATAAGACAGGTAGAACTCACATCTGAGGAAATATGTGAGTTTTCTTTTTTTGTTTTTAAAACGACCGTTATGTATACAAAAATGATTACTCTTCCACAATAAATGAATCGAATGGATCGATTTCAATATCAAAGTCTATAAACGCATCTTTTTATCAATGTATTTTTAATAGTCCTTTTATGCATAAAAAGATAAATGACTTTGGTCATACTTTGAAAAAAAGCACGACAAAAAGGATCAGCGTATAGATACCATCGAGTATCTGAACGTTGATCCTTTTTCAATTATCCATCTAATCGTTGTTCAGCCATTTTATAAATTTCATCTTTATCCCGTTTACCGATCGCTACAATTTGAATGATTTGGAGTTTACCGCCGATTTCTCTAAAAACAACGCGTAACCCCATTTTTCTATTTTTCAACTTATTGCAATGCGACAAATTTCCACTGAGTGGCTGCCCTGCTGCCATCCCTATAGAAACGATTCGGTTCAACGCTTTGTCTACGAATATCTTTTGACTACCATCGAGGTTATCGTAATCTTCTTTCGAATATTGCGTCCACTCAAGCTGATACAATGATCACTCCCACCCATCCATTTCATCAATAGTCGTCGAGTGAGTTCCTTGTTCTCCACGGACTTCTGAATCAGTATATGTGCGGACATTTTTGTTAGATAGTCGCATCTCAACAGTCAAATCATCTAATCGACTGTACAATTCTTCGATTTCTTTATTGAGTGATTCGTATTGCTGTTGCGTCAACATGACGCCCGCAACTTTTTCACGGTTAAAAACATATACGCCGGCCGCTTCACGATCTGCTTTTTGGAAAGCTTCCATAGGAGACCGTTTCACGTCAGATATAGAAGTGGTTGGAATATCAAGTATTCGCATTCCCATCATTATGCCCTCCTCTTATTTTTCTTTAGTATACACCTTTTAAAAGACTTTTAAAAGACTTTTAAACGTTCCTTTTGATTCTTGTACTATCTATAGTTAACCCCTATTTTTGCAATAAAACCCAAAAAACAATAGGATTCTCATTTACTGAGTTCCCTATTGCTTGTTAGACACTACTTTATTTAAATACAACAATGCCCTTGCGCGTGGACAGGATGGGGTTTTCCCGTCCGTCTACACTTATCGTCTCTTTACAAAACACCTTGTGCTTTCAAGCTGACGTATTCTTCTCCGGCACCGACGATGATGTGGTCGAGGAGCTGGATGCCGACGATGCGTCCGACTTCAACGAGCCGTTCCGTCACCTCGATGTCTTCCCGTGATGGATGCGGGTCACCGCTCGGATGCTGATGACTGACGATGAGTGACGTCGCATTGTTAAGAATGGCGGACTTGGAGATTTCTCGGGGATGGACGACGCTTGAGTTGATGCTACCAACGTGTGCCCGATGGACGGCAATGACGCGGTTCTTCGTATTGAGCAGGATGACAAGGAACACTTCACGGTCATCGTCCTGGATGAAGCGTTTCGCGACACAGAACGCGTCCTCGGGAGATGTGATGTGCGTCGTCTCGAGCGCGACATCCGGCTTGCGGTCCCCTTCCATCAGACAGAGCGGGACCGCTCTGTTCCGTGCTTTTAAAATGATCATTTATCGCATTAGCTATTCCAAATAGGATGACTAAAATGAATTCTTCCTTACTCGTCGATCCCGAGTAGTCTGTGAGCGGACCGTTCCAGCATTTGAAATATCTGATCTCGCTACTGACAAAAAGTAATGTATAAAAAAGAGACAAATCCCAAATTTTTAGGATTAGTCTCTTTTGGTTTCAAAGACATGTTGCTAAAAAGCTATTGATCCATTACATATCTGATTCAAGCTGTACAACTACATGGCTCAAATCTGATACATCTTCCTTTTCATTAAATAGTGCAATTGCCTGCTCATGTGTCATATAGTTTTCGACTGATCTGTCCATCAATACTTGAGCTAATAGTTCCGCGTATGAATCTAGTTCGTCTTCATCGTTCGAATCTTGGACACGTCCACGCAATTCACTGACCAATCCTTTAACGTCTTCACCTCTTGTCGACCACATGCGATAAGCCATCAGTCGTTCGTCCTCATCATTCCCCGCGATTACTTCTCGAATTTCATCCATCGAAGGATAGTCGGCAAATACATCTTCGTGTGTTAATTCAACTCCGCCTTCAACTTGATCATTTCGACGAACGAGATGATCGAGGAGTTGGTCGAAGCTCTCTGCTACAAGATGTGTCGTCTCATCCGAAATGTCTAAACACCAAATTTGTGGTTCATTAGGGTTAGTGTCGAAATCGAAATACCAGAAATAACTCCCTTCGCCCTCACCGAACATCAACATTTTTCCTGTCAATCCCCATTCGTTTAACGTAGACATGCCATCTTTAAAGTCATCGACCGTTAAAGGGTTAAATCGATACAGCGGTAAATGAAGATCCTCTTTTTCGTCAGACCATGTATTTTCGAAATCGACGTTCACTGAATCAAACGTAAGTTCCCCGCCGTTCTGCTCTTCTAGTTTTTCGATATATTTTTTAGGAAGAGAAGCCCCTAATTTTTTTTCGATTTTTTTCACTTCTTTTTGATTTAACGATGGAGCAACCTCTTCTTCTAACAATTCATCCCAAAACTTCATGAAAATACCTCTTTTTCTGTAATTTTATCGCTGGTGAATCTTAAGATATAGATGTACATGAAAAAAGTGTCTACATTTTCAACGAGAATGCACCTAATTAAATCGATTACTTCTTGCACCTCGAATCAATAGAGATAAATAAGTACACATACGATCAGAATGAGCGGAACCAATAATATCTTACCGGTCCGGCTTAAAAAGCTTTTCTTTTCTTTCGTGAATAAGAAATCAATCAATAGGAAAAGTCCGAATGCAATCGGTACGAGGTAGAGTAGATTGACATTCGTAAGTGATGCACCGAATACAATGGTCAATCTATCATAGTTCATATGTAATTTCTCTTTCTTTAGACATCCTCGCATGAGATACATCATTTACTACTGAAGCGATAATAATCTCATACGTGGACAAGAATCTTTCCTTTAGTATGCCATTCCTTCCACTAAACACCAACCTTTTACTTTTGTTTTTAGCATTCTACGTAACGCTCCGTGTCCTCCGTCGCAAGGAAGAGGAACGTAGAGATGCCTCGCGCAGGCGAGTCACAGCTCTCGTTATCGGTCCGGCAGGAGGGCAGCGGTGCGATGAGGATGTTGCTGCGTGCAGCCTACAGCCTCACGCATGAGCCCGAAAATTCTTCTTGTGCTGTACATCCAGTAGAAAGAGCATCACTACCTATCTACAGGAGGAACGATTCACTTCAATCAGCTATCTCTCCTTGAACCTTCGTACACTCCACTACTGTATCCTCCATAACACCCTTCTATCTATACAGACAAGAACAAATGTACTTTCTTACCCGCAGTGGATCCGTCCACTGCGGGCGTCTCACTGCCTTTGGATTTGGGACAAATCCATTCCTTATTCGCTCGTGCTTTCTTCAAAGAAAAACGACGTCGTTTTCCGTCCATGCTCTTGCGCGCGGACAGGACGGGGTTGTCCCGTCCGTCTACGCTCTATCGTCTCTTTACAGCACACCTTGTGCCTTCAAGCTGACGTATTCGTCTTCGGCACCGACGATGATGTGGTCGAGGAGCTGGATGCCGACGATGCGTCCGACCTCAACGAGCCGTTCGGTCACCTCGATGTCTTCCCGCGATGGATGAGGGTCATCGCTCGGATACTGATGGCTGACGATGAGCGACGTCGCATTGTTGAGGATAGCAGACTTGAAGATTTCGCTAGGGTGGACGACGCTTGAGTTAATGCTACCGACATGTGCCCGATGGACAGCGATGACGCGGTTCTTCGTATTGAGTAGGATGACGAGGAACACCTCACGGTCATCGTCCTGGATGAAGCGTTTGGCGACACAGAACGCGTCCTCAGGAGACGTGATGTGTGTCGTCTCGAGCACGACGTCTGGTTCGCGGACCTCTTGGCGGATACGGGTGATTTCAACGAGTGTAGTCAGTTTCATGGAAAAGCTCCTTTCGCGAGTGGGATGCAGTCCGACACGGTGCCGTCCTGTTGACGGGAACGCAGCGAGCGTCGCGAGACGGCGCAAGGGTGACCGCAGGGAAAGATCAAAAAAAGCGGACAGCGCATCGGGACGAAGGCTTCCGGAGCCCGCGAGCGAAAAGCGTGCTTTGAGCCAAAACGCGGAGGAAGACGAGGAACGGCAGCGGCTTTTTTTGATGGCCCTTGCGCCGACGAGGAGCGAGCTAGAGTACGGAAACAGGACGGCTTGCGGTCCCTTTTCATCAGACAGAGCGGTACCGCTCTGTTCCATGCCTTTGAAAAGATCATTTACCGCACCACCGATTTCAATTAAGACAGCAAGAACGGTTAAGTAGCGTTATAATGAAGGACGCAATGACAGACTGAACGAAAAGGAGTATACCTATGAAGATTTCTTACATAACGATTCCCCTTGCCGTCCTATTGATGGCAGGATGTACAGATATGGAGACGACCTCATCTCCATCAGATCAAACAGAGCAAGTAGCGCAACAAGACGACACCACTACACAAAAGACCGATACGAAAGAGGATTCCGATCAACATCCTGAAAAAGAGGCAGATACGAGTACAGTCACGCAACCAAAGGAGACGAATCCATCAACGGAATCAAAAACGATAACTACAAAAGATTCTTTCACAGGATATAAGAAGATTTTAGTCGACGGTGGAGACCTGTCCGGTAGTCGTCAGGCGGACGTTGTCGTCGACATTGGGTTCGGTGACCGGAAGTACTGGGCGTTCACGAATGAGCATGGACAGCTGGTCCGCGTCATCGCGAAGAAGATCGTGCTCCAGAATGATGCGACGGAAGACGTCACGCGTGATGGACGCTACTACTCCGATGAAGCAAAGGTACCAGGAGTCGAACGCGCGGATCTCGATGAAGGACATATCATCGCCGATTCGCTCGGTGGCGTCTCGAACGCCTACAACATCACTCCGCAGGACAGTACACTGAATCGTCATGGTGATCAGGCGTACATGGAGGACGTCATCCGCAAGGCGGGTGGCGCGACGAACTTCGAAGCGCAAATTACCTATCCGAATACGTCTACGATGATTCCATCTGCGTATCAGTATACTTACACGGTCCGCGGGAATACCGTCGTTGACCAGTTCAAGAACGTTAACCCGGATGAAGCCAATGCCGCACTTGGTCTGACGAAGAAGAATTCGAAACAAGAACCGACATCGAAATCAGCTCCAGATACTGCTACGACTGAAGATGTCTCGCGCGTCGATACCGACGACAATGGTCAGGTGACGATCCAGGAGGCGAAGGATGCCGGCTTCGCGATGCCGATCACGGAGAAGCACTGGCTGTATCAATATATGCGGGACAACGACCATGACGGTATGGTCGGAGAATGAACCCTCCATCCAATCGAATAGGCGAAATATATTAGGGCAGTGACGAGATACTCGTCGCGCCTTTTTTCGTCCCCATAAACGGAGGTATTGATGAGACGTCGAAAAAAACTGATTGAAAACGTCAGAAAGGAGAAACATAATAAGAACAAACGTTCTCATTATGAAAAGAATCTTTTAAAATTCTTAAGGTTCTGAAATTCCATTTGAAAATGCTAACAAAAAAATCAAAATGCTCAAGAGGATGAATAAAGTACTATTTGCTAAAACACTAAATATTGCAATTCCTTTGATTTTTGATCGTAATCCTAAAACTAAAGAGACAATAAACCCTAAATCTACTAATAATAAAATAATAATACTAATATTTAAGCTCATGTTAGGGAAACTTTTAGAAATAAAAAACTGAGCTATGGTAATTAGTACGAGAATAAAAGTCAATAAAATTGATAAATATGATTTTTTATTTAGGTTATCCTGGTGACTGTTCAAAAATAATACTCTCCTTTCTACTTGAATGATTATAAGCATACCAGAAGTATAAATTTAATGGTAAAGTAAAAAATTTTTTCGTTATTTAACACAAAACAAAAGTTCAAATGATTTAAAATATCTAATGACCTCACTTAGTAATATATAAGTTTTAAAAAAATATTACCAATTTTCAATTTAAGTATAAAATAGATGTCGAATTATGTATTACTTATTAAGTATATTTTGCAACCATTTTATGTAACACTGAAAATTTATTCGTAAAGCGGAAGTCTGAATCGTTATAGATGCGGACTTCTTTGTTAAATAGTCGCATCATAACAGTCAAATCATCTAATCGACTACACAATTCTTCAATTTCTTTATTGAGTGATTCGTATTGCTGTTGCGTCAACATGACACAGCGACTTTTTCACGGATGAAGACATACACGCCGGCTACTTCGCGAGCTGCTCTTTGGAATGCTTCCATAGGAGACCGCTTCACGTCAGATATAGAAGTGGTTGGAGTATCAAGTATTCGCATTCCCATCATCATTCCCTCCTCTTATTTTTCTTTATTATAAACCCTTTAAAAAACTTTTAAACACCTCTTTCAATTCTTATAAGATTGCTGAAACGCTATTACCAAGAGGTACATCATCTCAAGTTCGAGGATACGGAGGGACCGATCGATGGGACGATCGAGAACGCGTTGAACGATGCTCTCTTTAGCGGAGACATTGTCACGGTGACGGCGATGAACGGTCCGTTGACGCATCGTTTCGACGCCTTCGTTGAGAAGCTCGATTATGTACAGGAGGAGGTCCATCTCGTCAAACGAAATCTAGACGTCGAAATCGTCTCGTTCAAGCAAATCTTATCTATCCAAGTATCTGAATAAGTGAGTGGTATATAGAGAGTGATGATCCTTTAACTAGAACCAGAAAAAGTTGTTACTGATTAAATTAAGTGACATAATAAGTATATAAATACAAAACGTAATGAGTCATTATCCAAAGTTTCGATACTTTGCCATCCTATTACCTGCATTTATTCTAATTGTTTTTTTGCGTTATTTGAGTATCCAACTAGAAGAAGAGACAATTAGGGAGGCGATGCATATGCAAACACTGTTAAAACATTTAAACTCAATCATTTTAGAAACACTTTGGGCTTTTGGGATTAGCTTTTTTGCAGGTATGAAAATGGATGGGTGCAATGGCGGACGACTTGGGTGTAATGCCTGATTACGTTTTGGTTTAAAGAATCTCACGAACACGAAGAAAATTTTAAGTAAGCGTGTATTTCCTATATTTCAAAGGAGAAAATCATATTGAGTACACAAAAAATGGACTATTTCATTAAGCAAAATGGACAAACTATTGAAGAAGGTAGTCTTACGGCAACTGGAACTTCCGTATTTGAAATGACGGAGAACGTTGTGGAGCAGTTATCTCATCAATTTGGATTAACAGAAGTCGACTTTGATGATGTTTCGAATTATTGGACATTCGATTGTCTTTTCCGTGATATCCCTACTGTCCTTCAATTTCGCCCTGTTGATGGTTTTGCCGATAAATTTGGTGTAGATGAAGAAGTGAACTAAAGAGTAAAAAGATCTATCGTTTTTATATGCGATAGATCTTTTTACTCTTTTAATTTTTTTAACCTTTTATATGTGTCTCTTCTTTTCCTCTTATTTTAGCAATCAGCTTTTGATTCAAGTTATATCCTTCTACACCACGATGAATATGCGCATGACAATTCGGACATATCGCAGCAACATGTTCAGGATGATCTGGACCTCCATCAGATAGTCGTAGCAAATGATGGACATCCAAAGCACTTCCTGATTTTGCTTGAAATGGCTCAGGCATCTCACACAGTTCGCACATACCAGATGCTCTTTTACGCGCATATGCTTTGATCGCTTCTGAACGCTTTCGAACGTGCACTTTCTTTTGTTGGATGGTTTCATCCCCGTTAGAAGTATTCATTAATGCCAATTCTCGTAATTCTTGTAGCGTATCTGATGTTCCTAACTCGTTGCTATTCGTATTTACTGGACTCTCGAAAACGGTAAAAGCAAAAATGATTACATCGCGTACCTCTCCTGATTCATTCGAAACCGGAGAAAAGGAGTAGTCTACTAAAGTTAATTGTTCCTCGAAACGAAACATTCCCTTTGAAACATTTTTAAAAAGATAGATATCCTTTCCATTTGCAACATGATCGCGTAACGCCTTATTCCCCATCTTGAATTCCTGATCACCATTACGTCCTTCGCCCGTATAGTAAAAAAGATCGCGTTCTTTATTCCATCCATTTTTGTAACCAAAGTCTGCTCCTGCTTCGCTCGAAAAAATAAAAATCATCGGAGATTTAGCAGACATACTGATTCCACGTTCACGACTACCACCAAACTCATCATGAATCGCTTTTCGTTGATAAATTCGGTTTTTTATAAAAGGAATAGGCATCTCATTTTCCTCCAGTACTTTACTGAATTATCCGTTACCGATAGTACCACTACAAGCGGAATCTTTTCTTCTTAGCGACAACTGACTTTTCGTTTGAATGATCAATTAGCATCTCGAGAGTAATTTCATCAATAACGCCTAGCATTTCCTCACACGTTTCTACTTTAAAATTGAGATAATTAGTTCGAGCTGTAAGGAAAAAATGTGTAATAGCAAAAAGGAGCATGAAAAAGATACAAAGACTAAGAGCATCTAAAAGAGTTCCATCACCCCAAAACTTCGAAAATCCAAAAATCATTGCCAACACTATCGAAAAGTAGCTCGGATTAAACTTGTAGTGCTTTCTTTGAATTTGAATTGTTTTCGAAATCATAGCAGACAAGTGCTTCATTTGCTCCGCTTGAACTATACGATGATCATTTCTTAAGTACTCTTTTAAGCGAGACTTTATATAATGATTTTTTTTGAGGCGATACGTAGCAAGATGTTTGTTGGAAAATTTCTCTGATATCAAGGCAATTCCCAACAATATAACGGTAACTACAAAATAACTTACAATTATATTGAAGCTATATGCGTGAAAAAGTGCCCATGATGTAATCAATAATAAAACAAAGAACGAAAGCATAGAGCAGCAATAAACCTTAAATGAAAGTGTCCTTTGAGTAGGTCGAAAATGTGTTTTGGAATACTCTTTAGAGAGAGTTCGAAATTCACTTAATACTGTTTCTATCATATAAATAGATAGCCCCCTTCATTTCGATTCACAGATAGAGCTTCAGATCACTAAATGCTTTATTTTGAATACGATCTATGAATATTTGAACCCGTTCTTCTTTGGGAATTTCATTTTCGATACAGTAATCAAGGAAGCCAAGAAGTACTTCCCGCGTTAACATGAATCCTTCAATCGATTCTCCCACTAACTTTTCACTTAACTTCGTAATGGATTGTAGCTTTTTTTCTCCTGAGTAACCGGCTGACGTGACGTAACCGAAGAAAGATAACCGAGCATCACCATAGGTTAAGTAGTTAGGAATGTACTCCGATCCCATGTAGTTCGCTAAGTTTTGTGATAACGGGAATCCACTCTCGTAATACTTTGTATCAATGATTCCAAAATGGTCTCCGTACTTCACCAACAATTCAATCTCTGTTCTCGTCCCTTGCACCTTCGGTTGATACACTACATCAAATCCAAGCTCTTTGAAAATATCTCCTGTTAGTTTCTCAAATTCTAAGGGTGTCATTTGCCCCAAGTAAGACTCGACAAACTGCTCCGAAACATTTAGTAGCTCAGGTTGCTCTTTTCGTAGAATAGAGACCAATTGAGTTGCATCCCTAGGACCAAAAGACTCTGTGAACACTTGAATTAACTCTTCATCGGATTGCATGGTCCAGTTTGGCATTTTCCCTAAAATCGCATCGATCTTCCCTTGTCGTTTACCTAGATTGTTGGCTGGCTTCACGTCGCCATAATCGTTCGATTTGTAGCTATCCACATCTAATCCATTATTTTGTGCCATTCGTTCAATCGAAATACGATAACGAGTATTAAACGGATAACGACGATCATATTCATTCAGTACACGTAATGCCTCTTCTACTAGGTCGGGCTGTGTCGTTAAAATGCTATCTCCACGTACATACTCTACTAGTCCGGTATACTCACACAACATCATAAAGGTGTGCGCGACATCAGAATGTGCCTGGTAGTAGTCACGTGCTGCCTTATCATTGCGTGCACGATGATCGTATTGAACCGCAATTTCTTGCTTCAGTTGCTCTTGCTCGTCTGGTGACGACTGACGATACAGGAGAATTTTTTTCGCTATTTCTTCTACTTCACGATCATCTTGAGCTGTTAAGACAAAGTAGGTAATCTCTTCTTTACTAATCGAGTACTGAAGATCTTCTCGTTGTACAAGTTTGATTAAAAAGCGCGCAGGACGGATACGAAAACTACTTTCAAATTTAGGTCGAAAACCTCGTTCTAAAAAATAAGCATTCGGAATTTGTAAGGTGAGAATTTGCTTTTTCACGTTCTCGTATTCTTTGATACCATCTACAAGGGCTTGTCCTACTTTAGTCGGTTTAACAACACCATTTTTATCAATGTAACAGTACGCAAAGGTCTTAAGTAAGGCGCACCATGTCCGTCCTCCTGAACCATCGTTACTAATATTGTTTCGCTTTAATTTGTGCGAAGCAAGAACTGCCTCGTAATGTTTATGCAACTCCCGGTTTCCTTCCCATTTCAATGTGAAGTTGTTCGTTGCTTCTTGCAAAGCGCTCATTGCTTCCGCATGATAACGCGGATCTCGTTCCGGACGTGTGATAAACCAAATTTTTCGTTCAGTCAATGCTTGTCATCCTCTCTCGTCTACGGTGCTTCAAGCCCGCTATTACTTGTTCATTCATTTGTAGTTGTTTTAATAACTTGATTTTCACTATTCGATTTTGAGGAAGTGGATGTCGTTCAAAATGTTGGATGACATCTAAAATACACGGGAGATGTCGTTCGATTGCGTTTTGAACATCCACTTCTCCTTCGATTTCAGAAATCATCTTGAGATGACTTTCATATGTTTGAAGAATGGATTCGATCCGTTTCGGTTCCGATTTACCTTGTGCTACTTCCCCATGAATTACTAGAAACGCTCTCCAATACCGCAAGAGCATGATTCCGTTATAAATCGTTCCAGTCCGTTCATCTCGATAAATTGAATTGATGTCCTTACCTGTTTCTTCAGCTAAACGCTTCCGAATTGTTTTGTCGGGAAGGTAGAATCGTAAAGGGTCTATAAATTCTCTATTTAACAGCATGGAGCTCACGTACATTTCCATTAAGCCTTTTAAATTTTTAAGACTGTCATCCCCCATTTATTTCCTCCTTTCAACCTCTATATTTAATTTACAACATCCTATGAATAATAAATCATTCAAGATTGAATGATTTATTATTCATAGCTCTTTGTTTTTTTGAGTATTAGTTGCTGCATTTTTTGAATAACATGTGTACAATGTTTAGCATAGGAGTATGCCAGAACACACTTTCGATTTTATAGTTAGGAGTTTTCACATGATATTTAAAAAAGGCGAATTATTTAACGGTCCTGGTGGATTATCTTTAGGGGCTAAGAATGCTAGAGTGATTCACCCAGAAACAGAAGAGGAACTTCGGATTGTTCACGAATGGTCAAATGACTATGACGAACAAGCGTGTAAAACCTATCGATACAATATATGCGAAGACATTGAAGATCCGTCTGTTCATTACGGACCAGTAGAACAACTTCCGATTGGTGATAAGTCCATTCTTGGAGAGATTGATTGTTTTGCATTCGGTTTTCCTTGTAATGACTACAGCCAAGTCGGCGAGAAGCAAGGTTTAAACGGTACGTTTGGTCCACTATATTCTTATGGTGTAAAGGTCTTAAAAGAATACCAACCGAAGTTTTTTGTAGCTGAGAACGTTGGTGGTCTACAAAGCGCTAATGAAGGAAAAGCGTTTATTCAAATTTTAACGGAGTTAGAAGAGTGCGGATATGTACTTACACCTCACCTTTATAAATTTGAGCTTTACGGCGTCCCTCAAGCGCGTCATCGTATCATTATTGTTGGAATTCGAAATGATCTAGCAGAAGAAGGTATTGTCTTTAAGGTACCGGCTCCACTTAATACGTTAGATAATATGAAAACATCTAGTGAAGCGATTTTGAATCCACCGATTCCAGAAGATGCATTAAATAATGAACTCACTAGACACAATGCTAAGGTGGTAGAGATGCTAACGCATATTCCTGCTGGTGAAAACGCGTGGTTTATGGGGATCCCAGAACATCTCCGACTGAATGTCAAAGGCGCACGCTTGAGCTCGATTTACAAACGTCTTGATCCAAATCGTCCAGCATACACGGTGACGGGTAGCGGCGGCGGTGGTACACATATGTACCATTGGGAAGAACCACGTGCCCTCACAAACCGAGAACGTGCACGACTCCAAACGTTCCCAGATGATTTTTACTTTGTAGGTAGCAAAGAAAAAGTTCGGAAGCAAATTGGAATGGCAGTTCCTCCAGCGGGTGCTCAAATTGTTTTTGAAGCAATCTTAAAAACTTTTGCTGGAATCGAGTATGAATCAATCGATCCTACTGCTAAATTACAACTTCAGAATTTAAAGGCAGCAAAGCAACTACCTAAGGTTCAAACAGTTTAATACTTTAAGCTACTGGAGGTATATCATGCTTTTTTCACAAAGAAATAATCCACGAGAAATCGAAATACTTCCTTATTCAGGGCTTTCAGAGAGATTTAGAGTTCAAGCATATCATCTGATAAAAGAAGTCTATTCTACAGATGATTCGATTGATTTTAAGTATATAAAAAGCATATTTAAATGGGTCCATGATAAAATTTGTGCAGATCATGCTTTATTTTCGTTTGCTAACGCTCCAACGTGCAAAGAATATGAGTATGAGCCGGTCAAAAGTTGCTTAGAGTTCATTTTAAATTGTGAGGAAGACGATTGGGTGGTAGATATCATTGAATTGCTTGTCACAACAAGAATTCAATTACAAGGAAGAGAGCATTTCTTCAGATTTCCCAAAGAGCACGTAATCAATAAATTAAATGCAAGATTCAAAGAAAACGGTATAGGCTTAGATTATGTAAAAGATCGAATATTGCCTATCAGCTCAACAGTACTTTATAACGAAGCAGTAAAACCTGCTTTGATTCTTATGCATAATCCTTTGTTTAGTGGAGCTTTAAATGAGTATCAAGAAGCCTATAATCACTATAAGAATGGTGATAACAAAGCAACTATTCTCTCCGTAGCAAAAGCATTTGAGAGTACGATGAAAAGTATTTGCGAATTGAATAATTGGGACTTTGGAAAAGGAACTGCTTCCGCGTTAGTAAATACATTGTTCTCCAACGACTTCCTGCCAAGCTATTATCAAACACAACTTAATTCCTTAAAAACAACATTAGAGGGACTACCTACAATTAGGAATAAAGAAGCTAGTCATGGTCAGGGTATGAGCGTCATTGCTATACCTGATCATTTGACGCAATATGCACTTAATTTGGCAGGGACGAACATAACATTTTTAATCAAAACACATGAAAATCATTTAACAAATAAATAGTAGAATAAAAGGGCTGATTTTCAGCCCTTTTTAATATGTGTTCAAAAAAATAACGCAATCTCACCTGATCATATCAAGTATCAACATCTTCTTATGGTATTTATTGTATAATCGAATGAAAAAGCGGAGGATATTACCTTTGAAAACTAGTCCTTTTAAAGTGGAGCTTAACATTTCTAGAGAGGAAGTAAACAGTTGCTTTGATTTTGCTCAGGAATTGTATGCTCTAAAAGCAGCAAGTACGAAGCAATTCGGACGAAAAGACATAATTCGAAATAAGAACGATTTTATTGCAGATCATGTCATTGGCAAAGTAGTAGAGTATGGTTTTCAACACTTTTTGGAAGAAAACTTTAATATTAGCTTTCTCGTTGATTTTGAAATTTGGAATGATCCCCACATTCACGATAATGGACATGATATGTCTACTATTATAGTGAATAAAGAAAAACGGACTTTTCAATTTAAAACAGATATTAAAGGCAGTCGGAGTTCTTCACGATGGCTTTTAGTTGAAAAGCAAAAAATAACTGATTTCGGAACGCAAATTTATGTTATTGGCATATTAAAAGGAATACCTGAAGGAAAAGAATTTGAAGAAAATCCGTTTAAATTCATCGATCACGATTGGAAAGTAAGTATACTTGGTTACGCATTGAATCGAGATTTAGTAGATCCTATAACAAGACGAGGATGGATTGAGTATAAAAAAGGAGAAAGATTATATAATCCTTCGATCCTTAAACATCTTGAAGGAAAAAACAGAAGCAACAATTTAACTAATAAAAAATATAGTCATTCAGAATTTCAACGTGAATTGCTTAACATCTTGAAGAATCCTACTAGAGAGACTAAGCAATACATTGGGGGAACTTTGGATGCTAATATAAACTATGGCTTACCTATAAAATGGTTAAGAAACTCACAGGAAGATTGGTATAAATTCGAAAAGATACTTCATGTTTACTCTGATTAAATTTTCCCTATGCAGTTTTTTTATTATTTTTTATATAAATAATTAAATTAGTAACTTTTATAATTAATAAAATGCCAATATACATGCTAAGTTCAATATATAATTCTATGTCTGTTTAACGACCATTATGCATACAAAAATAGTTAGTCTTTCACAAATGTGTATTCAGTTGATTTACTACACAATTTAAAGTTCATTAACTCACCTTTTTATCAATGTGTTTTTAAACGTCCTTTCCTACGAAAAAAGACAAAAAGGATCAACGTATAGATACTTTTAAAGTGTCTGTACGTTGATCCTTTTCTTAATTATCAATCTAAACGTTGTTCTGCTGTTTTATAAATCTCATCTTTATCTCGTTTACCAATTGCTACAATTTGAATGATTTGGAGTTTACCCTCTACTTCTCTAAAAACAACGCGTAACCCCATCTTTCTGTTTTTTAATTTATTGCAATGTGCCAAGTTCCCACTGAGCGGCTGTCCTGCTGCCATTCCTAAAGAAACGATGCGGTTCAATGCTTTATCTACGAATACCCTTTGACTACCATCGAGGTTATCGTAATCTTCTTTCGAATACTGCGTCCACTCAAGCTGATACAATGATCACTCCCACCCATCCATTTCATCAATAGTCGTTGGATGAGTTCCTTGTTCTCCACGGACTTCTGAATCGGTATAGGTGCGGAGATTTTTGTTAGATAGTCGCATCTCAACAGTCAAATCATCTAATCGGCTGTACAACTCTTCGATTTCTTTATTAAGTGATTCGTACTGTTGTTGCGTCAACATGACGCCCGCAACTTTTTCACGGTTAAAAACATATACGCCGGCTGCTTCACGATCTGCTCTTTGAAATGCTTCCATAGGAGATCGTTTCACGTCAGATATAGAAGTGGTTGGAATATCAAGTATTCGCAGTCCCATTATCATGCCCTCCTCTTATTTTCTTTAGTATACATCGTTTAAAAGACTTTTAAAAGTCTTTTAAACACTCCTTTCAATTCTTATAATGTCTATATTAACTTCTCTTTTTAGAATAAAATCAAAAAAATAGGGTTCTCATTTATTTAGTTCTCTATTGTTTGTTAGATGCTATTTAATCTGAGTATACGTTAATTCGTAATCAAAAGATTATTAAATGATCTTTCATTTTACATCTGCTTGAGTCTCTAATACATCGCCATCCTCACTAAAAAATGCATTCGAGTTCACATCATCCAGACCAAGAATTGTGTTTACTTTCAAGTCTCCATCTATAGAATTAACTGTAAAATTCGCCCCTTCTCCAATACTCTCAACACGGTATCGATTGACTGACACACCATCGCTGATTCGCTCGGTGGCGTCTCGAATTTACGACATCACAACACAGGATAGCACCTTGAACCGTCCTGGTGATCAGACGTACATGGAGGACGTTATCCGCAAGACGGGTGGCACGACGAACTTCAAGACTCAGATTACCTATCCGGATACGTCGACGATGATCCCATCCGCGTTTCAGTATACCTACACGGTCCAAGAGAATAACGTCGTCGATCGGTTCAAGAACGGTAATCCGGACGAGACAAATGTTGCACTTGGTCTGACAAAGAAGAAGAGACGAAAACAGAAACGACAGCGAAGTCGATTCCAGATACCGCAAAAAAATGAGGACGTCTCGCGCGTCGATGACGGCAATGGTCAGGTGACGATCCAGGAGGCGAAGGATGCGGGCTTCGCGATGCCAATCACGGAGAAGCACTGGCTATACCAATATATGCGGGACAACGACCACGACGGCATGGTCGGAGAATGAATCCTCCATCCAATCGAATAGGCGAAACATAAGAACTAACAGCATCAGAGAAAAGAGAAATATGAGGCCATCAACACTGTCATCCGCATCGCACAGATTAAGAAGCTTTTCCGCCCATTATGTGAGATCGACGGAGTGAGCCGCAGTGGCTATACGCTTGGTTGAACCGTTCCGAGGCGGAGTCCCTTCGGGAAGAGCAAGATCATCTAGATGCGACACTCCTCAAGAACATCCATGATAGCCATAAAGGCAAATTCGATTATCGGGAGGCTGTACATGGAGGTGTTCGCTATCCTTGGTTTCCCGATCAACTATAAACGGATTCTCCGACTGATGCGCAAATATAACATCATGACCAAAATCCGGAGGATGAACTTTTATCGAAAGTTCTCTTGGGCGGCGCACGAGCATCGCGTCGTGCCGAATCGATTGAACCGCGAGTTCTGGCAGAGCGAGCCCGTGAAAGTATTCGTGACCGGTATAACCTATCTCCTCATCACCTCCGGCGAGAACGTCTATATGTCTTGTGTGAAGGACGTCGCCACACGCGAGATCGTGGCATACAAACTATCCACGGACCTTCGTATGGACCTCGTCTTTCAGACGATGACAAAGCTCGAAGAACATCTCCAAGAGAAGCGACATCCCGAGGCGATGATTCATTCGGACCAAGGCTTCCACTACATCCATCCGGACTACCAGCGACTCGTTGGCAACCTCGGACTGATTCAGTCCGTGTCACGTCGAGACAACTGTCTCGACAACGCACCGATTAAATCGTTCTTCGGTCATTTGAAGGACTATGTGGCCAACCGTTCGTGCGGGTTAATCGAGGAGGTCCGAGAGATGGTCGGGGATTACATCAACTATTACAACTGTAAGCGCGGTCAATGGAACCTAAAAAAGATGCCCCCGAAACAATATCGGGACCATCTGATCGCAGCATAGAAAACTTGGTCTTTTTATTAAACTGTCCAAACTGTAGGGCTCAGTTCATTATCAAGTCTCTACCATTCAGGTTTAAATTCAATTGTTCAAAAATAAAATTATTTTTTTAAAGTTAATACTTTAAATTTAATATTATGCAAACCTGAAACTGCATAAATTAATCTGTTATCTACAAGCTTTGGTTTTGTCGTAGTTTCATCATAACTAGTTAATGGCGAAACTGTTTTTTTCTTGAGATCAGCATAAAATAGTTGATTCATACCTTCACGAAATACTACACGGTTTGGTGAAATGAAATTGAATGCATCAGCGGTCAAGCGAGGATCTGAAGTTAAAAATTCAAGATTATTTTTTGGATTGTGAATATTTTGGAAAAGTGCTTTTCCTTCTTGACCAAGAGCAACATAATTAACGCCTCGATCAAAATCAATTAAACCGTTCATTGCTTGTTTGTATGTTCCATCTTTTGTCTCAAGTGTAGGATTTTTATTCCCTTTTTTAAATGTACTTTTATGAATGATTAGACCAGCGTCACTTTCGCGATAATCAAACGGGAAAATACCTTCGCGCTGTTCACCTTCTTTTAACTTAAAAGTTTGAAGTGTGCTAGTCTTATTTTTTAATAAAGAAAATGTTTTGAGATAAGATATTGTCTCAGTTTCTGTTGCGTCATGTGTAATCCAAGTTGCTTTTCCATTAGCGACTTCAATATATGGAGGCATTGTTTGAAACCGACTCTCTCCTGAATCAAGTTTTTTAACTTGCTTAGTTTCTACATCCATTTTCATGACGGCCCATTTGATTCCTACTTCAGTTGGTTCATTTAATTCTAACCAAAATAATGCGCTATTCGTGCCTGTCATCATTCCAAATTGCTTAGATGTGGAATAAATAGATATATTTTGTTTTTTATTCATATCATAACGATAGATTAAATTTTTATGCCCTTCTCTATTGTCGTAATAGAAAATGTGATTTTTATGTATGAATTCAGGAGCAATTGTGACGACTCTATCTTTAAAAAATGAGGATAAGTTATAAGTATTAACTTTTCCTATCGATTGATCATATGGTACATGTTCTAACTTGTTGATAGTTGTTTTATCCGATGCAGTAGAATCCGGAATATCTTCTTTTTTTGTTTCTTTTTGATTCTTTGTTGGAGCAACACTATCTTCTGGAATACGCTCTGTCATTTTATTTTCAGGAGAAAAAGAACATGCTGATACAATACTGATTGAGGCAATGGCAGAAACAAAAAATGTTAATTGTTTTCTTTTCATAAAAAATACTCCTTATTTTTTAAGAATACAATCGAAGCGCGAATGAGGATTGTTTAAACCTCATTCGCGCTTTTAATATTACCAAATCATTGCTTGACGGAAGTGTGCAGCATTTGCTTTATAAACACCAGAATGTGGATGCCAAACATTTCCTAAAGTTACACTACGATTTCCTTGATCAAATGGGTCAGTTAAACGAATAAGAGGTGATGCCTTAGTAGAATCTGATCCCGAAACATTTAAGATGTGTCCTGAAATATTAATTGTATACTTTGGCATGTTTGATGGTGAGATTGTTAAATCTAAAACAGTTGGGAAATCGTTTTTTAGATTTAAATCAATGTTTGCTCCCCAATTTGAATAAGTTCCGATATCTTTATATACAAAAGTATTTTCTGATTGGGAACTATTCAAAACATTGTCTACTAAAGAGAAATCCGTACCAGAAGTAGTTGTTCCAAGTCTTGAAGCGTATGTACCTTGAGAAGATGAGGTTTTATTAAAGAAGTGTAAGACCTGTTTTACAGTAGCTGGACCACAATAATAATTTGTTGATTGTTCAAATGATGGAACTGAAATCGTTTTATAAAATCCACCAGCTACAGCTCCAGGATTTTTTTCTTGAGCTTTACGTTCTTCAATAAACTCTTTAAGTTGCTTTTCTTTTTCTTTTTCAGCTTTTTTTTGTTCAACTGTTGGAGCATCTTACGTTAATGTAGGTAAATCACCAGTACCTTCTGCTCCAGTTGCAACTGGTAAAGCAAAAACTCCACTTAATACTGCTGTCGATAATGCTAACGCTCCAATACTTTTTTTCATAGAAATAATTACCTCCTTAAATTTCCACTTAAAGAAATAAGTGGTAAATTAGTAATATTATTATTTCGGAGATAATTATATAGTGTAAATTAAAACAAAAGTAAATCTGTTTTTAGTATATTCTGTGTTTTTAGCTTTAAATATTCGTTTACGAATATTTAAAGCTAAAAACCTTTTTTAATTGTTAAGAGTTGAACTGAACCCTGAATGGTGGACACTTGATAAAAGATGATTCTGTCGAACGACGACTTGCAAGAGCTGAAGCACGAATCAAGTACCTCACAGCGGAGAATGAATTACTAAAAAAGCTAGAAGTTCTCGAAAGAGAGGCGAAGTACCGAAACTAACGGCATCTGAACGCTATCAGGCAATCAATATTGTCTTACGAAAACAATCGTCGAGTCGGTTCATGACGGATCTATGTATGCTCGCTAAAGTGAGCCGCAGCGGTTATTATGCCTGGCTCGCACGTACAGATAGTGTTTCCCTTCGGGAAAAACGCGACTATGCGGACTACCTCCTTCTGAAATATGCTCATGATCGTCATTAGGGAAAATTGGCTATCGTGGTCTTTACATGGAGATGCTTGATCTTATCGGCGGGCCGATGAATCATAAACGTATTTTGCGTATCATGAGGAAGTTTGGAATCGTGACGAAAATCCGTAGGCAGAACGCCTACCGTAAAATCGCTAAAGCGACATATGAACATAAGACGGCACCAAATCACTTGAACCGTCGGTTCGATCAGCAGGAGCCTGGTAAAGTATTCGTCACAGACATCACTTATCTCCGTATTGGATCTGGCCAAACTGTTTATCTTTCTTGTGTGAAGGATATCGCTACACGTGAAATTATGGCACATCATGTATCTAAAAGCCTCCATATGGAACTCGTCCTTCATACAACAAATAAACTCGCAGAACGACTTCAAGGGAATATACACCCGGAAGCCATGATACATTCCGATCAAGGATTCCATTATACGCATCCGTGAGATGGGAATGCTTTAATCCATGTCTCGTAGAGGAAACTGCCTGGATAATGCCCCGATGGAATCGTTCTTTGGGCACTTGAAAGATTATGTCGATTATAAATTAGCATCTGACCTCGATGAGGTCTGTACCATGGTCGATGCTTACAATAGCGAACGAAGACAATGGAAACTACAAAAGTTGACTCCGGTACAATACCGAAGCCATCTCATAGCAGCTTAAAACACTAAGGGTGCTTTTATTAAACTGTGCAAACTGTAGGGCTCAGTTCAAGTTTTGAAGTAGAAGTGTTTTTAAGAGGGTATATCTGTTGATACGACAGTAAATCCATCACAATTAATTATGATGGATTTACTTTGAAAATATTCGTTTTTCTTTATCTTATAACAAATATGAATCGACTTTATTGCAAAACTGGAAGATATCGTAGGGGTGGTTATTTAAATAAACATATCCACTCAAACTAAATTTTTAAGTCACCAAAATTCATCACTGTAACATCATCTACAACTACGTAGGTCCTTATTTATCTATCATCGGCATCGGAAAACGAACTGGGTGATCTACCGTGATGTTCGATGGAGCTACGTTAGAATAAATGCGTGGACGATTCCCATTAATAGTGATGCGGTCGATAGTGTTATTTTGGATAACTAAACTGACTTCGTTCACCTCAGACAAGATAGATTTAAATACTAGGACAGCAATGATGTAAAGTCTGATGCATTCTGGTTCGACCTGCTGTTCGAGTAATTCTGGAATCAAGCGATCTGACACTGGATAGTCGGATGACGACCCATATATCATTCCATCTGAACGGGTAGCTTTGACGTGGCTTGGAATCTCTTGATTGAAAATGAAGCGCTCAATTCTTAGTTTTGCTATCTCATCAGAAGTAATACCGTTGATCGTCATGTCATTGAACATATGGTTACTTCGATTCTGACTAGATATGAGTGTAAGATTAATGGTCTTCTCTCCATCAATCACTACTACGTCCACATCTTCTACTCGAACATATTCAGCACCATCCTCAATAGCAAATGGTCGGATTGTTCTCAACATTTGTTTAAGTTCCATTTCAATGTTTCTAGCGTTAGAAGTAGCTTTTAGTATCAAAGAATATGTCGTAGTAGCGCTATTATAACGATAAGAATGATATCGTGCGCGTAAATCTCCTATTAAAAACCAATCACCCGATGTGTCCACTTTGCGACGTGTTGCGCTTGACTGCGATACGAACTGTTGTTGTGTCTCATGTTCTCTCGCCTTCGTGTATTTAATAATGATCGGTGCTCCAGAAAGCGTACTTTTTAAGACAGGATGCTGATCTGAGAACTCACTAGTGACTGCTTGGCTGACATAAGAATAAAGCGTATAAATGTCCACTTCCCCTTTGGGATTTGTGGCTCCTCCTTCAAGAGCATGAATCAAGTGATCCGTGAATACGCCATGTTTGCCTCTGTCCTTGGCAAACTGATCTTCGGTACATGCTGCAACGACAAATTTTCCTGAACCTTTAATATCTAGTCCTCGATTCATTAAAGCATCAATTGAAGTGGTTGAAACTCCTCTCAATAATGCACCGCTATGACATGTATCAAAGAAACTCAAGACCGTTTGAGCAGGGGTTTCGTCAATATATTTTTTTACGTCAGACATATTGATACTAGTATTACTTATGGTAGCCTCGTCGGCATCATACGGAATAAAATAAGCATTACTTTGATCGAATCCTCCATGCCCTGCCCAATATAAAAATAAGACATCCTCTGATGAGGCATCACTAAAGAGGCCCTTCAGTGCGTGATCGATCATAGATTTAGTAGCTAAGTTACCGCTTAAGGTTAGGACATCTGACTGTTGAAAAACAGCTGGCTCTTCCGTTAATAATCGCTTGATTTCTGTCACGTCATTTAAAGTATTGGGAAGAGTCTTGATTTTACTACTTCGTTGTTCATTGACTGCTATCAATAAAGCCTTGTACACCATAATCCCCTACCTTCTTCATCTTTATCCATCTCTTACTATTGTAAAGTACTTTACGCTGAATCTAAATGCATAGAGTTCGTATCTATACTAAAAATTCAATTTGTATTACAATGTATTACAAATGGGATGATGAGGATACACGCCTCATCAAGGAATATGCAAAAAGCAAAGAACATAACGACTTCCACGCTCGTCCTCGATCGCATCGAAGACGATATAGATCTATAGCTTTATCGTGACGCTAAAGAAGCACATGAAAATCAATCAGAAACCCTCTCTTTTGACGATGTGATGAAAAAGCTAGAATTAAAATGACAGTATATACAGTGGTGTTTTAGGTGTGGATTTAAACCTTCCTTCAGAAGGTGGATTACTAAAAATCTAGATCACGATGTCCTTAATCAAGCGAAATCTGATTAAATTGATGTATCGCATCGCGTTGTTACAAAAAAGATAGAACGTGTCACGAATCGTCGGATGAAGGACGATACGGCATCATTAAAGATCCTTTAATCGCTAATATTTACTAAGAGTTGAATACTTAAAAAAGATTGTAAACATTTCGATGTCGAAATGTTTACAATCTTTTTTAAGTAGGTACTTACATATGGAGCTCTTTTGTCCGAACCGAGACTCTGATGCTTAATCCATATATTTTTTCAAGACGATGACGGCGTTATGACCACCGAATCCAAAAGAATTGGATAATCCGTACTCTAATTCCACCGAACGAGCCCCTTCTGCCACATAATCCAGGTCACACATAGGATCTTTGACTTCAAGATTAATCGTCGGTGGAATGATTCCTTCCTGTAAACATTTCGTAAGTGCGATCGCTTCCGCCCCACCGGCAGCACCGAGCATGTGACCCAACATGGATTTGTTCGCCGTCACCGGGAGTGTGTTCGCATGTTCCTCAAATAATTTTTTAATCGCACGTGTCTCGGACTGATCGCCGACAATCGTACTCGTCGCATGGGCACTGATCACATCGATGTCATTCGTCTCAATCCCTGCCTGTTGGACGGCACGCTTCATGGCGAGATAGGCTCCCTGACCCTCAGGATGAGTCGCCACTATATGATAAGCATCTGAACTTGCTCCGTATCCGACGACTTCCGCATAGATGGACGCACCTCGTTGCTTCGCGTGTGATAACGATTCTAGGATCAAGATGCCTGCCCCCTCTGACATCACGAAGCCATCACGTGTCGCGTCAAAAGGGCGACTCGCTTCAGCAGGTGTTTCGTTTCTTGTAGATAATGCCGTCGCATTACCGAAGCTTGCTATGGACAGTTCCGTGATGCCCGCTTCCGTTCCACCAGCGAATGCAGCATCAGCCTCTCCCATTCGAATAAGTCGATATGCTTCACCAATAGCCGTGTTTCCGATAGCACATGCGGATACAGGTGACATGGAAGGTCCCATCGCTTGCCACTTGATGCTAATCTGAGCAACTGCTGCGTTAGACATCATGGAAGGTACGAGACTCGGGCTGACCCGTCTCGGACCTTTTTGGTGCAAAGCATGAACACCATCAATCAACGTTTCAATGCCCCCTACACCTGACCCCACATATACAGCAAGTCTTTCCCGATCCAGATCAGATTCTCCTAATTTAGAATCGTTCCAGGCTTGATCAGCAGCCGCTAATGCGAACTGGACGAAGCGGTCCAGGTTACGAGCGGCTTTTTTACCAATCACCTTTTCCGCATCAAAGTTTTTTACACTCCCTGCAATCTTTACTTTGAAATCAGTCGTATCAAACGTGTTGATTTCCGTGATACCTGAATTTCCAGCAATCATATTATTCCAAAAGGACTCCACGTCGTTTCCGATTGGTGAGACGACACCCATTCCTGTAATCACTACGCGCTCCATGTTTCTTCACTCCCTCGTAATAGTATGAGATAATCATACGTGTCATATATCCTATTACAAGTGTTCGTTTATCCTATTATCATTGATACTTGAATGGAGAGAAGTCAGGAGAAGATCATATGGATGACTCGAATCGATTAGAAGCCCTATCCTATTTTTTGAAGACGAAAAGAGCACAGCTCAAACCGGAGTCGGTAGGGCTGCCGCCCGGATCAAGAAGAAGAACGCCTGGCTTAAGAAGAGAGGAAGTCGCTCAATTAGCAGGCGTCAGTACGACATGGTACACCTGGCTAGAACAAGGACGGGATATTAAGGTATCTAGAAGCGTCCTGGACTGTATCGCCGAGGCGTTATGTCTGAAAAGGGATGAACACGAATATTTGTACGATTTAGCATTAGGGACGCAGATCGTCAGTAGGAAAATCCAAGCTTCCCCTACGACCATCAGTCCGTCACTTGAAAAAATTCTGTCTGCCTTGACGACGTGTCCGACGATCGTCACGGATCGTTACTGCCATATTGTCGGCTGGAATCCGGCAGCGGCTCATGTGTTCGTAGATTTCGCGACCATTCCAGAATCACAGCGTAACCTCATTCGCCTCTTGTTCTCACAGAAAGAATTCAAAGTACTTGCTGGAAACTGGGAACATTTCGCCAAAGGGTTCTTGTCCATTTTCCGTGCATACTACGGTCAATACTCTGGTGATGAATGGTATACGTCCTTCATTCAGGAGATGAGTGATACGTATCCTGAATTCAAATCACTCTGGATGGAGAGTCAGGTCAGTAAGGCTCCGGAAATCCTGATTGAATTCCGACACGGAAAAGTCGGTAAGATGCTATTCGACTTGACCTCCCTCCAAGTACAGGGAGAAGACGACTTGCGATGTAGCATCTATACACCTGTTGAGGAATCCGGTACAGAAGAAAAACTGAAACGATTGATCTCAGCTCAGTGAATTCGAAGGAATTGAAAACTAACGAAAGCCTGCGAGCGATCGTCGAGACACTTTCAATGCCAGGATTGTTTTTAAATCAGTCAGGATCGTTCAATTTTCGGATTGAAAAGTAATCGTGGTCAAAAATAAATAAACATAGTCAAAATAAGATGATTTGACTATGTTTATGCGTGTATGAACGACTTTAAATACATTATAATAAGTTTAAACATAGTCAAACACTATGAAAATGAGTATGTTTAACTTTATATGATCTATTTCGTGAAGGGAGTTCGACGCATGCGCGACTATACATATACCTATCTCAAAGACCTCGCCCTGCCGATGGAGACCGTCCGCTTGATTGGACGGATCAATGAGTATAAGGGCAAGCAGGATCTCTATAAACAGCAAGCGCCTCAAATCCTCAACACCTTACGCGATGTCGCCGTCATCCAGTCGACGAAAGCATCGAATGCGATCGAAGGAATCATCGTCACGGAAAGTCGTCTCCAAACCATTATGTCGAAGTCAGCCGACCCTGCCGATCGTTCAGAGGCAGAGATTGCTGGTTACCGCGACGTCCTCAACCTGATCCACGCTTCAGCCGAAGACATCCCGGTTAATGCAAATATTTTGTTGCAACTACACAAAGAACTTTATAAGTTTGTCCCCGTCGAAGGTGGGCGGTGGAAGAACGTCGACAACGAGATTAGTGAGACGTTCCCGGATGGCACGCGCCGGACGCGCTTCACCCCTGTCCCTGCGTTCGAGACCCCGGCAGCGATACAGGCATTATGCGACAGCCTTCGTGAGCGCAGGCAACAAGAAGACATCGACCCGCTCATCCTGACGAGCCTGTTCGTCCTCGATTTCCTATCGATTCATCCGTTCAACGACGGGAATGGTCGGATGGCACGGTTATTGACCCTCTTGCTGCTCTATCAGTACGGCTTCGAAGTCGGACGCTACATCAGTCTTGAGAAGATCGTCGAATCACGGAAGGAAGATTATTATGAGTCACTTCGTCTCTCCTCCGTGCGTTGGCACGAGAACCAACAGAATCCGTTCCCTTGGATCAACTACTTGCTGAGTACGATCCTCGCTGCCTACAAAGAACTCGAAGATCGCGTTGGATTAGTCACGACAAGTAGTCAGAACAAGAACAATCGGATTCGTCGTTTCGTCGAAGGACGCATCACACCGTTCACGAAGGCAGACGTTCGGAAGGCTTGTCCCGACATCAGTGAGGCGACGATCAATCGTGTATTGCGCGACTTACGTGACGAGGGGATCATTGCCCCATCTGGTCTTGGTCGGAGTGCGAAATGGAATAAAATATAAGAGTTTAAAAACTGGATTTAATGTAACAACTTTTTATAATGTCCTATAAATTTAGATTAGCCCATCCCTCTCTTACATATAAAGGGAGGGATTTTTGTCCGTTGTTCTTCCACACAATATAATATACACAATAATTTTCTATTGTAATTATAGGCTTTAAACATATCAATACAATCAAAATATCCATCAAATTACAACAAAACTAATATTTCCTTTAATTCGAACGTTGAATCTTTTAAGCTATAAATATGGCTAACTCATCGTCGTATCTGAGAAAGGAAGTTTATTTTGATCGGATTAAAAATTAGAGTAGCTCGCAAAGAAATGGGCTTATCACAAAACCAGCTTGCTGGTAGAGAAATGACAAGAGCTTACGTAAGTATGATTGAAAATGAGAAAGTTATACCATCTAAAAAAATCTTAGAAGTTATCTCGACTAGATTAAATCTGCCCTTAAGCTATTTTTCAGGAGAATCAGGGGACGATGATAATGAAATTTGTTATGCGATTCTAGATCGAGTTTGTTCAAATACTGATACATATAGTTATGCGACCAAAGAAAAATTATTAAATAAAGTATTGAATATTTCTAATGACGACATTATTTCAAGTGAAGCGTATGTTCTTTACTTTGATTTATTGATAGATAACGAAAAATACTCTGATTTAATCAATCTATCTAATCACGCAATTTATACTTCTAAGAGTAAACTACAAGAGATACATGACTATACGCACGATCGCTTTTCTATATTTTTTTACGGTTTAACTAAATGCTATTTTTTATTTTGTTGATATCTACTTTCGATTTTTTCGAATCTTTTTATCCAGTCGCGTATATCCTCTTCGCAATGAAGATATTCAGAAGAATCATTAGGTAAATCCATCCCATATACTACAGTTAGGCAATCAAAGACCAACTCTTCATATCTTGTCGTTTCCTTATTTTCTAAAGTCATCATATGTGCGTAAGCCCAGTCTGATACCTCTTCCCTCGTAAGCTGGTTCTCTAAAACCATTTCAAGCTTTTTTATGATATAACGGATGTGAAGGCTCTTCATTTCAATCTCCTTTACTCTTTACAATGATTAATCCTATCTCATCGATTTCCAAACTTAATATTGTTCTTGCAATGTAGTCTTAAAATAGTTGAACTCCATTCCGTATTTATTCTGAATACAAATCTCTGAATTTTTTTAATCAAACAAGCTCAATCAAAAGATGTTCAAATCGATCCGCTCCGTGTTTTTCAATATATCTCTCCTCAGATTCAAAAATCGGTACGAACCAGACTGGTAATACGGTATCTGGCTCGTTCCCAATATTAGCATCTGTTTCAAATAGGCAGATGGATTCATCAAAGTACACAGGACTTGTGACATAAACAGAGGAGAACTGATACTTCTCAAATATTCCTTCAGGGAGTGGGTAGTATTCTGCTACATCAAATGCATGTCCTGTTCTCATGGCGTAATTCAGTCAAATGTAAAGTAGAAAATTGACCTCACTCTGAATGTCTGGTTGTTCCGCTGACATCATTATTTCTTGATGCATCAGTGAACTGTCTTCCATTCAAAGTGGGTGGAAAAGTAATCCAATGGATTCAATCGTATAGTTCTCCTTGAATAGTGCATCTTTGAATTTCAAGTTTTGTACGTGCTTCTGTTCAAGTTCCTCGATTGGAAATGCTTCTGTAAGTTCTCCAAAATGCTGTTCTAAATGATCAAGATCATTCATTAAATAAATCGTCATTTGGGTATCGCTTTAATACTTCTAAACTGTTCTGTGATTACAATGTAAATGGTCATTTCAAGTTGTCATTGATTTCTTTTAATCGTTCTTCGTATTTGTAAACAGCAGCTATATCCCCACTTGAACCATATGGATTTACGACTGCTTTAGCCTCTTTTTCATCCACAAAAATTTTCTCTCCCCATAAGCCTTTCGTGATGAAATACTCTTCATCATTCGATTCTAAAGTGTCAAATAACAACGGAGTTGAAAATGTTCCTTCTTCTCGATAGCGTCTTCCAAGTACAATCCATTCCCCATTTTTTATACCATAGTAACCCGTTCTAATGACTATACAAGGTTCAGGATTTTTTTTATCTAACTCATGAAGTGAAAGAATTCTTTCTGTTCTAAGATTATAGTATTGGATGTAATCCATAGACTCTAGTTTTCCAGTCTCATGATTCTCATCTTTAGATATTCTCATTTCTGCATATCCATATCCTCCAAGTCGAGGTAACGGAATGGCATAGACAACTCCTGATAATAGTTTCCAACGAGTAGCCCTTTTTTTCGTTCGAATGGAGAGCTTTGAAATCATTCGCTGTGCGTCTTCACGTGTGCTCAAAAGACTATTTAATCCATGTTCGAGCAGGTAACGCCACTCTTCAACAGAAAATTCGTGATCCATCTTCTTTTCGAATTCGTGAAGTGTATTTCTCAATTGATTTACATACAGTTCTAATTGCTCTTTATTCTCCAATAGTTTGTTCCTCATCATCATATAATGTGTTTCTAAAGTCATTCAACTCTTTCAATCGGTCTTCGAATTCGTATACAGCTGCTCGATCACCCCACGCTCCTGAGGGATTGATTACCGCTCGTGCCTTTTCCTCTTCCACAAACATTCTTTCTCCAAAAATACCTCGAGTAATGTAGTAGTATTCTTCATCAGAATCTAAGCTAGGTACACTACCAAATAGTAATGGCGTCTCAAACGTTTCTTCCCGGTGCCTTTTTCCGATCGTTTTCCATTCCCCTTCTCTTATTCCCTGTTGTCCTGTATCCATGATGATACAAGTCTCAGGCTTTTTTTGATCTAACTCGTAAAGGGAAAGAATCGTTTCTGTTCTAAGGTTGTAGTATTGAACGTATTTCATAGAATTTATTTCTCCACTCTCAAAGTTTTTATCTTTTGAGACTCTAATTTCTGCATATCCGTATCCTCCAAGTCGAGGTAACGGAATGACATAGACAACTCCAGATGATAGCTTCCAACGAGTAGCCCTTTTTTTCGTTTGAATGGAGAGCTTTGAAATCATTTGCTGTGTGTCTTCACGTGTGCTCAAAAGACTATTTAATCCGTTCTCCAGAAAGTACCGCCATTCCTCAATCGAAAATTTACGTTCCATCTTCTTTTCGAATTCATAAAGTGTATTTCTTAATTGATTTACATGCTGTTCTAATTGTTCGGTCGATTCTATTGTTTTTTATCCTCCTGATCCATTACGCTAAAGATTGTTACTTGATTAGCAGCATCTTTACTTTTAATTACTGCGTTCATATTCAAAAATCGCCCACGGCAGCCATAAAACTGCTTCTGTCGCCTCGTTTAATTCATTACAATAATCTGAGTAACGATCCGCTTCTTCGAACGTATGGATCAAACCATGGCTGTTTAGTAAAGTGTTGAAATGATGATTGAAATCGCGTTCCAGTCCGTTACACAAATACGAATGAAATGATCCCGAATCAAATCCTATCACTTCGTACCCGATTTTTTTGGCACCGTCCGTGTCAGGGCTGAGATGTTGTGATACCATTTTTTCTACTCCATAAGGTTCAGGGTTTTTACTACTAAAAGTCGCTACATCTTCCAGAAAATCCACTTTATACTGTTCAGACAAACCGATGCTGATGATACGTATGTCAGGGAGATGATTCAAAAAACGATCTACGAACGTTTGCGCAGCATTTAAGTTAGAGAACACTTGAGGAAACAACATATCTCCTGTCTTCCGACGTTCTTCTATCCATTGTTCAAGTAACTGAAAGGTGGTAAGTGAGAGACCGAGTTGTTCCATATAACGGTCTTTCTTTACTTCCGAGTTTCCCCATAAGATACTGATGTCAGGATAGTGTGTACAGATGCATTCACTTACGGATAGAACGGACTCATGAACAACAGCCTTGTCCATGTATTCTTTTCGAGGAGTTGGCAGAATAAGATAATATCCCGCAGATAGGTAGCTCATAAATTGGCTCCTTTTTATGTAAAATGAATTCAATGAGTGTATGTAATGGATTTGATTCGCTAAATTGAGTAGAAAGGAAACGAAAACATGGATAAAGAACAAGAAAGAGTACTCGTCTAATCATTTTTTGTCAAGCGCGTTCAAGAGCGCGTTCTACATGAATTGTTCACGCCAAAAAAAAGAGATATGGCGCTTCAGCGGTTAGATCACCGATATTTAAGCATGCTGAAGAATGATTATTTGATTGAAATCAAACCACCTAATTCATGGCCAGACGATACGTATGATTTGTTGAAACAGTATGGTGCACCGGATACGTGCTATTGTCTATCAGAAAACGAGCTGATTAGCGGGAAAACGTTACCTCTCCGTGAGGCACTCAAACACGCCATCGGCTTTGGATTCGCCTCGATCATTTCTTGTATTCCAGGCGAATTGGCGTATTTCGAAGCGGAGCAATCTTTCGGTCCACCGCCTCGTTATTTGTTGAAGAAACCAAGCAATCGGTAAGCATCATCCTTGCATGCTTGGTTTCTGACAACTACGTCATGATCCCACGTCAAAATTTGCTGAATGCATACCATCATCCCCATGTTCCTCTTAATCTGCTTCGTATATGCCCTCTCTGAAGTCATACACTTGACTCCATATCTTAATCTTGGTGCCATTGATCGTCACCGTATCCTTCGTCCACTTCACATCTTTTATGTCGCGACAAGGATACTCCCAGTACATTCTGCGCTTGTCTCCGTTCTTATTCTCCATAATACCGAGCATCGCATAATCCACCGTCGCGCCACCATTCGCGCGGTAAAAGCGAATCGTGTACGCCTGATCGGGCGAAGTGCTTTTCGAGATATACTCTTCTTTTGGTACAACATTGATATCAACCAAGAAAAATAGTCGGTAGATTGTCCACACGACATATATCAAAAGACATACACCTGCTATGATTCCCGTTATCTTCAGCTTTTTTCTCACTTTTCAAAACTCCAATTTTTATATATTCTTCAACATTCAATCAATCAGTCTCCCCAAAAGCAAATCAACGCGTTCTGATGGACAGACGCGATACACATCCGCTTCAACACTTCTAAAAATTGATGTAGTTCCATGATTCGCTCATCTGACGGATGTATCATCCACGGCTCATTCGCATAATATTTCGCTTGATTCATCCTCCACGCTTCCTTTGGTGTGCAATAGCGTTGAATAAGCAGCTCGCAAATTCCAATCAACTCGTTTACTTCTCTCGCTCCAAATACCTTATCGCCGTAAGGATCGAGATCAATCAAGAGGTCACAGCGATTGGATGTACTTGCGAATTCTTCTCTTAAAAAGCGTTGGACGTGACTCGGAAATGGGAGAATCTCTTTTTCGTTTTCTGGCACTTCTTTTAGACTCGTACTAATCCCAAACATGATCGTCCTCCTTTATATCATCCGTGCGGATATCACTCATAGTAATCGATGCCTTCTCCTTTTGGAAGAAATGCTTTTACCTTGTCCTCACTATCAAAACAGGCTTCATTTGAAAACAGATAGTAGCCCATGAAATCATGCTCCATCGTGATGAATGACATCTCTTCCGTCGCATGAATGACGGGAACAATCTGTTCTCGTTTAAAGAACCATCCTTTGACCATTTTCCGCTCAAACGTCAGGAGATTCGTAAACGATAGGAAATAAAAATCGTTTACTGCCGCATACCAATACGTTTCGTCCAGCAGACGCTCAAGTTCGCTCGCGTCGTTCACTTGAACGCTATAAAAAGGACTGCTCTTATCTGATTGAATCTTTGTGTAGAACAGATTTTCCTTCTGAAAAAACGGTTCCACTTCTTCATTGGTAAAACCACCACCGAACGTGACGAATATTGGAAAGCGATTCAGACGCGTCAAAAAATGCTTCAGTACTTCATTGGAATCATGTTGATAGTCTCGTTTCTCGTCATTCGGAAGACATCCCATCGAATAAATCGACTTAATAGCACCCGGTGGATCAATATCGAGATAACGGTCTTTGATCACTTTTGCATGATTCGTATGTTCTTCGAGATCGATGTATAACATGGAAATCCCTCCACTCACTCTGTTTGATCCATCTACATCATCCAACTAAATCGAGTTGCTGGTTTCATCAATAGAATTCAATGGTACCATCGTCAGGAAAGATGGCTTTCACCTTGTCTTCGGTATTAAAACAGGATTCATTTGAAAACAGATAATAGCCCATGAAATCATGTGCCATCGTGATGAATGACATCTCTTTTGTCGCACGAATGACAGGCACGGTACGTTCTTTTTTGAAAAACCATCCTTTGACCATTCTCCGCTCAAACGTCAGGAGATTCGTAAACGATATAAAGAAGTCTTCGTTCACAGCCCCATACCAATAGGTCTCATCTAGCAACAACTCCAGTTCGGTCGCATCATGTACCTGGACGCTATAATACAGGTTCTTATGGGGGCGAACCTTTGTATACGATAGGTTGTGCTTTTGAAAAAACGGCTCGACCTCCTCGTCCGTAAAACCTCCACCGAACGTGATGAAAATCGGGTAGCGATTGAGACGCGTCAAAAATTGTTTCAAGACTCGATTTGAATCGCCTTGATAGTCGCTTTTAGTCTCATCCGGTAGACACCCCATCGAATAGATGAAGTCGATACGTTCTGGTTGATCAATGTACAAGTATCTGTCTTTGAACACTTGTGCGTGATCCATATGCCTCTCAAAATAGACATCCAACACGATTCCACTCCTCTCTCAATCACTTTATTACCGCTCGATTTCATCTTCTGGAAACAGTGCTTCTATTTTTTCTAATGCATCGAAATCTGTTTCACTCGAGAAGATCAGCACATTCTCAAAATCAAAGCCAGTTTTAAAAATGTTGTCGGTTTTGTCATATCGATTACTGGCACTACTCTCTCTTTTTTTGATCTACCAGCGCCTTACTCTCCTCGTTTCAAACTTCAAAGTGAACCATTTAAACTGAAGCCGCTATGGATCAGCGGCTTCTTAGTTTTCACTTCGCTCGCTCCAAACACCTTATCGCCGTAAGGATCAAGATTAATCAAGAGATTACAGCGATTGATTACAGCGATTGGAGGTACTTGCGAATTCTTCTTTTAAAAAGCGTTGGACGTGACTCGGAAATGGGAGAATCTCTTTTTAGTTTTCTGGTACTTCTTTTAGAGTCATACTGATCCCAAACATGATCGTCCTCCTTTACATCAGCCGTGCGGATATCAATCCTAGTATTCGATGCCTTCTCCTTTAGGAAGAAATGCTTTTACCTTGTCCTCACTATCAAAACAAGCTTCATTCGAAAATAGATAGTAGCCCATGAAATCATGCTCCATCGTGATGAATGACATCTCTTTCGTCGCATGAATGACCGGAACGGTTCGTTCTTTTTTGAAAACCATCTCTTAATCATTCTCTGCTCAAACGTCAGGAGATCCGTAAAGGATAGGAAGTAAAAATTGTTTTCAGCTGCATACCCGTACGTTTCGTCAAGCAGACGCTCAAGTTCGCTCGTATTGTTTACTTGAAGGCTATAATAAGGACTGCTTTTATCTGGTTGAATCTTTTTATACAACAGACTTTCCTTCTGAAAAAATGGTTCTATTTTTTCATTGATAAGATCACCACCAAACGTAACAAATAGCGGAAAGCGATTTAACCGCATCAGAAAGTGTTTCAATGCTCGATTCGATGCCTCTTGATAACTTCCTGTTTCATCTTCCGGAATACCGTCTATCGAATAGATAAAGTTGATACGTTCAGGTTGATCAATATATAAGCATCTGTCTTTGATCACTTTTGCATGATCCACATGCTTCTCAAAATAGACATCCAACATGTTCCCTCTCCCCTCTTAATCTCTCTACTACCGCTCGATTTCATCTTCTGGAAACAGTGCTTCTATTTTTTCTAATGCATGGAAATCTGTTTCATTCGAAAAGATCAGCACATTCTCGAAATCAAAGCCGGTTTTGAAAAATGTCGTCGGTTTTGTCATATCGATTACTGGCACTACTCTCTCTTTTTTGATCAGCCACCGTCTTACTCTCCTCGTTTCAAACTTCAATACATCGGTGAAAGCAATCAAATAGTAACCGTTGTTCCTAGCCACTGAAATGGTCTTCGCTAGTATTTGCAATAAGTCAGTCGGTTGATTCACTTCGACGGTCATATATCTTTCACGCTTAGTGATTAGGATCTCTGTATACGGTAATTGTTTGTGCTTAGCCGTAGACAGCAAATCTTCTTTTTCTAAATCAGTCAGTTCATGGAATCCAAAAGAGAGATAGATTGGAAAACGATTTAACCGCGAGAATAACTGGGTTAACACTATTTCGTAAGAGATGACTTCATCTTCTTTTGAATCATCGTCATAATACTCGAAAGAAAAAATGGATGTGATTCGGTCTTGTCCTTTCACTGTCAGATGATATTCTTTAATCGTCTTCGCATGATTTTGCAGTTCTTCGATGTAAATGTGCACGTTAATCCCCTCACTTTCTCTGGATTGTCACGGTCTTCATCAGGATTCTCTACTAACGGGTGTTACACTACAAGTATGCTCTCTTCTAACGTTCGACAACGAGACATACATAACCCAACTTAGAGGTGATTCCAGTGAAAAAACTTATGCCTTGCGCCATCTGTGGCGAGAGACACGATGAACTCCCGACTGAATATGAAACACTCGGACCGGTCTACTACGAACAAATGTCTGAGAAAGAGCAAGAAACGAAAAGCGAGATGCATGATACGTGGTGTGTCTTAGAACTGAACGGTCCGCATTATTTCTTGAAGGGCATTCTTGAACTCCCGATTGCTGGACAAGACGAACCCTTCTGGTGGATTACATGGGTTAGCCTGAGCTCCGAAAACTTCGCTCGCTTCATCGAGAAGAAACGTCCTCGCATCGAGGAGCCGATGTTCGGCTGGTTTTCAAGCGATCTACCCGCTTACCCGGATACCGTCAACTTAAAAGTGATGGTTCATGATGAAGGAACCGGTCAACTCCCTTTCTTTGAACTCGAGCCGACGGATCATCCTTTGTCGATCGAATTCTATTCCGAAATGACGCTTGCTCAGGTCCATGCCATCGCAGACATCGTCTATGCACAAGAGTGAACCAAATAAACTGAAGCCGCTGTGGATCAGCGGCTTTTTAGTTTTTACTCTGTTTCGTGATCAAAATATGCGTTCTTTCAGGAATCTCAATGTCTTCTAACTGATCAAGTGCCAATGATAACGTCATACTTTTCACTTGCGGATCGGA
>NZ_JACSNF010000004.1:0-256831 GCF_018619015.1 Exiguobacterium sp. s11 | reverse complement strand
AGTCACGATTGACGAAGCTTGCGCTTCATTCGTTTTTGTATTCCGTAGAATACGATTTTTGCCTCATCGTTCAGTTTTCAAAGTTCGTCCGCGCCTGTTTTGGCGACTCAATTAGAATACCAAGTTTGAAACAAGAAGTCAACAACTTTTTTGAAATTGTTTTTTTGTTTGTTTCAAGCGCTTGTCGTTGTTAAGGACATGTAATAATATATCATGCGTTTTATTATTGTGCAACACTTATTTTAAAATTGTTTTTAAAATCATGAATAAGCCTCTTGAACCTTACGATTCCGGCTCAAGAGGCTACGTATTTCCTATTAATCCATCAACTGAATGATGCTATGTTGCCGTTCTTCCATTAAATCAATGACTATCATCCGTCCTTGTTCTTCATATGAAATAACAGGTCGATCAAAAATTGTATTCTTTCGAACGATCGTTGCAATCTTTCCATTACTCATCAGGACACGATCACCGACTTCGATTGGTAAAAGTAACTGTCCGAGCAATAGGACATACTTCGAGCAATATTGCATCGGTCGTGCTTTTAAATGACGGTATGCATCAAACGGTGTATATGCTTCTCGATATGGACGCCAACTTGTCATCGCAGCAAAGACATCTGCCACAATAAAAAGTCGACTATGATCCGTAATCTTATCTCCCTTTACCTTTAAAGGATAACCCGTTCCATCTAGTCGTTCATGATGTTGAACAATCAAGCGATTGACCGTATCTGAAATGATCGTCTCCTTTTGCAATGCTTGATATGCCATTGCGGGGTGCCGGTGGAAGATTTCTTGTTGCATTGCTTCATAGCGTTTCGTATGACGCCATTCCATGATTCGCGCGAGACCGTAGTCAGCAAAATAAGAAGCTGTCCATAACTCATGGATTAATTTCCGATCTTTTCCGACTGCTTCAGCAAGCATTTGCGCAATTGCCCCTCGATAGATGGCATGTCGAACTGTATAAGCTTCCGTTCCTCGCTCGAGGAAGAATGGTAAGACATCTTGTCTCGTAATCCGTTCTGGAACGGACTGTTTGACCCAGCTCAATGCTTCATACACATTCGGCTTTATTCCCTGTTCCCATGACATGAAGACTTTATTGTAAGAACGAATGAATGCTTCAAACGGATTTTCTGTATGAGCCGCTACGGTTTCAGCTTGCACCTCCTCGCTTTCGATTAGATCCGGTCGATCTTCGATGACGACTTCTTTAATCAAAAATCGTTGAATCCGTCGCAACTCATCCGTCCCTATCTTTTTACCTGCTTCTACGATTGGATGATCTGTATGTAAATAGATGGGTTCCGTTAAACGATCCCCGATGCGTAATTGATTACTTGCCACTCGCATATCGTTTCGTCTCCTTTTTTATTTTATTTTCTTTCTATCTATATATGTAGATAAAAGCAGCAGAGTAGTATCACTCTGCTGCTTCCTTGCTGACGTCTTGCTTACTCTTCCGCTTCTTCTGGAGCATCCGATTCGACTACATTCTCTTCAGACACGATGTCAGTGTCTTCTTCCATTTCATCAGTCTCTTCTCGTTTCAGTTTCGCAACCGTCGCAACACGGTCACCTTCTTCGATTCGAATGACCTTCACCCCTTGGGTATTCCGGCCGACACGTGAAATGTATTGCGAGTCTGTCCGAATGACGATACCGCTCTCTGTCATGATCATGATGTCATCATCGACATCAACGATTCGCATGGCAACGATTTGACCGACGCGTTCTGTCACCTTACTCGCGATTAATCCTTTACCACCACGAGACTGGCTACGGAACTCGGTCATCGGTGTCCGTTTACCGAATCCTTTTTCCGTAATGACAAGAACATCTTGGGCATCACGTGCAAGTTCCATCCCGACGACGAAATCGTCTGGACGTAACGTCATCGCTTTGACACCACGAGCGCCACGTCCCATCGAGCGGACATTCGTGATTGGGAAACGAATCGCTTTCCCACTTGTTGAAACAGCAAAGACTTCATCGTCCGTCGATGCGAGACGAACCGATGTCAACTCGTCGTCTTCAAACAATCGAATCGCGATCAAACCGTTTTTGTTGATCCGTGCGTACGCAGACAACGGTGAACGTTTGACGCGTCCTTTACGTGTCATGAAGATCAATGATTTTTGCTCATCTTGAACGACTTCTTCCGTTTCGAGCGTTTCTTCCGTCTCTTCAATCTCTCCTTCGATCACCTCGACAGGTGCTTGTTGCTCCTCGAGATAACGTTTGAAGTTGACTGGAATCATCGTCTCGACCTTTTCGTCGCGTTCGATTTGGATGAGGTTGATAATCGGTACACCTTTTGATGTCCGGCTCATCTCTGGTACTTCGTATCCACGAATCCGGTAGACTTTTCCGCGGTTCGTAAAGAATAGAATCGTATCGTGCGTCGAACAAGACAAGAGACGCGTGACGTAATCCTCGTCGTTCGTTCCGATTCCTTGAACCCCACGTCCGCCGCGGCGTTGTGTCCGGTACGAATCCGTCGTCATCCGTTTGATGTAGCCACTGCTTGTCAACGTGATGATGATATCCTGTTCCGGAATCAAATCTTCATCTTCGAATTCGATGTGGTCCATGCGGATTTCCGTCCGACGTTCGTCGTTGAAACGTTCTTTCAACTCCTCGAGCTCTGTCCGGATTAAATCAAGCAAGACTTCCTCACTCGCAAGGATGCGGTTCAGTTCCGCGATCAATTGCATGATTTCGTCATACTCTGCTTCGATCTTCTCCCGTTCAAGACCTGTCAGGCGTTGCAAGCGCATATCGAGAATCGCTTGTGATTGTTTCTCGGATAACGCAAAACGCTCCATCAACTGTTCACGTGCTGCGTCCGCTGTCCGGTTCCCGCGGATGATTTGAATGACTTCATCCAAATGATCGAGTGCAATCCGTAGACCGGCGAGCAAGTGTTCACGTGCTTCTGCTTTTTCAAGATCGAACTGTGTCCGACGACGCACGATTTCTTTTTGATGCTCGAGGTAATGATAAAGCATTTCCTTGAGCGTCAATGTTTTCGGACGTCCGCCGACGATCGCAAGCATGTTGACACCAAACGTCGTTTGCATCGACGTCTGTTTATACAAGTTATTTAAGATGACGCTCGCATTGGCGTCACGACGAACTTCCATGACGATGCGCATACCGCGGCGATCTGACTCATCCCGTAAATCGGTGATGCCTTCAATCTTTTTCTCGCGAACGAGATCGGCAATCTTTTCAACGAGGCGGGCTTTATTGACTTGATAAGGCAGCTCCGTCACGATGATCCGTTCCCGGTCTTTCTTCGTCTGTTCGATTTCTGCTTTCGCACGGACGATGATTGAGCCACGTCCTGTTTCATAAGCGCGACGAATCCCGCTCCGACCAAGAATTTCACCAGCTGTCGGGAAATCAGGTCCCGGAATGTGCTGCATCAGTTCTTGGATCGTGATTTCTGGGTCGTGCGACAAGGCTAAGACACCATCGATGACTTCGCCAAGCTGATGTGGTGGAATGTTCGTTGCCATTCCGACCGCGATCCCGCTCGAACCGTTGACGAGTAAGTTCGGGAAGCGTGACGGTAAGACTTCCGGTTCGCGTTCCGAACCATCGTAGTTATCTTTGAAATCGACTGTGTTTTTGTTGATATCGCGAACGATCTCCATCGCGATTTTTGACATACGAGCTTCCGTATATCGCATCGCAGCCGCCGAGTCCCCATCGACAGACCCGAAGTTTCCGTGTCCATCGACGAGTTCGTAACGGTAGCTGAAGTCTTGTGCCATGCGGACCATCGTGTCATAGACGGCAGAATCCCCGTGCGGGTGATACTTACCGATGACTTCCCCGACGATACGGGCAGACTTTTTATGTGGTTTATCGGCACGAATACCGAGGTCGTTCATCGCATAGAGAATCCGGCGGTGTCCGGGTTTTAAGCCGTCCCGTACGTCCGGAAGAGCACGTGCGACGATGACGCTCATCGCGTAGTCCATGAAGGACGTACGCATCTCTTGACTGATATTAATATCCTTGATGATTCCGTGATTTTGTTCGGACATGCTTCTGGCCACCCTCTCTGTTCAGCGTTAAATATCCAGGTTCTTGACGTAATGTGCGTGTGATTGAATGAAGTCGCGTCGTGGTTCGACTTGATCTCCCATCAAGATATCAAAGACTTCATCCGCTTCGATCGCATCTTGAAGCTCGACACGTAACATTTGACGACCACTTGGATCCATCGTCGTTTCCCAAAGTTGCTCTGGATCCATCTCCCCAAGACCTTTGTAGCGCTGAATGTCGTACCGTGCGTTTTCAGGAAGCGCTGCAAGCGCCTCTGTCAATTCACGTTCGTTATGCACGTACGTGATGTTCTTCCCTTGTTTGATCCCGTATAGCGGTGGCTGAGCGATATAGACATACCCATGCTCGACAAGCGGACGCATGTAACGGTAGAAGAACGTCAACAAGAGTGTCCGGATGTGGGCACCATCGACATCGGCATCGGTCATGATGATGACTTTGTGATAGCGTGCTTTTTCGATATTGAACTCAGAACCGATACTTGTTCCGAGTGCCGTGATGATCGTCCGAATCTCATTGCTTCCGAGAATCTTATCAAGACGTGCTTTCTCAACGTTCAAGATTTTACCGCGAATCGGTAAGATTGCTTGGAAATGACGATCGCGTCCGGATTTCGCAGAACCACCCGCCGAGTCACCCTCGACGATGTACAATTCGGAAATCGACGCATCACGTGACGAACAGTCGGCCAGTTTACCTGGAAGCGAGCTCACTTCGAGAACACCTTTACGGCGTGTCAGTTCACGGGCGCGTTTCGCTGCCATGCGGGCACGCGACGCCATCATCCCTTTTTCGACGATTGCGCGTGCGTTCGTCGGATTTTCGAGCATGAACTGCTCAAACGCACCAGAGAAGAGTGAATCCGTAACCGTACGCGCGTCGGAGTTCCCGAGTTTCGTTTTCGTCTGACCTTCGAACTGTGGGTTCGGGTGTTTGACGGAAACGATCGCGGTCATTCCTTCACGTACGTCCTCACCGGATAACGTACCGTCCGCATCCTTCATCAAACCGAACTTCTTCGCATAGTCATTGATGACGCGTGTCAGAGCTGTCTTAAAGCCCGTCTCATGCGTACCACCCTCATGCGTCGGGATGTTGTTCGTGAACGAGTAGATGTTTGACGCAAATCCGTCGTTGTACTGAAGCGCGACTTCGACTTCGATGCCATCTTTTGTTCCGTGTACATAGACAGGTTCCGCATGAACGACTTCTTTTGAACGGTTCAAGTGCTCGACGTAGGACTTGATTCCACCTTCATAGTGGAAGCTACGTGTCATCGGCTCATCCGCACGATCATCCGTGATGATGATCTTCAGGCCTTTGTTCAAGAAAGCAAGCTCGCGAAGGCGTGTTGCTAGCAAATCATAGTCATACTCGAGCGTCTCTTGGAAAATCTCACCGTCTGGGAAGAAACGAATCGTCGTTCCTGTCTCTTCTGATGTTCCGATTACTTCGAGATCTTGCGCTGGTACACCGCGATGGTACGCTTGATAATACAGCTTCTCGTTCCGTTTGACGAACACTTCAAGTTTCGTCGACAGAGCGTTAACGACCGAAGCCCCAACACCGTGTAATCCGCCCGATACTTTATATCCGCCGCCGCCGAACTTACCACCGGCATGGAGGACTGTCAAAATGACTTCAACGGCAGGACGACCCATCTTCTCTTGAATGTCGACTGGAATACCACGTCCGTTATCCTCGACTAAGATCGAGTTTCCTGGTTCAATCGTGACCTTGATCGTGTCACAGTATCCTGCGAGCGCCTCATCGATCGAGTTATCGACGATCTCCCATACGAGGTGATGGAGACCCTTTGATGCCGTCGAGCCGATATACATCCCTGGACGTTTACGTACTGCTTCTAATCCTTCAAGTACTTGAATCTGATCGGCACCGTACCCTTGTTCCAATTCCATATCTTCATGATTACTCATCGGTTTTCTCACCTACTGTTTCTTTATATGATGTCTCTTCCAAATCGACTGTCCCTTGTTTCACGTGGAACAACTTCGCTTGGTTGATCGTTTCATGCGCAATCCCGTCGACGCTTGTCGTCGTCAGGATCGTCTGGACCTTTTGTTGCATCGTATCGAGCAAATGTGTTTGACGATGATCATCAAGCTCGGATAAGACATCGTCGAGCAGAAGAAGTGGATATTCCCCTACTTCCTCATGAATCAATTCGATCTCCGCAAGCTTTAACGAGAGGGCTGCTGTCCGTTGTTGTCCTTGTGAACCATACGTTTGGACGTTTCGTCCGTTGACTTCCATCTCGAAGTCATCGCGATGTGGTCCAAACAACGTAACTCCTCTTCGGATTTCATTTTCTTTTATTTTACCAAACTTCCGCGTGTAGGACGCAGTCATTCCTTCGACATCGAGTAATTCGTCGCCGAATGTGTCCGAACGATAGATGAGCGCGAGTTCTTCCTGTCCACGACTGATTCCGTCATGAATCGGTCGTGCCCACTTTTCGAGTTGGGCCATGAAATGATGCCGGCGCTGAACGATTTTAACGGCTAGCGTAATCATTTGCTCCGTCAAGATATCAAGGAAGGTCTCGTCTCCTCCCTTCATGGACAGTTGTTTCAGCAATGCATTCCGCTGCTTCAACACTTTCAGATACTGGCTCAATTCATGCAGATAGACCGGGCTGACTTGACCAATCTCCATATCGAGAAATCGTCTGCGGACTTGTGGACTACCTTTGACGATATGCAAATCTTCCGGGGCGAATAAAACGATGTTCAGTGCCCCAACATAATCACTTAAGCGTCGTTGCTCTAGATGATTCAGCTTTGCTTTTTTCCCGCGACCCGAGATGACGATTTCTTGAACATGGGAACCGGTCCGCTTGACGACACGTCCTTCGACGCGCGCTGTTTCCTGGTCCCAACCGATCAGTTCCTTGTCATGCGTCGTCCGGTGCGACTTCGCGAGAGCAAGGACATAGATTGCTTCCAGTAAGTTCGTCTTCCCTTGTGCATTTTCACCAATCAGGACATTCGTTTTTTCGGAGAATGACAGTTCGAGTGCGTCATAGTTGCGATAATGACTGAGTCGGACTGAATCCAGCCGCACGTTAGTTGCCCTCGTTCTTGATGATGAACTGACCGTAGTCTTCTACATCAATGATGTCTCCATCCCGTAATTTACGACCACGTCGCTGATCGACCTCGCCGTTGACTAGAATCGGTACCTCTGCTAAAAACGGTTTGGCTTGTCCTCCGCTTGAGATGATATCCGATAGCTTCAGGAACTGCCCTAATGTGACATATTCCGTTGTAATTCTGATTTCTTGCATGGATTGACTCCTCCTACCTACATATTATAAATGACGTACTCTTTATTGTACTAAACATTAGACGATTTAGCAAAATCCCCGAACGTATATACGGTATACGAAAAGACGGGTCCGATGTCGAAACGATCGAACCCGTCTTGTCACGTGTTTTCTGTTGATGCTTATGCTGTCCGTACTGGAAGAATCAGTTGCAGGACATTATCTTGATCGACTGGATGCAAGATGAATGGACGAATCGAACCCGTGAACTGGATTTCGATATCTGTCGCGTCAAGCGCCTTCAAGGCATCCATCATGTACTTCGAGTTGAACGAGATTTTCAGCTCTTCTCCTTCAAGCGACAGGATGCTGACTTGCTCCGAGACTTTCCCGACTTCTGGTGAATGCGAAGAGATCTCGACCGCTGTCGTTCCTTCAGCTGCGAACTTGATGACATTGTTACGGTCCTCACGTGCAAGCAGCGACGCGCGATCGATCGCTTGAAGCAATTCTTTCGCATTCATGCGGACAGCTGTCCGGTACTCTTCTGGAATCAAACGTGATGTATCCGGATAGTTTCCGTCGAGTAGACGCGAGAAGAAGAGGACGTGCTTCATCTTGAACAAGATTTGTTGGTTCGTGATCGTGATATCCACATGACCGTCCCCAAGCAACTTCGATAATTCATTTAAGCTCTTCCCTGGAACGATGACGTTCTGGAACGAGATGTCCGTATCTGTCTCAAACTGAGCACGACGAAGGGCTAAACGGTGACTATCCGTTGAGACACACGTCAAGATGCCTTTGTCAGCTGAGAAGTTCACACCTGTCAGAACAGGACGTGTTTCTTGAACAGCGACAGCAAAGCTTGTTTGGCGAATCATCGAACGTAAGAGATCAGCCGGTAAACGGAAACGTTGTCCCCCATCGACTTGCGGAAGGCGTGGGAACTCATCTGGATCAAGACCGTTCAAATGGAATTCCGCTGTTCCTGACTGAATCCGTGTCATGAAGTTCGGTGAGACTTCGAGTGTGACTTCGTCTTTTGGCATCTTTTTGACGATATCGCCGAAGAAGCGGGCATTCAAGACGACACTACCAGCACGGTGAACCGTGACATAGGATGTTCCATTCTCTTCTGCATAGATCGTCCGTTCAATCGAGATTTCTGTATCGCTTCCTGTCAGCGTCATACCATCTCCATGAGCTTCGAGTTTGATTCCTGTCAGAATCGGAATCGTCGTGCGGGATGAGACCGCTTTGGCTACATCTTGTACTGCTTGAATTAAAGCTTCGCGTTGAATGGTGATATGCATATCGTCGTTAGACTCCTCTCGAAAATAATGGGCATGCGCCCATCATAACATAATAATATATTTTTTTAATAATAGTCTTAGGGGCTGTGGATAGTGTGGATAAGTCGGTGGATAACTTGGTATAAAGCCAAAAACGGTGTGGATAAGTTGTGGATAACTACCCTACTTTATCCACATGTTTATCCACAGTTTTACGAATGCTTCAATTCATGTTTGATTTGTTCGATGACTTTTCCCGTTTCCCCATCCGATTTGATCAACATGCTGATCTTTTCATGGGCATGGATGACGGTCGTATGGTCGCGTCCCCCGAATTCCTCTCCGATTTTCGGTAAAGAGCTCTCTGTCATCTCACGTGAAAGATACATCGCGATTTGACGTGGGAAGGCAATCGATTTCGTCCGTTTCTTCGCCTTCAGATCATCAAACGGTAAGTTGAAATGTTTACTGACCGACTCCTGGATGTCACGAATCGTGACTTTACGCGGTTCAGCGACCGGCATGATGTTATGCAAGGCTTCTGCAGCGACATTTGGATCGATTGGTCGCCCGACGAGATTCGCATAGGCAATGACACGCGTCAACGCCCCTTCGAGCTCCCGAATGTTCGTATCAATTTGACTTGCGATGTAAAGCATGACTTCGTTTGAGACGTCAAGTTGCTCCGCATTCGCCTTTTTCCGTAAAATCGCAATCCGTGTCTCGAGATCCGGTGGCGTGATGTCGGTGATTAATCCCCATTCGAAACGAGAACGAAGCCGATCTTCAAGCGTTGGAATCTCTTTTGGTGGTCGGTCACTTGAGATGATGATTTGTTTTTGGTCGTTGTGCAAGGCATTGAATGTGTGGAAAAACTCTTCTTGCGTCTGTTCTTTGCCCGCAAGGAACTGGATGTCATCAATTAAGAGGACATCGATGTTACGGTATTTATTTCGAAACTCAACCGTCTTATTATCACGGATGGAGTTAATGAAGTCATTCGTAAAGCGTTCAGAAGAGACATAGGCAATCCGTGTCCCGAGATTTTGATCTTGAACGTACTGTCCGATGGCATGCATCAGATGGGTTTTGCCAAGACCAACGCCACCATAGATGAAAAGCGGATTGTATGCTTTAGCAGGCGCTTCCGCAACAGCAAGTGAAGCGGCATGCGCAAAACGGTTCCCCGATCCGATGACGAATGTATCGAACGTATACTTCTCATTCAATTGTCCGAGTTCACTCATCGTCAGTTCCTCTGTTGGTCTCCGCATGTTCGATGGACGTGATTTCGGAGTCGGTGTTGCCTCAACACGTTCCTCTTCTTGTCGATCGAGCATTTTCTTCGCTTGTCCCTCTTCAATGAACTGAATATCGAGTCGGCTTCCTGTTACTTCCTCAACTGTGTCTTCGAGTAAAGATAAGTACTGGCGCTCGAGCCATGTCACCGTAAACGCAGCTGGTGCTGAAACGAGTAGTGTCGTTCCATTTAACGTGACGCCTTCTGTGGATTTTAACCACATATCATAACTAGCTTTCGGTGTTCGTTCCTCTTCCTCGATCACAGATAAGACATTATGCCAAAGTTCGGCAGCGTTTTTCATAAATACCCCCCTTTTTTTATCAAGATAGAAAATTTTTGTACACAGGCTTATACACAGACAAAGTTAATGAAGAAACTCGACTTATCCCCATAACGTAAAAACTGTGGATAACGTTATCCACAGGCAGTTGAATCTGTGTATAAAGTTATCCACAGGGTGTGTATAACTTGTTTTGTCCTGAACGATCAGGATCATGTTATGCACAATTAGTGTATCAAAAGAAATGAGCCCTGGCAATGGTTGGAATGATTTATCCACAAGTAAATTAAACCGTCCACAGGTAGTTACCCACAAGCTGTGGATAGTGTGGATAAATTGTGGATAAGAGGTGGATAACTTTTCGAAAGAGGAAGCGTTGAAAAAGAGTTATTCACAAAATACAAAAGAAGTGGAAAAAGGAAATCCAAAATCGAGGATTGACGTCGATTTTAAAAAATACTATCGTAGACAAAGTGAAGAGTTATCCACGGAAAGTGTGGATAATGTGGATAAGTCTGTGGATAGGTGGATAAGTCTACAAACATCCCCTCTATGACCCATATGTATTCTATCGCGTAATAGAGTTTGCACAGTCGAATCCTATTGCCTGTTTTCAAACTAGAACTCCCTTAAGCAGGACAAGAAATCTTCTGAACTTTCATTGACAATGCCACAATCAGTTTATATAATGTACAAGACTGCCTTAAAGTAGAAAATAACAATTGGTTATAAAGATCTTTTAAAGGAGGTGCAGACGAATGAAACCAACTTTCAACCCAAACAACCGTAAGCGTAAAAAAGTTCACGGATTCCGTGCGCGTATGGCTACGAAGAGTGGCCGCCGTATCTTGGCTGCTCGCCGTCTTAAGGGCCGCAAAGCCTTGACTGTCTAATGCATTGATGCATCCATCACTTCGGGCATGGTCCGAGGTGATTTTTTTTTATGTTTTTTCGTGTGTTCGTGCTTTTGTCACATGCGCCCTATCGCGTCGCATGTTTATTCTATGATATGATGAGAGACGACGAATTTTCGTAGTGTCAGGATGGAGTGTGAATAAGGTGAAGAAGGAATACCGCGTCAAGAAAGACAAGGAGTTCCAAGCGGTGTTTACTAAAGGAGCCTCTGTCGCAAATCGGCAATTTGTCGTGTATGCCTTGAAAAAGGAGCAACAGACTCACTTTCGGGTTGGTTTATCCGTCAGTAAGAAAATCGGGAATGCCGTCGTCCGGAATCAGGTGAAACGGTATCTTCGGGAAGCATGCCAGCAGCATGAAGCCTCGATTGCCCCGAATTATGATTTGGTGATCATCGCGCGCAATCCGGCCGCGAAGATGACCGCGCAAGAAGTGGCTGACAGTCTCCGTCACGTCCTCAAACGTTCCGGTGTCTGGATGCGATCAAAAAAATGAATCGTAGCAATGCATCCTGTTGATTTGTACGGCGCTCCCTTTCCTTGCCTTACTATAGAAGAAGATGGCGTTCGACAAAGCGTAAACAATTTCTAGGAGGAATTATGAACAAGAGAACTAAGATTTGGTTAACTCTCGGACTCATGTCCGTGCTCGCGATCGTATTATCCGGCTGTACACCTAGCACGTATGGTACAGGTGAACCGATCACAGCAGACACAGAAGGTTTTTGGAAACATTACTTCGTTTGGCCGATGGCGTGGTTGATTCGTGAGATTTCACAGTTCTTTAGCGGTGATTACGGTATCGGAATCATCATTACGACACTTCTCGTTCGTCTTGTCATCCTTCCATTGATGATCAAACAAACGAAGAGTATGGGTGGAATGCAAGTCATCCAGCCTGAAATGATGAAGCTTCGTGAGAAATACAGCTCAAAAGACCAAGAGACGCAACAGAAATTGCAACAGGAAATGATGAAGCTCTACCAAGAGCACAACGTCAATCCACTCGCAGGCTGTTTACCGATCTTGATCCAAATGCCGATCTTGATCGCGTTCTATAACGCCATCATTTATACACCGGCTATTTTCCAACATACGTTCCTCTGGTTCGACCTTGGGAAACCGGATCCATTCTTCATCTTGCCGATCATGTCTGCAGTACTGACGTATCTGCAACAAAAGATCTCGATGGCAGGTCAAGAAGACAATCCACAAATGAAAATCATGCTCTACGTCTTCCCAATCATGATCTTCATCATGGGTGTTACACTCCCATCTGCCCTTTCGCTTTACTGGGTCGTCGGTTACATCTTCTCGATCATCGTCACGATCGTCATCATGAAGCCGATGCGTGAAAAGATTAAGTTGCAGACGGAAGCAACAATGGCTGCTAAACGTGAAAAAGAAGCAGCACAAGCAGCTCCGGCTCCTAAAAAATCGAAAAAGAAACGCTAATACGTGAAGAGCGACGCTTTGTTTTGACAGAGTGTCGCTCTTTTTCTTTTGCGTCATTTCGTGTATAGTTGTTTCGTTATACCCATTGCAACGATTAAGGATTAAATACTCATAAAAAGACAGAAGAAAAACGAGGTGGAAGAACGGATGATGGAATTTGATACGATTGCCGCGATTTCGACGCCGATGGGAGAAGGGGCGATTGCGATCGTGCGCTTATCAGGTCCTGATGCAGTCGCTGTAGCCGACCGTGTTTATAAAGGGAGCAACCGCTTGACGGAAGTACCAACCCATACGATTCATTACGGGAAATTGGTCGACCATGAGGCGGACCGTGTCGTCGATGAAGTGATGGTGAGTGTCATGCGCGCACCAAAGACGTTTACACGTGAAGATGTCATCGAATTGAATTGTCATGGAGGAGTCGTCGCGGTCAATCGTGTCCTCGAACTCATCCTCGCCCAACCGGAAGTCCGGCTGGCGGAACCTGGTGAATTTACGAAACGTGCGTTCTTGAACGGACGCATCGATTTATCACAAGCGGAAGCCGTCATGGATCTGATCCGGGCGAAGACGGACCGAGCGATGCATGTCGCCGTCAGTCAGATTGAAGGACGTCTCTCGAAACTCGTCCAAGACTTACGTCAACAATTGTTACAGACGATTGCTGCGATTGAAGTCAACATCGATTACCCGGAATACGATGCAGAAGAGATGACGCAACAGATCGTCGAACGTGATGCGGGTGCTGTCCGCGCGATTTTAGCAGAGTTATTAACAACGGCACGCCAAGGAAAAATCTTGCGCGAAGGGTTATCCACAGCGATCATCGGTCGACCAAACGTCGGAAAGTCGTCTTTGCTCAACACATTGGTGCAAGAAGCAAAGGCCATCGTCACGGATATCGCGGGAACGACGCGCGATACGATTGAGGAATATGTTAACGTTCGCGGTGTACCGTTGAAGTTGATTGATACGGCAGGGATTCGTGAGACGGAAGATATCGTCGAACGGATGGGTGTCGAAAAGTCACGTCAGGCTTTAAAGACGGCCGACTTGATCTTACTCGTCCTCAACGGAAACGATGTTTTGACGGATGAGGACGTCTTGCTGTTTGAAGCGATCAAAGGAATGAACGCGATCATCATCGTCAACAAGAGTGACTTGGCGCAACAGATTGATTTAGCGCGTGTCACGGAACTTGCTGATGGTCGACCAATCGTCACGACATCCTTGCTCGAGGAAGCAGGCGTCAACGATCTTGAAGCGGCGATTGCGAGTCTGTTCTTTGAACAGGGTGTCGAAAGTCAGGATATGACGTACGTCTCAAATGCGCGTCACATCCAGCTCATCAAACGCGCGAGTCAAATGATTGAAGATGCTCTCGGTGCAGCAGAAGCAGCGATGCCGATCGACATGGTACAGATCGATTTACGACGAGCATGGGATACGCTTGGCGAAATCAATGGTGATACAGCACAGGATAGTTTATTGGATCAGTTGTTTTCGCAGTTCTGTCTCGGGAAATAATTCGAGACGACTGCGTGTGGAATAAGAAGGAGGAACCAGTACTATGGCTTATCAAGCAGGTGAATTCGACGTCATCGTCGTCGGAGCCGGACATGCCGGCATCGAAGCCTCTCTTGCTGCGGCACGAATGGGCTCGAAAACGGTCATGTTGACAATGAATCCCGATATGGTCGGATTCATGTATTGCAACCCGTCGATCGGTGGTCCTGCAAAAGGAATCGTCGTCCGGGAAATCGATGCGCTCGGTGGCGAAATGGCACGCGCGATCGATGCAACGTATATTCAAATGAAAATGTTAAACACATCAAAAGGTCCTGCCGTGCGAGCACTACGGGCACAGGCGGATAAATTCGAATACCAAAACCGAATGAAAAAAGCGCTCGAGGATGAACCTAATCTGCTCTTACGTCAAGCACTCGTCGAACGGTTATTGATTAACGACGAAGGACGTTGCGTCGGTGTCGTCACGAATACCGGAGCGGAGTACCGGGCGAAAGCGGTCATCATCACGACAGGAACGTTCATGCGCGGAAAAATCATCATCGGTGAATTGTCGTACGAGAGTGGTCCGAACAATCAGATGCCATCGATCAATCTATCGAAACATCTTGAAGAACTCGGATTTGAGCTCGCACGTTTCAAAACAGGTACACCACCACGAATTGACGGGAAAACGATTGACTACTCGAAGACGGAGATCCAACCAGGTGACGAAGTAGCACTTCCATTTAGTCATGAAACGACTCAGATGATCACGGAACAGATCCCATGCTGGTTGACGTATACGACGGAGTATACGCATCAGTTGATCGATGCGAACCTGCACCGCTCCCCGATGTTCTCTGGAATGATCAAAGGAACAGGTCCACGTTATTGCCCATCGATCGAAGATAAGGTCGTCCGGTTCAACGATAAACCGCGTCACCAAATCTTCCTTGAGCCAGAAGGTCGCGATACGGAAGAAGTCTACGTGCAAGGGTTATCAACAAGCTTGCCGGAAGACGTACAACACGATATTCTCCGCTCGATTCCAGGGCTTGAGAATTCAGAAATGATGCGTCCTGGTTATGCGATTGAGTACGATGCCGTTGTTCCGACACAACTCTGGCCAACGCTCGAGACAAAACGTGTTCCTGGTTTATTCACAGCGGGTCAAATCAACGGAACAAGTGGGTATGAGGAAGCAGCGGGACAAGGAATCATGGCAGGGATCAATGCCGGACTACAAGTCCAAGGCAAAGAACCACTTATCTTGTCACGTTCACAAGGCTATATCGGTGTCATGATCGATGATCTCGTCACGAAAGGTACGAACGAACCATACCGTCTCTTGACGTCACGCGCCGAGTACCGGTTGTTGCTCCGTCATGATAATGCGGACCTTCGCCTATCGGAAATCGGATATGAACTCGGATTGATCTCGGAAGAGCGCCAAGCGAAGTTGCTCGATAAACAAGAACAAATCCGTCTTGAGATGAAACGTCTTGAGAAGGTCGTCATCAAAGCGACAGCGGACGTGAATGCACAGCTAGAAGCAATTGGTGCATCACCACTCAAGGAAGCGCTGCATGCGATCACGTTGCTGAAACGCCCGGAAATCACGTATGCGATGATCGCGCAGATGACACCACCGGAAACACCACTGTCTGCAGAAGCAGCAGAACAAGTCGAAATCCAAGTCAAATATGCCGGCTACATCGATAAACAACTTGATCAAGTCGAAAAAATGATGCGGATGGAGCAAAAACGGATTCCGGATCGTCTCGATTACGATGCGATCAGTGGATTGGCGATTGAAGCGAAACAAAAACTAAACCAAGTGCGTCCGCTCTCGATCGGACAAGCATCCCGGATCTCAGGGGTTAACCCGTCTGATATCTCGATCCTGCTTGTCTATATCGAACAAGGCCAATACGCATTGACTGCGGAGTGAACGAGATGAACCAACAGCAATTCGTAACAGCATTGGCAGCACAGGGACTTGAGGTCTCAGAACATCAGTTGCATCAATTCAAACGGTATTATGAACTGCTCGTCGAGTGGAATGAAAAGATGAACCTGACAGCGATCACGGACGAAGAAGATGTCTACCTCAAGCACTTCTACGATTCGATCACAGCAGCATTCTATTTCGATTTCACGACGGTCACGACGGTTTGTGATGTCGGAGCGGGCGCTGGTTTCCCAAGTCTGCCGATCAAGATCATGTTCCCCCATCTCCAAGTGACGATCGTCGATTCACTGAACAAACGAATCGGCTTCCTCAATCATTTGGCGACGGAACTCGGACTCGAAGGTGTCGCGTTCCATCATGGACGCGCCGAAGAGTTCGGTAAAAATAAACAATTCCGCGAACGGTTTGACGTCGTGACAGCACGTGCGGTCGCCCGGATGTCCGTTCTCGCGGAATATTGCCTACCGCTTGCGAAAGTCGGGGGTCAATTCGTTGCCTTGAAGGCAGCGAAAGTCAGTGAAGAGCTCGAGGATGGTGCGATTGCCTTAAAAGTACTCGGTGGGAATTTACGGGAAAGTTTCCAGTTCCAATTGCCAGGCGAGGAAAGTGAGCGTAATATCGTTATTGTAGATAAAAAACGAACAACACCCGGGAAATATCCGCGTAAAGCGGGTACGCCTGCGAAAGATCCATTAAGCTAAACACCGTTTCACGTGAAACGATGACTGATAAAGGTGAGGTGCGCCAACGTGAGAAATGCAATTGCCAAGCTGCTCGGTAAGGGAGGGCAACCTGCTACGATCGAGCTTGACCCACAAGAGACGGTTCAGGAATTACCATTGACAGAACTTGTCGCAAACCAGTTCCAACCACGGACAGTGTTTGATGGGGACCGAATTGAAGAGCTAGCCGTTACGATCGAAGAGCATGGATTACTCCAGCCGATCGTCGTTCGAAAACAAGGAACAGGATACGAAATCATTGCGGGAGAACGACGATACCGGGCAGTGCGCTCGCTTGGTTGGGAAACGATTCCTGCCATCGTCAAAGAGATGACGGACGAGACGACTGCTTCACTGGCATTGATTGAAAATCTGCAACGCGAAGATTTGACACCAATCGAAGAAGCAGAAGCCTATGAGCGCTTGCTTGCGTTACAAGACATCACGCAAGAAGTGTTAGCTCGTAAGCTCGGACGTAGTCAATCGACGATTGCTAACAAATTGCGTTTGCTTCGATTGCCAACGGATGTCCGGGAAGCGTTGAAGCAACGGACGATCACGGAGCGTCATGCCCGTGCGTTATTACCGCTCAAGGATGAAGCGCTACAAGTAACGGTACTCGCTGAAATTCTGGAACGGGAATGGAACGTCAAGGAGACGGAGCGCCGGGTGGAACGATTGATGACACCACAGCCACCGAAGAAAAAACGTCATAAGAGCTTTGCTCGCGATACACGGATTGCGTTAAATACCCTTCGCGATTCCGTCGATATGATCGAGCAAACCGGATTGACGATTGAAAAAGAAGAAGTCGATTGTGAAGAATATGTAGAGGTGCGGATTCGCATCGTGAAGGCACGTCCGGAATAAGCGGTCGTGCCTTCCGCTACGTTTAGGAGAGAAGGCAAGTGAACGAATTACCTGTTCGGGCGATTCGCCCGAATCCGACTCAACCCCGGAAACGATTCAATGAAAAAGCATTAGAAGAGTTAGCCCAATCACTCGTTCGGCACGGGATGATCCAACCGATCGTCGTCCGACCACGTGATGGCTATTATGAAATCATCGCCGGCGAACGACGGTATCAAGCAGCGAGTCGCGCAGGATTCGAACGTGTACCGGTCCTCGTGATCGAAGCAGACGAGACACGCGTGATGGAGCTCGCTTTGATCGAAAACATCCAACGGGCGGATTTATCCGCGATTGAAGAGGCGATGGCGTATGCAGAGATGATCGAGGAATTCGGCATCACGCAAGCAGAGCTTGCGCAGCGTGTCGGCAAAAGTCGTTCGCACATCACGAACAGTCTTCGGTTACTACAATTGCCGTTACTCGTTCAACAAGCAGTGATGGATGAGCGGTTATCGATGGGACATGCCCGTGCCCTGTTGTCGCTGAAGCATCCAAAGAAAATCGAGCAGATGGCAGAACGCGTCATGGCGGAAAATTGGAACGTCCGTCGACTAGAGCAGGCGCTTCGGGAACGGAAAGAATCCACGCGTCCGCAACAAGCGACCGCTGTCCAATTCGTCGAAGAGTCGCTTCGCGAAAAATACGGGGCGACGGTACGGATCAAACAAGGCAAACAAGCAGGGAAACTCGAGATTGATTTTGCAGATGAAGACGACCTCAATCGGTTGCTCGACTTGTTATTACCTGAATCGGATCAATGAAAAAGAAGCGTTCCGGTGACGGTTCGCTTCTTTTTCATTACATCGAACGGGGCGTGAAGGAAATCGTCGTCCGTGTCGATTCAGCGGATAGTTTCGCATCGAGCATGTGGAAACTGTTCGCGACGAGTTCTGCTAGTTCATAAACGAGATGTAACCGTGTATTTTGGAGAATCATCATCTCCATGAATCCACTGACGTTAACGACAGCCTTAATGTTGAAGTCACCGACCGCAGGCAATTCTTTTTGAACGCCGGCACCGGGTGCGAGTGGACCTTCCGAGAAGAAGACGTGCCCAACGCTTGAAAGTCGACCAAGACACGCATCAATTGCGATGACGAGCGGACGGTAATGGGTCGTTTGGATTGAGTGAATCGTTTCAGCGAGATTCAGTGCATGGACGGGTTTAGCGAGTGTACCGTAAACGTGGAGATGAGCAGGTGCTTGTTTTTCAAGGAATGTTCCGACAAGTGGACCGAGTGAGTCGCCCGTCGAACGATCAGAACCAATGCAGACGAGTACGATTGGTCGTTTTTCCTGGACTGCGGAGATTTGTTCGAATAGTTGTTCGGCTAAGCGTTCTTTCGCGAACGGTTCCGTATATTCTAAAAAGAAAGAATAGGGCTTGGGCTCGTGCGAATGAAAGCGGAAATTCATCGAAATCATCCTTTCTTCTCTTGGTGTCGGTGTCGTGGTGGATTGGCAAGAGTGAAGGGTTCTTAGATGATTTTCCTTTCCCGGTTTTTCCAAAAATCTAACGTCAAAATCGGCTCTTTGGTTGAAACTCAATTAAAATCACGTATACTGTCGTAATAGAGAGAACAAGAAAGGATGAGAGAATGGCTACCAATCAAGATGTACAAGAATCCGTCGCCCAAGTCGATAAACTAATCAATCAAGTAATGGATGCGGATATGTGGATTCGTTTTGGGATGAAACTACTGATTGCGCTCATCATCATCGCGGCGTTCTATATCTTAACGCGCGTTTTGACTGGGGCAGTCTCACGTCTCTTTACGATTAGGAAAATCAATGAACAGGACTACTTGGCGCAACGTCAGAACGAGACATTACTGAAATTGCTACAAAATGCAATCCGTTATGTGCTCGGAATCGTCATGTTGTTGACGGTACTCAGTCAGTTCGGAATCAACATCACTGGTCTTGTCGCCAGTGCCGGAATCGCCGGTCTTGCGATTTCGTTCGGTGCGAAGAACTTGGTGCAAGATATCATTACCGGAGCGTTCATCATCTTCGAACGCCAGTTCAAAGTCGGAGATTATGTACGCGTCGGTGTGATTGAAGGGGTCGTCACGGAACTTGGGATCCGGACGACGAAACTCAAAGGACTCAACGGGGAGATCCACATCATCCCGAACGGTCAGATTTTACAAGTCACGAACTATTCGGTCGACAACAGTTTCGCACTCGTCGACGTCCAAGTCTCCTATGATGAGGATCTTGAACGGGTCGAACAAGTCTTGCATGAGATCGCAGACCGGACGACGAAGAAGTATGTCGATATGTTCGTCGAACCGATTCAGATGCTTGGCGTCCAGACGCTTGGTCCTTCTGAAGTCGTCTATCGTTTGATGGCAGAAGTACCACCGATGCAACATTTCCAAGCTGGTCGTCTAATCCGCAAAGAATTGAAGCAAGGACTCGAAGAAGAAAACATCAAGATCCCGTATCCACGGATGGTCATGATGAATCCAGAACAAAAGAATGGTGGACAAACGGATGATTCCAAAAACGTATCAACTCCATGATTATGTTGAGATGAAGAAGCAGCATCCATGTGGTACGAACCGATGGCAAATCATTCGGGTCGGCATGGATATCCGAATCAAATGTCAAGGTTGCGGGGCAAGCATTTTGATGCCACGTCGTGATTTTGATAAACGATTGAAAAAAGTCTTACCAGAGTAATGAAAAGCGGATCTGATCCTCGTGATTAGATTCGCTTTTTTGTTGTCTTGCTTAAGTGGAGCGGTTGCGTTCGGTTAGGACATGAGTAAAAAAGACGGTCGAGCTCCTTGCTTAAAAAAATTGAACTATCTATAATTGTGAAAGATGTGCTGACGTGGTGTAATCATTCTACCCACTGCGGCCGCTAGCACGGATTTCCTAGGAAATACCGAAAAGGAGGAATTCCAAGTGGGATTAACAGCAGGAATCGTTGGCTTACCAAACGTAGGAAAATCAACACTTTTTAACGCCATCACACAAGCAGGTGTAGAGGCAGCGAACTACCCGTTCGCAACGATCGACCCGAACGTCGGTGTCGTTGAAGTACCAGATGCACGTCTTCGGAAATTGACGGAACTCGTCAACCCGAAAAAGACGATCCCGACAGCATTCGAATTCACGGATATCGCAGGTATCGTAAAAGGCGCGTCTAAAGGGGAAGGTCTCGGAAATAAATTCCTCGCGAACATTCGTGAGGTAGATGCGATCTGTCAGGTCGTGCGTTGTTTCGTTGACGAGAACATCACACACGTGGCCGGAAAAGTCTCACCGATCGATGACATCGAGACGATCAACCTCGAATTGATCCTCGCAGACCTCGAGCAAGTCGAAAAACGGATTCAGCGTGTCCAAAAACAAGTCAAGTCACGCGATAAAAACGCAGCGGCTGAACTCGAAGCACTTGAAATCGTGCAAGCATTACTCGAAGACGAGAAACCAGCACGTCTCGCTGAATTGAACGAAGATCAAGCAGCTCTCGTCAAACACTTCCAATTGTTGACGATGAAACCGATGCTTTACGTTGCAAACGTTGGCGAAGATGAAGTCGCAGACGCGGACAATAACGAAAACGTCCGTCTCGTACGCGAATTCGCAGAAAAAGAAGGTTCTGAAGTCATCGTCATCTGTGCTCGGATTGAAGAAGAGATTGCAGAGCTTGAGCCAGAAGAACGTCAAGAGTTCCTCGTCGATCTCGGAATCGAAGAATCAGGTCTTGATCAATTGATCCATGCAGCATACAGCACGCTTGGTCTTGCGACATACTTCACAGCAGGTGAAAAAGAAGTACGCGCTTGGACGTTCAAAAAAGGGATGAAAGCTCCGCAATGTGCGGGTGTCATCCACTCGGACTTCGAACGTGGATTCATCCGTGCAGAAGTCGTTTCGTACGAAGATTTAGCAGCAGCAGGCAACATGGCTACAGTCAAGGAACAAGGACGTTACCGTTCAGAAGGTAAGGAATATGTCTTCCAAGACGGCGATGTCGTCACATTCCGCTTCAACGTCTAATCGAAATCGAATCGTTATTGCATAAAGCAAAATACTTTGGTAGTATTAACGAATGTGAGTAATGAATTATTGCTCCTTGCTCGAACATTCGAGCCGCCAGTCCAAGAGGAGGTGACAGATATGCGTAAATACGAAGTACTTTACATCATCCGTCCGGAACTTGATGAGGAAGCACGCAAAGCAACAGTGGAGCGTTTCAACAAAGTCCTCACTGATAACGGTGGTACAGTTGATAAAACAACTGAAATGGGTAAACGTCGTTTCGCTTACGAAATCAATGATATGCGTGAAGGGTTCTACGTTCTTCTTAACGTTTCTGCTGAACCAGCAGCTACAAAAGAACTTGACCGTCTCATGAAGATCAGTGACGATATCGTTCGCTTAATGATCACAAAAGACGAGAAATAAGCTGAAACAGGAGAGTGATTCTGATGATTAACCGCGTCGTTTTAGTCGGTCGGTTAACTCGTGACCCGGAAATGCGTTATACGCAGAGCGGGATTGCGGTAACGCGATTCACACTCGCATGTGACCGTCCTTTCACAGGGCAAGATGGGAAGCGAGAAGCTGATTTCATCGATTGCGTCGTTTGGCGCAAGCAAGCAGAGAACGTTGCTCAGTATTTGAAGAAGGGTAGTCTTGCTGGTGTAGAGGGTCGCCTCCAGATTAGCAGCTACGACGATAAAGAAGGGCAACGCCGTTATCGTGCGGAAGTCGTCGCTGATAGCGTCCGCTTCCTTGAGTCACGTAACGCGAGCCGTTCTTCGGATGGTAGCGAAGGCTACGCTTCATCTACTGGTGGAAACGGGAATGCTGCAGGATGGGGTTCACAGCAACAGCAGAACAACTCTTCCTCGCCAGCACCCGCTTCATCGAATTCGGGCTTCGGCGCTGATCCGTTCAGCGGCGGTAGTTCGATCGACCTTTCAGACGACGACCTCCCGTTCTAAGGAAATCGTCCTGAAAAATCCAAGTTAAAAAGGAGGTTAATCACATGGCACGTCGTCCAGGTGGAAAACGTCGTCGTAAAGTATGTTACTTCACGTCGAACCACATCACTCATATCGATTATAAAGACGTAGAACTTCTCAAACGTTTCATTTCGGAACGCGGTAAGATTCTTCCACGTCGTGTGACTGGTACTTCAGCGAAATACCAACGTCCACTTACAATCGCAATCAAACGCGCACGTCAAATGGCTTTAATCCCATACGTGGCTGACTGATTTCGTAGCACCATCCTCATGCGTGAGGATGGTGCTTTTTTTCGCTTCCCTTTCATCCCCTCCTGCTTTTCGGTTATAATAAACAAGTTACTAAAAATTTAAATGAACCCTATAGAGCATATAAGGAGGACACGATGGAGTCAGGTCAACAAGTATCACCGGAACGAGAACGACGCATCGTTCGCTTCATTCCGTATCTATTAATCGTCGGTCTGCTTCTCGTCGTCGCTGTACGTGAACCGATCATCTCTGCTATCGGAGCCGTCGTGACTGCCCTCCTCTTCGGATTGCACCTATTCGAAGAACGCCGTGCACGCAGGGCATGGGAGGCATACGTCGCCGGAATCTCGATGCAAGTCGAGGAGACGGGACAAGATGCGTTGACGAACATGCCAATCGGGATTTTGTTATACGATGAGGAAACCCTCGTCACCTGGTTCAATGATCCGATGCGGGAGATCTTTGATGATGTAGCGATGGGACAGACGCTCAATGAGCTCGATCCCTTATTCATCGAAATGGTCGCGACGAACGAGGACCAAGCGACGCTTGAAATCGGTGATGCCGTATATCGCGTCTTTTCAAATCATGAGAATCGGACGTTCTATCTGTTCGATATGACAGAAGAAGCACAAGTCGAACAACAACTCGTCGATAATCAGACAGTCATCGGCGTTATCTATCTCGATAACTACGATGAGATGACACAAGGTATCGAAGATCAGTTGCGCAGTGAGTTGAACAGCCGAGTTACGCAACTGTTGAATCACTGGGCAGCCGAACACGGAACGTATATCAAACGAACCGCATCTGATCGATACTTCATCGTCACGACAGAAGAGAATCTTCGGATTCTCGAACGATCGAAGTTCACGATTCTCGATACCGTGCGCGAAGAGACGAGTCAGCGTGGTGTCCAGTTGACGTTATCGATCGGAATTGGTTGCGGAAGTGACCCGATTCCGGCGCTTGGTCTGATGGCTCAGTCGAGTCTCGATCTCGCATTAGGACGGGGAGGCGACCAAGTCGTCATCAAACGCGACGGGAAAGTCCGCTTTTATGGCGGCAAGACGAATCCGACAGAAAAACGGACACGTGTCCGAGCACGTGTCATTGCCAACTCGCTTCGTGACTTAATGCAGGAATCGAGCCGTGTCCTGATCATGGGGCATAAGAATCCGGATATGGATGCACTCGGATCAGCGATCGGCATTTTGAAGCTTGCGGAAATGAACGATAAGGAAGCGCATATCGTTTTACCGCCAGAAGAAATCGGTCGCGGGATTCGCCGGATGATGGACGAGATCGCTGAAGTACCACAACTCGAGACACGGTTCGTCAATGCGTTTCAAGCCGATCAGTTGATTGACGATCAGACGTTACTCGTCGTCGTCGATACCCATAAGCCGTCGCTCGTCGTCGTGCCGACGTTACTCGATCGATTCGAGCATATGGTCGTGATTGATCATCACCGGCGTGGGGAGGACTTCATCGAAGATGCGGTCCTCGTTTATCTCGAGCCTTACGCATCGTCGACGTCAGAACTCGTCACCGAGTTGATCGAGTACCAGCCGACGAATCAGAAGCTATCGATGCTTGAGGCGACGGCGTTACTTGCCGGCATCATCGTCGATACGAAAGGCTTTGCCCTTCGGACCGGCTCGCGGACGTTCGATGCTGCATCTTACTTGCGTTCACAAGGTGCTGACACGGTGCTCGTGCAAGAGTTCCTCAGTCAGGATCTTGAGACGTACGTTGAGCAGTCACATATCCTCGAGCGGTCCGAGGTCTATACGAAAGGGATGGCGATTGCGACAGCAGAACCTGGCGTCATTCACGATCAAGTCTTGATCGCACAAGCGGCTGATCAATTGTTGTCGCTTCAAGGCATTCGTGCTGCCTTCGTCATCGCGGAACTTCAAGACGGACGGACAGCGATCAGTGCTCGTTCACTTGGGGAAGTCAACGTCCAGTTGATCATGGAGACGCTCGGAGGCGGCGGTCACTTGACGAACGCGGCGACACAGATGTCAGAATCGGTCGTCACGGTCGCGGATGCGTTGCGTAAAGCGATCGATCAATATCTAGAAGATGAGACAAAAGGAGAGGAATCAGAATGAAGGTTATTTTCTTACAAGATGTAAAAGGACAAGGTAAAGCAGGAGACGTCAAAGACGTGGCCGATGCTTATGCAAATAACGTACTCTTCAAGAAAAAGTTGGCGCGTCCTGCGACGACTGGAAACTTGAAGCAACATGAAGCACATGAACGTAAAGCAGCAGAAGAAGCGAAACAGAACTTGCTTGACGCACAAGCGTTAAAAGAGAAAATCGAAAAAGAGACGATCGTCGTCTCGACGAAAGCCGGTGAAGGCGGTCGTGTCTTCGGTTCGGTCACAAGCAAACAGATCACGGAAGCACTCAAGAGCATGGGCTACAAGATCGATAAACGTAAAATCGAGCTCGAGCACCCAATCAAGGCACTCGGCTTTACGAAGGTACCATTGAAGCTACACAACGAAGTGACAGCGACGCTGAACGTTCAGGTCAAAGAGGCGTGAGTAGAAAAGGGGAACGGTGATGAGTGAAGTCATGCAAAATATGCCTCCCCAAAGTATCGAGGCAGAACAAGCCGTCCTAGGGGCGATCATGATTGATGCGGATCGTTTGATCAGTGCATCAGAACGTCTGTTACCGCAGGACTTTTACCGTGCCTCTCACCAACGGATCTTCGAAGCGATGCTCGTGCTGTCCGACCGAGGTGAAGCGATCGACCTCGTCACGGTCACAGCCGAGCTCAGTACGCTTGGTATCCTAGATGAGATCGGTGGTCTACCGTATCTAGCGGAACTAGCGGAAGGTGTACCAACCGCAGCCAACATCAATTACTACGTCAACGTCGTTGACCAGAAGTCGACGCTTCGGCGTCTCATTCGGACGGCGGGTGAAATCGTCACTGACGGGTACGAGCGGCAAAATGAGGTCGATGTTCTGCTGAATGAGGCAGAACGAAAGATTCTCGAAGTATCACAAGGAAAAGGGAGCGCGAGCTTCATCCCGATCTCGGACGTCTTGACGAGTGCCTATGCAACGATTGATAAATTGCATAAGCAAAGCGGCGAGACGACGGGGATTCCGACCGGTTTCCAGGATCTCGATAAGATGACGGCCGGCTTCCAGCGTAACGATCTAATCATCGTCGCAGCACGTCCATCGGTCGGGAAGACGGCGTTTGCCTTAAACATCTCGCAAAACGTCGCGACACGCGCTGACGAGAACGTCGCCATCTTCAGTCTTGAGATGGGTGCCGAACAGCTCGTCATGCGGATGCTCTGTGCTGAAGGAAACGTCGATGCGCAGCGTCTGCGGACTGGTCAACTCGAAGAAGAGGACTGGGGCAAGTTATCGCTTGCGATGAGTAACCTGTCTCAAGCCGGCATCTACATCGACGATACACCAGGGATTCGGGTCAACGATATCCGGGCGAAGTGCCGTCGTTTGAAGCAGGAGCACGGGCTTGGGATGATCATGATCGATTACTTGCAGCTGATTCAAGGGAATGGTCGCTCCAGCGACAACCGTCAACAAGAGGTCTCAGAAATTTCCCGTTCCTTGAAATCACTCGCGCGTGAACTCGAAGTCCCCGTCATCGCCTTATCGCAGCTCTCCCGTGGGGTTGAGAGTCGTCAAGATAAGCGACCGATGATGTCGGATATCCGGGAATCGGGAGCAATCGAGCAAGATGCCGATATCGTCGCCTTCTTGTATCGTGACGATTACTACAATAAAGAAACGGAAGATGCGAATACGATTGAGATCATCATCGCAAAACAGCGGAATGGTCCAACCGGTACCGTCAAACTCGCTTTCCGAAAAGAATTCAACAAGTTCGTGGATCTCGAGCCAAGCAACTCGTACGCGCCACCAGCTTAATCCAAGCTACGCTTTGTCTTCGATCGATCGGAGACAAAACGTAGCTTTTTTTATTTTCACCTAAAGATTCTCAGTTTATTCATTAAAAACGATAATTAAACGAACGAAAGAGAATTGTAACAATTAATTGTTCGGTATTTGGTTGACTTCTTTTTTTTATCGCGTTACACTTAGTCGTGGTTTTGAATCGTACGTGGAGGTGGATGATAAGATGTCATCAGTAGTAGTAGTCGGAACACAGTGGGGCGACGAAGGAAAAGGGAAAATCACCGATTTTCTTTCGAAACAAGCCGACGTCGTAGCACGTTATCAAGGTGGAGACAATGCAGGACATACGATCGTATTCAATAACGAGACGTACAAATTGCACTTGATCCCATCAGGTATTTTTTACTCGGATAAGAAATGTGTCATCGGGAACGGTCTCGTCGTTAACCCGAAATCACTCGTCAAGGAATTGAAGTATCTGCACGATCGTGGTGTCTCAACGGATAACTTGTTAATTTCGAATCGGGCGCATGTCATCTTGCCGTATCATCAGTTGCAGGATCAGTTAGAAGAAGAAGCGAAGGGCGACGCAAAAGTCGGAACGACGCTAAAAGGAATCGGACCGTGCTACATGGATAAAGCCGCACGAATCGGAATCCGGATGGCAGACTTACTCGACAAAGAAACGTTCGCTGAGAAGTTGAAGATCGTTCTCGACCAAAAGAACCGGATGTTCACGAAGATGTATGACGCTGAACCAATCGCATTCGACGATATCTTCGAAGAGTACTATGCGTATGGACAAGAGTTCGCGAAATACGTCTGCGATACATCCGTCGTCGTCAACGATAGCCTCGACCATGGTGAAAAAGTGTTGTTCGAAGGCGCACAAGGTGTCTTACTCGACCTTGACCACGGAACGTACCCGTTCGTTACATCGTCGAACGCATCAGCTGGTGGTGTCGCATCGGGTGTCGGTGTCGGTCCAGCTCGGATCGATCACGTCGTCGGTGTCTGTAAAGCGTACACGTCACGAGTCGGTGACGGTCCGTTCCCAACGGAATTGTTCGATGACATCGGTCACCAAATCCGTGAAGTCGGTCGTGAATACGGGACGACGACAGGACGTCCGCGTCGTGTCGGTTGGTTCGACTCCGTTGTCGTTCGCCACTCGCGCCGTACAAGTGGGTTGACGGATCTTGCGCTCAACTCGATCGACGTCTTGACAGGACTCGACACGTTGAAGATCTGTACATCATACGAATTCAACGGAAAACAGATCGATGAGTACCCAGCAAGCTTCCGTGATCTCGAAGCATGTGTTCCAGTTTACGAAGAACTTCCAGGCTGGAAAGAGGACATCACAGGTGTCCGTCGCTTTGAAGATCTACCGTTGAACGCACAGAACTACGTCAAGCGGATTGCGGATCTCACAGGTATCTCACTCGTCACGTTCTCGGTCGGACCGGGTCGTGAACAGACAGTCGTCTTGCGTGATCTCTACGAAGAAGCATAAGTCTCAACAGCCTCTTGCCTCCTGCAAGAGGCTGTTTTTTGTGCGAAATGGTTCACAAACGGAAGCAAAAACATGTATACTGAATACAGTGTTTCACGTGGAACCTCTCTCGTGAGACGACGAACAGTAGAGAGAGTGGCGCCGGGAGTTTCCGTCGCCACCTTTCTATATGCCGAAAAAACAGGTAAAATAGATTGAATAGAAATTTTTAAGGGGGCACACCCAGTGACGGAACGCAAAATTCTAGTCGTCGATGACGAGTTACCGATTGCAGATATACTCAAGTTTAAATTAGAAAAAGAAGGCTACCAGGTCGCGATCGCAAATGACGGCGTGGAGGCATTAGAGAAATTCGAGGAGTTCAAACCGGATTTGATGTTGCTCGACATCATGCTCCCGTTAATGGACGGGATGGAGGTCTGCCGGGAAGTCCGGAAGACGTCGAAGATTCCAATCATCATGTTGACAGCGAAGGATTCCGAAATCGATACGGTACTTGGTCTTGAGCTTGGCGCGAACGATTACGTGACGAAGCCATTTAGCTCGCGCGAGTTACTGGCCCGCGTGAAAGTCCATTTACGCAACACGAGTCCGGAAGCTACACCACAACCAGTTGGACCAGGTCCACTCAAAGTCGGAGAACTGTATATCGATACGAATTCGCATACGGTGACACGTAAGGATCAAAAAATCGAGCTGACGCAGCGTGAATTCGAATTGTTGCACTACCTCGCGAAAAACATCGGTCAAGTCATGACCCGTGAGCATTTGTTGCAGACGGTCTGGGGCTATGACTACTTCGGTGACGTCCGGACAGTCGACGTAACGGTACGTCGTCTTCGTGAGAAAGTCGAAGATAACCCAAGTACGCCGGTCTATATCATGACGCGTCGTGGGGTCGGTTACTATCTCCAAGACGGGGAGAATGAATAACGATGTTAAAAGGAACGAACTTCTTTAAATCCATCCAATGGAAACTCGTCGTCATCTATGCCTTATTGATCTTAGTGGCGATGCAGGTCATTGGTGTCTATTTCGTTCGTTCCCTTGAAAAGCAGTACATTACGAACTTCTCGAAGTCGGTCGAGGACCGGGCAGGTCTTGTCGCCTATAACGTCGGGAAGGAATTCGATAAAACAGGCGATGATGAAGCCTCCAAACGGCAGTTGTCCCAATCACTAGGGCAACTGCTGTCTGAGTTTAGTAATGGCTCCACCTCAAGGAACGACATCCTCGAAGTCCAGATCATCGACCAGGACTCGATCATCCAGGCGACGTCGGATAACGAGAACCAGTCGGCGGTCGGACAACGAGCGACGAATTCATTGATTAAAAAAGCACAGGCAACGAGCTCGACCCGGACGGACACCGTGCTTGATCCGGAATCAGAGGATAAGATCCGAATCTTTGCCGTACCGGTCACCTCGGAACGAGACGGTGTCACGACCGGGATGATTTATGTCCGCGCCTCGATGGAGTCGATCTATTCGCAGATGCAACAGGTCACGCGGATTCTTGCGACCGGAACGGTCATCGCTCTCGTCATCACGTCGATTCTTGGTGTCTTGCTGTCGCGGACGATCACACGCCCGATTTCCGATATGCGGCGTCAAGCGATCGAGATGCGACGCGGGAACTTCTCGCGGAAGGTTAAGGTCTATTCGGACGATGAGATCGGACAACTCGCCCGTTCCTTCAACGAATTGACGGATGAGTTGCTCGAAGCAAACGCGACGACGGAAGCCGAACGACGGAAGTTGACGAGTGTCCTAGAGAACATGACCGATGGCGTCATCGCGACGGACCGGACGCTGCGCGTCATCTTGATGAACGATCAAGCGAAGGATATCGTCGGTGCAGATGATGCGAGCGTCGTCGGCACGAACCTGAAGGACTTACTGGCACTCGGTGACGATTTCATGATTCCGGAAGACGGTACGATGCCACCGCGTCTGCTTGATTTCAGTAGTGAGGACGAACTGTTCCTCGTCCGGGCATTCTTCTCGCCCGTCAAGAAACACAGTGGTCCAATAACCGGGATGATCGTCGTCCTGCATGACGTCACGGAACAGGAGCAAGTCGAACAGGATCGTCGCGAATTCGTCGCGAACGTCAGTCACGAGCTCCGGACACCACTGACGACGATGCGCAGCTATCTTGAAGCCTTGGCAGAAGGAGCGTATCAGGACGAGGAACTCGCACCGCGTTTCCTTGAGACGACACAAAATGAGACGGAGCGGATGATCCGCCTCGTCACCGATCTCTTACAACTGTCGAAGATGGACAGTAAGGAATACAAAATGAACAAGGTCCGCTTCGATTACATTCAGTTCCTGAATGAGATTCTCGATCGCCATGACATGACGAAGCCCGAACGGATTCGTTTCCGTCGTAAGATCATGAAGCGGAAAGTCTATATCCGTGGGGATCAGGATAAATTGATCCAGGTCGCAGACAACATCCTGACGAATGCAATCAAGTACTCACCGGAAGGCGGAACGATCACCGTCCGGACGATGCTCCGGGCAAAACGGATCGTCATCAGCATCAAGGATGAAGGTGTCGGAATCCCGAAAGCGAATCTCCAAAAAATCTTCGAACGCTTCTATCGTGTCGATAAAGCCCGTGCCCGTAAAATTGGCGGCACCGGTCTTGGTCTGTCGATCGCAAAAGACGTCGTTTCAGCACATGGTGGCGACATCTGGGCAGAAAGTGAATGGGGACGTGGCACGACGATTTACTTCACGCTTCCGTATGAGGTGATCGAAGAGGTGGATGCCGGATGAAGAAACAACACTGGAGTTCGCTGTTACTCGTCCTGCTTGTCGCTGGTTCGATCGCTCAGACAGCGATGCTCTGGACCTATCATCCAAGCAGTGAATCAATCGAGCGGGAACAGGTCTCGTTCAACGAGATCGATGCCTCAAAGACGATTGAAAGCAACCAACTGATCAACCCGGAACTACTCGTCTATTCGGACCAGGAAGGGATCTATCAGACACAAATCATCGGTCGGACCTTCCTTAACCGCATCGGTGCGTCGTTTAACATCGGTGTCCTCGTCTTGACGGATAAAGCGAATAACATCCCGGTCGGTGACCGGAGTGTCGAGATGATTTTCCCGACACCGATCAGTGCGACGATTCTTGAAGAGTTACTCGGCGAAAAACAAATCGCCTTCTCGGAACCAATCAAACGGCTTTATTTACTCGATTATGATGGACCAATCCTCCGTCTTGAGTCGGCGACCGGTCGCCTGAAGGACTTCAAGCTCGTCGGCGATGAGACGGTTCTGAAGCGACTGTTCGCGCATGATAAGAAAAAACCGATGACACGCGTCGAACTCAAAGGTGGCGATTATACGTATGTCGCGAGCGGTACGACGCGACTAGAGCAAGTCTTCGTCTATGACGAGGTTGGGCAATCGCCGAAACCACTCGACCGCATCCGGAGTGCCTTTTTTGCCGAGAACTCGAACGTCCAGCAAATCAAGAGTCGGGATGATCTTGACGTCTTGACGGACGGTGTCAGCGTTTCGACGTATGACCGAAACTACAATGTCTATCGCTTCAACACGTTATCGCCGAATACCCAAAGCTCGACCGTCGATTACAGCACGCTCGTCAGCTATGTCAACATTCATGGGGGCTGGCTCGATCAAGATACCCAGCGTAGTGGTTTCCGGTATTACTTTGATCAGATGAGTAAAAAGAGTGAGGAACAGACGGCGACGTTCCGATTGTATCTGAACCGATATCCGGTATTTGGGGAGAGTGGTCCGCTACTCGAACAGACGAAGTTCGATCTCGCGACACTGAAGATTATGTATGAGGAAAATCAAGTCCGATCGCTCAGCCGTAGCATGCTTCGGGCGAAGCGGAAACTGATCCTTCGGGAAGAAACGGTGCCAGCTGTTGAAACGGTTCTCGAACGTCTGAGCCGTGCTGACCTCTTAAAAGAGATCAGTGGAATCCGGATTGGATATGAGATGACGTATAAGATTTCAACGAGCCGCTATGCCGTCTTTGAGCCGACGTGGTTCATCAAAATCGACGGCGTCTGGCAATCGATCAATCAAGCTGTCGGGAATGAGGGGTGAGGATGAATGGACTGGAGTAAAGCGAAGACCTTATTGATGCTGACCTTTTTGATCCTGAACGTCTACCTTGCCATTCAATTGATGGACCGGATGGTCGAGCCGCGGATCGTTGCGACGAGTGCGACCGGGAAATCGATCTTGAAGGATCGTCAAATCGACGAGAAAAAACTACAACCGGTTACGCGGGATATCGGCTATTTAACAGCCGAAGTCGATGCGCGGACGCTAGCGCCACTCGCGAGTTCACCGATTCGTGATGCGGTCGCTTCCGTCAAGAACGATGTCGAGTGGTCGGTCCGGTTGACGAAACCGTATCGACTCGAAACGAAGACGATGCGGGATTCTGCTTCATCGTTCGTTCAAGCATCCGTTCGGTATGGTGCCGAATATACATTTTGGAAGTATGATAGTAAGTATCAGGAGATGACATTCGTTCAGACGTATAAGGGACAGCCGCTCTATTCGACACCACAGCAGTCGCGTGAGGACGATGCGATGATCGGACCGTCCCTGCTCGTCTTGCAGCTCAACGATGCAAAGGAAATCGTCAGCTACAAACAACGCCACTTGAACAAGGTCGTCCGGCAAGCGCAGGACGTGACGTTGTTATCGGCAAGTGAAGCAATCGTCCAGTTGTCGGAGCAAGGCTTGTTCCCGGCATCGAAGCGGTTGACGAGTCACAAGCTCGGTTATTTCTGTCTCGTCACGGAAGGCACGGAATCGGTCCAAATCCTGCCGCCGACGTGGCAAATCGAGCTCGACAACGAAGAAGTCTACTTCGTCAATGCGATTGACGGCGGTGTCCAGACCGTCGAACGATTGGATACAGTCTCAGAGAAATGAGGAATGCACGATGAGCCTACACTACAGCGTCATGGCCAGTGGCTCGACGGGGAACGCCCTCTATATCGAAAGTGAACAGACCCGCTTGCTCGTCGACGCGGGATTGACCGGCAAGGCGATGCTCGCCTTGTTCGACCAGATCGACCGGTCGCCACATGGCATCGATGGTCTGTTCGTCACCCATGAGCACTCCGACCATATCAAAGGCGTCGGCATCATGGCACGGAAGTACAATATCCCGCTCTATGCGAATGAAAAGACATGGGCAGCGATGGAAGCGAAGATCGGTAAGATTGATCCGGCGCTGAAGTTCCTCTGGGAAGTCGGAGAGGTCAAGCAGTTCGGTGACATCGAAGTCGAATCATTCAACGTCAGTCACGATGCAGCCGATCCGATGTTCTTCCAGTTCGCCCATGAAGGAAAACGATTGGCGCACATCACGGATACCGGATACGTCTCGGACCGAATGAAAGGTGTCATTCGGGGCGCTGATGCCTATATCTTTGAAGCGAACCATGATATCGGCATGCTCCAGATGGGACATTATCCGTGGAGCGTCAAACGACGGATCCTCGGGGATTACGGACACGTCTCGAACGAGGACGCCGCAATCGCGATGAGCGAGGTCCTAGATGACCGGACGAAACGGATCCACATGGCCCACTTGAGCAAGGACAACAACATGAAGGAACTCGCCCGGATGAGTGTCTCCCAGACGCTCGCGAGCCGTGACGTCGATCTGAGTAAGATTCAGCTTCTCGACACGGATCCGGTCATTCCGACACCGCTTCTGAAGCTTTGATTATGGGAAATTACTGAATATGCTCAAAAGACCCCCACATTTGGCTCACTTGCCACGTGATGGGGGTATACTTGTGTAAAGAGAGTCATAAAGGAGGCGTATGTCGATGGATCGACCCGAAGAACCACGGAACGAATCCGAACGATATGAACAGTCATCCGATGAGAGCGGCTTCCCGCCCCGTCAGCCGGCAACGAGCGAACCGGTCAGCCCTTATCGTGAACCATATGAAGAACAACCAGAACCACCGCGTCGTCGCGGTGCCGGAAAAGCCTTTTTCGTCGGTCTGATCGGCGGAATCGTCGGAGCCTTGTTGATTGCTCTCGTCGCGTGGCCGTTCGTCCGCGATGAGATGACGAGTCCGACTCCAGTTTCGTCGACGACAGCGGAACAGACTGCGACACAGACGACGGAGGATGAAGCCGACATCGTCGGTGCGGTCGGTAAGACGAAGGAAGCCGTAGTGAGCGTGACGAACCTTCAGAGCTCGTTCCAAGGAACCGATCAGGAAACGGGTGCAGGGTCCGGCGTCATCTATAAAAAAGACGGCAATAAAGCCTACGTCGTTACGAACTACCACGTCGTTGAAGGGGCGAGCCGCTTGTCTGTCACGTTATCCGACGGAACAGCACTCGAGGCAAAAGTCCTCGGCGAAGATCCGACGTACGATTTAGCGGTCCTGTCGATTGATTCATCGAAAGTGACACAAGTCGCAAAACTGGGGGATTCGGATACGTTACGTGCCGGTGAAACGGTGCTTGCGATCGGGAACCCGCTCGGGATCTTTGCGAACTCGGTCACACGCGGTGTCATCAGTGCGCAGGAACGGACGGTTCCCGTCGATACGAATAAGGATGGACAGCAAGACTTTAATACAGAAGTCATTCAAACCGATGCAGCGATCAACCCGGGGAACTCCGGTGGAGCGCTCATTAACACAGCCGGTCAATTGATCGGGATCAACTCGATGAAGATTGCGGAAGCAAGTGTTGAAGGAGTCGGATTTGCGATTCCGATCAACGAAGCGTTACCAATCATGCGTGATCTCGAGCAAAACGGTGAAGTCGTTCGTCCACAGCTCGGGATTCAGATTCGTGACGTGCAGGAATTCCCAAGCGGATATCGCGAAGATCGTCTGAAATTACCGAATGATGTCACGAAAGGAATCGTCGTCGTTGGTCTAACCCGTAATAGTGGAGCCGAAAAAGCGGGAATGAAGGCAAACGATGTCATCGTTGAGATCAACGGAAAAGCGATCGCATCGTTCGCGGATTTAAAAAGTGTCCTCTACCGGGATGCAAAAGTCGGTGATACGGTCAAAGTCACGTTCTACCGGGGCGGTGAAAAACAGACAGCAGATGTGAAGTTGTCTGCTCAATCACCAACCGTTCAGTAAGGCATCACTTGAAAAACCATCCACAGGTCCGACCTGTGGATGGTTTTTTTGAGTGAGGAAACCTGCGGCTTTTCCGGTCAGGAAGGTTGATATTTGTTATACTGGAAGCGGATAAATGTGGATAAGTGAAAGGAGGAGACCACCTGTGGATAAGTACGTTTGTTTAGAACATGTCGAGCTCGCACTCGACGAAATCGTAGATGAAACAGAACAATACCCGATTCTTGATCAGCTAAATCCAGAAAAAAACATCACGTGTGAATACTGCGAGGCACCAGCAACATATCTTGTGTCAAGCAAAAAATAAATATCAACATGTGGATTTGTGGATAACTCTGTGGATAACTCCTGAATTTTCTGTCAGAAAGCGAGAAAAAAGATGCAAATTACCATCATTACAGTCGGAAAGCTAAAAGAGAAGTATTTGAAGCAAGGCATCGCTGAATATACGAAGCGTCTCGGCGCCTACTGTTCAATTCAAGAAATCGAGGTCGCAGACGAAAAGGCACCGGAGCAATTGAGTGAAGCGGAGATGGCGCAAGTGAAGAAAAAAGAGGGCGAACGGATTTTAGCGAAGATCGGACCGGATGTTCACGTCCTCGCACTTGCTATTGAAGGAAAACAACGGACGAGCGAACAGTTCGCAAAAGAACTCGATCAACTCGCGACATACGGCAAGAGTAAAATTGCTTTCGTCATCGGTGGATCACTTGGTCTTGCACCAGAAGTGATGCAGCGGGCGAACGATACAATCTCGTTCTCGAAGATGACATTCCCGCATCAATTGATGAAGATGATCCTCTGTGAACAGATTTATCGGGCGTACCGGATTAATCGAAATGAGCCTTATCACAAATAAGCACTATTTAGATGACCGCCTTAAGTGTATTAACTGATACTCTAGGTGGTCTTTTTTAGTTAAGTAAGATTAACTCTTATATCATAATTAACAAAGACGACGAAATGTATATAAATGAAAGGAGGACATAATGGTTATTCAGATCATCGAAGAAAAAACACGTAGTCAGGTTAAAGTCTTTTTTACCAAGCATTGGGGCAGTTCACAAATGGTAACATCGACAGGTGTTCATGATTGTAGTCTCTTAGATGGATTTTATGCCATAAACGATGATCATGAAATCATTGGACTGATTACCTATCATATGACTTCGCAGACGTGCGAAATCATTTCGCTGGATAGTCTTGAGGAAGGAAAAGGAATCGGCTCACGATTGATGCAAGTGGTAGAAGAAAGGGCAGCACAGCAACAATGCGACTTGCTGACACTTGTTACGACGAATGATAATGAGCATGCGATACGTTTCTATCAACATCGGGGATATACAATATCGCAGGTGATTCCGAATGCCGTGGACTTTGCACGCAAAATAAAACCGGAAATCCCGTTATACAATGAAAAGGGAGTTCCGATTAAAGACGAAATCGTCTTGATAAAACATTTATGAGTTACTTATTCGTTGTTGATGTGAGAACTTCTAAATAATCTTTCTCACTCTTGAATTGATCATTCACAATCAAATCCGGTGAAATCAAATAGGTTCCGGCATATTCACCGTGCTTAATTTTGAAATATCATGTCTTAGGTGCAAGTAGACTTTTCGATCGATGAATCTGCTCTCGTGATATTGGCGTCCAATCTGATTGATCTTGTGAATTAGCGAAAGAGATAACAATCGATTGATCAGCTTGAATCAATAGTACAAGATCGTTGTCTTGTAAACGTGATGGATTAACGTGGGCGAGGATCGGGTCAACAGACTTAGCGATAAACCCGCCAATAGTATCGTGTGACTGCTGTTCCTCGATGAATTGTTGAATCATATTTATCCTCCTGACTGGATCTATGGATTATTCCGACTTTTCTTTCGTGATGATACCAATACCGCAGCCAAATAGCATGATGATGCCGGTAACGAGTAACGCAGGAACATGACTTTCTAGTGCCATGTAGAGACCTGCACCACTTAAGATGACGCCGGTTGGAATCAAAATATTCCGCATGAGTTATGCCTCCTTAAAACGGATAATGACTCTGCTCTCACTATACCGAATGGAACGTCAGATAAAAACGTATGCTTTAGTAAATAATGACAATCTGATTTTAAATACTCGACAATAAAGCAGACGCCATTCAGTGATGGAACAGCGTCTGTTTTATTGTGTCTGATTTAGCACGTTGATGAACATTTGATAAATGACGTCATGACACAATAATTACTGAATAACGCAAACGTCTACCGCTCTGACATAAGCAACCGTAACAAGTCATCCGACTTCCAGTTCACCGCTGATAATCCCGCGATCGTAGCAAACGTAAAGGTTTTTGTTTCTATCTGAGGGGACAGGATATCATAAAGCAGTCCTAATACTATTTTAAAAATTCTGAGGTACTTCTTATTTATATTTATAAAATAAAAGATATTACGGATAAATAACTTTTTACATCAAATAATAAAAAAGATTGTAAATTTAAGGAATGAAACCGATAATCATTATGAGATACCATCTTTTGTTAGTATAGAAATTAATTTAAGAATCGGGGGAAACAACGTGTTGCCTATTTCTAATTCAGAACTAGACCGTATTAAAGCAGAGTGTCATTCAATGGTTAATAAAAGAGCATCAGCTTCAGCCGCAGCCGCAGTCGTTCCTATTCCAGGAGCAGACGTTGGAGCAGACGTCGTCATTATGATGGAGCTGCTTCCTGCGATTAACCGGAAATTCGGATTATCTCCTGAGCAGATTGATCAGCTCGATTCTGAAATAAAAGGAAGACTCGCAATCATTATTTCTTCGGTCGGAAGCGAATTGGTTGGGAAGTACATTACAAAAACAGTAGTTGCACAATTACTAAAAAGAATGGGTGCCAAAATGGCAATTAAACAGGTCACCAAGTACGTTCCTTTTGTGGGACAGGCCGTTTCAGCTGGAATTAGTTTTGGTGCAATGAAATATTTAGGGAACGCACATATCGAAGAATGTTATGCAGTATGTAAAAGAGCTATGTAATAGTAATAAGTATGAATGGAAGAGGTGATGTGATTATCATGGATCATGTCACCTCTTTTTAACTAGCGCGTAGATATATTCTTAATACTTGAAATTTAGTGATACACATGTAAGGAGACTTTTAAAAATGAAAAAATTCGTTATGAACATGTTGGTTCTTTTGGTAATCATAGGAATAGTCGGTGCCGGTGCCATTTTCTATTTCAAACCTTCTCTATTTTCTACAACTAAAAGTTCTGATACTGCTTTAGTAAAAGAACGATTGGTCGAATTGTCCGAGTGGACTACCTTAAAATATGAATATAGCAAAGTCATAGTCAGTCGAAGCAGTAAAAAGGTACCGTTCATCGACATGAAGCTGGCAGAGGCAATCAAACTAATTGAATATGATGGTTATCTAAAAGCAGGAACGGATCTCTCGAAATTACAGTTATCTTATGACGAAACAGCTAAGCAATTATACGTTAAGGTTCCGAATGCGACTATCCTTGATAATGTAGCAGATACAGATACAGCCAAGGTAACGGATATCAAAGGGAATATTTTTTCTGATTATCAATCCCAGCAGATTTTTGATGATATCAACAAAGAAAAAAGAAAAATTGAAGAGAAAAAAATTCAGCAAGGTTTTCTAAAAGCGGCAGATGTACGCATACAAAAATTATTAACCTCTTTCCTTAAAACAAATGGGTATAACGATGTGACGATTGAATTTTACTGAATGAATGACAAAAGACGGTCAGGTGGAATGATTGTCTTTTTTTATACACTACATAAAGTGACCCGATTAAGGGGGGTATTGATGATAATCATAAAAAAGAAAGTTGGAGATATTTATTAAAAAAAGAGTATTAGGAAATACCGGAATCAAAGTATCGGAGATCGGCTTTGGTGCATGGCAATTAGGAAACGAAAAGGATTGGGGTAAAATGACCGATGCAGATGCAGTACATTAGATCGAGCAAGCTATTGATGAAGAGTGCACCTTTTTTGATACAGCACCTAATTATGGAGCTGAAAAAAGTGAAGAGTTGATCGGAAAAGCAATTAAAGAGAAACGAGATCAAGTCATAATCAGTAGTAAGTGTGGTCATCAATCGAGTGGGGAACAAAATTTTGAACCGGAACAACTCTTAACATCCGTCGAAAGTAGCTGACGTCGTTTACAGACAGACTATTTAGATTGTCTTTTACTACATAATCCACCGTTTACGACGTTGACAAGCGAATCTCCACAATTCGAACTACTTGAACGACTAAAAAAGAAGAGAAAATTCGAGCTTTCGGTGCTTCGGTCGATACAGGGAAAGAAGTAAAAGAACTATTAGAACACACGAACAGTCAAGTGATTGAAGTAATGTTCAATATGTTTCATCAAGAACCAGTGACGAGAATGAAATCAGCTCATCAACAAGGAGTCGGAATCATTTCTAAGATTCCGCTAGATTCAGGTTGGTTAACTGGAAAATATGATCGTTACAGTACCTTCAGTGGGGTTCGGGATCGCTGAAGCAAGGAAGAAATCGAAATAAGAGCTGCGTTAGTTGAAAACGTTCGTCGCATTCTCGGTCAAGATACTTCTATGGTGCAGGCGGCCATACAATGCATTCTTTCATACGAAGAAGTATCGACGATGATTCCTGTAGCTAAAACTAGTAAGCAATTGCAACACAATCTATCTGCACCCGAAGGCAAATTACCGATGAATGTTTTCGAGGAGATACGAATTTTGTGGGAAGAAGAAATAAAAAATGCAAAGTTACCGTGGTAAAACGTTTTATACGATTTAATCGATTTTTTTTCGGATTTTACATTTTAATAGCTTAAATAGAATTAAGATAATAAAAATTAAAAAATATGGTAAAATTATTATATTAAATTTTTTAAGGGAGGTATCTTCATTATGCGAAAATCAATGATTCTTGTCAGCCTGATCGTTGTCACAGTGATGTTAGGAGCATGTAATGATAATAAGTCTTCTACCTCAGAATCTGAAGATGTTAAAAAAACAGAGAGTGTCAAAACGAAGGGTAAATTAAAAAAAGAAGATTATGAAAAATTGTATAGTGATCCTAAAAAATATAAGGGTTTCGAATTAGAGATTACTGGAAAAGTATTCGCTGAACCTGAAAAGGATGAAAAAGGTACGTACATTCAGGTTTGGGCTGATCCGGAAAAATCTGAAAAAAATACATTAGTAGCTATAGATGATCCGAAATTTAAAATTAAGACAGATGATTATGTAAAAATAGATGGAGTAATTAAAGATGAATTTAAAGGCGAGAATGCTTTTGGAGGAACTGTAACAGCACCAATTGTCTTAGCTAAACATATTGAAGTCGTTAGTTATTTAACTGCTGTTTCTCCTACACTAAAGGACCTTCAAGTAGATAAAGAAATCAATCAATCCGGAATTAAGATGACTTTAAAAAACATCGAGATCGCGGAGAATCAAACGAGAGTTTATGTGAAAATAAAAAACGATACAAAAGAAAAAGTTTCATTTTATCCGGGATCTGCGAAATTAATTGTCGGAAATAAGCAATTAGAGGAAGAGTATGTTGATTCTGAAACTACTGGACTTCAAGAAATTCAAAATGAAATATTACCTAGTATAGAAACTGAAGGTGTAATTGTCTATCCTGCAATTGATTTAAGTGAAACACAAATTAAATTGAATGCTGAGATATCTTCAGAGAATTACGATTTGGAAATTAAACCATATATTTTTGATGTATCCATAAATTGAATAGCACTTGAAAAAAACAAAGCCAGGACGAATGTTTTTCACATTCTTGTCCTGGTTTTGTTTTTTCAGTAGCGTTCGAGCACTGTCACTAGCATCTGATGGATGACGTCATGATCCCGAACGTCATGGACACGATAAGTTCCGGGTAACGTATAGACGTCTATCGCTCCGACGTAAGCAATCTTCAGTTCCAACGTTCCATCCTCCTGACAGGTCGTCCGGAGCTCGAGTTCACCGCTGATGACACCGACTTCTTGCGTCATGACACCATGTGTGGCAGTAAAGGTAGAGGTTTTCGTTTCCATCGAATCGACTCCTTTTTAGTATGTACATGTGTTCAACATCGTTTGTAAGGCTGTTTTTTCACTCGACTGTAAGCTGAGGTTCCAGCGGCTCTTCGTATTGATCCACATCTTCGAGTAGGCACAGCTCGCACCTGCTCGTGTCGGCTTCCATGTCGACGGATCCTGATCCCCTTTTGAACGGTTCGAGCTTGCAGAGACAGCAATCAATTGCGGACCTGTCAAATCGTTTGCGAATGCTTGACGAGTCGTCGTCGTCCAGCTGCTTGCTCCTGAACGCCATGCTTCCGCAAGTGGTACGACGTGATCGATGTCGAGGTCAGACGGATTCGTGAATGTCAGTCCGTCATAGTAACTATACCAAGAACCAGACGTAACAGGGCACGATCCGACATATGAATCGGCGTCACGTTTTAAGACGACTTGTCGTGTATCACAGCCGCCTCCTTGACTGCTCCAGTGCGGGAACAAATCACGCGAATAACCGGTCATGCTGCCTTCTGTTTTAACAGTTAAGGCATCGAGTTGAGACTGTGCCGTCGCTTTCGACGAGATCCCTGAGGGCAGTGCGGAAACGGATGTCGTATCGAATTGGAAAGCGGTCAGGCAGACGAGCGTAGTGATGACGATGGACTTGATGGCTTTGAACACGTGTCATTCCTCCTATGTATGAGACGAGATGATGTGAAGACACCCTTCACAATTTTTAGTATGGCATCACTTATTTAGGAAAAAATGAATATCGTGTAAATGTTATTAAAATTAAACTTTTGTCATTATATAGAAGGGTCTGATGTTAGGATTTAGGTGGAGAAGAAAGGAGACTACATCATGAACGAACGAATTAGAGGATGGTTGATCGTGTTCGGTATCTTTTTAGTCGTAAGTGGCACGTTGACGGAAGCGCAACGTTATTTCAACACGAAAGAACTAGATAATTGCATCGCGCAAGCTCGCGCTGCCCACCAAGAATATGAATATGAGATCGTTAATCCTGTCACACGCGCGTATTCATTCCGTGCGCATTGATTTTCTAAAAGATGTCGGGTCATCTCGCATATGGTACGCTTTTCAGGAAGCAGGATTTTAATGATTCGAGGAGCTGGTATGCATGAATAAAAAAGACATCGCCGACATCCGTCGTCACTTCAAGATGGATGCCGATTTACTAAAAATCCATGAAATCTACAACGTCTATATCCGAAAAGAGACGAGCGAAATCTATCATGAGGAAGCCCGACCGTTTCCATTGCTTGATCCGGAACAACAGGAGCTGTTCCTCGCGAACTTCAAGAAAGTATTAGGTGGAAAACTCGACGTCAAGCTGTTCGAGGTCAAGTTCACGCATCCGGAAGAAGGAGAGACGGGTCATACGCAACAGCTTCTTTATGAAGGACTGTATGCGGAAGAGCCGGAGGACTGGGTTGAACAGATGCAGACGATGGCGTTGAAGATGGTTCAGGACGTCCAGTACGAGAATGACCTCGTCGTCACGTTCATTCGCGGACAATACTATAAAACGACGAAGCGCCAAGCGGACGAGACAGAGATCGATCCGAATGACGACGTCTATACGACACCATTCATCCTCGGTAGCCTGAACTTAACGGAGTTACCGAAACAATCGCTCGTCTTTGATTTCGTCGAACGCGAATTCAAGTCGAACTTATTCATTAATCCGGTCATCAAACTGGCGTCGCCGATCGGTGGATTCCTCTTCCCGACTTTCACCGACAATGCAGCAGACGTCAATCATGTCTTGTATGCGGCGGGCAAGCCGAATAAACCGGATTTTGGCTTCCTTGAAAACGTCTTGAACGGTCAACCAATCGTCACGGCAGATGAGGATAAAGCGATCTTCGAGGAAATCGTCAAATCAGTCGTGGGTGAATCGATGGATACGAAGACGTTAGCTGGTGTCTATGAAAACATCAACCAGTTGATCGTCGTCGAAGAGGATCAAGATGAGGAAGAAGTACCGATGCTCGACGTCCAAGAAGTCGAGCGTGTGCTCAAAGCAAGTGGTGTCGAAGACGTCAGTACAGAACAAGTCGAACGGGCGTTCAAGACGGTTGTTGATGATCCGACGTACGAGATGAAGGCGAGTAATATCGTCCCGAACTATGAAGCGAAATCGATTAAAATCAATACGAAGGTCGCAAACATCGCGATCAGTCCGCAAGACTTGAAGTACGTCAAACAAGTCAACTACCAAGGGAAACGCTGCCTGTTGATCGAGGTCGAGGAAGACACGGTCATTGATGGTTTTACGATCGTTTCCCAAGAACAATTACGATGAGGATCAGCGCAGGCGACTGCGCTGATTTTTTTAGGTGAAATATTTGCTTCTCCTGTCAAAGACAGGTATATTGTGATGTAAGCGGTCTCTTTTTTGAAAAAGAGGCATTCGAAATTTTTTTAACGGTTATCGAAAGCGCTTTCGATAACCATTTGATAAGAAAGGAAGCGATCCACTTGTCTACCGCATTGATGCAAGATTTACTGCGAACGTTACGAAATCGTTCATCCATCCATCAAGACGGACTCGAAATCGTCGATAAGCCTATTCCCGACGTCTCGACTCCAGGGACACTCGATCCGCGTGTCCGTGAGGTTGTTCTCACGCAGCGTCCATCGGTCTCGATTTCAGAAGGGGCGTCGCCAGTCGAACTGGCACGTGCCGGCATGGGTTGGAACAACGAAGACGTGACGACACGGCAGATTTCAACGGACGTCCTTGCGATTCCAAGACCCGGTACCACGATCGAAGCACGGCTGTATCGTCCGGAAGCAGCGCGTCCGCTCCCGCTCGTCGTCTATTTCCATGGCGGTGGTTTTTTCGGTGGCACGCTCGAGACGGTCGAGAATCCATGTAAGGCATTAGCCGATAAAGGGAACGTCGCTGTCTTGTCGGTTGGTTACCGATTGGCGCCCGAGCATCCGTTTCCAACAGGACTTGAGGATTGTCATGCAGCGATCGATTGGGCAGTCGAACACGCTGATCGACTTGGGATTGATCCGGGTGCAATCGCTGTCGCCGGCGATAGCGCCGGTGGGAATTTGGCGACGGTCTGTTGTTTGCTCGACCGTGAGCGTCCGACGCCGTATATCCGCTATCAAGTCTTGTATTATCCGGTCGTTAATGTCGGGGAACATCCGAATTCGGAATATGACTGGATGCTTGAAGCGTATGACCGACAAACGGAATCGGAGCTACTCGAACGGATCATTTTGTCGCTTCAAGATGAAGAGGGTGTGCTCGAGCAGTGGTACGTTCAAGCAAGTGATTCGAAGGATCGACGGATTTCACCGTTGTTCGCGACACTTGACGATCTACCAGAGGCACTCGTCATTACAGGAGAGTTTGATTACTTACGTCTTGAAGGGGAAGCGTATGCGAAAAAGCTTGCGCGCGCAGGCGTCAAGACCCGCTATCTCCAGTACCGCGGTATGGAACATGCCTTTCTTGATAAACTCGGTCTGTATCCGCAAGCCGAAGACAGCTTAGACGAAATCGCAAAGGACTTAAAACGACTCTTTTCTCAAACTAACTAATAAAGGTGGATGACGTATGACATACACGCTCGATTGGCAAGCCTATACAAAACTCGCACGACAAACGGTCGCGGAAGGGGCGGTCCTCTTACAAAATGATGGTGTGCTCCCGTTGCAACCCGCATCGACGGTCGCTGTCTTCGGACGTAATCAGTTCAACTACTATAAAAGTGGAACAGGATCAGGCGGGATGGTCAACGTCACGAACGTCGTCAGTCCGCTCGATATGCTACGCGAAGACGTGACGCTGAACGCAGACGTCCTCAAGGCGTATGAGAACTGGATTGAAGACCATCCGTTTGACCAAGGGGAAGGCTGGGCAGCCGAGCCGTGGTCGCAAGAAGAGATGCCGCTTGACGCGACACTCGTTCAGCAAGCAGCACTTGACTCCGATGTTGCCTTGATCATGATTGGTCGCACGGCTGGGGAAGATCGCGACAATACAGCGGATCCAGGGAGTTATTTTTTAACGGAGACGGAACAGGAGATGCTCCGACTCGTGACGACACACTTCAAACAAACTGTGGTCGTCTTGAACGTCGGGAACATCATCGATATGCGCTGGGTCGAAGAGACGACGCCAAGTGCTGTCCTCTACGCGTGGCAAGGAGGAATGGAAGGCGGAACTGGACTGAGTGATCTCTTGCTCGGCCGCGTCTCGCCGTCTGGGAAACTACCGGATACGATCGTCCGTTCACTCGATGATTATCCGTCGACACCATACTTCGGTCATGCCGATCGCGCGTTGTATCAAGAAGACATCTATGTCGGGTACCGTTACTTCGAGACGTTCGCACCGGAAGCGGTCTTGTATCCGTTCGGTTATGGATTATCGTATACGTCGTTTGACCTTACGACAGACGTAACGACGTCAGCTGATGCTTGGACGGTTACGGCGACGGTTACGAATACCGGTCAGACGAGCGGGAAGGAAGTCGTACAAGGATACCTCGAGAAACCACAAGGACAACTTGGGAACCCAACGCGTCAACTCGTTACGTTCGGCAAGACAAAAGAACTCGCACCAGGCGAACAAGAATCTCTCACACTCGTCGTACCGTTCGCCTCGTTTGCGAGTTATGACGATAGTGGCGTTACCGGGCATAAGTCGTCTTATGTCGTCGAACCCGGCACGTATCAGCTCTATCTCGGAACGGACGTCCGGTCGGCGGTTCCAGTCGCAAGCCATTCCGTCGAGACGCTTGACGTCACGGATGTCTTAACGGAGAACATGGCACCGGTGACGGCGTTTGAACGCATCAAACCACAAGCGACCGAAACGGGATATACGGTGATATATGAAGCGACACCACTGCGGACGATCGATCCGGAACAGCGTCGTCAACAGGAGCGTCCCGTTGACCGGACGCAGACGGAAGATGCCGGTTGGAAGTTACGCGATGTTAAAGAAGAGCGCGTCACGCTCGAGACGTTCCTCGATCAATTGACGAATGCGGGTCTCGCGGCAATCGTCCGGGGGGAAGGGATGAACTCACCGCGCGTCACACCGGGAACGGCGGGCGCCTTCGGTGGCGTGACGACAGAACTCGAAGCACTCGGCATTCCAGCAGGCTGCTGCGCGGATGGTCCGTCCGGAATCCGGATGGACATCGGGACGAAAGCCTTCTCGTTACCGAACGGAACATTGCTTGCCTCGACGTTTAATACGACGTTGATTGCCGATCTATTCGAGATGACAGGTCTCGAGTTACGGAAGAACGAGATTGATACGTTGCTTGGACCAGGGATGAACCTTCACCGTCATCCACTCAACGGACGGAACTTCGAGTATTTCTCGGAGGATTCGTATCTGACTGGAAAAATGGCTGTGGCACAGCTCGACGGGATGCACCGGGTTGGTGTGACGGGAACATTGAAGCACTTCAGTGCCAACAACCAAGAGTTCCACCGGCATGATCTGGATTCGATCGTATCAGAACGGGCGTTACGTGAGTTGTACCTGAAAGGGTTCGAGATGGCCATCAAGGACGGGAAAGCGTACTCGATCATGACGACGTACGGTGCCGTCAATGGGATTTGGACTGCTGGCTTGTATGATCAGAACACACGTATTTTGCGCGATGAGTGGGGCTTTGACGGAATCGTCATGACCGACTGGTGGGCGAAAATCAACGCCGAAGGAACGGAAGCAAATCGTCAGCAAACAGCGACGATGGTCCGTTCGCAAAACGATCTCTACATGGTCGTCGGTGAACCAGGAACGAATCCGTTCGAGGATGATACGTTGACGGCTCTCGCCGACGGAACACTTCGACGTTCCGAGTTATTGCGAAGTGCCGCGAACATCTGTCAGTTCTTACTCCGGTCACCGGTCATGGATCGCGTGATGGGAACGGCGTCACCTGTCGAGGTCCTCGGGGCACCGATCGAAGAAGAGACGCTCGAAGAGCAAGCAGTCTCGCACCAACGCCTCGTCAGTGGGGATGCGTTCCCGTTAACGGACGTCGTGACGACAACAGGCAGCAGTCATGTCTTCGCTGTCACGGCGGAAGAGACAGGGATGTACCAGGTCACGTTGACGGCACGTTCGAATGCCGGTGAACTAGCGCAGATGCCGGTAACGTTGTTTGCGAACAACATGCCGGTCGCGACCTTCACCTTCAACGGAACGAACGGAGAGTGGGTCAGCCAGACGAAGGACGTCTTCGTCTTCAACCCGCACAACTATTTAAAACTCTACTTTGCACTCGGTGGTCTGGAGTTAAAAGAGTTGACGTTCACACTTGCGGAATCGTTTCATATGAAGAACGGCTAATCACATTAGTCGGACGGAAAGGACGGATCGCTTGCAGTTTTCCATCATCAAAAAACGGGTTGAGCAACTGCTCGCCCCGTCGTTACAGGGACGGATTGCTTTTCATGCAGCTGTCTACCGGATTCAAGATAGTCCTAGTCGCGTCTGGGTGACGGTTGACGGAGAAGAAATTCTCGGAGCAGACGACTTTCACTTCGAACGGGAAGTCGATCGGCGCTACGCGTTACAAGCTGCACAGTTACCTGAAAAACCAGCCGGATCGTTATGGCAGTCCGACTGGTTGAAGCAGTCGCATGCGTTATCCGCTGAGATTGAACGACAGGTCAAACAAGACGGGTACATGGAGAACTACGAGATGCAACAGGACTTGTTGCAGTATCCGAATCTTCCTTTTGAACAAGCGCTTGTTCATCCACATCCTTTCATTCGTGGTATCGCACGGCTCGATCGGCGACTCGGCAAACGACGTTTTCTGTTGCTGACGCATCAGTCTGACTTTGAACAATGGTGTGCAGATACGCGGCAAACCGTCGAACGCTGGTGACACGAAAAAGCACGCTTCCTCGAGACGAGGAGGCGTGCTTTGTTATTAGATTGAAAACGAGTTGACCTCGTGAATCCCTTCTTCTTCAACGAAGGCGTCGAGTAAGGCACGCACTTCGTCCGTTGAGTTCGTCTCCATCAATTTGACCCGCAGTTCACTCGCGCCGCGGAATCCGCGGACGTAAATCTTGAAGAACCGGCGTAATGGCTTGAAGAGACGTGGCTCGAATTGAGCCGAGTAATGATCGTGCAGATCGAGCTGGAGACGTAACAAATCGAGGAGTTCTTGGCTCGAATGTTCTTTTTTCTCGACTTCGAACGCAAACGGGTTGTGGAAGATCCCGCGACCGATCATGACACCGTCGACACCGTATTTCTCGACGAGTTCAAGACCGTGTTGGCGATCGTTGATATCCCCGTTGATCGTCAGTAACGTCTGTGGTGCGATTTCATCACGTAACTTCTTGATTTCCGGAATCAATTCGAAGTGCGCTGGAACGGCACTCATCTCTTTACGTGTCCGGAGATGAATAGAGAGGTTCGCGATATCTTGCTCGAGGATGTGGCGCAACCAATCGTGCCACTCTTCGACCTTCGTATAACCGAGACGCGTTTTGACGCTGACCGGGAGACCGCCCGCTTTTGCAGCTTGGATCAGTTCAGCTGCGACTTCCGGAAGATTGATCAAACCGGAGCCTTTACCGTTAACAGCAACGTTATGGACGGGACAGCCCATGTTGATGTCGATCCCGCTAAAGCCCATCTCTGCCATGCCGATACTCATTTCGCGGAAATATTCTGGTTTGTCGCCCCAGATGTGAGCAACCATTGGTTGTTCATCTTCCGTGAACTCGAGACGTCCGCGGACGCTCTGTTTGCCTTTCGGATGACAATAGCTTTCTGTATTCGTAAATTCCGTGAAGAAGACGTCCGGACGCGCCGCTTTTGCGACGACGTGGCGGAAGACGACGTCGGTGACGTCTTCCATCGGTGCTAAGACGAAAAATGGTCGTGGTAAGTCCTGCCAAAAGTTCTTTTTCATAGTATATTAAACCCTTTCCTTAAGGTAATGCACGTGTGTGGTTAAAGAATTTCATCAACTATACACTTTAAGCGCTCTGGCTAAAAAGTGCAAGTGAGTGCTATTCGTTACCGTGAGGAAAGAGAGCGATCCATCATATGCCGTGTCATCCAGTCCGGTCCCGGAATCAGGTGTCCGGCTTCGTCCTTATAGATGACGTGTTCTGGGCGAAGTTCTGTTGGTGAGACGAGTCCTGCTGCTGCCGTCAGGTTATAGAGACCTTCTCGTAACGAGATGATGTAATTCGTCACGCGGAAACTTTTTTCGTCGACGATCAGTGCCTTTTGCAGCTTCGGATCGGTCGTCGCGACACCGACCGGACAGTGATTCGTATGACAAACTTGCGCTTGGATACAGCCGACATTAAACATCAGACCACGCGCGATATTGACGAAGTCGGCACCGAGAGCGAGAGCGATCGCAATCTTATCGGCACTGATCAGCTTACCGGACGCGAACACTTTGACCTTGTCGCGTAAACCAGCTTCCGTCAGGAGTTGATGGACGAACGGTAAGGCGGAAAAGAGTGGTAGACCGGCAGCATCCGCGAGTTCCTGGAACGTCGCGCCTGTACCCCCTTCACCTCCGTCGACTGTCATGAAGTCCGGGTGACGTCCGGATTCTTTCATATAAGCAATCAACTGACGCATGTCTTCGAGATTACCGACGACGACTTTAACCCCGACCGGTTTGCCGCCAGCTTCGCGAAGACGTTCGACCCAGTCGAGCATCGTCTCTGGTGTCGTGAATTCGTTGAACCGGTTCGGACTATCGATGCCGACACCGACTTTGACCTTCCGGACAGCGGCAATCTCTTCTGTGACCTTTGATCCTTCGAGGTGACCACCGCGTGTCTTAGCTCCTTGAGCGAGCTTGAGTTCGAAGGCTTTGACTTGCGGTAACTCACTTTTTTTCTGGAACTCATCGAACGAAAAATCACCGTCTTCCGTTCGGACACCGAACAAACCGGGACCAATCTGACAGATGATGTCGACGTCACCTTTAAGATGAAAGTCAGACAGCCCGCCTTCACCGGTATTCATCCAGCTCCCTTTAGCGCGACCAAGTCCGATCGAGAGCGCGGTGATCGCCCGATCACCGAGTGCGCCAAAACTCATTGCCGATTGACCAATCAGTCCTTGAATTTGATAAGGGTGTCGACATGTCGTCGCGCCAATGACCGGTGCATCCTCCATTTTCAAGAGATACGGTGAAATTTGCTTCGCAACGAGATGTTCTTTACGCGTAAACAGTTCATCGCGGTCGATCTGATAGATATGAGTATCCACACGTTCGGATTGATCGATGCGCAGTTCATTTCGATTCGTTGGAAAGAGGGCATTTTGTACATAAAAACCAGCTTCTTCAAAATCACGTTCCGATCCAAAACCGAGAATTCGACTTTGGTATTTGCCGGATAGGACGGCTGTCTTGTATTCATTGCGGGAGAAGGGTTTACCTTCGTTATTGTTGAGAAATAAGTATTGGCGGAGTTCCGGTCCCATGTTCTCGAGGATATAGCGCATTTTTCCAAGGACAGGGAAGTTTCGCAGGACCGCGTGTTCTTGCTGGCGGCGATCGGCGCGCCAGACATGCCAAAGAAGAAGCGGTGGGACAAGGATGATCAACAGGGCGATGGCGAGTAAAATGAAGAGAACAATCGTATCGATAGACATCAAAATTCCTTCTTTCCCGTAGATTCGTGATATGTAAGTTGATACCACTGAAAGTCCGGACACAAACGATAATTTCCAGATATTGAATCTTTTCCGTCGATGATAGCGTAAATGAATTTATACGTTAAAGGAGGAGACCGGGATGCATACACTCTATATGAAAGAAAAAGCGTTCAGTTTACGTGGACGATTTGCGATTCAGGACGAAGAGGGGCATGATGCCTATCACATCGAGGGCAGTTTTATGAAATTACCGAAGACCTTTACCGTAACGAACCGAAACGGAGAAGTCGTCGCCGAAATCGAGAAGAAAACGTTCAGTTTCCGACCGGTCTTTTATGTCGAAGCAGCAGGGCAATCATTTGAAATTATTAAAGAGTTCACCTTCTTCAAGGACCGTTATACGATCAACTCGGATCAGTTCGAAGTGACGGGTGACTGGTGGGATGTTGATTTTGAGGTTCTACAACAGGGACAACGGATTGGTCGCGTTCAGAAAAAATGGATTTCTTGGACCGACCAGTACATGATTGAAGTCGAAGATGAAGCGATGGAAGAATTGTTGATCGCCCTCGTCGTCGCGATTGATTGCGTCAAGGCGGAGGAAAGTTCGAACTCTACATCTTTCATTGATTAAAAAGGGGCATGATTTAGGATGGAACAGTGGGATGTATACACAGCAGATCGTAAGAAAACAGGACGGCTCTGGACACGGGGGACGCCGCATACAGCCGGCGATTATCACATGACGATTCACGTCTGTGTCTTTAACGCCAAAGGAGAGATGCTCGTCCAACAACGGGAACCGTTCAAATCCGGTTGGCCGAACATGTGGGATCTGACGGTCGGGGGCAGTGCGATTAGTGGGGATACGAGTCAGATGGCAGCGCAACGAGAACTGTCGGAAGAGCTTGGACTCGATATCGATTTCACAGGCATCCGTCCCCATCTGACGATCCCGTTTGAAATCGGTTTTGACGATTATTATCTCGTCGAGCAGGAAGTGGATTTGACGACTTTGATGCTGCAGGAAGAAGAAGTCCAGCGCGTCGCTTGGATGACAGAAGAAGCGATCGTTAACGGAATCGAAGAAGGATGGTTCATCGGTTATCATGAATCATTGATTCGGCTGTTATTTGCTCTTCGTCATAGTTATGGCGCGCATAACGAGGCATAAAAAAACAAGCCCTTCCGGTGATTCGGAAGGGCTTGTTGCTTGATTAAGCGGATTTTCGAAGTGCATCCGTCCGTTTTGGTTTTGTTTCTGGTAAGAAGAACGTGAAGAACAGATACACGGAACAGCAGAGGAAGAAGACGATCATCGAGACCGTATATCCCGCATGTCCGAGTGCGTAACTCCAAATGATCGTAAAGATCGTCTGCGTCGCATAAGCAATCGCCCAGAAGAGACCGAATAAGACGGTAATCTTTTGCGGTGTCATCCCTTTTCGTTCGTGTGCCAAGTTCATGAAGATCGGATACTGGATGTACATCGCAAATCCGGAAATGAACGCAAAGACATACGAAACGAGTGGCGAGATGTTTCCGAACAAGACGGTGACGAGGAAACTCGCGATCATGACCGTCCCGCTGATCAACAGAATCGGTTTACGAGGTGTTCCTTTGTTACCGATCCGTAGACCGACGAACGTTCCGACGATTCCGGCACCTGAGACTAACAGGTTGACGAGCGAACCGTTCAACTGCGTATACGTATCGAACACAGGTTTCAAGCCGACGAGCGATAAGATATAGAGCGTCAAGAAACCGCCGAAGGCAACCGCATATTTCCAGAGGAACGGATCGCGGACAGCATCTCCATAACCGTAAGGCGTTTCGTCCGCGTCCGCAGCATCGTTCAACTCGAACGACTCACTACCAATCCACCATGCGAAGAAGAGAATCGCTGTCAGACTCGCGAAAATCGTCAACGTCAGTTTCCAGTCACTGACGAATTGATCGGCAAACAAGGTGAACAAGAGTGACACGACGAATGCACCGACGTTATAGGAAACAGTGTTGAAGGCGTTGATCCGTAATTTTTCAGCCGGATCTTGGACGTAACGTGTCACGACCGGATTCATGTAGACGATGACCATTGAACCACCGAGTCCCATGACCATGCGAGCGACCGTATACGCCCAGTAGTTCGGTAGATAGATGGCGACGATCGACATCATCAGGAACAACAATGCGAGCAACGGTGCTTTTTTCGGACCGAGCTTCATCAAGATGAGCGCGGCGAGAATGTTGGCGAAGACACGCGCCGTCGTAATCGAATAATTGACGAGTTGTGAGATGAGGGGGTCAACGGTCTGATTGCCGAAGAAATGCGCCGTGATTTGTGGCGTCAACGACGAACCCGCAACCCAGTTCATGGCGAAGGTCGCATAGGCAAACCAGAGGACGATCATCATGAAATAGCCTTTTTTTGTGGTAGACATAAAAATCCCTTCTTTTCTGAAGTTCCGCTTCATACCTGAATCGAAAACTACTTAACTTTATTATCAATTCGTTTAATATAAAGCCGTTTCGAAGGGAAGTAAAATAGATAGTTCTTATGAAATCTATAAGCAAATTGAATGAGTAGAGTTCATTATTATTCTTCAAATGAATAATAAGAAGAAAATAAATGCCTATAATTGTAATAAAAGGAGGTGTTCATTTGAAACCTAATATTTTTAATTATGCCACCAGTGAATTATCGCAAGATGCCTTTCTATGTTGGTTATTGAAGTGGGCGGAAGAAGGAGCACGAAATCACGATCCACAACTTCATGCGATTGCGAATGGATTCGTACGCGAAATGTTCTACCTTCATGATTGCTCATTGCCGGAGCCTATTCACAGTGTCCGTATTAGAAGACAATTCAATAGTCTAGATATATTAGCGATCATTAATGAGACATATGCCATTCTGATCGAGGATAAAGTCTTTACGAAACATCATTCCAATCAATTAAAGCGATATCTTGATATGGTCAAAACGCATCCTGAAACATGGTATTTGGAGCCGATACCGATTTATTACAAAATCGTAGAACAAGGCGACTACTCCGGCGTAACAGGAGCAGGATATCAAGTATTTACGCGAACGAAGATGATTGAAGTACTGAGCGGCTTTCCTGCTTCGACGAGAAATGATATTTTGAATGATTATCTTCGGTATCTCAAGCAGATTGACACCTCGATCGAATCCTATAAATCATTACCTCTCACGGAATGGAGCAATTTCTCTTGGCAAGGATTCTTTAGAGATCTGCAAAAAGAATTGAAGCACGGAAACTGGGGGCGTGTGGAAAATGCGCGCGGTGGATTTTGGGCATTCTGGTGGAAAGGAGATGATAGTCAACCGCACTATTGGCAGTTAGAAGAATCAACGTTAAAAGCAAAGGTAGAAGCTGCTGACAATCAAAATATGAGAGCGTACCGGGATCAGTGCATGCAAGCGTTATTGGAGTATTCTCAAAAGAATGACTTGAATTTAAGTCGACCGAAAAGTGTTCGTAGCGGAAAAACGATGACGATTGCACAACGCCCCGATTACATACAAGTCTTTGATGATCAAACAATTAATTTTGAACAAACCGTATTCGAATTGAAGCGTTATGCATATTTGAATCAGGCTCCGTCAGTATAGATCGATCGATTGAAAAGATATTACATCATCTACTTGCGTCACCTTAAAAAGATCTGGATTTTTCAGCTGTAAACTTTCTTTGAATCCGAACGTTGGATCGATCGAATGCAGATATAAAGATAACAGATTCCCGTGCGTCACGAGAATGGCTCCATCATGCTGTTGCAACGCTTTTTCAACGACGCGTGTGATACGTTCCGTCGCTACCCGGCTAGATTCACCACCAGGACACGTATAATCGGGATCGATGAACGTTCGACGAAGATGGTCCTGCCAATCGTCAAGTGGAACAGCACTTAACCGTCGTTCTTTTAAGTTTTCTTCTTGTGCAATGGGTAGTTTCAAAGCAGTCGCAAGTGGTTGAATCGAGTCGAGCGCACGGCGATACGGACTCGAAAGAAGATGCGTGATCGGAAGCTCAAGTAACTGCGTACACAGTCGTTGCGCCTGTTCTTCTCCGCGAGGAGTTAACGGGGCTTCAGGCGCTTGACCGGTCGTTTCACAGTGGCGAACCAAGTAAATCGTCGACATGAATATTCCATCCTTTCGTGATCAAGTCGTGCTGTATGATTTCTGGAAAAGATGGTAAAGTCCTTTTCACAGGTTGAAAATTATTTTGAAAAAAGGCGTTGACAAACGCTTTAGAGATTACTAGAATTAGAAACAATTCATCGATGCAGCGACGCATCGGATAATCAAATAAAGAGAAAGCTATGATTGTCATGGGTCACACTATGGCAGGAGCAGCTTCTGGAGAGACCGTGTCGACACGGCGCCGAAGGGTTCACAATCTCAGGCAAACGGACAGAAGAGTAATCACATGCAGCGACGGGCATTCATGGAATGTCGTAGTGGCGTGCATGGGTTATTCCTTTGATTTTGTTGAGATTGGACATTCGTCCAGTCTCTTTTTTTCTTTTTCAGGACCGACAGAACGGTCTGAAGCGTAGAGAAACCATCATAAGGAGGAGTTCAGGTTTGGAACAGCAAGGATTAAAACGGGATTTATCGAATCGTCATGTACAGTTGATTGCCATTGGTGGAACAATCGGAACGGGTTTGTTTTTAGGATCAGGTAAAGCGATTCAACTCGCCGGCCCATCAATCATTTTTGCCTACTTACTCGTCGGGATCGCAATCTTCTTCGTCATGCGCGCACTTGGGGAATTGTTATTGTCAAAAGCAGGTTATCAGTCACTCACGGATATCGCAGAAGATTATCTCGGACCACGTGCCGCGTTCGTGACCGGGTGGACATATTGGTTCTGTTGGATCATGACAGCGATGGCGGACATCATCGCCGTCGGTCTGTACGTCAAGTATTGGTTTGATATCCCGCAATGGATTCCAGCCGTTCTCGCGCTCTTGATTTTACTTGGTTTTAACTTATTAACCGTTAAATTGTTCGGGGAACTCGAGTTTTGGTTTGCCTTGATCAAGGTCGTGACGATCCTCGCCTTGATTGGTGTCGGAATCGTCCTGCTCGCGATCGGTTTTAAAACGGACGCTGGTCCCGTGACCGTGTCGAACCTCTGGTCACATGGTGGATGGATGCCAAACGGGATTTCTGGATTCTTGCTATCGTTCCAAATGGTCGTCTTCGCCTATGTCGGCGTCGAGCTCGTCGGGGTATCCGCAGCAGAGACAGCGGATCCGAAAAAGAACATTCCGTCCGCAATCAATAAGATTCCGCTTCGGATCTTATTCTTCTATGTCGGTGCCTTACTCGTCCTCTTGATGATCAACCCATGGACAGGATTAAGTGCGACAGAAAGTCCGTTCGTCAAGACGTTCAGTCTGATCGGGATTCCACTCGCAGCAGGAATCATCAACTTCGTCGTACTGACATCCGCTGCTTCTGCGTGTAACAGCGGAATGTTCTCGACGAGCCGTATTCTGTATAACCTGGGAAATCAACAGCAAGCATCGAAAAAGTTCTCGAAGTTGAACAAAAACCATGTTCCGGCAAACGCCTTGTTCGTCTCGACGATTGTCGTCTCAGTCGGTGCCTTGCTCAGTAAACTGTTACCAGGACAAGCGTTCAGTATCGTCACGACGATCAGTGCGATCTGCTTCATCTGGGTCTGGGGTGTCATCCTCGTCTGTCATCTCCGGTACAAAAAACAAAATCCGGAATTACATGCGGCATCGACATTCAAAGCACCATTGACACCACTCGTCAATTACCTCGTGCTCGGATTGTTTGCAGTCATTCTCGTCGTCATGCTGTTTGCTGACGATACACGTCCAGCTTTGCTGCTGACACCGGTCTGGTTCCTCGGACTATTCGGACTGTATCATCTCCGGAAAAAGAAACAACAAGCAGCTAATCAAAAAAGTGCGTAAGCCAAAACAAGCCGGTCGGATCTAATCCGACCGGCTTGTTTCATGGTGTATCGAAAGCACCATCCTGTAATTGTTTCCGAAGTGCTTTCGCTTTCTTTCGAATGTCACGTTTGCTGTCTGCATCGCGCTTTCCCCATTGCCGATACATCATCGACATCCGTGGATTATCAGCGAAGCGCTTTTCGTGCCGGTCGATGAAGTCCCAGTACAGAGCGTTAAACGGACAGGCATCCTCTCCGAGCATGTCCTTTTGATGGAACGGACACCCCTTGCAATAATCACTCATCTTATGGATGTAATTCGCCGAAGCGATGTACGGTTTGGTCGATAAAGTCCCCCCATCGGCATGAAGCGCCATCCCGAGGACGTTCGGTAAGACGACCCAGTCATAAGCATCGATGTACATCTCATTGAACCAGTCTGCTGTCTGTTGCGGCGAGATCGCAAACAGATTAGCGAAGTTTCCGAGCACCATCAAACGCTGGATGTGGTGATTGTGCGCATGTTCGACGACAGGACGTAGCGATTCAGCGACACAGTTCATGTTCGTCTTCCCGGTCCAGAAAAAGTCCGGTAAATCCGCTTCATGACGCAGCGCATTGACGGAAGCATAGTCTGGCATCTCGGCTAAGTAGACGGCACGCATGTACTCGCGCCAGCCGAGGATTTGTCGAATAAAACCTTCGACCGCATTGAGCGGAGCATCTTGATCTTCGAGGGCGGCTTCGACTTGACGAATGACCTCTTCCGGTGTCAGCAAGCCGAGATTGATTGCTGCTGATAAGAGCGAATGCGATAACGTATCTTCACCGGTCAGCATGGCGTCTTGATACGTTCCGAACGTCTCAAGTCGTTCTTCGATGAAACGATGAAGAGCCCGCGTCGCTTCCTTGCGCGTGACTGGCCAATGGAAGGAATCAAGTGCTCCCGGATGATCAGAGAAATCACGCTCGACCTTGTCGATGACGTCCTTTGTGATGCGATCGGGACGAAATTGAATTGGATCCGGAAACGTCGTCCCGGACTTCGCTGGTTTTCGATTCTCGGCGTCAAACGACCACTTTCCACCAATCGGTTTAGAGCCGTTCATGAGAACGTTTCGTTCCTTGCGCAGTTTGCGATAAAATCGATCCATCTTGTATGGCTTATCGCCGATTGCTTCGACCGCTTCTTCCTGTGTCAGTAAAAACAACGGCACGTCGGAACAGACCTCGACCGTGATTTTCTTCGGTAAAGCGTCTTGCCACTTGTGCATCGCCTTGCGCATCGGTTCGTCCGTGATCGCCGTATAGAATACATGATCCGGATCATGATCTTTTCGGTGCGCCTTGAACGCCTGATCGAACGAATCGGCTTCCCGGTAATCGACGGTGAAGCCTTTTTCGCGGAGTTCTTCCGCAAAATGTCGCATCGCTGAGAAGACGAGGACAAGTTTTTGTTTATGGTACGTCTTCCACTTAGAACGCGAGGTCGCTTCGACCATCAGAATGACGTCGTCTTGTTTGTTTGCTTCCTGCAATAAAGGGAGATCGTGATTCAATTGATTACCGAATATCCAGCGTGTCGCCATAAGTCTTCCTCCTTTATCTTTGTTATATGATTACCTTTTTTGAATGAATTCATACGTTCGTGTGTGTTCCAAACGATACTTGCAGGACAATTGAATTTTATTTATACTATAAGTATTTTACATTAAAAACCAATATAGTTGATAAATTGAATCACCTTTGAGGATGAGGAGTGAATCAAGTGAGGTCAAAGATTTCATCAGTACCAAAAGACTATGAGGTTTTAAATGCAAAACGTCTAAGACGTCATGTTGCTGTTACAGTCGTTATTCCAGTGTACAACGCGATTATCTATCTTGAACGAACGATTAACTCCGTTTTAGTACAGACGATCGGTATTCGAAACGTGACGATCATTGCGGTAGATGATAAATCGACAGATGGCTCACGCCGTCTGTTAAGACGCTTATCTGCCTTATATCCTCAACTTGTCAGTGTACTGCTGAAAAACAATACGGGCACGCCTGCGATGCCACGTAATCTAGGTTTGGCTCTTGCACGATCGAAATATGTTACGTTTTTGGATGCGGACGATTGGTTAGCGCATGATGGATTACGGATTTTAAATGAGACGATGGATCGAACCGGAGTGGACTACGCCGTCGGACGTACGATTCAAGTGTCTACGAATCAACCGAACCGAATCATCGGCGTTCACGAATCGAATCGTAATCGTGATCACGTTTCTCCTTATACGTTAAAGCATGCGTTTTATCATCTTGGTCCACGTGCCCGTATGATGCGTCGAGACTTTCTGCTACGTCATGCGATTCAATTTCCATCAATGAAATTCGCCGAAGATAAACAATTTTTTATCGATGTCTTAATACGAACGGATGCGATATCAACGGTCACGGCTCCCATCTATTATTTGAACCGTCTTGAGGAAAATGACTCATTAACGAAGCAGACTGATATCATGGAAAAGATGGAAACGAATCTTATCGTCTTACGACGTGTGTTGGAATATAAATTATCTGTTGAAAAGGAGCGTCTCATCCTCAATCGACTGATTGAGTTTGACTGCATCACACGCTTATATGATCGTAAGCACTTTCTCAAAAGTCATGATCCGTCAGCCTATCATCAAATGTTTGCGCGCGTCGTTGCCTTATTTACGCAAAACCGTTCCTATCCCATCGATTCATTGATTGAAAAGCCGTTCAATCGTCTGTTGTATCATTACTGGAACACCGGACGTTTTGATGATTTCATGGATGCTGTCAAGTGGTCGAAATCGAAAGAAACAAAGGAAATCGAATGGGTGGATGATCAACCTTACTGGAGTATTCCATTAGGCAGTGGTCAGAAACAAATGCTAGCTCTCCCTCTATATGTGAAGGTGCACGAATTAGAACTGACAGAAAAGGGACTCGAGCTAACGGTTCAAACACTTGGAGATCGTCGAATTCGTGTAGAAGGGATTACACTGCAACATCGTAATTGGATGGAAGAAACGCATCTTTTAAAGACAGATGTCACAGATCTTGAAAAACATTATTATCGCTTGCAGGTAGAACTACCCAAACAAATGGAGCGGGGGAGTTATCTTGTTTATCTACGTTTTGATGACTATGGACAGCAGGTCATGGCTATTTCGATGGAGGAGCCAGTGATTCAAAAAAGCCATCACACCTATCGTTGGTATGAAACCATTAAAGGAAACTTAGGATTACGCATCAAATGAGCGGAATCGTCTGCTTTGAAAAGAGGCAGACGATTTTGTAAAATCAGCTGCCGCGGCACATTTCTGAATGTAAAAGAAGTTCCTTTCTGTGCAAGCTATGATAGGGTTATAATGGAAAGGTAAGTTGTCGTCATGAGGGGGAAGTTTTTCATGACAGGTAGTCCATAATATCAACGGGGATAGGAAGGATATCATGAGCAGTATGCCTAAAAAAACAGACGTTATTTTAATTGGTGCCGGAGTCATGAGCGCGACGTTAGGGGTCTTATTAAAAGAACTCGCGCCTGAGATCAACATCAAGGTATTCGAGAAACTCGCGAGTGCCGGGGAAGAGAGCTCGAACGAGTGGAACAATGCAGGAACAGGTCACGCCGCATTATGCGAACTGAACTATACGACGGAAAACGCTGATGGTTCGATCGATATCAGTAAAGCAGTCAAAGTAAACGAACAGTTCCAACTGTCACGTCAATTCTGGTCGCATCTCGTCAAGGAAGGTGTCTTGCCGAATCCGAAAGAATTCATCATGCCGATTCCACATATGAGTATGGTTGAAGGAACAGAAAACGTAGAATTTCTGAAAAAACGATTGGAAGCGCTATCAGATAATCCGTTGTTTGCGGGAATGGAATATTCAGAGGATCCAGCGAAATTAGCCGAGTGGATTCCACTCATCATGAACGGTCGGACGTCACCCGAGCCGATTGCTGCGACAAAAATCGATTCAGGAACGGACGTCAACTTTGGTGCGTTGACACGAATCCTGTTTGAATATCTCGAACAGCACGATGTAGAGATCAACTATCAGCACGGTGTCGAGGATTTGAAACGTGTTGACGGAGGTTGGGAAGTCAAAGTGAAGAATGAGCGCGATCACCGGATCGAGCATCATACGGCTCAGTTTGTCTTCATCGGGGGTGGCGGCGGTAGTTTACCATTGCTCCAAAAAACAGGCATCGAGGAATCGAAGCAGATCGGTGGTTTCCCAGTCAGTGGCTTGTTCCTCGTCTGTAAAAATCCTGAAATCATTGAACAGCATCATGCGAAAGTCTACGGAAAAGCGAAAGTCGGAGCACCGCCGATGTCAGTACCGCACTTGGATACACGATACATCGATGGGAAGAAATCACTCCTCTTCGGACCGTTCGCTGGCTTTTCACCGAAGTTCCTCAAGACAGGATCGAATCTTGATTTGATTGCGTCCGTCAAACCGAATAACGTCTTGACGATGCTTGCTGCGGGAGCTAAAGAGATGGGATTGACGAAGTATCTGATCGAACAAGTCCTCTTGTCGACGGAACAACGGATGAACGAATTACGAGAGTTCATCCCGAATGCGAAGACAGAAGACTGGGATGTCGTCGTCGCTGGTCAACGTGTCCAAGTCATCAAGGATACACCACAAGGAAAAGGGACACTCCAGTTCGGAACAGAAGTCGTCAGTGCGGCCGACGGATCTGTCGCTGCCTTACTCGGGGCGTCACCAGGTGCCTCAACAGCGGTTCCAGTCATGCTCGAAGTACTCGGAAAATGTTTCCCGTCCGAATTACCGGCGTGGGAAGCAAAAATCAAGGAGATGATTCCGTCTTACGGGATCTCACTCGTTGAACATCCGGAGCTGTTCGAACAGATCCATGCCGAAACAGCAAAAACGCTCGAACTCGAACAAGGTCAACCGATTCGCTAAACGAAAACCGTCCGACTCTACGAGGAGCCGGACGGTTTTTTTGATTTAGCGGAAGTTACGGAAGAAGCGTGTTTTCTTCAGTGCAATCCCGACTGGAATCGCGACAAGGATTCCGAGGACGTTTTGAATAATGTTTCCTGTAATGGAACCGAATGGTGCGACCCAGTTGCTGAACATAATCCCTTCATGTACGAAGTAGACGAGCAGCATGACAGGAGCGGAAGCGATCATCCCGATCAAGTTGAATGTGACATTCGTTCCGTTGCGACCACCTGACCACGCGATGTAACCAACAATCAGCCCTTGAAGTCCACGTGCGATGATCGTACCAGGGGCCCAAATCGTATAGCCCAATAGAAGATCAAATAAGCCCATTCCAACAGCACCGGCAATCAATGCTGTCCGTGGACCGAATAAAATGGCAACAAGAAAGAGCATCGCTGTTCCCATATGAATGAGACCACCGTTTGGAGCGATGGGTAATTTAATATTGATGAACATCGTTGCAACAAGAACAAGTGCGATTGACATCGCAGTGATGACGAGCTGGCGGGTACGAGTGCTAGAATACGGTGCTGCTTTTTGCATGTGGCTAACCTTCTTTATGATAGATTTTAAGATATCTTCAATCTATCAGATGACTGGACTAGTCAAAAGTGTCAACTTTGAATTATTTATAGGGGTCAGTTTTGAATACAAATCTTGATCTGTTCTTAATTCCATAAGAGTACGATCTATTGATACACTCTTGAATGAAAAAATCCATAAAACGGTTGTCGTTTTCGAATCTATTCCTCGTTTTTTTCGTACAATGAACAGCGAAAGGGAGGGGAAGTCAGTGAAATATCAGATTGCGACAGCTGTTTTTTTATTCGCTTCATTGTCATCAGTCACATCAGAGGCAAAGGACCAGACGACACAACACCAACGTTATTACGCAGCATATGAAAAAATCGTGGAAAACATAAATCGGACACATGAAAATGCGGACGTCACGTTGCTTGCAGCAAATCAATTCGCAGACGAGGACTGGGTTTCGCCGGAACGTTTTCAAGAACGGGCACTCGAACGGTTGAAGCCGCTACGTGTCCAAACGAGCTTAGAGTGGGATAGTGAACGAACGCTTGAACGTACGGAACGTGGAAACGATGTCCGGATCATCGGAAATTTCGAGACGGAACTCTTGGAACAGAGTAAACGCCAACGATTATCCGATGTCTTTTCGATGACGTCTCTTGCGATCGATGGTGGAAAGTGGACGCAAACCGGATTCTCCGGTACTCCAATCGATGCTTTGCAAACGATGGTCGTAACGGTCAGTGGTACATACGCGAAGCAAGGCATCTTAACAAGACATCACATCACGAAAGAATATCATTGTTCATGGTACGGTGAAATCTACTATTGAGGCAGAAAAAGAGCGAAACTCGTTTGAGTTCCGCTCTTTTTCATTAATTCCGGATCAAGTGATCGAAAGCACCGAGTGCAGCTGTTGCACCAGATCCCATCGAGATGATGATCTGTTTATACGCGCTATCTGTGCAGTCTCCTGCAGCAAAAACGCCTGGTACGTTCGTTGCGCCGTGGCGATCGACTTGGACTTCACCGAACTTGTTACGGTTCACCGTTTCACCGAGCCAGTCTGTGTTCGGTACGAGACCGATTTGGACGAAGACACCCTCGAGCTCAACGTGACGTTCGACGTTCGTTTCGCGCTCGATGTACGTGATACCGTTCACTTTGTCCGTTCCTGTGATTTCCTTCGTCTGTGCGTTGACGACGACCGTGACGTTCGGAAGTGAAGCGAGGCGTTCTTGAAGAACAGCGTCTGCTTTTAATTCCGGTGCGAACTCAAGGACTGTGACATGCTTGACGATTCCTGCGAGATCGATGGCTGCTTCGATTCCTGAGTTTCCGCCACCGATGACTGCGACACGTTTTCCTTCGAACAACGGACCATCACAGTGTGGGCAGTAGGCGACGCCTTTGTTCTTGAATTCGAGTTCGCCTGGGACACCAACGTTACGCCAGCGTGCACCTGTTGAAAGGATCAAACTCTTCGTTTTCAAGACAGCACCATTCTCAAGCTCGAGCTCAAGGAGGTCCTTCTTCTCAAGGCGAGTTGCCCGTTGTAGGTTCATGACGTCGATGCCATATTCCTTGACGTGCTCCTCAAGACTTGCGACGAGTTTTGGTCCTTCCGTGTACTTCATGCTGATGAAGTTTTCGATACTCATCGTATCCATGACTTGTCCACCGAAGCGTTCTGCGACGATTCCTGTCCGGATGCCTTTACGGGCTGCATAGATGGCAGCACTCGATCCAGCTGGACCACCACCGACGACGAGGACATCGTATGGATCTTTATCAGCGAAATCAGAAGCATCGGCACCTGTACCAAGCTTCGCCAAGATTTCTTCGAGTGACATCCGTCCGTTACCGAATGCTTCGCCATTGACGAAGACCGTCGGAACAGCCATGATCTCTTTTTGTTCGACTTCTTCCTTAAATGCCGCGCCATCAATCATCGTGTGACTGATGTTCGGGTTGAGGACGCTCATGACGTTCAATGCTTGTACGACATCCGGGCAGTTGTGGCAGCTCAAGCTGATGTACGACTCGAAATGGTACGTTTCTTGAATGCCTTGAATCTGCTTGATGACGTCTGCATCGACCTTCGGTGCTCGACCGCTGACTTGTAGCAGAGCGAGAACGAGGGACGTGAACTCATGACCGAGTGGGATTCCCGCGAACGTGATGCCGCTTGTCTCACCGACACGGTTGACTGTGAAACTTGGTGTCCGGGGAAGGCTTGCCTGCTCGACGGAGATGCGTGGTGTCATGCTTGCGATCTCTTCGACGAGTGCGCTCATCTCAAGCGAGACGGCGTCTGTCCCAGCGCTAACCGCTAGGACGAGATCGCCTTCGAGAAGCTCGAGGTATTGCGCGAGTTGTGCTTTAATGTCTTGTGCTAAAGCCATCGCGAATCCGCTCCTTAAATTTTTCCGACGAGGTCAAGGCTTGGGGTGAGTGTTGCAGAGCCTTCTTCCCATTTCGCTGGGCAGACTTCGCCTGGATTGTTACGTACGTATTGTGCTGCTTTGATTTTGTTGACGAGCGTGCTTGCATCGCGACCGATACCGCCTGCATTGATTTCAACAGTTTGGATGACACCGTCTGGGTCGATGATGAACGTACCGCGGTCAGCAAGACCATCTTGTTCGTTCAAGACTTCGAAGTTACGTGAGATGACGTGTGATGGGTCGCCGATCATGACGTACTCGATTTTACCGATTGTTTCTGATGTTTCGTGCCATGCTTTATGTGTGAAATGCGTATCTGTTGAAACAGAGTAAACTTCAACGTCAAGCGCTTTGAGTGTTTCGTATTGGTTTTGGAGATCTTCGAGTTCTGTCGGGCAAACGAATGTAAAGTCTGCAGGGTAGAAACATACGACACTCCATTTACCGCGAAGGTTAGCATCCGTTAGGTCAACGAATTCTCCGTTGTGGAATGCTGATGCACTGAATGGTTTTACTTCACTTCCGATTAAAGACATGATAAAAATCCTCCTCAAGGGTTCTATTTTTAGAATCTGTTCTAGTGCATACAAGGAATCTGTATTTATCACACTAGAATAATTCTAATCTAATACTAATTTCATATAGACCAACACTTTTGTCAAGGTATAATCGGCAATTTCTTATTTCAGGAAAGATTGTGTGAACAAAAAAAGAAATCCCGACTCCAAAATGAAACAGGAGTCGGGAACTGTATTCTTTATTGCCAGTCCGTGTGGAAGATCCCTTCGCGGTCTGTCCGGGCATACGTATGAGCACCAAAATAATCGCGTTGTGCTTGCAACATGTTGGCATTCGAATTCGCTGTCCGGTAGCTATCGTAATACGTCAGTGACGTCGATAGAGATGGGAGTGCAAAACCAGATAATGCTCCCTCGGCAACGACGTGACGTAACGATTCTTGATACGCCTGTACTTTCTCAGCGAAGAACGGGGCGAGCATCAAGTTTGAGAGGTTCGCATCATTTTTAAACGCTTCACTGATGACGTTCAAGAAGTCGGCCCGGATGATACATCCACCACGGAAAATCAAGGCGATCTTCTCAAGGCGTAAGTTCCAGTCATACAACTCAGACGACGTTCGGTACTGGGTGAAGCCTTGCGCGTATGCGGCAACTTTCCCCATATAAAGCGCTTGACGAATCCGTTCGACCCACGCGTCTCGCTCAAGCGTTGACAAGTCTTCTGGTCCCTTTAGGACAGCAGACGCTGCGACGCGTTCTTCTTTAATAGCTGAAAGGTAACGCGCGAACAGGGCTTCCGTGATGATCGAAGAGGCGATCCCATTATCAATGGCTTGCAGGCTCGTCCATTTTCCAGTTCCTTTTTGACCGGCTTGATCGAGAATGACATCAATCAACGGTTGCCCTGTCTCGTCATCCGTTTTTCGGAGGATGTCCGCTGTGATCTCAATCAGATAACTTTTCAGTTCACCTTCGTTCCATTCAGCGAAGATGTCCGCGACTTCCGTGACGTCGAGTCCAAGACGGAAACGGAGGAAGCTATACGCTTCAGCGATCAATTGCATGTCCGCATACTCGATTCCGTTATGGACCATCTTGACGAAGTGACCAGCGCCTTTCGGACCAATATAAACACAACATGGATCTCCTTCGACGTGAGCGGCGATCTTCGTCAAGATCGGTGCGACATGTTCGTAAGCTTCTTTCGATCCACCCGGCATGATCGCAGGACCGGTCCGCGCACCGACTTCACCACCCGATACACCGACGCCGATGTATTCGATCCCATGGCGTTGTAACTCGTCGAAACGACGCTCTGTATCGAGGAAGTGAGAGTTCCCACCATCCATGATGATATCGCCTGTTTCGAGATGCGGAAGCAACGATTCGATGACCGAATCAATCGCGCTACCAGCCGTGACCATCATGAAGATTTTACGTGGGCGAGCGAGTGATTGAACGAATGCTTCAATGTCATAGTACGGATGAAGAGGTAGTCCCTCATCATGTGCGACGAGATCGTCCGTTAAATCACGTGTGTAGTTATAGATGGCGACTTCTTCTTGATGACTCGCCATATTCAGTGCCAGGTTGCGTCCCATGACGCCAAGCCCGATGACTCCGATAGAATGTTGCATAAGTAGAACGACTCCTTTTCTTAGACGACGAGGCTGAGGAGAAGAACGAACCCAAGTCCACAAACGGAAATGATCGTCTCAAGCACAGTCCATGTCGCAAACGTTTCTTTTAATGATAATCCGAAATACTCTTTAAACATCCAGAAGCCTGCATCATTGACGTGTGAAGCGATCAGACTACCTGCACCAGTCGCGAGAACGACGAGCGCTAAGTTGACGTCGGATTGCTCTAGTAACGGAATGACGAGACCTGCCGTTGAGAGGGCAGCGACTGTCGCGGAACCGAGTGAGATCCGGAGAATCGCAGCAATCAACCAAGCGAGTAGAATCGGAGATAACGCTGATCCTTCAAATAATTGCGCGACGAACGTTCCAACACCACCGTCAATCAAGACTTGTTTGAAGGCACCGCCACCGCCGATGATCAATAGCATCATTCCGATTTGAGCAATTGCCGTCGTACAAGATTCCATGACCGTTTGCATCGGAATCTGACGCGCGATCCCCATCGTGTAGACCGCGACGAGTAATGAAATCAACATCGCTGTCGAGGCGTTTCCGATGAACTCGATTGCCGAGATGACGCTGTTTTCACCCCAGCCGAGTGTTTCTTGTAAGAGCGTGAAGATCGTTGCGACCGACATCAAAAGAACCGGTAGCATCGTCGTGAAGACACTGATGCCGAAGCCTGGTGTCTCGTCTAAATCAAATTCTTTTTGTTCCCCGAGTGACGCGATATTTCCTGTCCGTGTAAACGATTCAGGAACGAGTCGTTTGGCGATTTTCGTAAAGATAGGACCGGCGATGATGACGGTCGGAACAGCAACGATGAAACCATACAATAAGACTTCCCCGATATTGGCTTTATATTCCCCAGCGATGACGGTCGGACCCGGGTGAGGTGGTAAGAAGCCGTGCGTGACGGATAGGGCAGCGACCATCGGGATTCCGAGATATAAAATTGAGACACGAAGCTGACGTGAAATCGCAAAGACGATTGGAATCAACAGGACGAGTCCGACTTCGAAGAAGAGGGCGATCCCGATGATGAATGAAGCGACGACGACTGCCCACTGGATGTTCTTTTCCCCGAATCGGGCGACAAGCGTCATGGCGATTCGCTGCGCCCCCCCGGCGTCAGCGATCAGCTTTCCGAGCATGGCACCAAGACCAAAGATCAATGCGAGGTGACCAAGCGTTCCTCCGATACCAGCTTCGATCGTTTTGACGATCTGATCGAGCGGCATGCCGAGTAGTAGTGCAACGCCAAAGGAAACGATGATGAGTGAGACGAACGTATTTAATTTCAACCCCATGATGAGAACGAGCAACGCGACGATCCCAATTCCTACGATGACTAAAGGCATGATGACTTCCCCCAAAAGATTAAGTTAGTTTTCTTCTTGAATCAAGCTCCGTTGATACGTAGCGATTCGTTTATGATCCTCAGACAATGTTCGAGCCAAGCTAATGAAAATCGGTAAGAGCTGACGATATTCATGCATCGCTTCTTCATTTGGTACATGACGATGCGTTTCCCCGATCATCTCGGAGACGACTTCGAACGAATCGACTTCCCCCGTCGCATACAGTCCGAGAATACAAGCACCGAGACATGAACTTTCAAAGCTTTCCGGAATGACGACTTCCGATTCAAAGATGTCCGCCATCATTTGGCGCCAGACTTCAGACCGAGCAAACCCACCCGTTGCCTGAATCCGTGTCACGGGACCGTCCATGCACTCAATCAGAGCAAGGAAGACGGTATAGAGATTGTAGATGACGCCTTCTAGTGCCGCCCGGATCATATGCTCTTTTTTGTGCGAAAGTGTCAAACCGAAGAACGAACCGCTGACATCCGGATTCCAGAGCGGCGCTCGTTCACCGGACAAGTAAGGATGGAACAATAACCCGTCGGATCCAGGACGGACGCGTTCGGCAATCTTCGTCAAAACAGCGTACGGATCGATGCCAAGGCGTTTTGCTGTCTCGACTTCGGCTGACGCGAGTTCGTCTCGGATCCACCGTAAGACCATTCCACCATTATTAACGGGTCCGCCGATGACCCAGTGGTCCTCGGTCAGCGCGTAACAGAACGTTCTTCCCTTTTCATCGGTCTGCGGACGATCAATGATCGTTCGGATGGCACCGCTCGTTCCAATCGTGATCGCAATTTCCCCTTTGCGAATCGCGTTGACACCTAAGTTAGAAAGAACACCGTCACTGGCACCGACTAGGAACGGCGTATCGACGGAGAGTCCCATTTGTCGTGCGTAATCAGTATTTAGTCCGGTACATGACGTCGTCGTCGGTACGGGTTCCGATAAGTAGCTTGCATCGATTCCCGCGACATGTAACGCGCCCGTATCCCAGCCTAATTCATGAATGTTGAAGAGACCGGTCGCTGAAGCGAGAGAGTGGTCGATGACATATCTGCCGAACAGTCTTTGGAACACGAATTCCTTGATCCCGATATATTTTTTCGTTTGAGCATGGAGCTCCGGACGATCTTCGACGAGCCAACTGATTTTGCTGAGCGGTGACATCGGATGGATCGGTGTTCCGGTCCGGTGATAGATCGATAGACCATATTGTTCCTTGATCTTGTTCGACCATGCTTCACTCCGACTGTCTGCCCATGTGATGCAGGCAGTCAATGGTTGATGTTGTGCGTCCATCGCGATCAAGCTGTGCATAGCACTACTGAACGCGACGAACTTCGGTGGCATGCTCGGATGACGTTTCGTGATCAAACGGATCGATTCGAGAACCGCATCGAAAATTTCTTCTGGATCCTGCTCCGCTGTCGACCGGTTCGGTGTATGAAGCGGGTAACCGACGTTCGTTTGTCCGATGACCTCTCCTTTTGTCGTAAAGAGGACCGCTTTCGTACTCGTCGTTCCGATATCAACGCCTAACATGTATTCAGTCATGTGAATCGACTCCTTTCGACATCATTTGTTGCGTTTTCCAGAGATCTTCGACTTCCTGGACGTCATCAAAGTTCTGATGCAAGGAAGCGACCATCCGTTCACGATCCCCTGTCTCGATTGCTTCGATGTACAAGGCGTGGTTCGCGAGGATGCGTTCGAAGTCTTCGATGTCTTCTTCGAATCGTACCCGCATCGATAGGAGGATGAAACTTTCCATGACCGGTTTAAGATTTTGCCAAATCATGCTGACATATCCATGATCAATCGAGCGGATGATCGTTTCGTGAAACAGAACGTCCTGGAAGGAAAATTCATCGGCATCCTTGTATTTGATGGCAACTTTCATCATTTCGAGAATTTTACTGAGTTCACGGACGAGTTCTGCCCGTTCGATTTTGACGAGTCGTTCGAAGACGAACGTTTCAATGAGTAGCCGGACATCATAGATTTCCTGAATGTCGCGCTCAGACAAACCGACGACGACCGCTCCCATTCGTTCGAGACGAATCAATTGTTCGGATGCAAGGACCTTTAACGCATCACGGACGGGCGAGCGACTGACTGAAAAATCAGAGGCTAATTTGTTTTCGGATAAAATGGTACCGCTTTCAATCTTTCCTGAAATGATGCGCATCCGTAGCTCGTGTGCGACACGATCTCCAGCGGAAGCTTTTGCTAACCACTTCAAGGGGTATAACAGTTCTGACATGGAATCACCTGATTTCTAAAGTGAGTATACTTGTATACAAGTTAGTATAAACGTTTTTTTCTAAAATGCAAACGCTTAACTTACATTTTAGTGATTCAAGCAGGAATGAGGAAAATGGTTTCCGATATGTTAGGGTGAAGGAGTAAGTAACGAATCGATTAGTTAAAAAGGAGGTAATGCATATGCATGTTTTAGTCGTAGGTGCCGGAGCAGTTGGAGGTTATTTCGGGGGACGTCTTGCTGAGCAAGGGGAACAGGTGACATTCCTTGTTCGTCCGAAGCGCTATGAACAATTACAAAAGACAGGGTTACAGATCACTAGTCCTCATGGTGATGTTATGATCACGCCTCAGTTAGTGACACGAGACATGCGACTGAATCACACATTTGATGTCGTCTTACTTTCGACGAAAGCCTATCACTTGGATGATGTCCTACAGGATCTTGCGCCATTTGTTTCGAGCGAGACGTACATCATTCCTTTGTTGAACGGCATGCAGCATATACGACGGTTAACAGAAGTCTTCGGAGAAGATCGAGTACTGGGCGGACTTTGCTTCATTGAATCGACGCTTGATGCAGAAGGGCGTATTGTACAGACAAGCCCGTCGCATCGGCTATTGTTTGGTTCACGAACCGGTAAACCAACAGCGCGTTTAGAGGAGATTGCAACACGTTTTGCGAAAGCGAAGGCACCGATGGCGTACTCGATGCATATCATGGATGACATGTGGCAAAAGTACCTCTTCATTTCGACATTTGCGGGCGTGACGACACTATTTCGCTCTGCCATCGGTCCAATTCGCAAGGACCCAATTGGTCATCAGATGATTCAAGACGTCATGAAGGAAGCGAAGCGAGCGATGGAAGAACAAGGCGCAGTCTTTAATGACGATGTAGAAGCGGTCTTGCTGAAGCAGATGCATGCAATGGAAGACACGATGAAATCATCGATGTTACGGGACATGGAAAAGGGTCAGCCCGTCGAAGTGAAACATTTCTTTAGTACTTTGCTCGAAACACGCTCTTCACGTCATCTTCAACTGATTGAATCTAATTTATGGATCTATCAAAAAAATCGGGAAATGCCTGTTGACTGAATTATCTGCATTCTGATATGGTTAGGAACAATTACATACTTATCCAGAGAGGTGGAGGGACTGGCCCTATGAAACCTCAGCAACAGGTCGAAAGATACTGTGCTAATTCCTGCGGGTGCTGCACCCGATCGATAAGATTTCCGAATTGTCGACCGACGCATCCGTGAGGATGCGTTTTTTGTTTGAAATAGGTGGAATGAGGAGGGAATGGATTCATGAAAACGAGCGGAGCATTTCGACGCAAGATGGAATCACGTCATCTGATCATGCTGTCGTTAGGTGGTGTCATTGGAACCGGATTATTTTTAAGTACAGGTTATACGTTGGAACAAGCAGGACGTGTCGGAACGATTTTATCGTATTTGATTGGGGCCGTCGTCGTTTACTTAGTCATGTTAAGTCTCGGTGAACTCGCCGTGCACATGCCGGAAACCGGATCATTCCATAAGTACGCAACGAAGTACATCGGACCCGGCACCGGTTATACAGTGGCCTGGCTCTACTGGCTGACATGGACGGTCGCCCTTGGTTCAGAATTCACGGCAGCAGGCATTTTAATGCAACGTTGGTTCCCGTCGATTCCTGTATGGGTGTTCAGCGCATTGTTCGCTGCGATGATCCTTGGTATCAACGTCTTGAAGGTTCGCGTGTTCGCTGAAGTCGAGTTTTGGTTTTCCGCCATTAAGGTCGTGACAATCATTGCTTTCATTTTACTCGGTGCGGGAGCGATCGTCGGCTTTATTCCACTGCAAGATGGTAGCCCGGCTCCATTCTTTTCTTCGTTAACCGAAGGCGGGTTGTTTCCAAATGGCGCTTTCGTCATCTTCATGACGATGCTTGCCGTGAACTTTGCTTACTCGGGAACGGAACTAATCGGTGTCGCGGCGGGTGAAGCAGTCGATCCGAAACGGACGATTCCGCTTGCGATCCGAACGACGATTTTGCGACTCGTCCTCTTCTTCGTCGGTACGATCATCGTATTAGCCGTCTTATTGCCAACGGATGGGAAAGGTGTACTCGAAAGTCCGTTCGTCGCCGTGTTCGAACGAATCGGAATTCCCTACGCAGCAGACGTGATGAACTTCGTCATTTTGACAGCGATCTTGTCGGCAACGAATTCTGGACTTTACGCCGCCTCTCGGATGCTCTGGTCGCTTGCGAACGAACGCATGATTCCACGCTTCTTCGCCCAGGTGACGCCAAGTGGGGTTCCACTTCGAGCCGTATTATTCAGCATGCTTGGCGGAGGACTTGCCTTGCTGTCTAGCATCTATGCAGCAGGGAGTGTCTATATCGCGCTCGTCTCGATTTCCGGTCTTGCTGTCGTCGTCGTTTGGATGAGTATCAGTGTGGCCCAGTATCGCTTCCGGAAGCAATTTCTTCGTGAAGGGCATACGGTCGACGAATCGGTCTATCGCACACCACTCTTTCCATTCGTACCGATCGCCGCTTTCGTCGTTTGTTTGATTTCTCTGATTGGTATCGGATTTGATCCGACACAACGAATTGCCTTGTACTGTGGTATTCCATTCATCGTGATCTGTTATGTCGTTCATGCGTTCACGAATTCTTTTCAGAAACGGAGTGTTGAAGATGTACCGAATCAAAAATCCAGTTGATCAACGATTACAGGAAGTTCCCTTTCTCATTTTAGATGGTGCCCTTGCAACCGAACTTGAACAGAAGGGATTCGATCTGAACGACCCGCTTTGGTCAGCACGTCTCTTGATCGAAGCACCGGAACAGATCGAGCGTGTCCATCGTGATTACTTTGAAGTAGGTGCTGATGTCGCCATCACTTCAAGCTATCAAGCAAGTATCGAAGGCTTCAAGCAACGTCATATCACGACAGAGGAAGCACAGGCGCTGATTCGACAAACGGTCACCTTGGCGCAAAGCGCACGCACGCGTATCGGGAAGAGTGACGCATTGATCGCGGGATCAGTGGGTCCTTATGGTGCCTACTTAGCAGATGGTTCTGAGTATCGCGGTCATTATGGGGTGTCAGTGGATGTGCTAGAAGCCTTCCACAGGCCACGGATCGAAGCGTTGATTGAAGCGGGGGCTGATCTGCTAGCATTCGAGACGATTCCGTCGCTCGAGGAAGCTGTCGTGTTGTTCCGGATTCTCGAAACGTATCCGGAAGTGTCCGCTTGGCTGACGTTTTCGCTTCAAGATGCGACGCACATTAGTGAAGGAACGGCACTTGCGACGTGCATCGAGACAATTGGGCAACATCCACAGCTCGCAGCAATCGGTGCAAATTGTTTTCCGGCATCTTACGCGACCGACTTTATCCGTCACCTCAAGGCGTTGACGGATGTGCCAATCATCGTCTATCCAAACTCCGGTGAGGTCTATGATCCGGTCGCAAAAACGTGGTCAGGTACGAATCAGTGTACATCGTTCCAAACCGTCGCGAAGACATGGTATGAGGCAGGGGCACGATTGATCGGTGGTTGTTGCCGAACATCACCCGAACACATCGCACAAATTCGTTCAGTTTGTCAGGTTACTCATACATCATGAATAATGACGAAAAAACGGAGGCGAAATCGATTGATTTCGCCTCCGTTCCTATAAATGGTGTAATTTCGTTAACGCTCGCGCAAGGCACGGTTGAATTGTTGCAACAGACGTCCAAAATCTTCAGCATCGTCCGATGGCCAATCCGTCAGGAGACGTTCGATGCTCGCGAGACGTGCTGTCCGGTAAATCGTGAGCTCTTCTTGTCCTTTATCCGTAATATGATAGAAGAAGGCACGACCATCTGTCGGATCTTTTACTTTTTCCACGAGTTGCTTTTGATCGAGCGCTGCAGCTTGGCGACTGACGGTCGAGACATCAAGCTGGAGTTCACGGGCAAGTGTTTTGACACCGACGTTGCCGGAATCCGCTAGTTGTCGCAGTAAGAGGTAGGAAGCACGATCCAAATTACGATTGTCTGCCGTCGCTGTCGTCAAGCGCCGGATCAGAATCGCTAACTCCAATTCAATGGTTTCGAGTGCTTGTTGAGACATCGGGTATCTCCCCTTTCAAAAAAGTCTCTCTGTCCCTCATGATTACCCAATGTGGATAAGCTGTCAATGCGAAAAGCAGGAGGCTTGACAGAGTTGTAGTTGTATTATACAATCATTTTTGTTCTTTTAATTGTATCATACAACTTTTTCATATGAGAAATGAACGACAAAGGAGAATTCAGATGAAAGCTTATGAGTCGATGAAACAAGAGGTCATCACAGTAAACGATACAGATCTGATTCGGACGGTCATCGAACGATTCATTCAATCTGGTATTAGCGGCGTACCTGTCATTAATGCTGAGCAAGAGGTAGTCGGGTATATCAGTGACGGAGATATCATGCGCGCGATCGGAAAACACAAGGACATCATCGTCGATACATTCTTATATGTAGATGTCATCAAAGGAGACGAAGAAGATTATGAAGATCGGATTCGTCATATTTTGAATCGACCTGTCATGGAACTGGCACGCCGGAAAGTCGTAACTGCGGACGCTGACACAGAAATGGAAGAGATTGCAGCAACGCTCGGCGCAAAACGGATTAAAAAGCTTCCGATTCTGAAAGCAGGACGTCTTGTTGGGATCATTAGTCGAGGCGACGTCATCCGCCATTCGTTTAAACAGTTCATGTAACACATTCAATAGAAAGAAGGGACACTATGGCACTTGCTGAAAAAACAACGACGCTTGAGCCGGAAACGGTATTAGCAGAAAGCAAACATGGATTATTCCATCAACCGGTTGCTGTCTGGGCAGTCTTTTTCGCCAGTATCACAGCATTCATGGGAATGGGGCTCGTCAATCCCGTCTTACCGACGATTGCCGAGAATTTAGAAGCATCAAAAAGTGAAGTAACGCTCTTATTTACAAGTTATAACGCCGTCATGGCATTCGCGATGTTGATTACAGGCGCGATTTCATCACGGATTGGTCAAAAAGGAACGTTAATGCTCGGAATCGCCGTCATCGCAACCGTTGCTGGTTTTGCTTCACAAGCTGACAGCATCTGGACGCTCGTCGCGTTACGCGGTGGTTGGGGGCTTGGGAATGCCTTATTCGTCGCAACTGCACTCGCTGCGATCGTTTCCTTATCGTCAGGCGGAACAGCCAAAGCGATCATTTTGTATGAAGCAGCCGTTGGTCTTGGGATTTCGATTGGGCCATTGTTAGGCGGAACGCTCGGTTCGATCACATGGCGCGCGCCATTCATGGGTGTTGCAACAATCATGGTCATTGCGTTCCTCGTTTTGTTCTTCTTGATGCCAAAACCAGCAGCATCTGCTGCACCGAAACAGAAGTTATCATTAAAAGCACCGTTCCAAGCGATGAAGCATCGTTCATTGCTGACACTCGGAATCGTTGCGGCGCTTTATAACGTGGGATTCTTTACAATCATGGCCTATGCACCATTCGTCATGAAACTACCAGCACAAGGACTTGGATTCGTTTTCCTCGGCTGGGGAATGTTGCTTGCGATCACATCGGTCTTAACGGCTCCGAAACTGAAACAATGGTTCGGGACGATCAAAGCGATGGTCATGATGTTGATCACATTCGCAATCTTGCTTCTATTAATGGGAATCTTCACGGAAACACCTGCCGTCGTCATCGTCTGTGTCATCTTAGCGGGAGCCGTGCTTGGGAATAACAACACGCTCATCACGACCGCTGTCATGGACGCAGCACCTGTCGAACGTTCGACAGCATCTGCGGCATACAGTTTCCTACGTTTTCTCGGGGCAGCCATTGCGCCATTCATGGCCGGGAAATTGGCTGAAATCTTCAACGCAAACTTACCATTTTATGTCGGAAGTGGCTTTGTCCTCTTATCCGTCATCATCATCGGGGTCAATCTCAAACACATTCGCCATATCGATCGGACAGAAGGCGGACATTAATTTCAAAAAAACAGCCGAAGCGAATCCGCTTCGGCTGTTTTTGATTGAAATCAAGACGGGTACATGTCTTTTAACGTGCGGATCGAGTACTCAATCATTTCCCGAAGGACGTTTAAATCGATGTCAGTCAGTCGTTTTACGTAGAGGCAGGACTTGCCGCGTCGATACGTACCGAGAGTGGCAAGCAGTCGTTCCGATACATCGTCTTCACCAAGCGCGAGGTAAAGGACGAGGTTCGTCTTGCGCGGAGAAAAGCCGACATAAAAGCTGTCGCCCTCGTGACCAGAGGCATAGCGATAATGATAGGCACCAAAACCAATCAAGGAAGACCCCCAAATGACGGCTTCGTATCCCGTGACATCTTCGAAGAACTGACGTAACGTGATACCATCTGCTTGACGTAGTGGTGGTTCGACTTGTGCCAGAAAAGCATCAACGGACTGTTCAGTAGGACCTGTCTTTGGCGTATGAGACATAAGCAGACTCCTTTCGGATGAAGAAGATATCGGTTACTTTCGAGAAAGACTAGTAAATATCCTGTAACTCAGAGGTGGAAATCGAATGAAGCATCGCATCGTGTTTCGAGGAGAAGAAAGCAGTCTATCGTGGGACATCTTACACGTATATCCTAAACAAGAGGAACTAACGATTCAAATGACGGGAGAAGATAGTAAACACGACATTTCAGTTTCATTCGACGAATATGATCTGTTCATCCGTGATTTTGCCCATGTTCATGAATCGTTACAGGGAGAAGTCGTATTTGAGCAGGGCGTGATACGTCTCCGTTTACGATATGACCGGCTTGGTCGTGTCTTCATCAGCTGGTCTGATGGGCAAACAAGTCAAGAATTTCGCAGTGATCAAAGTTATTTAAGTGAGGCGTTGGCACAACTTGGTGTGTACTAAACTAAACACAGTAAAAGTAGAAGGGACGACTCTGGGTACTGCACCCAAAAGTCGTCCCTTTTTTATTTAAAGCGATGGAAGCGATTGATGTAATGGTGTGTTGATCAAGTTAAAGCAAAACGCAATCGTTTGTTCATACTCGGATAACAGAATCGACTCATCGACCTGATGCGCAAGACGGAAATCATGGAAAGAAGCAATCGCAATCGGGAATGCTTTTTTTGCTTGGCTGAACATCGCACCATCCGTTCCGCCTGGGATGGCGATTTTTCGCGGTGTCACGCCGCTGACCTGCTCCATCGTATCCGCGACCTGTTGCAAGAAAGGCGCTTGTTCATCGGTTTCACAGGAAGGAATATCCTTGATGACGGTTACGCTCATGTCAAAGTCAGGATCTTCGGCAACAAGTCGACGCTCCATATCCGTAAAGGCAGCAAGAACATCCGCTCGACCGAATCCAGGAATCGTCCGAATATCCATATAGAACGAGGCTTGACTCGGAACGACGTTCGGTCCTTCGCCTCCTTTTATGGATGTGATTGACGCGACGACCGGACCGAGTGCTGGGTGATGATTCGTCGTGATCGAGAAACGTTCTGACTTCACTTCCTGGATGACACGGTATACGTCATCAATCGCATTACGTCCGAGTTGCGGAGCAGAACTGTGCGCACTTTTTCCGCGGCATGTCACTTCAATCCCAACGACCCCTTTTTGTGCATAACCGATCATCCCACTCGTCGGTTCTGTGATCAGTAGAGCATCTAAATCATCCGCATGCCCTTGTTCCGTCAAATGCCGAGCTCCTGTCATGCCATTTTCTTCATCGGATGTAATCAGAAGTTTGACGGTGTTCGGGCGGTTTTGACGTTCCTTGTATTGAATGAGCGCTTGCACCATCGCCATGACACCTGACTTCATATCCGAAGCCCCACGACCATAAATGCGTCCGTCTTCGATTTCACCACCGTATGGATCTTTCGTCCAGCCGTCCCCTTGCACAGGAACCGTATCGAGATGACCAGATAGCCCGAGTACGGAAGGGCGTGAAACCTCTTCGCTCGCAGGAACGGTCGCAACAAGACAAATCCGTTTCGATGAGACTTCAATCCATTCTGTCGAGATCTGATGATCAATCAGTACATCGTACACATAACGTGCGACGGCTTCTTCTCCGTCCGTCGGATTAACGCTTGGAATTTGAAGACACCGTTGTAAGTAAGTAATTGCTGTTTGCATAAGTATTTCCTCCTTTACCTATCCTGTACCCTGATAAAAATACTTCAGGGAGGTAAACGAATTCGGAAAATAATTTACGGAGCTGAACGTCTTGAGATAAAAGAAAACGGTGCAACCAGAAGGTTACACCGTACCTTACTCATTCACTTTTTTCTGCTTCGTCTTTCCACTTCGAATCGATTAACATCTCTCCCGGCCATGTATAAGCCATGATGCCGCCGTCTGCTGTGATATCCTCACCTGTAACATATGAGCTGTCGTCAGAAGCGAGGAAGAGGGCGACTGTTGCCATCTCGCGTGGTTTACCGAGTCGTCCGAGTGGTGTAATCCAAGCGTTCGCATCGCGGAACTGTTTGCCTTGCTCTTTTTCTTTTTCACCGACAAGTGTATCGATGAGTGGTGTTTCGATTGTTCCTGGTGATAACGAATTGACACGAATGCCATGACGCGCATAATCGATTGCCATCGCGCGCGTGAAGTTCGCAATCCCACCTTTCGCTGCGTTATAACCGGATCGGTTCAAGTCAGCTGCGCGACCAGACATCGATGACGTATTGATGATTGAACCACCGTTATCAAGCATGAGTGGAATCAAGAATTTACTGACGAGGAATGTACCGCGCAAGTCGACCGCGATGATCCGGTCGAAGAGATCGATTGGATACTCGTGGACTTTCCCGCCTTGTTCATCGATTCCGGCATTGTTGAAGAGGACGTCGATCGTACCGTATGTCTCTTTGACGTGCTTCGCAAGTTGCTCGACACTCTCGACGTCTGAGACATCGACATGGACGGCTTCCGCTTTCCCACCTTGTTGTGTAATCTGTTCTACTGTTTGTTGTGCTTTTTCAAGTGAGACATCGGCACAGACGACCGTTGCTCCCTGTTCTGCGAAGACAAGTGCAGTCGCTTGTCCAATCCCTGTTGCCGAGCCGGTAATGACAGCTACTTTTTGATCGAGTCTCCCCATTATTAAATCCCTCCTAAGTCGTATCGTTCACCTTATGAAACATTCCCGGAGAAATGGAGATTAAACCCATCGATGCGTCTAGTGTTAGAGGATAGGGGGTACATCTACAACAGCACAATCGCTGTATAGAGGGAGATGAGAAAGCTGACATCCGATCAATGGCAACTTGCCAAAAAATTATTACACGAAGCCGTCCAGTACCAAATGACACTCGAGAAGAGTGCATTCGCAAGTGAATTGATCGACCAAACGACACCTGTCCTCTGGTTTGGTGATGCGACGCGTAGCAGTTGGGTGACGATCGCGACGAACCCATCCCGATCGCAGTTTTTAGACCGAACAGGTGCATTACGATTTGACGAGCACGGTCCACTTTTCATACGTCCACAATCCATGACGTGGAATGCGTATTTACAAGAAGAGACATTGACGGAATCGATCCGACGCTTCAATCGTTACTTCAAACAACCAAATGTGTACCGAACCTGGTTCGGTCGACCAGGTGGCGGTAAGCTCGAAGGATTCTTGAACGGACTCGGTGCGTCGTTTTACGAGACGACGTTTGATCCGGTCATTCATCTGGATTTTTTCCCGTTTCCGACACACCACTACATGGGAGCGATCAAAGAACGCAGCGTGTTGGAAGATAGTCCGTTCGGTCAGACATTTTTGTTACGTCTGCTTGAACTGTTCTCGATAAAAGGAATCATCCTGCTCGGTAAGGAACACACGGAACGATTTGCGAAGCTCGAACCAGACATCGCTTGGACGACCTATCGACCAACGGATTATCCGGACGCGATTTTTCAAATCGGCTTCTCGTTACGATTTCAGGTATCCGTCGTCGGACTCCACTTCAAACCGAGTGAGCAGTTCATCGGTCTCGGTAATCGAATGGATGAAAACGGTGTCAGCCATGGCACCTATGGGTCAGCAGAACACTTACGTCAAATCGGAAAAATCGTCCGTGAAAAAGTCGTGACATACAGTGAAAAAGGTGATTGACAGATATTTCGAACTCCCTAATAATAGGAGATGAATTAGCACTCTGTATGATTGAGTGCTAAAAAAGGGAGGCAGAATGAGCATGGAAACGAAACAATTTAAGGCGGAATCAAAACGATTGCTGGAGATGATGATTCATTCCATCTATACGCATAAGGAGATTTTCCTGCGCGAATTGATCTCGAATGCAAGTGACGCCATGGATAAGATGTACTACAAAGCATTGACGGACGAGACGATTTCGTTCGAAAAGGAACACTACAAAATTACGATCGAACCAAATAAAGAAGCGCGTCAACTCATCATTCGTGATACGGGAATCGGAATGACGAAGGAAGAACTAGAAGAAAATCTCGGTACGATCGCGAAGAGTGGATCGCTTGCCTTCAAAGCAGAAAACGAAGCACAAGATGGTCATGATATCATCGGTCAATTCGGTGTCGGATTCTATTCCGCTTTCATGGTCGCAGACGTCGTCACTGTCGTTACGAAACCATTCGGCGGTGCGGTCGCTTATAAATGGGAATCGCGTGGTGTCGAAGGTTATACGATCGAGGAAGTCGACAAGGAAACCGTCGGAACGGAGATTACACTCCACATCAAGGCGAACGAGGAAGAAGAATCGTATGATGAATACCTCGAGACATATCGTCTGCGTAGCATCATCAAAAAATACTCGGATTTCATCCGTTATCCGATCGAGATGAAGGAACTCGAACGTCAGCCAATCGAAGGCAGTGACGAGACGGAAGAGGTCGAAGTCGTCAAGACGATCAACAGCATGGTGCCGATCTGGCGGAAGAATAAACGGGAATTGACAGACGAAGACTATACGAACTTCTACCAAGAGAAGCGGTATGGTTTCGACACACCGGCGAAATACATTCATATCAGTGTCGACGGCGCTGTTCGTTATCAATCGATCTTATTCATTCCAGAGCAGGCACCGTACGATTATTATTCGAAGGAATTTGAAAAGGGTCTTGAACTCTATGCCAACGGTGTCTTAATCATGGAAAAATGCAGCGACTTGTTGCCGGATCACTTCAGTTTCGTCAAAGGGATGGTCGACTCGGAAGACTTATCGCTCAACATCTCGCGCGAGTTACTGCAGCACGATCGTCAATTGAAATTGATCGCGAAAAATATCCAAAGTAAGATCAAGACACAACTCGAAGCCCTCCTGCGCGAGGATCGCACGAAGTACGAAACATTCTATCAAGCGTTCGGACGCCAGCTGAAGTTCGGTATGTATAATGATTATGGCATGCATAAAGAACAGGTGCAGGATCTGGTCCTCTTCTACTCGGCGAAGGAAAAGAAGTTGATCACACTCGCAGAATACGTCGCAGCGATGCCGGAAGATCAGGCACATATTTACTACGCCGCTGGTGAGAGTACGAATCGTCTGGATAAATTACCACAATCCGAGCTCGTCCATGATAAAGGGTATGATATCTTGTACTTCACGGAAGAGATCGATGAGTTCGCGATCCAGATGCTCGTGACGTACAACGAGAAGACGTTCAAGTCGGTCACGAGCAGCGATTTAGGGATTGAAGCGGAGGAAGCGGAGACGACGGACGCACAAGCAGAGATGTTCCAAGCCATGCAGGAAGTGCTAAGTGGGCAAGTCAAGGAAGTCAAAGCCTCAACACGTCTAAAATCGCATCCTGTCTGCTTTGCGACGGACGGCGCTGTCTCGATCGAGATGGAGAAAATTCTGAAGGCGATGCCGAATAATGAAGGGGTAGAAGCGGTCAAGATTCTTGAATTGAATCCGTCACACGCAGTGTTCGAGTCTCTTGAAACGGCGTATCAAAACGATCGTTCAAAATTCGAGCGCTATACCAAACTGATGTATCAACAAGCATTACTTGTCGAAGGGCTTCCACTCGAGGATCCGGTAGCGTTCGCGAATGATGTGTGTGAACTTATGGTATAAGACATGACATGAAGTCGAAAAAAAGGGGCTGACTCAAAGTTGGTCTCTACAAAGATAAGGGTGGCAGAATGATGATCTGCCACCCTTATCTCGTAACAAAAAGAATGGCGCGTCACACGCCACTCCTACAGGAAAAGCGCATTTATGCGCTGTCAGAGACGAACGAGACCCGTTTTCCTGCTTCATTTAAGCAGGAAAACAGGCTTGTGTCTCGCCTGAGGAAAGGGCGTGAAAAGACGCGTCATTCTTTTTTGAGTCAGTCCCTTTTTCATTTCATCAATCCGTTTGTAAATCCGAAGCAGTTTCGCCTTTTTTCGAGAGAACGTTCAAGACGACGACGAAGAGTACGAATGTGACAAGAGCTCCGATGAAACCGAAGACCGAAGACTCCGTGAAACCGATGACTAAATAACCTACTGCCGCAGTGACGGCACCGACTAGCGCATACGGTAACTGTGTCGTAACGTGATCGATATGATGGGATCCAGCCCCTGTCGAACTGAGGATCGTCGTATCGGAAATCGGTGAACAATGGTCACCGAAGACAGATCCAGCAAGAACAGCAGCAAGCGTCGGTAATAAGAGTGAGGCATCGACAGCCATGACGAGATCCGCACCGATTGGCAACATGATCCCGAATGTGCCCCAACTTGTTCCTGTCGAGAATGCCATCAAGCAGGCAATCAAGAATAATAAGAACGGCAAGTACGAAGCAGAAATCGAGTTGCTGATGAAGCTTGCGAGATAATCGCCTGTTTTCATATCACCAATAACAGCGATGATCGTCCAAGCAAATAATAGAATCACGACTGCTGGCCACATCGAACGCATACCAGCGACGATGCTTGCACGGTAATCGCGACCCGGAATTTTTCGTCCGATCAGCATCAAGAAAGCGACGATTAAACTGATGACGACACCTGCGACAAGTGAGCGTGTGACGTCTGTTGCCTCAAATGCTCCAATTAAAGTAAACGGACGGTTGTCGGCTGCAAGTGCCTGAGCACCTGTCCCGAGTAACGCACTGATCGTAGCAATGACGAGAACGACGATCGGAACGACGAGATCCCGGACTTTTCCGTTCGTATGTTCGTTGACCTCTTTTGCCATCCCCATCGGTGTTCCTTTTGACGCATCAAAAAGTTCACCATTCGCAGCGCGGCGTTCATGCTGTTTCATCGGTCCGACAGAGACGCCAGAGTAAGCGATGTAAAGTGTTAAAAGTAACGCGAAAATCGCATAGAAGTTCATTGGAACGATCATCATGAAAGCACTAAACGCTGAGTAATCCGTAATCGAGTGCGTCGTTAAGATACCGGCGATGATGGAAATGATGAATGCGCCCCAACTCGAAAGCGGACTGATGACACAAACAGGCGCAGCTGTTGAGTCAATCAAATAGGCAAGCTTCGCACGTGAGACACCACGGCGATCCGTTAGCGGACGACTGACATTGCCGACAGCGAGACTGTTGAAGTAATCATCGATGAAAATCAAGATACCGAGACCGAAGGCGACTAAGCGTGCACCACGCGCTGTCTTGACGTGTGTAGAAGCCCATTCACCGAAGGCGCGAGCGCCACCAGATGTTTGAATTAATGTGGAAAGGACACCGAGCAATAACAAGAAAACAAGTAATAAAACGTTCCACTCGTTCAAGGCACCATCCGCCCAAAAGAGGCTAAAGATATTCTTGCCGAGATAGGTTACCGTATCGATCGGGTTAAAACGGTGAAGTAACAGGGCACCGACGAGAATGCCGACACCTAACGAAAGAACGACCTTTCGGGTAAAGATGGCTAATAAGATAGCTAGTAAAGCAGGTACAAGGGCAATAATGGAATCTGAATAGTTGACCATGAAAAATATCCTCCTCTTTAAAAATGGCTTAAAGATGAGACCCCGCGGCACAAAAAAAGCAAGGGCACCGGCAACAAAGCCGACACCCTCGCTGGATGCGTCTTTCTTAGCCGAATTGGAGCGCTCCATACAACTGTTATGTATGGCAATCGATCGGGTATTTCCCGAATCGACCAACGACGGTATGCTCGACGCATACTGTCATTTCGGCGATGTCACCTTTCCTGTAGTCGTCTTCGTTGTCATCCTCGGACCAAGTACTGATTGAAATCGCGCCTCTACCTCATCGATAGAATAGTCATATTCTGTTCTTATGGACACTTTATCACGTATTTCAAAAAAGATTCAACCATATATTCTGATAATTTAAGACAAAGTTGCTCATTCGGCAAAATGTTGAATGAGCTGTTTCATCAAATAGGCTTGGTTTTCTTCGAATTGTTTTTTTCGATGACCGTTCGCGCCAGATGGATGGGGGAAGTTGGAAAGAAGCTGATGTTGTTCGATTCGTCCATCCTGAATCAATCCACGGACTTGCGTCTCGACGACCCGACCGAGTGGAATTAATAACGCTGGTTTTTGTAACTGATTGATCTCAGCGACGAAGTGTTCTTCCGCGTAGTGCCTCAATAAAGAACTACGACTAATTTTCGGTTGATGACCCGAGTAATTCTTTTCGCGATAAAAGACGGGTTGCTTTAACAGTGATGTTGGATGCAATAATTTCTGATGTTGATGGAATAAGCTAGTAGCCGTCTCAATTCCGAGCAATGCTGGAAGCTCGAGTGTATCAAGCATCTGGACGAGGTTACGTCGCATCGTTCCGGCAAAACTGGCTGCATATTTGACGATGCGTGCCGTCCCTTCTAGTGAAGCCCCATGATGGAGGGCATCCGTTGCTTCTTCGAAAGCGATTCGCATCTGTTCAAAACCTGGTGTGATCCCGATGATGACGACTTTTGCTTCAGTATTGACATATTCGCCAATCGGAGAGTAATAGACGGTCAGCTCGTTCTCCTGTTGCAATAAAAAATCGTCCGTCCATAATTCATCACGTCGTAACGTACGATCATCAGGTAAGCTACGAATGGCTTGTTCAAATATAGTTAATGAATTCATGAAGAACCCTCTCTCTCTGTATTGGCACTATAATAACAAATAATACCATTTGAGACAATTAAACCCTTTCACTATTTGTGTATAGGTATATAAAAAAGGACTCGAGACGAGTCCTTTTCGTGCATCATGCGCGTTCTTTGACCGAAGCAACTTCATATGTCAGAATCTCGCTGCCGAGCATTGGCGATTCTCCTGCCTCACTACTCGCAGGTCGACTATGTGACGCTTTGAAATCGTCACTCTCACGCCATGCTTGAAAACTCTTCATGTCTTCCCAGTACATGTTGACGTTCATTTCATCATGTTCTTCGATGTTTTGCGTCAATAAGACCTCGACGCGGATGAATCCGTCCATCGTATCAAGTCCACTTGGACGCGTAAAACGAGGAGCGAGAGCTGCAGCCATCCCTTTTTTGACTTTAATCCGGTTCGTAACGACGATCATCATAAAATCCCCTTTCAAAAAACGAGTAACGTACTTCTTCAGTATAGTACGATGAAGGCAAGAATGCCGGAAAGAAGGAACAAACGACAATGAATGAACAGGAATACGATCAACGATTACGAATCGAGACCATTGAGATGCAACACCTCTATGGTGTGTTTAGTCACTACAATCGCTATGAACCAACGCCTTATGCGGCACTAGACGAATTATGCGAAACGTATTTGTTTCAAAAACAGGACACGGTCATTGATTTCGGGTGTGGGAAAGGGCGTTTGAACTTTTACTTACACGACCGATTCGATTGTTCCGTCATCGGAATCGAGATGAACGGACAATTTTACGAGGACGCACTCCGGAATATGGCGAACTACCAAAGTCGACGGAAGCGGCGTTCCGGAAGTTTGCGATTTGAACAGACGTATGCCGAGCAGTATGCCATTCCGGATGAGACGAATAAGTTTTATTTCTTCAATCCATTCTCTTCACAAATTTTCATGAAAGTGATCGATCACATTTTAAGTTCGGTCGAACGTTCCCCGCGTTCGGTTGATCTCATCTTGTATTACCCGACCGATGAATACCGGGAGTACTTGGAGCGTCATACCGTATTCGAGCAAGTCGATGAGATTCGATTACGAGACCTCTATGAAAAAAATCATGACGAGCGGTTCGTCATCTATCGCTTTGATCCGAACAAACTGCTTCAAAACGGGTATGAATACAGTGAGGAAAGAAATAAAAGATAAGGAGGTCGGATGATGATCCGTTTAGAGCATGTCACGAAAGAGTTTGCACCGGGGCGTGGAATATTCGATGTCAGTTTTACAGTTGATCCGGGTACGATATTCGGTTTCATCGGACCAAATGGATCTGGAAAATCAACGACACTCCGACATTTGATGGGACTATTGGCTGCGGATGGTGGAAAGGCGACGATCGGTGGTTTTGATTGCTGGAAGCAAAGTAAAGAAGTGAAGAAATTGGTCGGTTATTTGCCGGGGGAGATTAGTTTACCTGGAGACATGACGGGAGCAGACATGCTGGATTTGATGCAACGACTACACGGTAGCGATCCGGCACGGCGACAACTGTTGTTGAAACGATTTCCTTTTGAGACGAAGACGAAAATCCGCAAGATGTCAAAAGGGATGAAACAAAAATTGGCACTTGTCGGTTGCTTCATGAAGGATGCACCCGTCTATCTACTTGATGAGCCGACCAGTGGACTCGATCCTTTGATGCAAGAGCGTTTTTTAGAGTGGATTGAACAGGAGAAGCATGCTGGAAAAGCGATTCTGATGAGTTCACATCACTTTCCGGAGATGGAAAAATCGTGCGATCGAGCGGCTTTAATCAAAGCAGGGCGCATCATCGTCGAATCGGATATTCATGAGTTGGTTCGATCGAGTCGAAAGACGTACACGATCGTCTTCCGAACTGAGGTGGAGGCAGCACAGTTCGCGATGCAAGTCGGTGTTGAACCGAAGCGGCTGGAAGTCAGTTTTCAAACGGACGAGACGCTGAGCTTGAATCAGGCGATCGCTTATTTAATCCAATATGATGTGCGGCTGATTCGTCCGTCAGCAGATGATTTAGAACAGGTCTTCTTGCATTATTATGGAGAGGAGGAATCGTCGTGATATTGCTGATCCGCTCTTTATTCAAGCAGGTCAGAAAGCCCGTGCTTGCTTATGCGATTGGAACGAGTCTCTACTTATTGATACTTGCGTTGCTATATCCATCGATGATGAAGACAGGTTTACTAGAAGCAAAACTAGAAGCGTTACCTCCGGAAGTCTTAAAAGCATTTCAATACGATAAGGTGACAGGGTTCGAGAATGTACTGGATCTGCTCGGGGGGAACTATTATGGACTGATTTTTCAAGTCATTGCGAGTCTATTCTTGCTCTCATTAGCAGCACGCCTCGTTGCGCGACCGATCGACAACGGAGAGCTGATCGTCTATCTTGCAGCCCCGATTACACGGAATGCGTATACGTTTGCTGTCGCGATCGTCATGGGTATCGCAAGTATGGTTTTCGTAGGACTGAATGGACTCGTCTTGATGGTATCCGACTGGTGGATGACAGATATTTCGATTAATGACGTCATCTTATGGCGGATTCAACTCAATGCGCTATTGTTACTCTTGGCGATCGGTGCCTTTACGTTATTCGTTGCGACGTTATTTGACGAAGAACGTCGTGCTTTTTCGCTTGCTGGTAGTGTGCTTGTCCTATCGATCGTCTTGACGATTCTGTCGGAACTAAGTGACAAGACGGAGTGGCTCCGTTATTTATCCGTCTTCTCCTTATTCAATACGACGCAATTATTAGAAGGAACGAATCATTTTCTTCTTCATTCGATTCTTTTACTCGTCCTCTGTCTCGTGTTCTTGACCGGAGCAGTCGTTCAATTCGGACGTCGGAGTCTGTCGATTTGATCGAAAGTGGCGCAAAAACTTTACAGAAAGTGAACATTTAGGATTTGAACGTTGCGTCAAGCGCTGATTTTTACTAAGATAAAGGAATGTTGTAGTTCTGGAAAAAGAAATGAGGTCTTTCGAAATGAATAAACCATCCATTTATGGATTAACGCTTGAGCAGATGACAGAATGGTTATCGAATCAAGGGCACAAACCATTCCGTGCCAAACAAGTATGGGATTGGCTCTACCGTAAACGTGTCACGACTTTCGCGGAAATGACGAATGTCAACAAGGATTGCCTTGAGTTGTTAGATCAGAGTTTTACGATTGACTCGATGACAGAAGCGGTCAAGCAAGAATCAGCAGACGGAACAATCAAGTTCCTTTTCAAATTATATGATGGCAACTTGATTGAAACGGTTCTAATGCGTCATAAGTACGGTCTTTCTGTCTGTGTTACGACACAGGTCGGCTGTAACATCGGCTGTAGCTTCTGTGCAAGTGGTCTGATCAAGAAGAGCCGCGACTTGTCAGCAGGCGAAATCGTTGAGCAGATCATGAACGTCCAGCATCACCTCGATGCAGTCGGTAACGAAGAACGTGTCAGCCACGTCGTCGTCATGGGTATCGGTGAACCGTTCGATAACTTCGACAACATGGTCGACTTCTTAAACGTCATCAAGGACCACAATGGTCTTGCAATCGGTGCGCGTCACATCACGGTTTCAACAAGTGGTTTGGCAGATAAGATCTACAAGTTCGCTGACTTGAAACTCCAAGTCAACTTGGCGATTTCGCTTCACGCACCAAACAATGAATTGCGTACGCAAATCATGAAAATCAACCGGGCGATCCCGCTTGAGAAATTGATGCCAGCAATCGATTATTACGTTCAAACGACGAACCGTAAAATCACGATCGAGTACATCTTGCTTCGTGGCGTCAACGACCAAAAGGAACACGCAGTCGAACTCGCAAAACTGTTCGAAGACAAACGTCACTTGACGTATGTCAACTTGATTCCGTACAACCCGGTCGATGAGCACGGTCAATATCAGCGCAGTACGTCTGAAGATATCACGACGTTCTACGATACGTTGAAAAAGAACGGCTTGAACTGTGGTGTTCGTCTTGAGCACGGAACAGACATCGATGCGGCGTGTGGTCAATTACGTAGTAAGCAAATCAAAAAAGATAAAGTAGCATCCAAATAATTCGTTGGGCTTCTCATCGTTTCGGTGGGAAGCTTTTTTTACGATAAGAAATGAGGACATTCTATGACACGTACACGATTCAATGATTTTAACTTAAGTACACCAATTCTCGATTCAATCGAGCAACTCGGCTACACGACACCAACCGAAGTCCAGCAATCCGTCATTCCGGTCGTACTATCTGGAAAAGACGTCATCGTCAAATCACGGACAGGGAGCGGAAAGACGGCATCGTTTGCGATTCCACTGTGTGAACTCGTCGAGTGGGAAGAAAATAAACCACAAGTCTTAGTCTTAACACCAACACGTGAGCTTGCCTTACAGGTCAAAGAAGATATCATGAACATCGGACGTTATAAGCGCATCAAAGCGACAGCTGTCTTCGGCAAGCAACCGTTCCGCGGACAAGTCACGGAGCTCAAACAAAAGACACACGTCGTCGTCGGCACACCGGGACGCGTACGCGATCATATCGAGCGAGGCACGTTATCGCTTGAGAAAGTCCGTTATGTCGTCTTAGATGAAGCGGACGAAATGCTGAATATGGGCTTCCTCGATCAAGTCGATGCCATCCTGTCCGAGTTACCAAAAGAGCGGATGACACTATTGTTCTCTGCGACCTTCCCAGAAGACATCGAACAGTTGAGTGACCGTTACATGGAGGCACCAAAACGGATCGAAGTGGGTGAAACCGTCGTCTCGACGATTACGCATAGTTATATTCCGGTGACGGATAAGACGAAGTTTGCGATTTTGAAAGATGTCCTCGTCGCTGAAAATCCGGATCGCTGCATGATCTTTTGTCGGACGAAAGAACACGTCGATTTCGTCGCGAATGGTCTCCGCGCACATGACTATCCGGTTGAAGCAATTCACGGTGGAATGGAACAAGACGATCGACTCGATGCGATGAAAGCCTTCCGTGCCGGGAAGTTCCGAATTCTTGTCGCAACAGATGTCGCGGCACGTGGGATCGATATCGAGAACATCACGCACGTCATCCAGTATGATCTCCCTGTCGAACGAGAAAGCTACGTTCACCGGACCGGTCGGACGGGGCGTGCAGGAGCAGCAGGACAAGCAATCAGTCTCGTCACGCCGGCAGACGAACGTCGCCTAAAGGAAATCGAGCAGTATCACGGGAAGCTGACACGTCGCCAAGCACCGACAGAAAAGGACTTGATGCGGACAGCGGATGCATTCGAGGAGAAGATGGCGACGGAAGATACGCGTTCTTCGAAAACGGAACAGCTTGATGCGGACATCATGAAATTGTTCTTTAACGGTGGGAAGAAGAAAAAACTCCGTGCCGTCGACTTCGTTGGAACGATTGCGAAGATTGAAGGCGTCACAGCAGACGACATCGGCATCATCTCGATTCAGGATACGTTGACGTATGTCGATATCCTCAACGGGAAAGGTCCGCTTGTCCTCCGGGCGATGAAGACGACGAAGGTCAAAGGGAAACAATTGAAAGTGTACGAAGCATTCAAGAAATAAGACAAGCCGGTCGTTCTCCGCTTAAGCGAAGAGGGACCGGCTGTTTTGCGTCAAGGCATGCCCAAGATGGAGTCCGCTAGCGGCTGCCTGGGCAAGCGAGTATGTGGCACCGGAACAATCCCCGATCGCATAGACACCGGGACATGTCGTCGCAAACGTCTCTGACGTCTCAAGCATCGGTGCGTAAAACTTACCATCTAATCCGTAAAGCAACGTATCTCCCGGAAGTTCCACTTCAAGGAGTTGTTCAAGGCGCTCTAAAAACCCTTCTAAGACGAGCAGGTCTTCTGCAGGCACTTCTGCATGCAAATTACCGGGGGACGCGGTTAGGGAAGGGACAATGGTGTTACGACTCAATTGATCGTGTGCCGTCGCTCGCGATGCTCGGAAATCACTGAGTCGCTGAACGAGAATGCGATCACCACCTTGGTTGATTCCGCCAATGATGCGCGTGGCATACGCATTCGCTTTCGCTAGTGTTAAAAAATACCGCGGGAGAAATAGCGTGAAGTTCAGATTTGTCGAGCCGTCTGCTGTCTCGTGGACGTTTTGACCGTCCGGCATGACGAGTCCTTCTTGATATTTGCGGATGATCCGTCCGCGCGGATTCATGCAATAGGTGACGGCTTGACCGTAAGGCGAGTCGTAACCGAGCTTCGTCTCGAACGTCTCCTGTAACAAAGTCCGAAATAGTACCTCATCCGTCTCAATTCGCACCCCGAGATCGAGTCGGGTCCGCTGTGGGGTGATACCAAGCGTCGCTAACTGGTGCAACATAAAGTCTGCACCAGAACGACCCGTCGCGAACACGATCCGTTGACTGACGAAGGTCTCGTCCGCTGTTTTGATCGTAAACGACTTCGACTTCGTGATCTGCTCGATTGTCGTTTCGAATCGGGCATCGAGACGCGGTAATAAGGCGTCCTCAAACGCCGTGAAGACAGCAGCTGTCCGTACTGTGCCTAAATGACGGACGGTCGTCTCGACCGAATGTAGATCGGCGCGACGAGCACGAGACGCTACAGTAGGGGAATGCGTGGAATAGGTCTCAACTGTACCTCCACCATATGTACATAAGAGATCATCGACTTCTTCGAACAGTCGTCGTGTCGTCTCTTCACCGATTTTTGAGACGAGTTCCCCGCCGAATCCCGTCGCATAATTGAACTTTCCTTCTGATTTGCCAAGCCCTGCGAATCCAAGATACGCATCTTCTGCTGTTCGTTCGCGAATCGGTTTTCCGGCATCGAGCAGTAGGACGCGTTGTCCATCTTCAACGAGCTGATGGGCGAGGAAAATTCCTGCCACACCGGCTCCGATAATCGTCACATCATACATCACAGACGCCTCCTTTTCTTTGAGTATACAAAAAAGCCGGATTCCTGTGAAAGGAATCCGGACTAGGTGAGATCGCTTATTTCCACTCTGCGATGTCAGCGATTGGTAGACGAACTGATGGGTATCCTGCGTCGACTGCTTTACCGATTGAAAGCAGCATGACTGGAAGATAACGTTCTTTTTCAAGACCGAATGCTTCTGCGATTTGGTCTTTTTCATAACCACCGATTGGGTTTGTGTCATAACCGTGTGCACGAGCGACGAGCATCAATTGCATCGAAACGAGACCTGAGTCGATCAAGATGCTGTCACGTAATGTTTCAACGTCTTCTGGACGGTAGAAACCTTTGATGGCTGGTACTTGGCGATCGCGTACTTCTTGTGGCATGAGACCTTTTTCAACAGCCATATCGTAGATTGTCTCGATGCTATCGACCGCGTTCATGTCACCGAAGACAGCGATGACAGCAGAAGATGTCTCGACTTGGACTTGGTTGAATTTCGCGAGTGGTGCGAGTGTTGCTTTTCCTTCTTCGCTATCGATAACGAGGAAACGCCATGGTTGCATGTTGACAGAAGAAGGTGCAAGTGTTGCTTCTTCAAGGATTTGTGTCATTTCTTCTTTTGAAATTTTTACGTTCGTGTCGTAGTTACGAATCGAGCGACGTCCTTTAACGATTTCCATGAAGTCCGTTGTTGTTTGAGTAGTCATAATTGTTCAATCTCCCTTGTGTGTTTTTTCTTTTTTATAGTGTGAAAAACTTATTTCCAGTCTGCGATGTCGTTGATTGGTAGGCGAACCGATGGGTATCCTGCGTCAACCGCTTTACCAATCGATAGCAACATGACCGGTACATAACGCTCTTTTTCAAGACCGAATGCTTCCGCGATTTGATCTTTCTCGTAACCGCCGATTGGGTTCGTATCATATCCGTGCGCACGAGCGACGAGCATCAATTGCATCGAAACGAGACCTGAGTCGATCAAGATGCTATCTTTCAAATCGTTTGCTGAGATACTGCTGTACATACCTTGGATCGCAGGTACTTGGCGATCGCGTACTTCTTGTGGCATGAGTCCTTTTGCGACAGCTGTATCGTAGATGTTCTCGAGTTGATCGACTGCGTTCATGTCACCGAAGACAGCGATGACAGCAGAAGATGTCTCGACTTGGACTTGGTTGAATTTTGCGAGTGGTGCAAGTGTTGCTTTTCCTTCTTCGCTATCGATGACGAGGAAACGCCATGGTTGCATGTTGACGGAAGAAGGTGCGAGTGTTGCTTCTTCAAGGATTTGTGTCATTTCTTCTTTTGAGATCTTCACGTCTGTATCGTAGTTACGGATCGAACGGCGTCCTTTGACGATTTCCATGAAGTCTGTTTGAGTTTGCGTTGCCATATTAAATCGACTCCTCTTTTGGTTTAGGTAATGCGTCAGCGTTTGCTTCGATGCGCTGAATCATCTCAGCTAACGTCCGTTGTTCTTCAGCAGAGAATCCTTCGAGTAGATCCTCGAGAAACTCATCTTTTTGTTCGCGTAATCGTGCGATGCGCGTCGCCCCTTGTTCCGTTAAGGAAACAAGAATCACCCGATTGTCAGCGGCTGAACGCTCGCGAGCAATCATCCCGGTCGATTCCAGGTGCTTGAGATGACGGGTCACTGCCGCATGATCGACATTGACGCGTTTTTGTAACTCTTTTTGGCTAATCGTTTGATCGACTTGTAGTTGAGCGAGTAGATCCATTCGAGTCTGACTGAAACCATCCGTACAGAGATCGAATTTTTGAGCAATCGTCTTATTGACAGAAACGAGTGCATAGATCAACCGTCCTTTTTCAGTGCAGGAGATACTCAATCCATCACATCCTTCTCTTCGTTCGAAGAAACCTTTGACGTATCAAAGATTGATATGTAAACGAATATAACGTGTTTAATTTGATGACGCAACTTATTTGCTTTTAACATAAAAAGAGATATCATTCACGCGGAATGATATCGAGTCAGGCGACTTAGCTAATTTGGCGTTTAGACGCTGGAATTCCTTTTGCATCGATCGCTGCAATGATCCGACGGAAATAGAACAACCAAAATTGTAGGAATGGTCCGATTAAGAAAATCGAGAGGATCGTACCGAAGAAAACAGGTCCCCCAAGCAACCAACCGATGCCGCATGCCGTGACTTCCATGATCGTCCGCATCAGACGAATCGACGTTCCGAAGCGCTCTGCAAGTGTCAGCGTCAACCCATCACGTGGACCAGCCCCGTATCCGACAGCGACATACAGACCAGCGCCCATCCCAATGATGAAGATACCGAAAATCAGCCAGAGCGTATTCAACCAGATCGATTCAAAAGAGGGTAAGAGATGAGAACCAAGCACAAGATTCATGAAGACACCAACGAAAATCGCGTTGACGAGCGTTCCGATTTGCGGTGTGACGCGGTCTAATGCGTACTTAACGAAAACGAGTAATAGACCAACAAGTAAGATGATCGTTCCGACGGATAGTGGCGTCTTCTTTTGGAGACCAAGATGTAATACATCCCACGTCGAGACACCGAGTTCAGCCGTGATCATCATCGATGAGCCGAGAGCGAGTAAAAATAAACCGAGTAGGAAGAGTCCCCACTTTAACGTAGCGCGTAATAACCAGGAAGCACGATGACGCGTCATGTCTAACACCTCATTTCTTAAAAATAATTGATTCGTTAACTGTATCATGAGGAAAGTAGAAGAAGAAAGACGAAATTTTCCGTTTTTTCCATCTTAAGAAGGAGGGGAAGGTCGAAAGAGAAACGTATACTGAAGAAAAAAGGAGATGACAGGATGAAAGCGATCCGGCACCTGATTCGTTTTACATACATAGAAGCCGTCTGTTGCGTCTTTCCCGTGATGATTTTCGCAGCGCTTGCTCTTTCACGTTATCTTCCTACTGAAACGGTTGCTCGATATGATCTCTTGTTGCTATGGTGTATTCTCGTCCAAATCGTCTTACTCGTCACACGTTATGAAACGATGGAGGAATTCAAACTGATCTTATTGTTTCACGTCATCGGTCTAGCACTTGAACTGTTCAAAGTGAACGTTGGGTCTTGGAGTTATCCGGAACAGGCTCTAACGAAAGTGGCTGGTGTTCCCTTGTATGCAGGATTCATGTATGCAAGTGTCGCAAGTTATGTCTGTCAAGCGTTCCGAAGATTTCATTTACGCTTCACAGCATTTCCACCGCCTTGGCTTGCGATCAGCGTAGGCAGTCTCGTCTATCTCAACTTCTTCACCCACCATTGGATCTTCGATGCACGCTGGCTATTGATGGTCCTCGTCGTCCTTGTCTTCTATAAGTCATGGGTTCATTTTACGATCGAGCAGACGATCTACCGGATGCCGCTCGTCCTATCCTTTTTACTGATTGCCTTTTTCATTTGGATCGCGGAGAACATCGTGACGTTCTTTAAAGGCTGGGTCTATCCGCATCAGGAAGGAGGCTGGGCAGTCGTTGATCTTGGAAAATTGTCTTCTTGGTTCCTGCTTGTGATCATCACGGTTTTGATCGTCATCGTCGCGAAATACAAGCGTCAGGATCCGGCTGTGGAGATATATCAGCGTACATAGACGAAAAACATGACATTTCGTTTGCGATGAAGCGCTTCGATGTTCAACGTTCGTTCTAACATGTGGACGACAACTTGAGCGTGCTTGGCTCAACCAGCAACGAGACGGGAAATTATTGAAAAAAGAGTGAAACATTAGAAATTTTAAGCCGTAGAGTAAGGTGAGAACTTATTTTTCAAGGAGGACCTTACTCATGTCATCTCAATTAAAGAAAGCAGCGAAGGAGTCGCTCAGCGGTCGTTGGGGATTTGCAGTCCTAGCTTTTCTGCTGTTTAGTATTATTCAGGGTGTTCCTAATTTATTTGGATCGGATATCGATGAGCCGTCTAGTAGTATAGATCTCGTTGTATCATTGGTGTCGATTTTATTGATTCCAGTAGGAGTCGGTTGGACATGGATTGCCATGTCGATTGCTCGTGGCGAAGAAACGAAAGTGACGGATTTGTTTGAGCCATATGGTATGTTCCTGAAAGTGGTGGGGCTGGCCATTGTTCAGTTCATCTTTATCGCGCTCTGGACGTTACTCTTAATCATCCCTGGTATCATCAAGTCATTCTCTTACTTGTTGACGTTCTACATCCTTCGAGATGAACCATCGATCGGTATCCTCGAGGCCATCACGCGTTCACGCCAACTCATGGATGGTCACAAGATGGAAGCATTCTTACTCTTCCTATCATTCATTGGTTGGGCATTACTTGTAATCGTTACACTTGGTCTTGCTGTCTTATGGGTTGGACCATACTTCAGCGTCACGCTTGCCAAATTCTATGATCGTGTTCGTGGTGAACAAGCACCAGAGCCAACATCAGATTTCGTCGCACCATATTAATCCGGAATCCCGACACTACGTCGGGATTTTTCTTTGAAATAAATCCGATAGGAAAAGACGGTTTAATGGTTGCTTTAGTTCAATGAATTCTGTACGATGAATGCAACACATCTTATCTAGAGAAGTCGAGGGACTGGCCCGAAGACACTTCAGCAACCCCGCTATGGCGGAAGGTGCTACTTCCAGGAAGGAATACCTTCTGAAGATAAGAGCGGACAGGACAAGATACCGTCGCTCTTTTCGAACTTCGAAAAGAGCGTTTTTTTATGATAAGGGGGACGATGGAGTGGAGTATGGTTTTTGGTTACCGATTTTTGGGGGATGGTTACGTAACGTCGAGGATGAACAGATGCCAGCAACATTCGATTATGCGAAACAAGTCGCACAAACAGCTGAACGCATCGGCTTCTCGACGACGTTGATTGCGGAATTGAACTTGAACGATATCAAAGGCATCAAGGAACCGAGTCTTGAGGCATGGACAACGGCAGCGGCGATTGCTGCAACAACAGAACGCCTTGAGATCATGACAGCGGTTCGTCCCGGGTTCCATAATCCAGCGACGACGGCGAAGATGGCGGCAAACATCGATCAGTTGAGTGGAGGGCGATTTACGCTCAATGTCGTCTCAGCCTGGTGGGCAGAAGAAGCAAAACAATACAACGGTATTTTTACTGCACATGATGAGCGCTATGCCCGGACGGAAGAGTTCGTCACGGTCATGAAAGGACTATGGGCAGATGCGTCACCGTACAGCTTCTTCGGTCATCACTACACGATCGAACAGGCAGAACTCCATCCGAAACCCATCCAGCGTCCGGGGATTAAGCTCTACGCTGGTGGAGAGAGTGAAGCCGGAAAACGGACGATCGTCGAACATTGTGATGCCTACGTCATGCATGGAGGCACTGTTGAAGAAGTAGCTCATAAAATCAATGATATGAAAGTACGCCGGGAAGCGACGGGACACGCACCGCTTGAGAGCTTCGGTCTTGCTGCCTACATCATTTGTCGGGATACGGAAGAAGAAGCGCTTCTTGAGTGGCAACGCATCACGGACGTTAAGGAAGACAGCGCCGGTTATGCCGGTTATCAAGATTTCATCAGTAAATCGCAACTCGAACAACAGGTCGAACGAAACGATTATTCCGTCTCGAACCGTGGTCTACGTCCGAATTTAATCGGAACACCAGAACAAATCGCTGAACGGATTCTAGCATTCGAAGCTGTTGGTGTCACGTTACTCTTATTACAATTCTCACCACAACTCGAAGAAATGGAACGTTTTGCTCGTGACGTAATGCCACTGGTCGAAGCGAAACGAAAGGTAGGTCAACAATCATGACAAAAATTCATATTCTCCACGAAAATCAAGAATGGACGGACCATCTCATCAAACGTCTCGAAGAACTCGAGTTACCGTATGAAGAGTGGCACTTGAATGAAGGGATCGTTCCGCTGGACGAACTGCCGCCAGAAGGCGTCTTTTACAGCCGGATGAGTGCCTCTTCGCATACGCGGGGGCATCGTTACGCGCCGGAATTGACGGAAGGGGTCCTCGCTTGGTTAGAAGAGCATGACCGGACCGTCTTTAACGGAACGCGTGCGCTTCGTCTTGAAGTCAGCAAAGTCAATCAATACACGGCGTTGCGGAAGGCTGGGATTCGTGTACCGAAGACGACGGCTGCCGTCGGACGCGATCAAATCGTACAAGCAGCAAAAGAAATCGGTGTTTCGTCATTCATCACGAAACACAACCGTGCCGGAAAAGGTCTCGGCGTCCAGCTGTTCCACTCGATTGAAGCACTTGAAGCTTATCTCGACGGTCCGACATTCGACGAACCAGTCGATGGCATCACGTTGATTCAAGAGTATATTCAAGCACCAGAACCGTACATCACACGTTGTGAGTTCGTAGGTGGAAAGTTCGTCTACGCGGTTCGAGTCGATACATCAGAAGGTTTTGAGCTTTGCCCAGCGGATGCATGTGTAATCGACGACTTGTTCTGCCCAGTTGGTGAAGAAGCGCCACAAACGCCGATGAAGTTCCAAATCGTTGAAGGCTTCGATGACCCGATCATCCAAAAGTATGAAGCATTCCTCCAAGCGAACCAAATCGCGGTCGCAGGCATCGAGTTCATTAAGGATGCGTCAGGTACGATCTATACGTATGACGTCAATACGAATACGAACTATAATTCGGATGCCGAGGCAGCTGCAGGACGCTACGGCATGCTCGAACTAGCGAAGTTCCTCGGTGCAGCCCTTGAAACAAGCACAGTAAAATAAGAATCTGCTCCCGCCCTGTCACCGGACGTTACAAGACCGGATGACAGGGTATTTCTATAGAAAAGGGGGCGGATCTATGATTACGTGGAGAGAAGAACGACAGCTCGATATCCCGATTGAGGAAGCATGGCACTTGTTTGATCACACGCGATTGCAGCGTTTGATTCCAAACGTCGTCCAGCACGAGGTGATTGAACGAAAACCGGGTGTCGTCGGTTCGACGTATCGTCAAACATACATGCAGGGTAATCGACTCGAAACCTATATCGTGACCGATTTAGCCTATACGAACGAGCCTGACTTCAAGCAAAATACGATTGGATTCACATTGGCTAAAATATTCAAGATCGAGATGACGTTTACGCTCAAACCACTTGGACACGATCGTTGTCTGTTGATTTATACAGGAAAAAATGAAGGAGTGAACTTCGTTGGGAAAAGTCTCTTGTCACTCGGTGGCGAACGAGAAAACGAGAAAATTGTTCAAGGCTTGTTGCAACGTGTCGAAGAAGAGGCAGCGAAACAAAAGAAGAACAATGCATGAAAAAACGGATTCCCGCACTGGGGAATCCGTTTTTTCATATCTTATCGATTCGTATACGATTTATGATCACTCGGTAAAACGGATAGGCAGTCGACACCTTGATAACGTTCTCGTTTTCTATCGCTGGATCGAGCGATTTTGGATTATCAAAATGCTTAGTTACCGACTACTATTTTTAAGTATAAATACGGTTATTAAATTTTCATTTAATCCAAAGATTATATCGTTACGATAGTAGACGCAAACGAGAAATCTGTGAATCATTTTGCATCTCATTCAGTGGTCGAAACCGAACAGCTCGTAATTCTTGTTGATTAAGCGATAGTTCAGGATCGATCCCGAGTCGAGGTCCAGGACTATCTAAGGCACGGCGAACGAGAAAACATGTCTCTGTTCCTTGATCCATTGAAATCTCGTAAAGTTTCCGTTCGACCGTGACGTGAAGATGCGTTTCTTCTAACACTTCTCGCATGATGGCTTGCTCTTTTGTTTCACCATTCGCGACACCTCCGCCGGGTAACGTCCAAAATGTCCGGGAAGGGGTATGTAATTCGACCATTAGGATCTGTTGCTCTTCAATCAACGCAGCGCATACCCGATGTCGCATATCGCATTCCTCCTTCAACATGTTCAAAAAAAGACCGAAACGACAGTTCCGGTCTCTTTTAAATCATTGTGCGTATAACGCTGTTAATTGCTGTTGAATCGTATCGTTGTTCAAATACTCATCGTATGTCGTTTCTTTATCGACGATACCGTTTGGCGTCAACTCGATGATGCGGTTCGCGATCGTTTCGACGAACTGGTGGTCATGCGAGCTGAAGAGCATTGCGCCTTTATAAGCGATCAAACCATCGTTGAGTGCCGTGATCGATTCGAGATCCAAGTGGTTCGTTGGATCGTCGAGTACAAGGACGTTAGCACCACTGAGCATCGCTTTTGAAAGCATACAACGGACTTTTTCGCCCCCGGATAAGACAGATGCTTTTTTCATGACTTCTTCTCCAGAGAAGAGCATCCGACCGAGGAATCCACGGAGGAACGTATCACTCTCATCTGCCGGTGAATACTGACGGAGCCAATCGAGGATCGTCTTATCCGAGCCTTCGAAGAATTCCGAGTTATCTTTCGGCAAGTATGACTGGGAAGTCGTGACGCCCCATTTGAACGTACCGCTATCCGGTTCCATCTCACCCATAAGGATTTTGAATAGTGTCGTGATCGCGATATCGCTTTGGCTGATGAACGCGACTTTATCCGTCTTGTTCAACGAGAAGCGGACGTTATCAAGGACTTTGACGCCATCGATCGTCTTCGAGATGCCGTCGACCATCAAGAGATCATTTCCGATTTCACGTTCCGGTGTGAAGCCGACGAACGGATAGCGGCGTGACGATGGACGAATGTCGTCGAGTGTGATTTTATCAAGCAATTTCTTCCGTGACGTCGCTTGTTTCGCTTTTGAGGCGTTTGAGCTGAAACGTGCGATGAAGGCTTGAAGTTCTTTAATCTTCTCTTCTTTTTTCTTGTTTTGGTCACTTGCCATACGCGAAGCAAGCTGACTTGATTCATACCAGAAATCATAGTTTCCGATATACAGTTGGATTTTACCGTAATCAAGATCCGCCATGTGCGTACAGACGTTGTTCAAGAAGTGACGGTCGTGGGAAATGACGATGACCGTGTTCTCGAATCCGATCAAGAATTCTTCAAGCCATTTGACAGCTTTCAGGTCGAGTCCGTTCGTCGGCTCATCGAGTAAGAGAATGTCTGGTTTACCGAACAACGCTTGCGCAAGCAAGACTTTAACTTTTTCAGATCCTGTCAGCTCAGCCATCGTTTTCGAGTGAAGGTCTTCCTTGATGCCGAGTCCTTGAAGAAGCATCGCTGCTTCCGACTCCGCTTCCCAACCGTTCATCTCAGCGAATTCACCTTCGAGTTCAGCAGCACGCATGCCGTCCTCGTCTGAGAAATCTTCTTTCATATAGATGGCATCTTTTTCTTTCATGACTTCATAGAGACGTTTGTGTCCCATCATGACCGTTTCGATGACTTGGAATTCTTCGTATTCGTAATGGTTCTGACGGAGAACGCCTAAACGTTCGCCTGGTGTGATGATGACATCGCCTTGTTGTGCTTCGATGTCACCAGCGAGAATTTTCAAGAATGTCGATTTACCAGCGCCATTCGCACCGATCAGACCGTAACAGTTACCTGGTGTGAACTTAATGTTGACGTCTTCGAATAATTTTCGATCTGCAAAGCGAAGACCGACGTTTTGTACTGTAATCATATAGAGATGAACCCTCGTTTCTAGTAAGTGATGTGCTCATTCGAGTGTACCACAAATCGTGATCTGTCGTAGAGCAGGCAAAGTTCCCTCCATATTAGGACAGAAATTAAAAATAAGCAACTGGACATTTAAAAAAATGAAACATTTTCCAGATGGATACGTAGAATAAAGTAAGGAATTCGTTAGAGGAGGGGTTAGATGGCCATCTTTTTCACATTATTGTTTTTCGCCCTCATCGTTTTGCTTGGCATGGAACTCTACCGCTATATCCAAGAAAAGATCGATAAAGGAGATTCAGAATGAGAGAAATCAAACCGAAGAAAAAAATTCGCCCATCGATGATCATCGCTGGTGTGCTCGTACTAGCGTTGCTTGCAACAACGCCGTTCATCGTTGAACAAATCGAACCCGGACAAGTTGGGGTCGTCTATACACCGTCAAGCGGTGTCAAAGATGAGACGTTATCGCAAGGCTGGCATGTCGTTTCACCGATCACGCGGGTGACGGAGTATCCGATCCGGACACAGACGAAGTCGCTTGAGAACATGACACTTGCAACCAAGGATGGAAAGAACATCGTCGTTGACTTTACATACAGCTTCTCCGTCTCACCGGATAAGGTGACGAAAGTCTTCAACAAGTTCGGACCGATCGAAATCGATGAGATTGCCAAAGGTTACTTGAAACAACGACTCTATGATGCGTCGCGTGAGCAAATCTCGAAAGTTACCGTCCTTGAACTGTTCGGTGAAAAATCAGGAAACGTCTCGACGAGCATTCAGACGCAGTTTGCAGAAGACGTCAAGGATATCGGTTTCATCATCGAGGATGTCGCACTCGGTGCACCAAAACCAGATGAAAAGACACAGGAAGCAATCGATGCGCGTGTCAAAGCGTCGCAGGAACTCGATAAAAAGAAAACGGATCTTGAAATCGCTAAAGCAGAGGCAGAACGTCTTCGCGTAGAAGCAAAAGGAGCAGCCGATGCGCGTTTGATCGAAGCTCAAGGGTTGGCAAAAGCACAAAAAGAATTACAGAAGACGTTGACGAAAGAAATGATTCAATACGAAGCTGTCAAGAAGTGGGACGGGAAATCACCACTCGTCAGTGGATCAGGGAGTATGGTTCAACTACCGATTCCTGACGGTACGACACAAGAAAAAAACTAATTGAAATATGTCTAAGATAAACCGCTTAAAGACCACAACGGTAGACGTGAAAAAAGCAGATTCTCAGCGCTGAGAATCTGCTTTTTGATTAGCGCGAAGCTTGTTCAAATCCTTGAGCGATGGCAATGATCACTTGTGTTGCTTTGACCATATTATCGACCGAAATGAATTCAAACTTGCCGTGGTAGTTCTCGCCACCAGTAAAGATGTTCGGTGTCGGAAGACCCATGTATGAAAGTTGTGATCCATCCGTTCCACCACGGATCGGCTTAATGATCGGTGTGATGTCAAGCGACTCCATCGCTGCATGAGCGATATCAATGATGTGCATGTGGGGTTCGATTTTTTCGCGCATATTGTAGTACTGATCGTGTAAATCGATTTCCACACTACCTGCGCCATACTTTTTGTTCCACTCATCGACAAGGGCAGATAAGAAGTGTTTCCGTCCTTCGAATGCCTCACGATCAAAATCACGAATGATGTAGTCGAGTGTCGTTTTTTCGACAGAACCGTCAAACGAAATTAAGTGGAAGAATCCTTCGAAACCATCCGTGAATTCAGGAGACTCTTCTCCAGGAAGACGATCGTGGAATGCCATCGCATGTTTCTGCGAATTGACCATCTTATCTTTTGCTGTTCCTGGATGGACATTCGTTCCATGGAAGACGATTTTGGCCGCAGCCGCATTAAAGCTTTCGTATTCGAGTTCACCAAGCGGACCGCCGTCGACCGTATAAGCATACGTGGCATCGAATGCTTCGACATTGAAGTGATGTGGTCCACGACCAATCTCTTCATCTGGTGTGAAGGCAACACGAATGCGACCATGCTTGATTTCTGGATGTGAAATCAGATGATGCATGGCTGTCATGATTTCTGCGATTCCGGCTTTATTATCGGCACCGAGTAATGTCGTACCATCCGTTGTCATTAAGGTATGACCAACATAGTTGTGTAGTGCCGGAAAATCAGTTGGAGACAGGATGACGGACGGTACTTCACTTAACGTGATGGGATTTCCGTCATATGCTTCCACGAGTTGCGGACGGACATTCGTACCTGTAAAGTCCGTTGCCGTATCAAGGTGAGCAAGGAAACCAATTGTCGGAATGTCTGCATCTGTATTAGCGGGTAACGTAGCCATGACATAACCATTGTCATCGACCGTGACCTCTTCCATGCCAATTGTCTTTAATTCTTCTACGAGCAAACGAGCCAGTGTCCATTGCCCTTCAGTTGTTGGAACAGTTGTACTCTCATAGTTCGACTGTGTATCGACTTTCACGTATGTAGTTAGACGATCAATCAATTCTTGTTTCAAATCAAAAACGTCCCTTCTCGTCATAAGATACCTTCATCATAGCATGAACGACTAATGTGAGAGAATTCTGAATCATGATAGACTAATAATGAAAAAGGGGGAATTCTTCATGAGAGCATTCGTAGTCGATCAGTATGGAAAAGACGCATCACTGACAGAAAAAGACGTCACACCTGAAAAAGCGGGGAAACACGAATTACGGGTTCAAATCGAGGGGTCGAGCATCAATCCACTTGATACGAAGATGTTCTTCGGACATGTGGCGGCGGCTTCGACGACTGGAATTCTCCAGGGCGATGTAACGGGGAAAGTCATTGAAATCGGCGAGGGTGTGACGTCTTTTTCTATCGGCGATCGCATCGTCGCATTCGGTGGCGGACTTGGAACACGTGCCGGTGCGCTAGCGGAAGAAATGCTTGTACCTGAACAGATGGCAGTCTTACGACCGGAAGGGGTCTCGGCTGAGGTTGCTGGTTGTTTACCGGTGATTGGGTTGACGGCGATGGAAATTTTAAAAGAGCGAATCGCGATTACCCCAGGCATCCGTGTATATGTAGCAGGTGGAACGGGTGGAGTAGGACATCTTACCGTACAACTTGCTCGTCATTATGGATGTGACGTCACAGCGAGCGCCTCTTCTGACGAGAAGGCAGCTTGGCTAGAAGCAAAAGGGATCCGCGTTCATCGGTACAAGGAAGAATCGGCTGAAGCGTTGCTAAACCGACTGGATCTGGACGGATTCGACGTCGTCATTGATACAGTCGGCGGTGACCATTTACAAGAATCGTTCATACTCGCTAAAGAACGGGGACGTATCATTTCGATCGCGACACGGACGACACAAGATTTAACGATGATGCATAGTAAAGCTTTGTCACTTGAAGCTGTGTTCGTCGCGCTTCCGTTGCTGAAAGGAAAAGTAGATGAGATGAAACAACAGCAACGTCACTTATCAGAACTCGTTCATTTAGTGGAAGAGGGTGTCCTCGAGATTCGGATTGAAGAGCAGATTCCTTATGAACGCGATGCATTAAACGATCTCTATCAACGATTTGATCAAACATCACACTTTGGTAAAGTGAGTGTATATCCAACCCCTAAAAAATGATTCTCCATTCATTTTACATTTCCTGTTAAAAATATAAAAAAATCCGCTACTGAAAAATTCGGTAGCGGATTTTTTAGATAACAGATCATTTACGGCGAACAAGAATGCTTTTTGGAGCGAGTTGTGGCATGGAAGGAGGAGTCGGGAAATCTTTCTGCTCCGGTTGCTCCCACACGACTTCGAATTTTTGACGCAACTTGTTGAATGCTTGCTCGACAGCTTTTTTCAATTGTGATGCATCAAGAGCAGGACTATCTGTCGTAATCGCAAGCAGTCCTCCACGATTCGTCAGATGAATGACTTTTTGGATCCAAAGGGCGAGATCCTGTTCCGTCCGAAACTGACGTGTCCGTGTATTGACTTGTACGGGTGGATGGAACAAGACGACGTCAAAACGAGTCTTCTTATCCGCTTGTTCGATGTAGTCGAACGCATCCTGAACTAAAATCTTCTGTTTTTCGGGAGTAAAACTGTTCAACATTAGATTATCTTTTGTCTTATTTCGACTACGTGTCGAGAAATCAACGCTTGTCGTTCGAGCAGCTTCACCATAAAGAACAGCTACCGTTAACGTTCCTGTATCGGAAAAGAGGTTAAGTACGGTCTTTCGTTCGACGGAATCGAGAAGGATTCGGCGAAGTTCACGTTGGGCAATGTCAAAACCAGTCCGCATACCAGCATCCAAGTCATATTCATACAACACGCCATATTCTTGTGCGACTTCAGGAAAATCGCCTCGTTCGCCCTTCAAAAAGTCGTCGCCTTTGACCGGTTGAAGATCGACGAGGAAGTCTCGTTTTTCATAAATGCTTCTATAATTCAGTAGTGATTCAAGAGCTTCAAGAATCAGTGGGCGGAATGTATAGATGCCTTCATTTTCGAATGTAATGAGGTAATGATGATCATAACAGTCAATCGTCAAACCACCAATACCATCTCCTGCACCGTTAAAGATACGGAAGGCTTCTGAATACTCTTCAAAAAATTCATTTCGTTTGTCTAACGCTTTTTCAAAAAGTTGTTTGAAGAAGGCGACATCAATCGCTTCTTGCTCGTCCATTGAGAGAGTCCAACCGACACCTTTTTCCTGCTTGCCAAAATAACCGGTCGCGAGGTATTCTTTATGTTCTGTCATCAGATGAAGCAGTCCGCCTGCCTCTTTGACATGGTGCAAAGCTTCGAACATTTCCTTGCGTAAGGCGGGATACCCGCTTCGAATCGATTCAATCCATTTTGGTTTGACGACAATCGGATAAAGTTCACGAGACATGTTAGTTTCCTCATTTCTACTTGTGGATAAGTGCCATAAGTATACCATAAATGGGGTTATCCACATGTGGATAACTGGATATAATAAAACCGCTATTCTTTGCATAAGTCAAAGGAATAACGGTTTTTGTTATGATAAGCAGAGAACTGAAAAATCTATAATGATTTGGAGTGAAACATAAAAAATGAAAAAACATGTTCAAGTCGTAGGGGCTGTCATTCGCAACGATCATAATGAAATATTGTGTGCACTTCGTAGTAGCCAAATGTCATTGCCCAACTTATGGGAGTTTCCTGGTGGGAAAATTGAGCTACATGAAACGCCTTCACAGTCTTTAGTTCGCGAGATCAATGAAGAATTAAAATGTAATATTAAGGTCAAACAACCAATTGAAAAAACGACGTACGAGTACGATGCTATTATTGTTACATTGCATACGTTTGAAGCTGAAATCGTAACAGGAGAACCGATTGCCGTAGAACATGCAGAGCTTCGCTGGGTATCTGTTTCAGACCTTGATCAGCTTGAATGGGCTCCTGCTGATATTCCTGCAGTTGAGTACATTAAGAAAGAGTTTGCCACTCCTTAAACAGTTCAATTGATAGTGGAGAATGAAGTGACCAAGTCACACTAATCGGTTTAGAACCTGTACTTTGAAGATGCTTTAACTGGCCAAAGTATGTGAACGGTAGCGTTTTTCCTTGTTCTTTATCTGCTTTACGCATAAACAAATGAATACGAATTCCTTCGCTCTCATGGTTTTGATATAAAGTACCCGCTTTACCTGTAGCAGTTGCATTACTTTGAGACTGCCAGTGGAAACGATATTGATCTAAGAAATAATCGTTATATTTTAGTTGCTCATCAATGGCTTCATCTTTGTGTAAATTCACGAATAAAATGTAGTCGTCACCAGCTTGAGCTACGCCCTCACGCCAAGAACCTTCCTGACTTGGTGAACAAAGAAGACGTTGGATAACAGAACGATTGTATGTTTGATGTAATAGAAACGCCTGGTCTTCGATCAACCAGTTGATTCGATCTGGTAGTTGATGAAATGCAAGTAGACCTGCTTGGATAAAATGTATCATATATGAACGTAATTCAGTTGATTGTTGAAGTGCTTGGCCGACTGTATTTGAAAAGCGATAGCGCTCTTTTGATACAGCATCTAGCAATTGAATACGATCATTTTTAAACGCAGTAGACCAGCGTTTAAAAAGATGATGAATAATAGGTCGCTTTGAGAAAGAGTGATTCGTCGATAAGGCGAATTCTTTGAAAACTTCTTGTTCAATATCTTGAACTGAAGCAGAAGGATGATGCAGTAAATGTTTTAAAATCAGTAAGCTGAAGGGCTCACGAATTGGGAATAGTCCTTCGAGCTGTTCCACAATTTTGCGTGTAGTGTCATCGAGCAATAAACGTAGTTCTTCGTCGGTAGCATGTTTTTCAAGTTGTTTAAGACGTAATGTACTTCTCCATTGCTGAACAATACTTTCAATAGCTGGTGCGTCTTTATGCGTAACTAAATCATTTAAACTCGGAGGATTTCCGATCATGCGTGTCAGCCTTTGATAACTTTCACGGAGCTGTTTGCTAGCTGAAAACTCTATTTTTTTCATTTGTTCAATAATAAATCTTTCTGTAATTGAATCTAGAATGGCTAAAGATCCTTCCGGTAAAATCGGAAAATGCTGTTTTACAGCAGTAGCAATTTTATAACGATCAATAGAATGAAACGATTGTTGACCAGACAACACAAGCGGTGCAACAAAAGCCTTTTGGCTATTTCCGATAAAATCTAAAATCGTAACAAATTCTTTTGAGCTATGTTTACGTAAGCCTCTCCCCAATTGTTGAATAAAAATAGTAGGAGACTCCGTTGGACGTAAAAATAGCATTAGATTGACTTTTGGAATATCGACGCCTTCGTTAAACAAGTCAACTGTAAAAATATATTGCAGTGGATCTTGATCGTCCTCTAGTCGGCGAATGGCCTCTTCGCGTTCATCTTCGGACTGTTTACTTGTAACAGCCATTGCTTCAATCTGATGTCGTTTAAATTCCTGCTCCATAAACTCTGCATGATTAATATTGACGCAGAATCCTAGTCCAACAGCCTGATTACCACTGAACCCAAATTTACGAATCATTTCAACAATATAATCTGTTCGTGTTGATCGTTCGAGTGCAACAACAAGATCTTGTTCTACATAAAATCCGTTTTGTTGAGGAATAAGAGAATAATCAATCGATTCATCATCTTGAATCCCAAAATAATGGAATGGTGAAAGTAAATCTTGTGCTAAGGCATCATACAGACGTACTTCGTAAGCAACATTATAGTCAACAAGCTGAAAGATATTTTGACCATCCATTCGTTCTGGTGTTGCCGTTACGCCAAGCAAAAATTGGGGCTTAAAATAGTTAAGAATGTTTTGGTAAGAAGCAGATGAAGCATGATGGAATTCATCAATGATGATGTAGTCAAACGTATCCTTTAAAAATTGATTAAGATGAACCTCTTTTGAGAGTGTTTGAACGGTAGCGAAGGTAAATTGTGCATCTTGAATTTGTTGTGATCCTGAATATCTACCAAATGTATAACTTTCATTTGAAAAAACTTGTCTAAATGTATGCTCAGCTTGTGATAGCAATTTTCCGCGATGTGCAACAAATAACACTTTTTTAGCCTGAGCTTGACGAACATCAAATGCTGCTAAGTACGTTTTCCCCGTTCCTGTTGCCGCAATGACCATTGCTTTTGTTTCTTTTCGCTCGCGCAAACGATCCAGTTCTTCTAAAGCCGGAATCTGCATGAGGTTTGGTTCAATAACGGTGTAATCGACAGCGGGTTCGGCAATTGTATCGCGGATAGAAAATGATTTTATAGGTGGTGTTTCTTGTTGGTACTGTTCGTATTGAAGTAATAATTCTTCTGTACATACAGTCGCTTCGTGGCTGTTCCAAAGCTGTTCAAACAAGCTTTTCGCTTGAGTGACTAATGTTGTGACGGGTGTAGAAGGTATACGAATGTTCCATTCCATACCGTGTGTTAAAGCCGACTTTGATAAATTAGAGGAGCCAACAATAGCACTATCCAACTGATCAGGACGAGAAAATAAATATGCTTTCGGATGGAACGCATGATTTTTTTTAATCGGTTCATAAATTTTTACTTCGATATTGCTGAATTCCATCAAATGCCGGATAGCCTTCGCTTCTGTAATATTCATATAAAATGAAGTCAAAATGCGAATTGGTTTGTTTTGAGCTTCTGCTTCTTTTAAAGCTGGTACAAGCGTTTGGATTCCAGAATGTCGTGTAAAACTCACCATCCAATCAGCAGCAGATGCTGTCCATAATTCTTGATTGATATGATGCAATAACTGTTCTTGTTCGAGTTGGCCAGGAGCGATGAGTTCCCAAGCACGCAAAGAATTTTTATATTGTGTAGGTAAAGCATGAGTTGTGCTAGTAGAGAGTTCACGATGAAGTGGCGAGTCGATCGGAGGTTGATTTAAATGCAGGAGCCATTCATTGACTGTTTCAACCATTTGATCAGGTTCATCTTGTTTTTGTAAATGGTCTAAAGATTGATATAGTACTTGATTGAGATGTGTAAGTAATTCTGTTGTGTAGTCATGTGCTGGTACAGAGACACTTGTTGTATCGGATTGTGAGTTAGTTTCAGTTGAAGAACGTAGTGTTTCATAATAAGACATGGTTATCCTCCGAATGATAGTAAATGGTATTTACAATGAATAAATCATCAATAATATACCAATAAATAGATAAATAAAGTAAAAAAATCATCATTTAACTAAAAAGTTAAACGATGATTTTTATTTGTTAATTTGAGATTCGCTCCACAACAGCCTCAAGCGATACTTTAACATTACCAGCTAGCGCCCGCGTAATCATACACGAACCTTCCGCTTTTTCAGCAAGACGTTGTGCCTTCTCCACATCACGATCCGACAGATCAGATGGCAATAAGAGTTTCGGACGATGAATGATCGCATCGTATGTGAAGACACCGTTCGTGACATCGACGATGCCTTCAGATTCCATCGTTAACGAGACTTTTGGAATGTGACTACGCTCAAGCATCGCGGCAAGCGTGATGATATAGCACGTAGCAGCTGCCCCAAGTAACATCTCATCTGGATTCGTACCAACCCCTGGACCATCCATGGCGTCCGGAATTGAGATTTTTGTTTTTAGTTCACCCGTCTCGATCTGACCAACATCATTGCGATTGCCCGGCCAGTCTGCGGTTAAATGAAAATGGTGCTTCATGATCAATCGCCTCCATGCCTCCATCATACGTAGTTCAGCATGATTTTTCGCCTATTCTGCTCATGTACATACGAAGAGAACAATTAGCTAAAAATCTGGTCGATTTTTTCGATATCCTCTTGTGACAACTGAACATCTAACGTACGTAACGTATCCGTCACCTGATCCGGTCGTTTCGCACCAGGGATGATGGCATCGATACCGTCCTGTGCTAAATACCACGCGAGTACGACGTGTGCGACTTCCGCATCATGTGCTTCTGCGATCGGACGCAGTTGATCAACTTTTGCGAGGTTTTCTTCGAAGACATCTTTTTGGAACAAAGGATCGTTTTTTCGTAAATCATCAAACGTCGTCTCTTTCGTATATTTCCCTGCCAATAATCCAGCAGCGAGTGGGAAATACGGGACGAAGGACATACCGTTCTCAACAATATACGGGAGTAACTCTTTTTCCGCATCCCGTTTGAATAGGTTGTATTCCCCTTGGTAGACGTCGACATGTCCGTCTTTGTTCGCTTCCTTCAGTTGTTCGAGTGAGAAATTCGAGACACCGATTGCGCGAATCTTTCCTTCTTTTTTCAGTTCAGCGAGTGCTGCGACTGCTTCATCCTTTGGTGTCGATTCATCCGGAAAATGAATGTAATACAAATCGATATAGTCTGTTTGAAGACGTTTTAAACTCTCTTCGACCGATTGACGGAGAAAGTCTGGTGAATTGTTCATGACGACATTTCCGTCAACGAACTGATGCGCACCTTTCGTCGCGAGGACGACATCTTCTCGAGCGACCGTGTCGTTCCAGACCTCACCGACGAGTTCTTCCGAACGTTCTGGTCCGTAGATGAAAGCTGTGTCTAGGAAATTGATTCCTTGCTTCAAAGCGACACGAACTAGATCGCGTCCGGCTTGCTCATCGAGATTCGGATATAAGTTGTGTCCACCGACAGCATTCGTACCGAGACCGATGGGGTGAACGAATAAGTTAGATTGACCGAGTTGAACATGTTTTGTCATGAAAATGACCTCCTTAAACGATATCGAGTGGTTCTTTTTTCGTTGGTGCTGGGAACGCTTGATCAAGTGCAGCGAGCTCTTCCTCTGTTAAATTCAGAAGCGCAGCGCGACCATTGGCTTCGACATGATGTGCCTGACCAGCCTTAGGAATCGCGATGACGTCACCTTCACGAATCGCCCATGCGAGTAGAATCTGTGCCGGATCCACACCGTGTGTCTCAGCGAGTTCTTCGACAGTCGGATGATTCAGAAGTTGATCGCGTAATGAACCACCTTCTGCTAGTGGGCAATACGCCATCACTGGTATACCATGCTCACGTAGTAACGGTAATAGTTCATACTCGATTCCCCGTGATCCAAGGTGATAAAGTACCTGATTGACAGCGCATTGATCACCACCTGGCAGTGCCAACAGTTCCTTCATGTCTGATACGTCAAAGTTCGATACACCCCAACGGCGAATCTTGCCTTCTTGTTTTAAAGCTTCCAGCCCTTCGACGGTTTCTTTGAGTGGAATATCACCACGCCAGTGAAGGAGGTACAGATCGAGATAATCGGTACCAAGACGTTCAAGTGTGTTGGAACAAGCCTGCTTCAATGCTTCTCCGCCAGCGTGATGCGGATACACTTTCGAGACGAGAAAGACTTCCTCTCGTCGATCTGCAATCGCGTCGCGAATCAATTCTTCAGAAGCACCTTCCCCGTACATCTCTGCCGTATCGATGAGTTCCATTCCACTATCGAGACCGACACGGAGTGCTTCGATTTCTGCTTCGTGCTTCTCCGACTCTTCTCCCATCCGCCATGTGCCTTGTCCGAGTGCCCGAACATGCGTCTGATCGGGAAATGCCACCGTTTTTTGCTTTAATGCAGCAAGTATCAACGTCTTTTCTGTTGCGTTCATCGTTCTTCCTCCTTTAGTAGAGAGACAATAGTAGGGTTTACCACACGAACTCCGAACAAAAACGCCTTCTTCAAAAGAAGGAGACGTCACCAATGCTCAAACAAGGGACCGTGATCACCGAATACAGGATCTTGAGTTGGACGCATCACCTGACGAATACGTTGAAGATTTTCCGGGCGTTCACTTGTTTGACCTGTCAGCGTGTCGTAATCTTGACCATCCGGATAGGCACCGATTACTCGAAAGTGTCGGCTTGTATCAAGTGCTTTATGTCCTGTACCGGCAGGAAGTAAGAGAACATCTCCACTCGTCAAAGTGAAGGTCTTACCGAGCGGACCACCCAGCTGAACGGTTGCATGCCCTTCAAGAATCCCGATCACTTCATGGGCAATACTATGATAATGATGAAAGTCAAAAATGCCATCCACCCAGCTGTTACGCCAGTCATGTGCATGGAAGGTCTGTTCGATGTGTGATGGCTCTGCAAATGCATGTCGATAAATCAACACGGGGAATGTCGGGTTGTTCGGAATGTGCCCGTCATCCTCAAAGTAAAATACCTCAACGCGCATCTTCGTTGCTCCTTTCTCTGATGTGGCACAAAGTAATAATTACATCTGTAATTACCCGTAATTAAATATCATCAATCGTCCGAGCATCTTTATGGCGTAACGAATTCGGAGGTGCTAAGATGCTTAAGTTAACGAAATTACAAAGGAGGCTTTTCGATGATCGCCATCGAAGCAAAATTAGAAGTACAACCAGCAAAACGAGAAGAGTTTTTAGCAGCAACAAAAACGTTAGTAGAAGCATCACGTGCTGAAGCTGGAAACATTGGCTACGACTTGTTCCAAAGCACAGAAGACGAAAATGTCTTCATGATGATTGAAAAATGGGAAGACCAAGCTGCAATCGAAGCACACAACACGAGTGCTCATTTCGGACAGTTCGTTGCGTTTGCACAAACGGCTCTCGCTAAACCATTAGACGTTCAATCGTTCCAAGCATAATCATAAGCGATTGACGAGACACATAAGGAAGGTATTCTAGGTTCGTGACCTAGCATATCTTCCTTTTTTTGTTTCATGCGACATGATCGGTTAAAGCCCTTATTTAAATTAGAAGTATTCCACTTTTCTTTTACAATCGTATGACATTTCACTGAAACTGTTAGTTTTTCCCTGATTAGGGCATTATTCTTATAAAGACACAAAAAGGAGGCTTTTATCATGAATGAACGAACGAATGCACCAGAGTCGAAGCGATCATTCTTCAAGATGCCTCATACATATGCCATCATCATGGCAATTCTCATCATCTCAGTCATCTTGACGTATACACTTCCAGCAGGACAATTCGATCGTGAAAAGCAAGACGGACAGACTGTCGTCATCGACGGTACATATCGCGCGGTAGAGTCTGCACCTGTCAATCTTTTTGGTTTATTTGAAGCAATCCCAAAAGGTATGGAAGCAGGTGCTGCGATCATCTTCTACATCTTTCTTGTCGGTGGTGTCTTCGGTATCATTCGCCAAACCGGCGCCATTGAAGCAGGAATCAATCAATTGATTCGCCGATTCGGTCAAAAGGGGCACATCATGATTCCGATGACGATGTTCGTCTTTTCGATTGCCGGGGCGACGATCGGGATGGCAGAGGAGACAATCATCTTCGTGCCGATTGGGATCATGTTAGCGCGTGCCCTTGGATATGATGCGATGACAGGAGCCGCGATCGTCAGTCTAGGGGCGGCGGTTGGTTTTGCCGGCGGGATGTTGAATCCGTTTACGGTAGGTGTCGCTCAATCAATTGCGGAAGTACCGCTCTTTAGTGGTCTCGGGTATCGAACGGCTGTTTATATTGTATTTTTAGCGGTGACGATTCTTTATGTCATGAATTACGCACGGAAAGTTAAACACGATCCGGCGCGTAGTCTTGTTTATGATCTTGAGCAACGTCGTTCGGAAGAAGCAGCGACGACGATTTCACGCTTTTCGAAACATCATGCCTTCGTCTTACTCATTTTAATCGGTGGCATTACGCTCAATGTGATCGGAATCTTTGAGTGGGGCTGGTATTTGACGGAATTAACCGCATCCTTCTTGATCATCGGTATGATTGCGGGAATCGTTACGCTTGGTGTGAACGGTACGTTCGAGAGTTTGATTGACGGTGCGAAAGCCGTGACGTTCGGCGCATTGATTGTTGGATTTGCTCGAGCAATCGTCGTCATTCTTGAAGAAGGACGTGTTATCGATACGGTCATTTACGGCTTATCGAATGCCGTAGGACATTTGCCGACGTTCTTCGCTGTCATCGGGATGTACGCCGTGCAATTGATTACGAACTTCTTCATTCCATCTGGGAGTGGACAAGCGGCGACGACGATGCCCATCATGGCACCATTGTCCGATTTATTAGGAATCGAGCGTCAAGTGGCTGTCTTGGCATTCCAATATGGGGATGGATTGACGAACATGATTTTCCCGACGAGCGCACATTTGATGGCGTTTCTCGCGATTGCAGGCATTCCGTATGAGAAATGGTTACGCTTCGTTTGGAAACTCTTCGCGATTTGGATTGCCTTGGCATGTGCCGCCCTACTACTTGCCGTAACACTCGGTATTCAATGAAGTCGACCTTCCGGACGGATGTCCGGAAGGTTTTTCAGTTGCAGGAATCGGGAAGCGTTATCACGAACGGAATAGGTAATGACTAAAGGGGGAACTGAAGTGACATATTCAATCGTTGGGTATTGTGAAAAAGAACAAGCATGGGGCGTTGCCGTTCAGTCGAAGTTTTTAGCCGTCGGGAGCGCTGTTCCGTTTGCGAAGGCAGGAGTAGGTGCTGTAGCGACACAATCATTTGCAAACACGACGTATGGCCCTGAAGGATTACGGATGATCGAACAAGGTGCTTCAGCGGACGAAGTGTTGCGTCGATTGACGGAAGCAGATGAAGGACGAGCGGATCGTCAAGTGGGAATCATTGATGCGAATGGCAAGAGTGCGACATTCACGGGAGAGGGATGTAACGACTGGGCAGGCGGTATTGCCGGGAAACACTTTGCAGCGCAAGGGAATATTCTTGTAGACGGTAACACGGTAAAAGAGATGGCACGTGTCTTTGAATCAACACAAGGTCCGCTCGCAGAACGTTTGTTGCGTGCGTTAGCAGCTGGTCAAGCAGCAGGCGGGGATTCACGCGGAATGCAATCAGCGGCACTCCTCGTCGTCAAGGAGGGTGGCGGATACGGTGGATTCAACGACCGATATATTGATTTACGCGTTGACGATCATCCGAGTCCGATTGAAGAGCTCGAACGCATCTATCAACTGCATACACTTTATTTGCAACCGAGTAAGCCAGAAGAAATCAAGCCAATCGATGATGCCTTAGAGTCAGAGTTGATGGATAAATTATTAGCGCTTGGCTACCGCGGTGATTTCGAAGACGCGTTCCGGACGTATCTGCATACGGAAAACTTCGAGATGCGCGAACAAGCGGAGCGTGCGATTGATACACGTGTTCTCGCGTATATTCGAGCACAATGAAAAAATGACAGGATGGACCGCGGTCCATCCTGTCATTTTGTTCATACTTGTGTCGACTGGGCGCGAATCGGTACTTTGAATCCGGTCGCGATGAACCGTTCCATTTCCGGCTCGGATTTAGCGTTCAAACCAACTGTTCCGTCTCCTTTTAGTGCCACGTTCGTCAGCTTGACACGCGTGATGTCTGGACCGATCGTAATCCCATGTTTGGCGGAATCCTCAATGCGGATATCACGAAGGCACACGTCTTCAGCTCCGTTTTCTCCACCAAAGATTTGGATGTCCGTTTTCGCTTGTCGGAATCCGCTCATCTTCAACTGACTGATCGTGACGTTCCGTGCCTTATATTGAATCCCAATCATCGGTTGTTCTTGATAGTCATAATACGGATCACCGAGCACCGTAAAATCATGAATGACGACATTACGGTAAGCGGAAACAACGAGCGCACGCGGTTTTGAATTCGCATAGAGTTCCGTATATTTAGGAGTCTGAGCGATCAAACGCGTTGCGATGATATTATAAGCCGTTTGAGATGTCGGATCAGTCGCTTGATGGTGACCAATGTGTCGGAAGTTAAAGGCGCGATGATCATCAATCGATAGGTGTCCGACGATTTTGACGGTCGAGGCAGCAGAAGAGGTCGCATGTGCCTTGATCTCAAGTCCACCGAAACAACGACTTGTTGCGTTGTTGAACAACCAAACGTCGCGTGATCCATCATCGATTTCGATTCCATTTGAATTGGAGAAGCCTTCTGCATGGGCACGTCCACTTGGGTCATGCATGAAACAGTTCGAGATGAAGAGATGATCACTATGATGCGTCGTAATCCCGTCATCGCCGAATCCAGAACCGATCAATCCGTCGAACCAGATGAATGAACTACTTAAGTTCGCGCGGGCGCCGTCCCCGTTGTAATTGTAATAGGGCGTCGAGATATCGAAACAGTGAAGCCCCGGGTTGACGGCCTCGACATCAAAGACCCAGGCATAGGTGACATGCGCATATGTGAGACAACTGGAGTGGTTGCCCCATGTGCTACTTTTTTTCGCGTCACCGATGCGTTTAATGTTCCAATCGAGCGTCATTTTCTCGACGAGTAGATGATGATTACCGAGAAGATAATTTTGATTCGTCACGAGACGTCGTCCTTTTGGTGCCTCATCGTGCATCTTTAAGATTGTCTTCCCTTTACCGGCTCCTGTTAAAATCGTATAACTAGGCAAACGAATCCCTCGAACGATGTACGTACCGGCTGGGACATGGACTTGTCGATGTCCATCACCGAGTGCGTCGATGAATGCTTGTGTATCATCCGTCTGTCCATCACCGACTGCGCCAAAAGCAGTGACATCGACGGTTTCGACATCGCTGATCAAACGTTCGAACTCATGATTGAGACGACCGAACCAACTCGGTCGAATCTCATCGCGTGGTGTTACGAAAGCGGGTGTCAGCGGTAGAATATGTTTATCACGGTTCGTCAAAAATAATGGCGAGATCATCGAGCGAAGCGTTCGACTGAGGTTAGGATTGCGTCGTGGTGCGACGAATGGACTATCGTGTAGCAGTTGTTCCGCTTGTCGAACTGCTTGTTCGTTGGTTGACGTTTCAACGTATTCCTGAATCAACGCCGCATTTTGATACGGATCATGCGTGTGATCGAGTTTTAACATGAAATGGTTCCCCTCTCTGAATAGGTCTGTTTACCTTTTCCCCTCTCCTTACACAATCATTCCTCGTTTCAAGACATCCATAAAAATACACAAAAATTTTTAATATGGATTATAATGGTATTTAAAAGAGGGGGTCTTCTGATGTCACTTCGAAAACGACTCGTAATTGGTATCGGACTGATTTTGCTAATCTTAGGAATCGGTAAGCCACTGACAGAAGCGGCTGTTCAAGCACTGAAGCCAAAAGAGGTTCAGACGTCTGGAATCGAAACAAATAGATCGTGTAAACCGAATTGCAAGAAAAAGGCGAATTGTTAAACATTCGATTTCTTTCGTGGTTACCTAAAAAGAAAATGAAGAATGATGAAGATTTACGTGTTTGGGACACGAACGAAAAGCCGAAGAAGCAGAAAGACCTCAAACCGAAAAAGAAAAAGAATAAGATATTCACTATAGGGGTTGAAAATGCTGAGCGCGGTACGAACGAAAAAGGGGGATCGTCCTCATCGATCTTACTGATGAGCTTGCTTGTTTGACCTCTAGTCATCATAAGCTATATCGTTTGGCGAAAACGTCGAAAGACCAAGAAGCAGGACGAGGAATCGATCAGAGCCGACATCCCGTTACAGCCCTTAGCCAACGACTTTGTTTTAACTGAGAATCCGGTCGAGCTACCAGATGTCTGGATTCGCAAACAGCTTATCCAGTTCAATCAGATTCTCCCGGTCCGTTTACAGCGACATGATACAGAAACACTTCAGGAATGGTGCCTGCGGATCGGATTCAAACCGTCACATATCCTAATAAAAGCCTACCTCTTAGAACGCTACACAGAACGAACTGCTACGATATCGGAGATGGACAAGCAAACGATTCAGGGAGAATTTGGTGCCTTTGTCCATCAGTTTGATTGAAACCTTTTGAAAGGAATGACGTAAATGGAACAGGAAAGGGGAGATGATGATGTACCTAGCAGATGCCGTGAAATTAAAGAGTATTTTGAGGAAACAACTCGATCAGCTAATCGAAGAAATGGAGCGCGTCGCGTTCATTGATTTAGAAAAGGGAGAAGCACTCCCGACGCAACAAGGACGAACGATAACTGACGTAGAAGCCGCAATGGACATTGTGCGTTACGACATGCGGGTCTTAGATCGTCTCGTTTATGCAGCAAATTTAAACACCGTGATCGCGATGGATGAAGGAGACATGCCGCTCGTCGAAGCAATCGAGTGGGCTACCCAATTGCGGGCGAAGGCACAAAATTACCAGATGCTTGCGAGTCGACCGAAACGTGAGTTCCAATACGGATTCGAAGGGACGACGGTCATTCGCCATGCCTTGTTTGATCCCGATACTTATCGCCTAAAGGCGGAGGAAGTGGAGCGACAAGCGCACAAAGTATCAAATGCGATTAATGCTGCGAACTACCAGACGACGATCGATTTTGATGGTGGACGTTATATGTAACTTCTTGGCGTGGTGAGACTCCACGTCAAGGGGAGGGGACGGACCTCAATTTTCCTCTGTGGAGAAGAAATGGCGACGGCAAACCGATGACCACGAACCATTGACAGATTGACCTGTTACCTTTGACCACCTATGGAACCCTGATGCTTTTTCCGTCCCGCTCCCTGCCGTTTCTTTGAGAAACGGCAGGGATTTTTAGTGTGTCGATGGAAACAACAGGGTATAGAGAAGCACAAGCGAAAGGAGAGAGATCATGGAACATACTTTTTCAGCATTCGTCGTTCGAGAAGTCGATGGATCATACGAGGGGAATATCGAGACAAAGCACGTCGATGATTTACCAGAAGGAGACATCCTGATTCGTGTCACGCACTCATGCGTCAATTATAAGGATGCTTTATCGATGTCGGGTAATCGTGGGGTGACGAAATCCTATCCGCATACCCCGGGCGTTGACGCAGCAGGATTCATCGAACAAACGACTGATGAACGATTTCACATCGGTCAAGCCGTCGTCGTCAATGGCTTTGATTTCGGGATGAACACTTCGGGCGGATTTCAAGAATACATACGTGTACCAGCCGATTGGGTGACGTTACTTCCAGAATCCATTCGTCCATTAGAAGCGATGCAATATGGAACGGCCGGATTGACGGCGGCACAATCGGTTGATGAATTGTCACGAATCGTCTCGAAGGATGCAGGACCAATCCTCGTGACGGGAGCGACGGGTGGTGTTGGTACGATTGCGATCGCTTTACTAATTCGATTAGGATACACGGTACATGCCGTGACTGGAAAACGGTTAGAACAAGACCGATTGCTAAAAAAAGGGGTGGCTGAGGTACTAGACCGCACGACGTTCCTAGAAGAAACCGATCGTCCTCTAAAAAAAGGGCTTTATGCCGGCGTCATTGATACGGTGGGTGGACCTTTACTCGCATCCGTCATTCGCTTCGTACAATATGGTGGTGTCGTGACGACATGTGGAAACGTCGGTGGAGCAGAGATGACGTTGACAGTCTATCCCTTCATTCTACGTGGCGTTCGTTTGATCGGAATCGATGCGGTCCAAACTCCGATTGCATACCGAGAAAAGTTATGGCAACGTTTAGCAAATGAGTGGCAAGTCAGTCTTGCGTCAGAAGTCGATGTCAAAACACTAAAAGACTTACCAGAAATCGCAGAAGCCTTGCTGACTTCACGTCATCGTGGTCGAACTGTCATCGAAATTTAAATATTTCGAGTAAACATTGGTGGTATAGTGGGGAAAAACTGTGTCGACTTTTTCAGGAGGAACCATACATGAGTGAACACCAACAAGAACAAGAACGACAGTCTCGACAAGAAAGACGGAAACAGAAACGCAATCGTCGAGGGATTGCCTTTGGTGGTATTCTCGCGACATTATTCATCGTCGGTGGTTGGTTGTATATGTTGACGAACAACGACGCCTCTCAAGCAACATCGACGCTCGAGAAGCCGAAAACGACCGATCAAGCGACACAAAACGAGGAGTCGAAGAAGGAAACAGCAACAACGGATGATAAAAAAGAAGCGAAAAAAGAAAAGAAGAAAGTAAAGAAAAAAGCAGCAGAGTATGCGCAAGCGGCTTGGGTGACGCGTCCGTTCGCGAACGTCTATAGCGATGCGAGTCGTAGTAGTGTCATCTACAAAGCAGATTTAGGTGATGTCTATGAGGTGTTAGATGCGAAGGACGGTATGGTCCATCTCAAACTCAATGACAGCATCGAAGGATACTTACCGGAAAGTGATGTTCGTTTGGAAGCACCAAAAGGAACGTCAGACGAAGCCGTCCTTGCGGCACTCTCGCAAGCAGTCGCTAATCAACCAATCGACAAGCCGGAGCAGTATCTCGGAAAACCGATTGCTGAATTCGAAGCGAAGTATGGTGCTGTTGGTAATACACAACAAGATGCCGTCAATACGTATTACTTCTCGAATGCTGGATATCTGCTCGTCGTCTCTGACGGAATCATTGAAGCGATCGACTGGACGAATGCTTCGACTGGTGGATTATCGACACTTGGTGAACCCGTTGTCGATACGAGCTATGGTACGTGGTATGAGGGAGAATCCTTACAATTAAAAGTGTTCCCGGACAACGGAAAGATGCGTCTACGTCTTGCGCGTGATCCTGGACAAGAATGAATGAACGGCGGATTCGCTTTAAGTGAATCCGTCTTTTTTGCGCAAAAAACCTCCCGAGTCCGACACTCGGGAGGAAATATGAAAATCCTTTGGGAGGAGATTTTCTTAGTAGACGCCTACTGCATCAAATGATTTCGCTGCAGCTGTTGCTTCTGCACTTGTTGAACCGTAAAGATCTTTCGCCGATTGAACGACTGCTGCACGGAGTGAGCTGAAGTTCGAGTTCGGCGTCAAGTACGTGTTGAGAGCACGGTAGTAGATCGCACCGAGTTTCGGTACGCCGATTCCTGTGACAGATACGTTGTAGAACGTTCCACCGTTACCGAGGAGGTAAGCGGCTTTGTTGATGATACCAGAGTTGATGTGGACACCACCGTTATCTTGTGTACCTGTGTAACGTTTAGAGTAGTGATCTGGATCACCGTAAGCAGCTGGGTTCGACATCGAACGGAGTGCGTCACCGCTGACTCCTGGTGTGTAGATGTCTTCTCCTACGAGCCAGTCGAAGTTCGATCCGACTGTATACTCAGCTACTGTACCCATGATATCTGAGACCGCTTCGTTGATCGCACCAGATTCGTTTTGGTATACGAGGCCAGCTGTGTATTCTGTGACAGCGTGCGTCAATTCGTGAGCGACGACGTCAAGTGCGCCTGAGAGTGCGACGAATGTCGTGCCATCTCCGTCACCATAGACCATCTTCGTGCCATCCCAGAATGCGTTGTTGTAGTTCGTTGAATAGTGGACCGTTGAGTTCAAGCGTGCACCAGCGTTGTCGTAACTGTTACGACCATATGTGTTTTTATAGAAGTCATATGTTTTTGCAGCGTTGACGTGTGCACTGACAGCAGCGCGGTCATATGTCGCGTTGAAGACGTTATCTGCATCTGCCCAGAGTGTTCCCGGGAGTGATGTCCGGTTTTTCGCGTCGTATGTGTAGACACCTTTTCCACGCGTCGTATCTTGAAGATAGTATTTCCCAGCACTCAACGTCGTGTTGAACGTTGCGCTTGTTCCAAGTACTGTCGTACCTGTTGCGTGAGCGAGTTGGTCGAACTTGTTAAGTACTTTACCTGAGTTTGCATCGATGAAGTATGTCCAACGTGATGGCTCTTTGCCTGCGAGGACCGTCGATGTGACTTTGTATGCATAGACAGCATCATCTTTTACTGGATAGATGACGAGTTCTGCTTTTGGAGCGACTTCGAATTTAGAAGCCTTGATTGCTTTTTGATAAAGTTTGATGGCTTTCTTTTCAGAGAGCGTTGCTTTTTTCGCGAGACCTGGTTTTCCTTTGACGTTGATTGCATCGTTTACGACTGCTTTCAAAGTACCGTCTTTCGCGACGTTCCCGACGACGACACTACCAAAGACAGGGACGCCATCCACTTCTTGTTGGAGACGTACGATCTGTGAAGATCCGTCTTTTTCGACGTTCTGAACAGCAAAGTCACCTTTTTTGTTCACGAAATCTTTAACGATCGTTGCAGCTGGTTCTGACGAAGCTTTCGTGAGCTTACCAGACTGAAGACCTTCTGCACCTACTACCGTAGGAACGACAAGCACACTTGCGACAAGCGATGTAGCGAGAAACTTTTTCAAAATAAATCGCCTCCTTGTTTGGGTTGAGTCTAACTATGCCAAAGAATTAGAGAAGCGAGAATAAGTCATTCGAATTAAATAGAATTTTCTGAATATAGTCCGTAGTACCTGGACTGAATTATTAACTGTAAAAGATATTTCAAGACGAAAAAAGAACCATTCAAGAGAATGGTTCAGCGAATGCGTTGGTAGAGATGGTGGACGTCATCTCGGGTCTCATCAATTTTAAAATCACGTGGATCAAGCTCGATTCCTTGCTTTGAAGCAAAGCGTTGGATTTTCTCGAATGATTTCCAAATTTCAATATCCGGTCCTTCGTGCTTCCAGAAGACATAACGCGCAGCTGGAATCCGGTGACCTTTCATTCCTTTTGGGATGCCATCGAGTGAGGAGACGGGATACCCGACACATTGGGAGTACTTGGTTCCATTTCGTTCGAGTGAGATATCAAGCGGATAGCTATCTGGCTTTGCAGGAATCTCATGTGAACGTCTTGAAAATTCACGCCAGAGTTCCGGCATCAACGTATGCAGTTCGTTTTCTTCGCAAGTCAGTCCAAGACCAACAAAATAAAATTCATGACGTTCCACGATTTTCGGATGCATGAGAATCTCCTTTCCGTATTTATGACACGTCTTTGATTAGCGAACGTTTCAAGTCTAGAAAAAGACGCGTAAAGGTAGCATCCCATTGTGTACCCATGCCTTCTTCTAAGATAGATAAAGCTTTCTCAACAGGCATTCCCTTACGATAGGGACGATCGGATGTCATCGCATCGTAGGCATCGGCAATGGCCATGATTCGACCGAACAGTGGAATGTCTTCTCCTACGAGACCTTCCGGATACCCCTTTCCGTCGTAGCGTTCGTGATGGTACTTTACCCCAGGAAGAATCGGTTGTAACGTCTTTGGGAGCTGAACTTGCGATAGAATGTGCACACCGATGACAGGATGTTGTTGGATGATCTGAAATTCTTCGTCAGTCAAGCGTCCTTCTTTCAACAACACATCATCTCGAATCCCAATCTTTCCGATATCATGTAACAGCGCTGATTTACGTAACAACTCGATTTGTTCGTGCGGCAGGTTTGCAGCAGTAGCGATTTCGACGGAATAGGCAGCAACGCGAAGCGAGTGTCCGGCCGTGTAAGGATCCCGGGCATCGAGTGTTGCCGCAAATAACGTAAACAGACTATCGAGCAATTGCTCATTTTGTTCATCGCGTTTTTTGATTCCTTCCATCATCAGGTTAAAGCCGGAGACGAGATGAGAAAATTCATCAGAATAGGGATTTGGTAACGAGATGAGTCGATTATTTTCGACATCTTGAATCCCTTGCTGGAGAATCGCAATCGGCTTTCGGATGTTTTCATAAAGAAGAAGACTACAAAACGTCGCGACGGACAAGATGACGACTAAGATGAGTGTCGCCCAACTCCAGTAGGAACGAAGGCTCTCATTTTCCGTTAGTTGTACAGCTGAGGCGAGAACGAACAGCATGACCGGAAAAACGCCGATGATCAAGGTGCTGATGAGCATCTTGTGTCTTAACGTGACAACCGTCGTTTTTTTCGGAACATCGAATCTGCGATCAAGAGCATGTTTCTCTAAAGTAAGTAGCATCTGCTCCGTGACACGATAAGTCAGAAAAAACTCGATCAAAGCGTGGAGAATTGCGACGAGGACAGCACCAAAACAGGCGAGACCGATCAAATAGTACGGCATTCGTAACCATCCTTGAGAGATCGCGAGTGCCGTTAAAAGTGACGAAGGAACCGAGAGACCTAAGAAGTGTGGTCCCATGATTCGCTGAACTGTCAGAACCGGAAACCGATGCGCTGTCCGATAAGCATTTTGAAAAGAAGACAGCGAAGGAAAGTCAGTTTGAAAGAAGTATCGCAAAGAGCGAACATGCTTTGAGTAGACGAGATATTCTAATAAAACCATTAAACTAACAGAAAAAAACATGATACCAATTAGAATGAATTGTTCTGTACCGGTAAAAGTCAGTGTCTCAAAAATAAATAGACATCCGACGCCGAACACAGCGACAAATGAACCAATTAAATAGTTTCTAAGCAAATGACGTTCAAAACGTTTTATAGCGCTCATTGTATCCTCCTTATGTAATCATCAGAGTGTTTTCAGCGTACCGTGAAACAAAAGAAGAAATCCGGTCATTTTTACAAAAAAGGAGAGTGATTTTTAAAATAACTGATTAATTTAAATTCCAAAAAATAGGTATGGTCGAAAAGAACTAATTATCTTAAAAGCGATTGATTAACGAAATAAAATAACCTATGATTTGAATATTCAGAAAAGTATATTAATCATATGCTTTTCACTACTACATAGGGGGTCAATTCACGTGGGGAAAAAGAAACAGCTTAGCCTAGCCGTTCTATCTGGAATTACGGCAGCTGCTTTTGCTGTTGGTCCGGTGTTACCTGGTGGGCAGGTAACGTCCGTACAAGCAGCCGAAAAAGTAGCACCTGGTGCACCGATGGATTTAAACACGGTCGATCAGGATCGATTAGCAAAAGTGCTTGAAAAACGTGGGGTCATTTCAAAAGCAGCTTCAACAGAAGCAAAACAACAAGCCGTTCAAAAGTATCTGGACAAAAAGGCGAACGGAAAACCGGCTGCTGATCACGATCATGATCATGAATCCAGTAAAGAAGCAGCATTTGATAAGAAGACAAAAGACTTCTTAACAAAGCAAAAGGAAAAACTTGCTAAACAATTGAAGAAAAAACACGGAAACTACAAAAAAGGCAATCCAAATGGCTTCGTCAAAGTAGATAAAGCGAAACAGGCATCCTATAATGGTGCAACACGGACGGATAAAGTCCTTGTCCTCCTCGTCGAGTACAGCGACTTCAAGCACAACAACGTCGTTCAAGAACCTGGATATATGTACTCAGATGACTTCAATCAAAAACATTACCAAGATTTAATGTTTGGTGATAAAGAATTCGAACTTTTCAATGGTGACAAAGTAAAGACGTTCAAACAATACTATGAAGAACAATCAGGTGGTAGTTATTCAGTCGATGGTACGGTATCGAACTGGTTGACGGTTCCTGGTACAGCGAAGGATTACGGTTCAGATAATCCTGCTGGTGGAAACGATAACTTACCGGGATCAAAAGGACCACGTGGTCTCGTCAAGGATTCGTTAGCGGCAGCTGTCCAAGCCGGCATTAACTTAGCAGATTACGATAAGTTCGACCAGTACGATATGGATGGAGACGGTGACTTGAACGAACCAGATGGTCTCGTCGATCACTTGATGATCATTCATGCGGGTACGGGACAAGAAGCAGGTGGCGGTACTCTTGGTGACGATGCAATCTGGTCACACCGTTGGACGTTAGATGGTGTTCATCCGGTAGCAAATACGACAGCAAGTGTTGATTACTGGGGTGGAAAAATGGCTGCTTATGATTACACGGTGCAGCCTGAAGATGGTGCGGTTGGTGTCTTCGCGCACGAATTTGGTCATGATCTTGGATTACCTGATGAGTACGATACGAAGTACACGGGTCAAGGTGAACCAGTCGCTTCATGGTCCATCATGAGTGGTGGTAGCTGGAATGGAAATATCGCCGGAACAGAACCAACAAGTTTCTCACCACAAAACAAAGAGTTCTTCCAAAATGTGATGGGTGGAAACTGGGCGAATATCCAACAAGTTGATTTTGATTCCTTAGATAAGCTAGGAACAGCTTCGTACCTCGATCAGAGCGTCACGAAATCGAAAAATCCAGGAATCATCAAAGTCAACTTACCGAAAAAACCGGTAAAAGGCATCGCACCGGCATTTGGTAAAAAGTATTACTACAGCACAAAAGGGAACGACTTGCATACATCCATGACATCTCCGGAGTTTGATTTGACGAATGCGAAAGAAGCGAAGTTCGACTTCAAAACATTGTATGATATTGAATATAACTACGACTTCTTGACTGTTACAGCGACGGCGGATGGACAATCAAAAGTCATCGATACAATCGGTGATGAAGATACAGATGGAGATCAGCGCGCTGATTCTACTAAAGGAGCATGGGTAGATAAATCGTACGATCTCAGCGAATTCGCGGGTAAAAAAGTGACATTGAAATTTGATTACGTCGGAGACGCTGGTCTTGCGCTAGATGGATTCGCACTTGATAACGCGAAGCTAACGGTTGACGGTAAAGTCGTCTTTGAAGATGATGCAGAAGGTACGCCGAAATTCACGCTTGACGGTTTCGTCGCATCAGACGGTTTCTCTTACGCAGATAACGCATACTACCTCGAATGGCGTAACTATGCAGGCTCGGATAAAGCACTCGAGCATGCACGCGGCGTGAAGTATAACACAGGGCTTGTCGTCTGGTACGGTGATTCGAGCTTTGACGATAACTGGGTAGGTGTTCACCCAGGTGAAGGATTCCTTGGAGTCGTTGACTCACATCCTGAAGCAATCGTCGGAACACTCAATGGTAAACCGGTCACGACAGGAAGCACACGTTACCAAATCGCAGATGCTGCGTTTAGCTTTGATAAAGCACCTGCATGGTTGATTGATTCGCCATCACGTGGAACATACGATTATAAAGGTCTCCCAGGTGTGACAAAGTTCGATGATTCGAAATCGTATATCAACCAGTTGATTCCGGATGCAGGGAAACTACTCCCGAACAACGGTTTGAAGATTGAAGTCATCGGTGAAGCAAAAGATAACTCTGCTGGAGCTGTCTGGATCCACCGTTAAAACAGAAGAACAGGTTCAGTTTCGGCTGAACCTGTTTTTTGTTTTAGTTATGTAGAAGAAGTGGAATCAATTGGAAAAAACATTGGTCTGACAACTTGACTTTTAAAGCGCATCCATTCTATACTTACGTTAGCTTAATATTGTTATTGTCATTACGGATTCACATCGTGTCACGAACAATCTTTTCGTTGCTCCATGTATTTCGGGACAATAATGAATTCTTTTCATATGCGCAGCATATGTATTAAGTAATTTATTTTTGGAGGTTGTTCCCATGAACACAGGTAAAGTAAAATGGTTTAACGCAGAAAAAGGTTTCGGTTTCATCGAAGTTGAAGGCGGAGAAGACGTATTCGTACATTTCTCAGCAATCACTGGTGAAGGCTTCAAAACTCTTGACGAAGGTCAAGAAGTTGAGTTCGAAATCACTGAAGGCGCACGTGGAGCACAAGCTGCTAACGTCGTAAAACTTTAATTTCAACTATTCAATCGTCCCTTTTCGGAGGGGCGGTTTTTTATTAGACTAATATCTTGAATTCAAGATAAATGTGAGATATACTCCAATTACCAAATCATTTACAAGGAGTGAGGAAGATGGAATTACTCGGAATTCATCATGTATCGATCTTAACAGGCATGGCGGAACGCAATTATCAATTCTACACACAAATACTTGGCATGCGTCTGATCAAAAAGACTGTCAATCAAGATGACACGACATCGTATCATTTGTTTTATGGAGATGCGGAAGGGAATCCAGGAACGGACTTGACGTTTTTTGATATTCCGCATCTTGGAACGGGCGTACCGGGGGCATCGAGTATCTCTTCGACATCGCTTCGTGTCAAAACAACGGCTGCACTTCATTTTTGGAAACAACGTTTTGAAGCGAAAGGTGTGGATCACGATGAAATCGTCGAGCGAGCAGGGCGTCGAACACTCGCCTTTCGTGATCAGGAAGGAACACGTTTGATTCTCGTCGCAGAAGATGGTGAGGTAGGTGTCACAGGTGGTGTACCATGGCCGCAAGAAGAAATTCCATCGGAGCATGCAATCGTTGGACTAGGAGCCGTCACATTGACAGTCAACGATCCGACGTTGACGATCCGTGTACTGACGGAAGTCATGGGATTCCGAAAAGTAGGTTCTTATCCATCTTTAGCAGGTGACTTTGCACCGATTGAAGTCTATGCAACGGGAGAAGGTGGTATCGGAGCAGAGGTTCATATCGAGGCACGTCCAGATCTCGACCGAGAACGTCTTGGTCGTGGTGGCGTCCATCACGTCGCGTTCCGAGTACCGAACAGTGATGAATATGAAAAGTGGGTCGAACGCCTGAATGCCTATCACTTACCGAACTCTGGTAAAGTCGATCGTCACTATTTCCAAGCTCTTTACTTCCGGGAACCGAACCATATCTTATTCGAACTCTCGACAGATACACCGGGATTCGCGACGGATGAGTCGGTTGAAACGTTAGGGGAGACGCTTGCGTTACCACCATTTCTTGAACCAAAGCGAGCTGCCATCGAAGCGCGGTTACGTCCACTTGAAATCTGACAATCCTGTGACACAGGTCACAGAAGGATCGTCCATCCCGTATACTAAGAACAGGAATCAAGAAAAAGGAGTGACGGGATGTTAAGAACTACGCTTGGGCAATTCCGAATGATTGCGATACTAGAAGGAATCTCGTTTTTAGTCTTACTGTTGATTGCGATGCCGTTGAAGTATATGGCGGATATTCCGCAAGCTGTTTCGGTCGTTGGTGCACTTCACGGTGTCTTGTTCGTCATGTATGCACTCTGGCTCGCGGTCGTGAAATTCAAATACGATTGGTCGATTATCAAGGCTGGGATTGCGTTCATCGCATCATTCATCCCGTTTGGTACGTTCGTGCTCGACTGGAAGCTAAAACAGGAAGCAACAAACGCGTAAATTGTGTATACTGAATAGAGCACGGCTGTGGATAACTGTTTTTGTCTATGCGAAGCAGGTTATCCACAGCTTTTTTCTGTGGATAATTTTTAGGAGGATATATCATGTCAACATTTGAAACATTACACATCAGTGACCTGTGGATAAAAAAATTACAAAAACAAGGCATCAAGGAACCAACACCGATTCAAGAACAGGCGATTCCGTCATTACTCGACGGACGCGACTTGATTGGTCAAGCGCAAACGGGAACAGGGAAGACATTAGCGTTTCTCTTACCCATCCTTGAGCAAATCGATGTCGAATCACAAACGGTACAAGCATTGATCGTCGCACCGACACGCGAACTTGCGCGTCAAATTGCCGATGAGACGCATAAACTGATTCGGAACACGGAACAGTACCGTGCACTCGCTGTATACGGCGGACAAGACGTCTTTAAACAGATTCAACGTCTCGGTCGGATGCCACAAATCATCATCGGGACACCAGGACGGATTCTCGATCATGTCGGTCGCGGCACACTTGATTTAAGTGAATTACGGACGCTTGTCTTGGATGAGGCGGACCAAATGCTACAAATCGGTTTCTTGCCAGAAATTGAAGACATCATCGAAGCAGCACCGGTTGATCGTCAATTCGTCATGTTATCTGCAACGATGCCACCGAAAGTAGAGGAACTGGCGAAAACGTATTTGCGTAATCCAGTCGAAGTACAGGTGGAGGCGGAAAGCATTACTGTTGAAGCGATCGAACAGTTCGTCGTCGAAACAACGGATCGCCGCAAGCAAGCGACACTGCGGACGATGCTTGACGAGATGCGTCCGTACGCAGCCATTATTTTCTGTCGTACACAACGTCGCGTTAGTAAATTGAACGAAGAAATGCAGATGCAAGGGTATCCGACGGATGAATTGCACGGTGGACTAACGCAAGGGAAACGTGAAAAAGCGATGGCGAAGTTCTATCAAGGAAAAACACAATTCCTGATCGCAACAGATGTCGCTTCGCGTGGACTTGATGTGACAGGTGTGACACACGTCTTTAACTATGATTTACCGGATGATGCGGAAAGCTACGTTCACCGGATTGGTCGGACAGGACGTGCTGGGAACGACGGAATTGCCGTTTCCATCGTAACACCAAAAGATGGTCGGACGTTCCGTGATATGGAACGGGAATTGAACATCTCGGTCACGCCGATCGTCGTCGAATTGTCTGAAGAAGCGATTCGCGCACAGCACGATCAAAGTAAAGGATCACGGAAGACGACAGAAGGACGTGGAAATACACGTCGTTCGAATAACCGTCGCCCGGGACGTGCACATCGTAAATAAACAGAAACAAGATAAAAAAGCCGGTCTACTTCTCTCATCAAAAGAGAAAATAGACCGGCTCTTGTTTTATTTGGCGTAGACCATCTGACCACCGAGATGACCAGTATAAGCAAGTAGTCCGCTACCGACGATGGCAACAACGAAACTGAGTAATAAAAACATTTTTTTGTTCGAGCGGTAACCTAACAAAAGAAATAACAGCGAGACACCAAAGGCAACGAGACTGAACAACGCGAAATGCTCATGATTTTCGATGGCAGCATGGGTAACGCTGCTTAAATTCGCTTCCGCATACTCTTCTGCTCCGTCTCCAGACAAATAGGCAGCGACTCCGGAAATCAGACCGACGACTAACGTAAAAAGGGCAAACAGTTTGAATTGTGTCCACTTCAGACTAATGAGTAATAGGATCGTCGCAAATAATAAAAGTGCAATCGGTGCATGGACAAGAAGTGGATGAAGCGGTACGTTCCCCAACATATCAAAAACCTCCTTGGATAAGTATGGTAAAGCATAATTTCACTTTACCCTGCTTATCTGACAGTTAACTGACACCGTTTTAAAGAGTTGGGAAATGAATGATGAACCGTGTACCTTCACCTAATGTGGAATCAATGGAAATCGTTCCGCCATGTTGCTCCGCAATGGATTGAGCGATTGATAACCCAAGACCGGTTCCTGTTCCGTGACGCGAATGGTCCCCCCGGTAAAAACGCTCGAATATTTTAGTTTGTTGATTGGAAGCGATACCGATTCCGCGGTCCTGTATCGTCAACTGGCGTTCTGTAGTAGTTTCTTCGAGAGAGACATCAATGACGTCATCGCTGTAGACAAGAGCATTCTCAAGAAAGACCGTCAATAAGCGGTTCAATTGATGGGTATCTCCTTTCATGCGTAAGTCAGGCATTATCGAAGCGTGGATGACGCGATCCGAGTAGGCGTGCTGAAAACGTTCGACGGTCCTTTGGACGAGTGAACTAAGGTCAACTTCCTGTTTCGGTGAAGGTTGTCCTTCTCGCGCAAGCAATAATAAATCAGAGACTAAATACTGCATGCCTGCCGTTTCTGCTTTAACGTCCTCTAGAATCGTACGCCCTTCATTCGAAAGTGATTCCGCTTCTAGCAATTCAATCCCGCTGTAGACGATTGTCAGAGGTGTCCGTAGTTCATGTGAAGCATCGGACGTAAAACGACGTTGACGATCGAATGCTTGTTGCACCGGAATGACGGCTCGACCAGCAAGGATATATCCGACTAGCGTCAGGACAATCGTTGCGAGCACCGCGATCCCCGCAAGAACGGCAATCAATCGCTGTAAGGTGTCTTCGGTCGGAGAGATGTCCTTCATCAGTAGTAGCCGTCCTTCTTCGGTACTCCGTTGATACAGCAAGAAGTGTCGATCATCCCATTCCACTTGTTGCGTCGTATCATTCGAGCTTAAAAAACGGCGCAGTGTTTTGGACTCGACGTCTGGCGGCAGACTTGCATAGCGTTCGTTTCCTGAACCATCGAGTAACTGGAAGTAGATCGGATTTCGAATGAAGTGATCCTCCCCATGCTCGATCCGTTCGAAGATATCTCTATCAGATACGCTCTTCAATTGATTCAATTCCATTCGATTCAGCAATTGAGCGTTCGTGACATACACACCAATCAGGATAAGGACTAGTACAAGAAAAAACGAGCCACTGAATAACAAGGTCAGTCGTTTTCGAATCGATTCAAGCATGCGGATCACCTAAACGATAACCGAATCCGCGAACTGTCCGAATCAAATTAGGAGCACCGACCGCATCTAATTTTTTTCGAACGAGTCGGACGAGCGCATCGAGCGCGTTATCCGTAATATCCGCCCCAATCCCCCATACGACTTCGATGATCAATTCACGACTCATCACCTGTTCAGGTCGTCTTAACAGTAAGGAAAGGAATTCAAATTCACGTCGTGTTAAATCGATTGGATGTCGCTCGTAAGAAATCGTTTGTGAGGACAGATCGAGGACTAGTCCATTAAAAGAAACCGTCGACACGAATGCCTTTTGTTGACGACGACTGAGCGCGCGCAGTCGTGCCAGTAATTCATTCGATTGAAACGGTTTAACGAGATAGTCATCGGCTCCACTATCGAGACCATGAACGAGATCGATTTCCGTATCGCGAGCAGTCAGCATCAAGATGCCGCCTTCAAAATGTTCTTTCCGTAAGGTAGCGGCGACTTCGACTCCGCTCTTGCGAGGCATCATCCAATCGAGAACGAGTAAGTCATAGCGATACGTCTGACATTGGAGGAGCGCTTCCACTCCATCCTGCGCAACATCTACCTGATATCCTGCCCGCTCCAAATGGAGGCGTAACATCTTTGCAAGACGCTGATCATCTTCTGCTACCAAAACGCGCATGCACATCGCTCCTCTTTTTTTCTCATTATCCCATAGTTGCCGTCAGTTAGTTGTCAGTTTTTTTCGATACAGTAAACGTAACAAGAAGGGAGAGGAAACAGATGAAACCCAAACCATTTGCGAAATGGCTCGTCGGGCTTAGTAGTTCCGTCTTCATCGGACTCGCCATTGGTCAGTTGAGTATCAGTTCGAACGATTCCTCGACGACACCTGTTTCGACAGGCGATACGTATTCGAACGATACGACATTACCATCTCAAGGGAATCAATATAGCGATGATGAAGGCGAATACGAAGGGGATGATGGATATTACGAAGAAGACGATGATGATCAATGGCAAGGTGATGAATCATCTGGCTTCAGTCAACCGGGTGGATCGAGTGACGGTCAGTCTAGCCATTCGAGGTAAGGAGGAGGAAGATGGAGCGACAATTGTATGCGATGCATAATCAGGTGCGGTTCGTGACGGATCAGCCGATTGATGAAGCAGAATGGGAGGAACTTGTCCGATTCTTTCATTATGTGGATCGGCAGTGGTCACGCTTTGATGAGCAAAGCGAAGTCAGTCGATTGAATCGCTTACGGATTGGCGACACGTTATCGGTGTCCTTACCGTTAGCCCGCTTGCTGGCCCGCGCCACACGATATTTCGAGCAGACCGAACGTTATTTTTCCCCATTCCTGCTGGCGCAACAACAAGCCAATGGCTATCGCCAATCATTTCCCTTCACACAAGCTGTCGCTTATGAAGAGGTTGCTCCACCAGAAATCGCTCCATTCATCATTGAAGGATGTGACGTGACGCGAGTCGGAGGCGGTTTTATCGACCTAGGTGGCATCGGAAAAGGAGCTGCCGCGATGATTGCAGCGCAACGACTACGAAAAAGCTGGAATCGTGGATTGATTGAAGCGGGAGGCGACGTCATCGTCTGGTCCGATGAGGAACCATGGAATATTACGATCACGCATCCCGAGACCGAACAACGCGTCGCTGATGTGCAATTACGACAAGGCGCGGTCGCGACATCGAACCGTGTCTATCGATCGTGGAAGACGGACGGACAGACGCATCATCATTTATTGGATGGACGAACAGGACGTCCGACGAAAAGTCCGATTCTTCAAGTGACCGCATCTGCGCCACAACTCTATGAAGCGGAAGTCATGACGAAGCTTGCTTTTCAGATGACAGAGACAGAACGTCAAGAAAAGCTGTTTCGTTGGTTTCCAAAAGGACGATTATTGATCTTGGATACTGCTGGGGAATGGCGAAGTGAACAGAAGGGAGTGAGTGAGACATGGACTGGATGAAATGGTTGTTCTCAACATGGACGATGATCCGGTTGAGTGGATTAAGTGGGCACTTCTTCATGACGATTTCTGTCTTAGCGGGATTGCTCGGTTCCTACCCGGCACTCAAAAAACAAAAAGCACGACTGCATCACGTGCACTTATATAGTGGCTGGGCAGGTTTGCTCGCAATCGTCCTTCATGCGACGCTCATCATCGTCGATTCATACGCACCACTGACAATCTTTGAAGTCCTGATTCCGGGCCAAGCTTCTTATGAACCACTCTGGAATGCGCTAGGAACGATCAGTCTCTACTTATTCGGATTCGTTCTCGTGACTTCGGATTTCTTAAAGGAGACGTTAGGCAAGACGCTTTGGAAATTGACACACTGGCTGGTCTTACCTGCTTGGCTATTAATGACGGCACATGGTCTTTTCATCGGTACGGATACCGGAACCCTGTTCACGACGATTTGGTACGCTGTCTCAACACTGACGATGTTTACGCTCGTCCTTTATCGGATGCGAATCCGTCCTGTGCAACGGGCTCGAACTTCAGCAAAAGAGCGCTCAGTCGTACGCTGAGCGCTCTTTTCATTGTCGAGCGAGCCAAGCTGTCCATTCGTTAAAGGCAGCGTCCCGATTCTCGATATAGTTGTGATCACTATCGACAATCGCTTCCTCGAACGGACTGTCGGATAGCAATAAGTCATGATGGAGTGCTTTGATCGATGTTTCGTCCCGTTCTGACGTCATAAGCAACATCGAGCGATCGGCTAGACGTTCTTTTAGCGTCAGTAAATTCCAAGTCGTATGATGGTGCTTCAACTCATCGAGTAACGCGTCAGCAACGGCACCATTTAGGAAACCAGCTCCTCGTTCGAGTACACCGTGTAGCGCAGCTTCGTATTCCGGATGTTCGAGGACGAGCTGACCGACGAGACCAAAATTAAACGGAGAGATTCCGACATAATGTGCAGCCTCTGGTGTCTCAGCAAAAGCATGTAGACCGGCGAAACCGCCCATGCTATGACCAACGACGGTAATCTGATCCGCCTTGATGCCATGTTCGGCAGTGAAAGACTCTGAGCAGACGTGCTGTAGTGTCGCGGTCGCGTCTTCCAAAACATGTTGGAATCGGAAGGTTCCAGGGCTCCCGATCGTTCCACGATACGACGTGACGAGTACATGGTATCCTGCACTTTGAAGTTGAACTGCCCAGTCCATGTTCAACTGTTTCCCGGGAAATCCGTGGAAGAGGACAATCAGTGGAGCATTCGCTGTATGTTCAGGTGAATAGAGACGGGCAATCAACTGTTCTGAACCACCGCTTGGAACATGGAGATAGGATAGTGTTGCCTTTTTCGTGATCGTTTCCAAAAAAACACGCTCCTTCATAATCATTTTCTAAGTCTTAGTGTGCGTGAAGATGCACGATCATGCAATGATTAAGTGTATGAACTAAAAAGATGGGATACCCTTCTGGGCATCCCATCTTTTGTATGGTGTAGCTTAGAATACTTTTGTCGTCCATGATTCACAGTTCCATAAGTCTGTCGCAACAGCTTCATAGAATTCTGGTTCGTGTGAGATCAACAGGACGGTTCCTTTGTAATCTTGTAACGCACGTTTTAATTCTTCTTTGGCTTCGACGTCCAAGTGGTTCGTCGGCTCATCGAGTACGAGGATGTTCGATTCCGTATTCATCAATTTACAAAGACGGACTTTCGCTTTTTCCCCACCGCTGAGCACTTCGATTTTCGATTCGATGTGTTTCGTCATCAAACCACACTTCGCGAGCATAGCACGGACTTGTTGTTGTGTCAGAGACGGGAACGTATTCCAAATCTCTTCGATACACGTATTCGAGTTCTTCTCTTTAACTTCTTGTTCGAAGTACCCGATATGCAAGTTCTCGCCTCGCTCAACGACACCCGAGACAGCTGGAATTTCACCGAGCAAACTCTTGAGTAACGTCGATTTCCCGATTCCGTTCGCACCGTGCAACGCAATCTTCTGCCCACGTTCGATCGTCAGATCAAGAGGGCGAGAAAGTGGCTCATCGTATCCGATGACGAGACCTTTTGCTTCGAACATCAATTTACTTGGTGTCCGTGCTTGGAGGAAGTGGAACTCTGGTTTTGGACGCTCTTGCGCAAGTTCGATGACATCCATCTTATCGAGCTTCTTCTGACGTGACATCGCCATGTTCCGTGTCGAGACACGTGCCTTGTTCCGGGCAACGAAGTCCTTCAACTCAGAGATTTCCTGCTGTTGACGCTTGAACGCAGACTCGAGTTGCTTTTTCTTCGCTTCATGGATCGTAACGAAGTTGTCGTAATCACCGACATAACGATTCAATTCTTGATTTTCCATATGATAAATCAAGTTGATGACGCTATTGAGGAATGGAATGTCGTGCGAAATCAAGATGAACGCATTCTCATATTCATTCAAGTAGCGTTTCAACCATTCGATATGCTGGACATCGAGATAGTTGGTCGGCTCATCAAGTAAGAGAATATCTGGTTTTTCAAGAAGGAGTTTCGCAAGCAGAATTTTCGTCCGCTGTCCACCACTGAGCTCCTGTACATCCCGGTCGAGTCCGATTTCATCGAGACCAAGACCGCGTGCGATTTCTTCGACTTTTGCATCAATCGTATAGAAGTCGTTATTCGTCAGAATGTCCTGCAAGACGCCGACTTCTTCGAGCATCTTTTCCAGTTCCTCTGGCTCGACTTCGCCCATTTTACCGTACAAATCATTGATTTCCTGTTCGATGTCGAACATGTACTGGAATGCACCTTTAAGTGCATCGCGGATGGTTAATCCTTTTTCAAGGACAGCGTGCTGATCCAAATAACCAACGCGTACATGCTTCGCCCATTCGACTTTTCCTTCATCCGGCTCAAGTTGCGACGTAATGATGTTCATGAACGTCGATTTTCCTTCACCGTTCGCACCGACGAGACCGATGTGCTCGCCTTTTAACAGGCGGAAGGAGACATTTTCGAAAATGGCGCGGTCACCGAATCCGTGACTTAAGTTAGATACCGTTAAAATACTCATAATTACTCCTTATTTCATGAATTCCTGTGACTTAGACGCCTGTCCGTTTTTTCTGGTTGTTTGCTTTTTTCGTCTGTTGGCTCGTCAATTGTTTCGTTTGTGTTCCTTGTAAGCCAGTCGGACGTTTTGTTTGCGCTTGTTTTTTTGCTTTCAAGCGTTCGATCATTGCCTCTTGCAATGATAGTTTTTTTGGTTGTTCACTCATGTTCGTTCACCTCGATTGATTCGTTCTTACTTTCTAGTATGCCAAAAAAAACGTCTCTTGGAAATGAAGAGACCTGATTTTACATCTCAAAGTGTATCAGCAAGATAGACGACGTAACAATTTCGGTCGATATCGATTTCACAGCTGTCACGCTCAAACACACCGTGTCCTTCGACTTCAATTTTGTCCTTAATTAAAAAACGCATCGCTTGGACGTGATTCGGAACCGTTGATGTCTTTAAGAGCGGTTGCGCGCTGTCAGATAAATACTGTCTGAACTCGATATGAATTTGATGCGGTGGATAAACGCGTTCTTCTGTCGCACGCGGTGATGCCTTGATATGATCGACAATCAATTGATCGTAATCACCTGCCATCTCATTGGAACGAAGCTCGTATTGATGTCCTTCGATGATATGAAATTCGCAGAGTTGGTGGGCGATGATCTCTTCCGGTTCAATCGCATAACGATCATATTGATAGATCGGATGGAATTCACCATTTTCTTCAACGTAGTAAGCAAGTGACATGCGTAAATCCTCCTTTTCGTTCTATAGATACTATTACCACATTGAAGGAAAAAAAGTTCCGACAGAACAAAGAAACTTTTCTCTCCAAAAAAGCGTATACTATCCATAACGACAGTAAAAGGAAAGGGGACTGAGACGGTGAATTGGATGAAACAAGCGACACTAGCTGCAACATTGTTGATCGGAACGACACTGAGTGGGTGTGGATCGGATGATGCACGAGCGGAACGACCAGATGATCCGGATTGTGATGACTATGAGTATGATAATGATGAAGGCGTTTGGTACTGTGATGATAGTTCATCAACCCATTCAGGATACTATTACTGGGGTGGTAGTTATTTCGCATCACGTGCCTTGATGCATAGTGCGATGCGAACGAAAGGGTATACGCCGAAATCAAAAGAAGTAAAGAGTTATAACACGAAGACAAAGGGATTCGGAACAGGCTCATCTTCCGGCTTTTTCGGCGGATGAATAGACGACAAACCTTTTACGGAGACATCGATCATTTTTGGGATGTGCTAGACGGGGAACCGTACGCTGTGACGGAAATCATGCCCATCTCGGAAGAACGAATCGACCAACTGCATATCGCGGCGCAAGAAGTTTACAAGATATTTGAAAAAGTACTTCCGATTCTTCGATCGATGGATGATGAGGCACTGCTCGAGCTGGGCTTTCCAGTTGAAAGTCTCGCTTTTTTACGACTCGAGACGATGCGACCGTTGACCGTCATCGGACGCTTTGATTTCATTGCGACGGCAGATCGTATCTCACTCATGGAATGGAACGCGGATACGCCGACTTTCATTAAAGAAGTATTTGAAGTCAATGATGTCGTAGCGGAAAAACAAGGTTTTGAACGGGTCAACGATGGGGAAAACAAATGGCTGAAGGCAACTGTCCGTCGTGCGATCGAAGCCGCGATACATCGGACGAAACAGCATCCGCATGTCGTCTTCACCTCACATGGTGACCACATCGAGGATCGATTGACAGCTGAGTATTTGCAGTCGTTTTGGAGTGATGCGACCTATTGTCCACTTCATGCATTAGAGATTCGTCCGGAAGAAGGTCTGTACGATGAGGCTGGTAAAAGAATCGATATCTTATATCGTCAAACCTTTCCGATCGAGATGGCCTTACTTGACCGGGATGAGGACGGAAGAAATTTAGGGCAATTACTCCTGCAACTCGTCGAGACGGGTCGACTCGAAATCATCAATCCACCGTCTGCCTTTTTAATGCAAGCTAAGTCGGTTCTTGCATTGATCTGGATGTTGCATGAAGCCAATCATCCGTACTTGAGCGAAACGGACCATATGACGATTACGCGTTACTTTTTACCGACGTACTTATCCGCTGATCCATTCATTTCAAGCCAGCGATCATTCGTTAAAAAACCAATCTTCGGGCGTGAAGGAGATACCGTGACGGTCTATGATGGACAAGGACATATCATGCTAAAGAATGAACAGCATACGTTTCGTGATCAACCGGCTGTTTATCAAGCGTATCAAGAATTACCGACGTACTCACTTCAGGAAGAGGGAGAAGTCGCGTATATGTATGGTGTCTTTATTTTAGGAGGAAGACCAAGTGCGATTGGTGTACGTGCCGGAGAACGGATTACCGGAAACCGTTCCTATTTCGTACCAATTGGTCGACAGCATGAAGGAGGGAGAAACGTATGAGAGCAGCAATTTTAGGAGCATCTGGTCTAGTCGGACAAGAACTCGTCGATCGTTTGTTGGCAGAAGATGCGTATAGCGAGGTACATGTTCTCGTTCGCCGCCCGATGCGCCGTTTTCATCCGAAATTGGAAGAATGGGTGATTGATTTTGATCGTGTGACAGAAATTGAACTACCTGTCGTCGACCATGTCTATTGTGCACTGGGCACGACGATCAAACAAGCAGGATCGCAAGAGGCATTTCGTCAGGTTGACTACACATATCCGATTGAACTTGGTCGTGAATTGTTAGACCTCGGGGCGACACGATTTGCCTTGATTTCGGCGCTCGGTGCCCATCCGAATGCGAAAACCTTCTACAATCGCGTAAAAGGGGACACGGAAAACGGATTACGTGTACTCGGATATGACGCGTTATTGATTTTTAGACCGTCATTGTTGCTAGGGGATCGAGATGAATTCCGCTTAGGCGAACAAGCGGCTGCGAAAATTTCGACGGTTTTACGCCCCTTGTTGAAGCGGAGTGCCATTGCTCCGATCGAAGCTGGTCAAGTCGCTGCGGCGATGATTCGTGAAACGTTACATGCACCGCCTGGAATTACAATCATTGAATCGAAACAGATGCAATCCTGAGCAGTCGAGTAGTCGACTGCTCTTTTTGTTATTCTTGTAACGTAAATAATATTTGACTCATCAAATGATTTGCGGTTGAATGGTAAAGTGCTGTCTCATATATAAAAAAAGAAGTGAGACAATTCAGGCAAAACAGTGTATTCGTATCCTATCTGTTTCGTCACGCTTATCGTTTGGGGAAAGCGGGAAAAGATGATGGATTATGCACTTATTTAGGATTGATGAAAGGAGCCGATCATATGGCAGAGTTTGATCGCGATCAGGTCTACAAGACCGTTCCGCAAAAAGGATTCTTCGGGAATCCGAAAGGGTTGTTCACCCTCTTCTTCACTGAGTTTTGGGAGCGTTTCTCCTACTATGGCATGCGTGCCATCCTTATCTTCTACATGTACGATTCAGTTGCCAACGGTGGTCTAGGTATCGATAAGACGACAGCTGCGTCAATCATGGCCGTTTATGGTTCGCTCGTCTACATGTCAGGGATCATTGGGGGATGGGTAGCTGACCGTTTACTCGGTACGTCACGCACCGTCTTCTATGGTGGTATCTTGATCATGCTAGGGCATATCGTCCTTGCTTTACCAGCAGGCATTACAGCCCTCTTCATCTCGATGGGACTCATCGTCATCGGTACTGGTTTCTTGAAACCGAACGTATCGAATATCGTCGGTGACTTGTACAGCAAGACGGATAACCGCCGCGATGCTGGTTTTAGTATCTTCTACATGGGGATCAACGCTGGTGCATTCCTCTCACCACTCGTCGTCGGTGAAGTGGCTGACCGCGGTGGATATCACGCTGGTTTCGCACTCGCTGCCATCGGGATGTTCGCAGGACTTGTCGTCTTCGTCTTGACGAAAAAGAAAAACCTTGGTCAAGCGGGTACGTACGTCTTGAACCCATTAAAAGGGGACGAGAAAAAACGTTTCATCACGATCGCATCAATCGTTGTCGTCGTGATTGCTGTACTCGGTGTCGTTGCATCGATGACAGGACTGTTGACGATTTCTCGTTTTACTTTAATGGTCACGATTCTCGGGATCTTGATTCCGATCGCTTACTTCACAGTCATGCTTCGTAGTCCAAAGATCACGGATGATGAGCGCTCACGTTTGATTGCGTATATTCCGTTGTTCATCGCAGCAGCGATTTTCTGGGCAATCCAAGAACAAGGTTCATACGTCCTCTCCATCTTCGCAAGTGAACGGACGAACCTTTCATTCTTAGGATTTGAGATTCAACCGGCATTCTTCCAATCGTTGAATCCGCTCTTCATCATCGTATTAGCACCTGTTTTTGCGAGCTTCTGGGTCAAACTCGGTGACCGTCAACCAACGACGATGCAAAAGTTCTCGTTTGGTCTTCTGTTCGCCGGACTTTCGTTCATCGTCATGACACTACCAGGTATCCTGTTCGGTGTGGAGACGTCAGTTAGTCCACTCTGGCTTGCACTAAGCTTCTTCCTCGTCGTCATCGGTGAGCTCTTCTTGTCACCAGTCGGTCTATCGGCAACAACAAAATTGGCGCCGGCAGCCTTCTCGGCGCAAACGATGAGTCTGTGGTTCTTGACGAACGCAACAGGTCAAGCGGTCAACGCACAAATCGTTAAATACTACACGAATGATACGGAGATTTTGTACTTCGGTATCACAGGTATCGTTGCCGTCATCTTCGGATTACTCTTGTTCGCTTTCGCACCAAAACTTCAAAAATACATGCGCGGTATTCGCTGATGCATGAAAAAAGACGCTTTCTCAATCGAGAAAGCGTCTTTTTATTAATCATTCGTCCGAATATGGCGTAACCCTTCTGCGAGCAAGGCGACCAATGTTCCGAGGACGAGACCGTTTGACATCAAGGTCGTCACGAGTGGCGGTAAATCGGCCGTTGCCCCTTTTGGTAGTAACAACGCACCGATGCCGACGAGGACCGGGAGACCGACCGTGATCATCGCCGTTTGACGATTCAAGTCGCGGGCTGCTTCCGTGACGCCGATGATCGCCATCCCGGCAACAATCGGTGCGACCATCGCATAACCGACAGCGACGGGGATTTTAGCGATCAACCCGACGAATGGTGTCACGATACTTAGGAAAAGGCACGTGATGTTCGCATAGACGAACGCTTTGCGGTCCGTGTTATCTGTTGAGGCAATGAAACCAGCTGTTCCGGAAATGGCGACAGGACCGACCGTACCGAACAGACCAGCGAAGAGTTGCCCGATACCAGCCGTGATACCAGCTGTTCCGACTTGTCCTTTGACGGTTTCACCACGCTTGGCACTGATGATCCGTTCGATGACCTTGATGTTCGCTAAGACGTTCGTCATTAACAACAACGAGATGATGAGAGCTGTCGGTAATAAGCTCCAGTCGACATGAATACCGCCGAACGGCAATAAACTCGGTAAAGTGAACAGTGGACCATCGAAACTTGGCATCTCAGCACGACCGATCAATGCAAACATGCTCCAACCGACGAGTAGCGTGATTAATAAAGCGTACTGGCGTAAGCGATCACTTCGTTCTAAATAAAGCGAGATCAAGACCGTCAGAATCGAGATGACGGCAGGTAATACTTGAATTCGTCCATCCTCGATATTGAGCAATCCTTTCATGACGGATCCGGACAGTTGTGCCGACAGCAGTAGCATGTAGACACCGATGACTTGCGGTGTAAAAAGAGGGACTAAGCGCCGTAAGACACCCGTCATTGTCAAGACGATACAGATGATGCCGCTGAGTAGGAGTAAGAATCCAAGCGACTGTAAAGTGTTTGAATAACTGCCGTACAATGTGACACCAATCGACGAATAGAGGGCAAATACACCCCACCAAATTCCAGCAGGACCTTCCATGATCGGTAGACGGTGTCCGAGCAGGACTTGAAAGAGACTTAAGATGGCAAATACGAATAGACAACGAGATAAGAAGGAAAGCGTCTCGGCACCCGAGAGTTCAAACGATGCTGCGATGGCAAGAGGCGGGGCAATGTTAGTACAGATGATGAATAAAAACCATTGAATCGTAGACACAAGGGTACGCGGCAAAACGTGAATCTCCTTTCGAAAAAACAATATTGGTTTCATCTTAAACCAATTCATGAAAAAGCGATAGGGATGCTTACAATGACTGAAAATTCTAATATTTGTTTTCATATGTGATTTAACACATAATATTGGGTATAACGGTAACGGGAGGGAATGAAATGAAAAAATGGAGTATCAGAATCATTGGAACGATTGCTGCGCTGTTGGCACTGCTCGTATTTGCCTTCATGATCTGGGCGCAGTTCGATTATGATGCATCTCCCCAAGCGATATCTTACGTGGAGACAGCTACACCACGTGAAGTGACATTTGGAAAAAAGACGAGTGACGTTGGATTCATCTTTTATCAAGGGGCAAAAGTTGATGCAACGGCCTACAGTTATTACGGCAAGCAACTAGCGAAAGACGGGCACTTCGTCGTCATCCCAAAGCTACCGTTTCGGATTGCGTTGCTTGACTCAAGCGAAGGACTCGATATCATCGAGGATTATCCCCAAGTCAAAAAATGGTATCTGATCGGGCATTCGCTCGGTGGAAGCGCAGCTTCGACGATCGTCGAACAACATCCGAAAATTAAGGGGATCGTTTTCCTCGCGTCCTATCCGATTGATTCGATTGATGTGCCCTCGTTGACGATTTATGGTGGACGAGATGGTGTCTTACCAGTCGCTGATATCGAAAAAAGTAAACAGGACGTTCGAAAAGATGCGGTATTCCATGAAATCAAGCAAGGGAACCATGCGAACTTTGGTATGTACGGTCGACAAAAAGGGGATAACAGCAGTCCATTAACGCCAAAAGAACAACAGGACGAGTCGTTAGATGAAATCAAACGATTTATCGATACACCTTAATCAATTCTCTTAGTGAATAAACGACTCATCAATCAAATGAAAAGGATGGAGAGATTCTGGCACTGGGTCCGGAATCTCTCCATCCTTATTTCTACTGAGTTATCGATTCAACTCAAGCGATGAGCGACTTCGTCGAGCGTTGGCAAAGCAGCCATCGCTCCTTTGACGGAAGCAGCAAGTCCGCCTGAAATCGCTGCGAATCGACCGATGTCGCGAAGTTCATCTTCAGACCAATCAAACGAAAAATCGCGTAACGCACACTGGTAGAGTAAACCGGACATGAAGGCATCTCCAGCTCCTGTCGTATCGATTGCGTCGACCGTAATCGCATCGATGACAGCCATCGCACGATCCGTATAGAGAATCGATCCTTCACTTCCTCGCGTGATGGCAAGAAGACGAATCGGATATTCAGCTAACAATTCAGCAGCCCCGTCATCAAGATTCGTTTGTCCAGTTAGAAACGTCAATTCTTCCTCAGCAAGTTTGACGATTTGTGCATCCGGTAGGACAGACCGGATCGTCGTCCGCGCTTCGTCAAGATTCGGCCATAGCGACTCTCGTAAGTTCGGATCGTAAGAGACTGGTACTTGGTGCGCTTTTGCACGTGCGATGGCTTTTCGTGTCGCGTTGACGGATTCTCCAGTAATCAAAGAGATCGAACCGATGTGTAATAAATCGACGGACGTGAAATCCTCCGGTACATGTGTTTCGTGGAATTGCATATCAGCACGCTCCGCGTTGATGAACTCGAACGACCGCTCTCCATCCTGACCGTTTGTAACGAGCACAAGTCCTGTTTTTTGCGTCGAATCGTGGACGAGATGATCGGTACGAACACCATAATGATGTAACGTATCTTTCAAGAAGTGTCCCATCGAATCATCACCGACAGCTCCAAGAAAATAACTATCAGCGCCTAATCGAGCGAGTCCGACAGAGACATTGGCAGGAGCACCTCCAGGATTTTTTTGAAACGTCATGTTTTCAGTATCAAGAGGAATCAAATCAATCAATGCTTCCCCTAAACTAAAGATTTTCATACGTAGAACTCCTTTCAAGATCCGGACGAATCCGTTCGATGTGTAAAGCCATATAGCCGATTTCTGATTCAGGTACACGTGTATCGAGTTCGACAGTCAACCAATTGCCCATTTGACTCGCACAGGCATAAGCCTCAGCATAACGTGTTTTGACGGCAGATAAAATCACATCATCCATGTCGTGTAAGGTTTCTCCTTGTTCAATCCGGGCGAGGACCAATTTCATGTGCGTAAAGAAACGATAATACGTCATTGATGAGGTCTCGATCGTTTGTCCAAAAAAGACTTCGATCTGTTCACGTAGTTCATTGAGTAACGTAACCGTCTGCAAAGCAGTCGCCATATTCGGATGCGTTTGGCGTGCATTGTATAAGTGAAGCGCGATGTTCGCAGCTTCTTCTTTCGGTAGCGTAACTTGTAAGGCACGCTCAATCTCAAGAACTGCCCATTCTCCAATCGCATACTCCGGTCCATACAAAAGGCGAATCTCTTCTGCCAATCGATTATGCACGACGAGTTGTTCACGTGCTAATCGTACGGCATGAGCAAGGTGGTCCGTCAGACTGACGTGAATATAGTCATGAAACGGCGTTTGGAGCTCACCTTCTGCATGTGAGATGATGCGTTCCGATAAATCAATGATCTCAAGTGGTGTCGTTGTCAGAATCTCTTTGAACTGTTCTGCATTTTCAAATGAAGGGATGAACATTTTTTCGATCTTCGTCGCTTGAATCGGATCTTTTTTCTTTTTTCCAAAAGCAATACCTGGTCCCATGACGATGCGTTCCTGTCCATTTTCTTTGACGACAACAGCATTGTTATTGAGGATCTTATGAATAATCAGCCTGACGTCCTCCTTTCCGATCTTTTCTTTTATTATAAAGCGAACTTCAGCGCTTTGCGAACTGACAAATGCGACCACCGAGCCTGAGGACTCGGTTTGGTCGCATGAAGGATTAAGCAGCAACGTCCGTTTCTTTTTGTTTCCGTGCATCGAGACGCATCAAGACGACAGTCGAGATGAAAGCAGTGACGACTGCAATGGCGAACCCGACGAGATAGTTGATCAAGTTTGACGCACCGAGTGGCGCGACGATCGCAATCATCGGAATTCCAGTTAATCCATAAGCGTTCGCAGCGACTTGTGTCAAGACGACATAACCGCCACCGATCGCACCACCAATGGCACCACCGATGAATGGTTTTCCAAGACGTAAGTTGACACCGTAGATGACGGGTTCTGTGATTCCGAGAAATGCTGAGAACGCAGACGGTAGGGCGAGTGCTTTGAGTTTAACGTTCTTCGTCAAGAAGTAAACGGCAAGTCCGGCACCACCTTGAGCGACATTCGCCATCGACCAAATCGGTAAGAGGAAGTTCTTTCCGATACTCTTATCTGCAAGTAATCCTGCTTCAATCGCATGGAAACTATGGTGCATCCCTGTGATGACGATTGTCGAATAAAGTCCACCGAAGAGAAGACCGGCGACGACTGAGAACTGTTCATAGAAGAAGACGAGTACGAATGAAATGCCTTTTCCGAGTAACGTTCCGATCGGACCAATGACGATCAATGCCAGGAATCCAGTGACGAGAACCGTAACGAACGGTGTCACGAGTAAGTCAAGCGTCTCGGGTGTCCGTTTCCGAACTTGTTGTTCAATCTTTGCCATGACCCAAACGGTTAAGAGAACCGGGAAGACCGTTCCTTGATAACCGATCAACTCGATGTTCATTCCGAGGAACTTCATGACTTCCGGATCACTATTACCGAGCGTCCAAGGGTTTAAGAGGGACGGGTGTGTCATGATTCCCCCGATGACGGCACCGAGGTACGGGTTCGCACCGAATTCACGGGCTGCCGAGAAACCGATTAGAATCGGTAGGATGATGAAGGCAGAAGACGAGAACATATCCAGTAGTTGGACGATCGGTGAATCACCGTCAACCCAACCGAAGGCCTTGATCATACCGAGTAATCCCATCAAGAGACCGGCTGCGACGATTGCCGGAATGAGTGGAACGAAGACGTTCGAGAGCGAGCGGGCAAGACGGGCGAACGGATTTAATTTTTGCGATGCAGCCTTTTTAACGTCGAGTGGTTCCTCGCCATCGACCTTTACACCGGCAAGTGGTGCAAACGCAGCAAATACTTTGTTGACGGTACCGGTTCCAAAGATGATTTGGTATTGACCAGAACTTGAGAAGGCGCCGCTGACACCATCTAAGTCTTCAAGTGCTGCTTGATCGACCTTTGATTCATCATGCAAGACAAGACGTAAACGCGTCGCGCAGTGAGCAGCAGTGATGATGTTCTCGCGTCCACCGACGAGTTCGAGCACACGTTTAGCAGTTTGTTGATAATCCATCGGAAAAGTCCTCCTTTTTCATGAAACGTGCTGAATGAGACAAAAAAAAGGCAAGACCGAACAACACCTCTCCTAACGAGGTGTCATTTCGGTCTTGCCAGCCGTACTGTCACAATCCGCACTATTGATTTGATTTCATCTTAAAGGAGAAAAGAAAGCGTTGTCAATACTTAATGTTCATTTTTTTGAATCTGAATATCGACCTCAACACCGTAGTGATCGGAAACGACGGGACCGTGAATCCCATCGAATACGACCCCGACGCGTTCGACGTCAATTTTCCGATTCGATAAGACGAGATCGATCCGCAATCCTTGTTGATTGTCTTCCCATCCATCGATGTTGCCATTGATCGTCTCAATTCCGACCGTTTCCTTAGCTAGTAGGAAGACGTCGTGTAATCCTCGTTGCATCATATAGTCATAACCTGTATTTCGTTCTAAAGCATCGTTGTTGAAATCACCGAGGAAGAATGTCCATTCGAGTGGATCCATCCGGGCCATCAAATGATTGAATTGTTCCTGGAACGGTTCGACTTCATCTGCCCACCAGCCAAGATGGCATGTATTGAACGTAATCGGTGTACCGTCGACTTGGATTGTCGCACGGACGATTTTTCGCGATTTCCAATCGAATGTATCTTGACTGCGGCTGACATAATAACTGTCCGATTTTAGGATTGGATGTTTCGTCAAAAGAGCGAGTCCTTCTTCATACTTATCATAGCCGATATGAGCAAAATCCCAGACGAGGGAGTAGGTTTGACCTTGTTCTTTTAACGCTTGCTGGATCAAATAGGCAAAGTTATCGTTGCGCACATCGTCATAGACGATCGGTGTGTCCATCAATTGACTCACTTCTTGTAGTGCGATGACATCATAATCTTGAGCGAGAATTTGTTGAACGATCTGGTTTAATTTTTCGAGTGGCTGTTCTTCCTGCCACGAATGACAATTTAATGTGAGTAGACGCATGAGTGGTCCTCCTGATTTTTTAAATAAGAAAGGTGAAACTCTTATAAAAGAGCTTCACCTTTAGGTAGTTCCCTAATCTCGCAGGTTTATGCGCCGATCCGGTCTTGGATATCTGATTTTAAGATATCGGCTTTTGGACCGTAGATGGCTTGCACGCCATTGTTCTTAAGGATCAGACCAAGTGCACCGTTTGCTTTCCAGTCTGCTTCTTTTGCAACAAGCGCTGGATCTTTGACAGTGACACGAAGACGCGTCATGCAGGCATCGACGTCCTCGATGTTTTGCTGTCCACCAAGCAAATCGATGATTTGTGAAGCTTGCGAACCGTCGGCAGGAGCTGATGTCGCAGCAGCCTCACCTGAAGCTTCAGTTGTAGATACGTTGATATCGTCCAGATAGTTCCCGTTACGACCTGGTGTCGCATAGTTGAACTTCTTGATGACGAAACGGAACGTGAAGAAGTTCAAGAAGAAGAAGAACACACAGACACCGATGAAGCGAATTAAATCACCAATTAATCCAGCTTTTGCAATCAATGGAATCCGCGTCAAGAGTTCGATCGCACCGAATGCGTGAATCCGAAGATGCATGACATCTGCTAGTGCGAAAGCAACACCTGTTAGTACAGCATAGATGACGTAAAGAACAGGAGCGATGAACATGAACATGAATTCGATTGGCTCCGTGACACCTGTCAAGAAGACCGCAAGTCCAGCAGATAAGAAGACTGGTTTGTATGCTTTCTTCTTATCTTCATCAACTGACATATACATTGCGACAGCGATACCAATCAATGAAGCAAGTGATGTGACGACTTGTCCTTCTTTAAAACGAGCAGGAACGACACTGTTGATCAAATCATTGTATCCTTGTGTGTTGCCGGCTTGTTTCAAGTTGACAAGGTCAGTGATCCAAGCTAACCAAAGCGGGTCTTGACCAGCAACTGTCGATCCTTGAGCAGCACCTGTCAGGATTTTGTACGTTCCACCGAGTTCCGTGTAGTTCATCGGGACAGTCAACATGTGATGGAGACCGAACGGAAGTAATAGACGCTCGAGTGTACCGTATACGAACGGTGCAATGATCGGTGCAGAATCACGTGAAGAGGCAATCCAGCGACCGAAGTCATTCAATAAGCCTTGAACGAACGGCCAAACGAGTGATAAGGCGAATGCTGCAACGACTGATCCACCGATGACGACGAATGGTACAAAACGTTTTCCGTTAAAGAATGCAAGTGCATCTGGCAATTTACTGAAGTTATAAAATTTATTAAAGAGAACGGCACCAAGGAAACCAGAGATGATTCCGACGAATACTCCCATGTTGAGAGCCGGTGCCCCTAAAACTGAAGTGAAATAATCTTTTACGATGAGCTCAGAACCAAGCAATGAATCGACCGTTGCTTTTGGATCCGTGATCATGTCAGTGTTGACGCCGAAGATAGCTCCTGTGACGCGGTTGATCAAAATGAAGGCGAGTAACGCTGCGAACGCACCACCAGCACGTTCTTTTGCCCATGACCCACCAATCGCGACGGCGAATAAGACATGAAGGTTCGTAATGATGGCCCAACCTAAATCTTCAACGATTCGAGCAATCGTTTGCATTAACGCGATATCGCCTCCATACATGCCGATCAGTTTCCCGACCGAGATCATGATTCCTGCAGCAGGCATAACCGCGATGACGACCATCAAGGCTTTACCGAGTTTTTGCCAAAAATCGAACGAAATAGCATTTTTCAAGATCATTCACTCCTTTTTATCTCTTTTTCTCTAATATGTGTGTAAGAACAGTGCAATAATGTAAGCGATTAATGCAACCGTTTGCATATAGAATTGTAAGCGATAACTTTTTAAAAAGCTAGTGTTTTATAAGAAAAATATTTGAAATTTTATTTTGATTAAAAATTGATAGTTCGGAAAGGTATTCAGATTTAAAAAAAGTGGGAATAAGACTACAGTGAACGTTGTCTAGTTTTAAAAGAAGAAAGGATGTTTGAAGCGGATGAAAGAAGGGATTCAACCGATCGGACAGTACGGACAGCGGATTCGTACGTTACGAGAACGTCATCAGTTAGATCAAAATACATTAGCAGAGTTAACTGAGACGACACCTGAGATGATCCAGCGTATTGAAAGTAGCATTGCCCATCCCTCATTTTCAATGATTGAGCGACTGGCCCGTGTCTTACATGTCCCTTCGGATCACTTAATTCGGCATATCTGGCCACCTGAGGTCATCCGTCAGCAGGATAGCACGTCCTTGATCGACCTTCCATCTAGTTGATGAGCATTAAAAAAGAGGAACAAAGGGATTTCCCCTTGTTCCTCTTTTAGTCGTCTTAACGATTATCGATCGTTTCAGGATAGAGATCGTGATTGAATAGACGGTGCTCTGCCATTTGTTCGTATTTTGTACCAGGCTTGCCGTAATTGTAGTATGGATCAATCGAGATTCCACCGCGTGGCGTGAATTTCCCCCATACTTCAAGGTAGCGAGGTTCCATCAATTTCACGAGATCTTTTCCGATGACGTTGATGCAGTTCTCATGAAAATCACCATGGTTACGGAAGCTGAATAAGTACAACTTCAGTGATTTTGATTCGACGAGTTTTTCGTCTGGGATGTACGAGATGTAAATCGTTGCGAAGTCCGGTTGATTCGTGATCGGACAAAGACTCGTGAACTCTGGTGCGTTGAATTTCACGAAGTAATCATTTTCTGGGTGACGATTCGGGAATGCTTCGAGAACTTCAGGTTGGTATTCAAAAATATATGGTACGGCTTTTTGGCCGAGTAACGATAAGTCGTTTAAATCTTCAGGTCGCATGAATCATTTCTCCTTAGACGCCACGATCGTTCGCGAAAACGAGGGCATGTAGTTGTGGTAGGACGCGCGCATGATTGAAGCGTTCATCACGGGCGACGCGTTCCCAAAGTGTTTTTAAATCGTGTAGCATGCGTGGAGCGATCGTTCCTTCTTCGTGCGGATCGGGATTTCCAAGTGAGAGATAGAGCGTTTTTAAAGCGTATCGCTCAGAAATCATCGCCGCAAAATCGAGGTCTTCCTCATTAAAGATAACGATTTTGACGGCGCGCTGTTGTTCCGGTAAACGTTTAAAAAAGACATCCAAGCGATCGAAATCAATCTTCATCCCACTTGAAGGTGGTTTAGGGCTAAGTGTGACGTCATCGATATCAAGCAACCAATTTTGCCAGTAGGAGCCTTGTGTCTCGACGGACATCGTGATGTTTCGTTCTTTTAGTGCCGCAACCAGTGTGCCGATTGATGCATGAAGTAACGGGTTCCCACCAGAAATCGTGACATGTCCGTAAGAGCCGAGTGTATCGAGGCGTTCTATGATCGTCTCTGCCGTCAAGAGTTCAGGTTTTTCAGAACCATCCCATGTGAAGGCGGAGTCACACCACGAACAGGAGTAGTCGCAACCGCCGGTCCGGACGAACATCGTCTTTTGACCAATCGATCGTCCTTCTCCTTGAAATGTTGGTCCGAAAATCTCGAGAACCGGAATTTTTGGTGTTTTCGTTAAGGCACTCATGCTTCGTTCATCCACTCACGACGGACTTCAGCAAAAGCAGTCGGTGTCTCATAGAGCTTGACGAATTCGACACGAAGTCCACGCTCATCCGGAAGGTGTTGTCCGAGCGTCTCGAAAATCCAGGCTGCCATGTTTTCAGCTGTCGTATTCATGTATGGTAACGATTCATTCAGGTAGCGGTGATCCAACAGTGGTTCGAGATGTGTTTTGAAGATTTTTTTGAGGTCACCAAAATCGAGTGTCATACCGCGGTGATCCAAAAAACCACTGATTCCCATATCGACATGGTACGTATGACCGTGAAGGGCACGGCATTTTCCATCATAATCATATAGGTGGTGTGCTGCGTCGAACGTCAGTTTTTTAACGATCATGACGCGGGATTTCGTATAGATAAGCGAGTCGCCAGTCGGGCGCTCGACCGTTTCAGGTGCTTCGTAATTGAATGTCATGTGTGTTGAACCTCCTTGATGTATGCATCTAATCCATTTTTCCGTAATTCACAGGCTGGGCATTCGCCACAACCATCTCCAATGACGCCGTTGTAACACGTCAACGTGCGATTTCGAACGAAATCAAACGCACCGAGCGAATCGGCAAGCGCCCACGTCTCTTTTTTGTCGAGCCACATGAGTGGCGTGTGAAGTACGAATGGATAGTCCATCGCAAGGTTCAATGTCACGTTGAGTGACTTGATGAAGGCATCACGGCAGTCAGGGTAACCGGAAAAGTCCGTTTCACATACGCCAGTGACGATATGACGGATTCCGCGTCCTTTCGCAAGGACGGCTGCGAACGAAAGAAACAGGTGATTTCGTCCATCTACAAAAGTAGAAGGAAGACCATCTTCATTCGTCGTGATGGTTTGGCTGTGGTCAGTCAAAGCGTTACTCGTCAGTTGACTGAGAAGAGAGAGATCAAGCTCATGGTGTTTGACACCAAGCTCAGAGGCGATGTCGCGTGCGACTTCGAGTTCTTGTGCATGACGTTGTCCGTAATTAAACGTCACGACTTCGACTTCTTCGTATTGTTTCAGTGCCTGAAACAAACAAGTCGTTGAGTCTTGGCCGCCACTAAAGACGACAAGAGCACGTTCGTTTTTCATAATGTACACTTCCATTCCTAGTTTTTGTAACGGAGGAGGTTACGAACTCCGGAGACGTAGTCTCAACTATTCACACTAGCAGAAGCCATTGAAAAAGTCGACGTTTTCTGATGAAGACAAAAAAAGAGATGCGTATCGTCGATCGGACGGTACGCATCTCTTGCAAGAAGATTAAAGTGGATAGTGATAGTAGCGTTCTTTGACGAGTAGATCTCGAATGTTCGAATCTTCCGAGATGACTTTCATCAGACCACCTGTTTGTGAAGCATGCGCTTCGAGTGCTTTGATCTTTTGATCCGTATAGGCACTGACATCATGAATGAATGTTCCTTCCCCGAGCTCTTCTTTCGTATTGTTCGCGAAAGCGACCGCAAGAAACTCTGGGCGATCAGCAGGATCCATCATCCGAAGGGCACGAACGACGGCGCGAGCTGTCGCTTCATGATCGGGATGGACCGCGTAACCCGGATAGAACGAAATCAAACGAGTTGGTCGTGTCTGTTGAATCAAGGCAAGAATACGGTCAGCAAGTGCTGCTTCATCCTCGAATTCAACGGTCTTATCACGAAGTCCCCACATTCGGAGATCCGAAATCTTCATTTTTGCAGCAGCATCAATCAACTCGCGTTTACGAATCGTTGCGAGCTGTTCACGGTTCGTAAAGACAGGACGTCCCATGTTACGTCCCATCTCACCAAGTGTCAGACAAGCGTACGTGACAGGACCACGGTTTTCAGCGTGTTCGATGATCGTACCGGCAGAACTGAAAGCTTCGTCATCCGGGTGAGGGAAGACGACGAGTAAATGATCTTCGTGTGTCATGCGTCTACCTCCTCTGCACCTTGAGCGAATGGTGTCGGGCTAAGTTCAAAAGCAATTGCAAGACGTCCTTCGATATCGTGACCGGCAATCAACAATTGTTCCCCAGCAAATTCGAAGTCAGTCAATCCTTCACCGTATAACCAACCGTGGGCAAGTTTCAAACCGATCCGGTAAGGTCCGTTTCCTGTGATCAGACCACGTTCGTAAGTGATTTCCGCATTACGGAAAAACATCCCTGCGCTATGGAAAGTTGGATCTTGGTGCGTCGCGTAAGCACCGTTCGTGGTCTCGACGTGTACATATAACGGTGTATTCGCATGTTCGTCGATATAACGCTGTATTTCTTGTACATCAATGGCTTGCATAAACTTTTCTCCTCTCCTATACAGAAAGAAGTCCGCGGATATCGCGGACTTCTTAAGCGGATCAAGACTGGACTGTACGATGTGCAGCGTGATCAGTTGGTCCGACGTATTCATTCAAACGGAATGAATGACGAATCGCGGAAGTAATGAAAGATTTTGCTGTACGGACAGCAGCTTCTACTGATGCACCTTTTGCGAGTTCGGCCGTGATTGCTGCAGAGTACGTGCAGCCAGCACCGTGCGTGTACGGTGTCTCGATTCGTTCGTCCTCAATCAGGATAAACTCTTTTCCGTCATAAAGCACGTCAACTGCTTGCGGATGGTCAATCTTGCTGCCACCTTTGACAAGAACGTATTGCGCACCTTTTTCATGAATCCGCGCTGCTGCAAGTTTCATCTCGTCGATCGTTGCTGGTGTTTTACCAAGACCCGACAGTTGTCCGGCTTCGAAGACGTTCGGTGTGACGACCGTCGCAAGTGGTGTCAAGACATCACGAAGTGCGTTTGCTGTATCAGGGTTCAGCACTTCGTCTTCGCCTTTACAGACCATGACAGGATCGATCACGACGTTTTGAACGCCGGATGATTTGATTTTCTCAGCAACGGCTTCAATGATTTCGACAGTCGGGAGCATACCCGTCTTCATCGCATCAACACCAATACCTCCAAGGACCGTGTGGATTTGTGTCCGGACGAGTTCTGTGTCGATTGGGTAAACCGCATGGTGCCAAGAGTGATCAGGGTCTTGGGCGACGATGACCGTCAAAGCATTCATTCCATAGACACCAAGTTCTTGGAATGTTTTCAAATCAGCTTGAATACCAGCTCCACCGCTCGTGTCGGAACCAGCAATCGTTAAGGCTTTACGTTTTGTCATGGGGCATTCCTCCTAAAGAAATAGACAATCCTTCTTGTTCTTCATCATAGCGAATTATGGGAAAAACAACAACTATCGACGCTTCTGACGTACACAAAACCCCACCTGTTTTGAGTAGGCGGGGCAAGTACTTATTTAATGAATAAGAAGTCGAGAATATAGTAGATCAAGGCAGCGAAAGCCATCGAAATCGGCAATGTGATGACCCATGTAATGAGCATGCGCTGTGCTGTTCCCCACTTTACACCTTTCTTACGGTGTGATGTACCTACACCCAAGATGGCAGAAGAGATGACGTGTGTCGTCGAAACCGGAAGATGAATCGCTGTCGCTCCAAAGATGATCGCTGCTGATGTTAAGTCAGCTGCAACCCCGTTGACCGGACGGATTTTCATGATTTGACCACCGACGGTCTTGATGATCCGCCATCCACCTACAGATGTTCCGAGACCCATCGCGATCGCACATGAGAGTTTAACCCAAGTCGCAACTTCGTGATCTGTTTGATAACCAGATGAGATCAAAGCAAGCGTGATGATCCCCATCGCTTTTTGTGCGTCGTTCGTACCGTGTGTATACGACTGCAAAGCAGCGGTTGCAATTTGAACATGACGGAAGCGACGATTCGTCTTCGCCAAGTTTCCTTTTTTGAAGATGACTTTAAAGATTGCATAAACGATGAAACCGAGTGTGAATGCGAGCACTGGTGAAATGAGCAAGGCTTGAACGATTTTCAAGAAGCCTTTTGCTTCGATTCCTCCGAATCCGACAGAGGCAACAGCAGCACCAGCAATCGAACCGATCAGTGTATGCGAAGAACTTGACGGAATACCGAAGTACCAAGTCAAAAGGTTCCAGGCAATGGCTGAAATCAAGGCAGCGATAACGACGTAGCTACCATGTTCAAGTGTTGACGGGTCAACGATGTCACCAGAGATCGTTTTTGCGACTCCAGTGAACGTGATTGCACCTAGGAAGTTCATCGATGCAGCCAAGATGATGGCATGACGTGGTTTCAACGCACGAGTCGACACCGAAGTCGCGATCGAGTTCGCTGTATCGTGGAAACCGTTGATGAAGTCGAAGCTAAGTGCGAGAATCACGATTATGGCGGTGATGATAAACAGGCTATCCATCTCGTTAGCTCCTCACTTAAGCGTTTTTCATGATGATCGTTTCAATGACGTTAGCTGCATCTTGGCAGTAGTCCGCGATTGATTCGAGCGATTCATAGATTTCTTTATATTGGATGATTTTAATTGGATCTGTTTCTGTTGCGAACAATGCTTTGATCGATTTACGGCGTAGGTTATCACAAATCGTCTCTTGTTCTTTGATTTTGATGACATGTTCACGCATCGGTTGCAATTTACGTGCAACAAGAAGATCCATTGACATCGCGAGTTCTGTGACAGCGATGTTGATTTCATCGACGAACTTGATCATGTGCTCGTCTGCTTGAACGATATTGTAGATTTCGAAGATCGCTGAACATTCTTCAAAACCGTCTAAGACGTCATCAAGTGCGTTAGCAAGTGCGAGTAAGTCTTCACGGTCGATCGGCGTGATGAACGCATTGTTCAAGTCGATGATCAACTGGTGCATCAAATCGTCCCCAGCTGTTTCGAAGTCTTTTACTTTATGTGCAAATTCTTTTACATCCGCGATGCCGTTGATTTTAAAGTCAACGAAGAATTGCGAAGTCGTTTTTAAGTGTCCTGCGATTTCGGATAATTTCACTGCGAATGGATCTTGTTTTTTACTAAACATTTCTTCTGCCTCCATATTAAGAACAAGAATAGAATAGTGAAGTAACTTCACGAGTTCGATTGTAGCAGACGGTATTGTAAAAGAATACATTTATGAAGCGTCTTTACGAAATCTTAATAAATCTTAATACGGAAGTGATTGTAGATTTAATAAATTGTCTGACAATGGTAAAAGTGAAGTGTACTTGATTGAAATGAGTTGGATTACGTTGTGATTGCAAGAGATTGTCTTGTGATTGTAAGAATAAAAGCGCATCAGAAGTGGGAAAAGAGGATATGGCGCATGAAAATCGAATGATATGATTAAGTCTGCGTAATTAGGTAAAAGAGGAGGATTTTATTATGCTCGTACAAAGTTTATGTATTCCGAAGCATCAATGTGTCACGATTTCCGAGACAGCGACGATTCGTGAAGCACTCGACACACTTGAAAAAACCGGATACCGCTGTGTCCCGGTCCTTGACCAATCAGGACAGGACTTTAAAGGGAACATCTATAAGATGCACATCTATCGGCATGGGATGAATGGTGGCAGCTTAGACGACAACGTCATGTCGCTGATTAAGAATACATCCAAATACATCTATACAGGAAGTAATTTCTTTGAAGTCTTCTTCTCAATCAAGGAATTACCGTATATCGCGGTCTTAAATGATGACGGTCATTTCTTCGGTATCCTGCCACACGGAAAAATGCTTGGAATGCTTGAAGAAGCATGGAACCGTGATTCTGGAAGTTACGTCCTGACAGTAGCCCTAAGTGAACAAAAAGGGGCACTTGAGAAGATCTCGAAGATCGTCAACAAATATTCAACGGTCGCGAGTCTGATGACACTCGATGCGAAGAGTAGCGTCATGCGTCGTGTATTGATTACATTACCGACGGATTGTGACGAGAAGACAAAGAAAAAAATCGTTAAGAAACTTGACGATAAGGGACTTCGAGTCGTTGCTGTCGAAGATTTAGCCGTTCGTGTATAATGGACCCGCACAAGACCAGTTCATGACTGGTCTTTTTTTGAGGGAAAGGAAGGATAGATGATGAAACTATTAATAGTAGGAGCCGGTGCGATGAGTGAGGCACTCGTTCAAGGATGGGTCGCTTCTGGATTTGCACGAGAAGATATCACGATGACGAATCGGAGTGGCGGGATACGCTTGACAGAAGTCGCAGCGCGACACGGCGTTCAAACGGTCGAGCAGGAGGACGTCTCCTTATACGATCTCGTCATGCTGGGCATGCAACCCGATGGTGTACTCGACTATGTAGCGAATCAACAATGGACGAATCAGACGATCGTTTCGATTGCTGCACATATTACACCATATGAAATCGAACAGTTGGCAAAACGTCCGACAGTTGCTGCCATGCCAAATACCCCAGTCGCACACCGTTTAGGAATGACTGGACTATGGTTCGGCTCACGCGTGAATGAAGAGATCCGAAGTGTAGTCGAGGCATTATTTGGACGTGTCGGAGAAATTGCGGAAGCAAATGAATCGACGATGCCTGCATTCATGGCGGCAGCTGGATGTAGTCCTGCTTTCTTCTATGAAGTCGTAGCTGGTATGGTGCCGGTTTTGACGGATGCTGGTTTTGAAGAAGGAAATGCACGTCGAATCGTTGCTCAAGCGATGAAAGGTTCAGCTGAAATTCTCATGCGCTCCGACGCAAGTACGGATCGTCTGATTGCCGATGTTGCGGCACCTGGTGGACCGACGGATCGTGGCGTCCAAGTGCTACGAGAGCGTCACTTATTCGATACGATGCAAGCGGCACTACGAGAGAGTTCACGCGAAGCAGACGAATAATGGATTCAAAAGAGGCTGACTCAAAAAGAATGACGCGTCTTTTCACGTCCTTATCTTTGTAGAGACTGACATTTGAGTCAGTCTTTTTTTTTCGTTCACGAAAGTTTCACGTGAAACATAAACAAAGCGATTGCATCTTCAAATAAGAATTCGTACACTGTAAAAAGAAACCGTCCAGACGGTACAGTAAATATGAGGGAAGGGGGAGACTATTGGCCAGTGCAAAAGCGCAAGAGACTCGTCGTCGGATTCTTGAAGCCACGACGACGATCATTTTGCAACAAGGATTCACCCAATTGACGCTTGAAGAAGTAGCGAAACAAGCAAATGTCTCAAAAGGTGGACTATTGTATCATTTCGCTTCGAAGGAAGCTTTATTAATGGGGGTCATCGAGGCGCAAGAAGCACGACAATTTGAACTATATGAACAGCATCAGTTGACGATGGGACCGATGGAAGCGTTCGTGACGTTGCAAATCCAGCAACAAGAGGAGTTCCATCTCGACATGGATGCGCTTCTTTACTTGTTGTCCTTATTAAAGGATCATGCGACGTTCGTCGAGGAACGAAAGCGACAAGCGGAGCAGTTCTTTCGCCAACTGACAGAACAGATGGATCCGGTTGAAGTATTGTCGATTCGCTTTACATTAGACGGTTTGAAATTGTCGGAACATTTTCAGTTCGGTGCACCGTCTCCAAATGTGCGACAACGATTAATTCAGCAATTAATAGAACGTGCACGACGACTAGATAAACAAATTGAAGAGTGAGGGAGAACCATACGATGAAAAAGATCATCCAATTTTCGGTGAACAATAAGTTTGCCCTCTGGCTCATGACGATCATCATCACGGTTGCTGGTATTTATGCGGGAACATCGATGAAGCTCGAGACATTGCCAGACATCACGACACCGACCGTGTCGGTGACGACGATTTATCCAGGTGCTACACCAGAACAAGTTCTAGATGAAGTCAGTCGAGAACTTGAAAGTAAGGTCGAAAATTTATCAGGAGTCGATACTGTACGCTCGACGTCCTTCCAAAATGCATCGAACCTACAAATCGACTATAACTTCAGTACGGATATGGAAGAAGCCGAGCAAAAAGTAAAAGAAGCTCTTTCAAACGTCGAATTACCGGAAGGTGTTCAGGAACCACAAGTATCACGGATTTCCTTTGATGCATTCCCGGTCATCGGTTTTGCCGTTTCGGATAAGGAGCGTTCCCTGTCTGAGTTGACGAAACTCGTTGAAAACGAACTTCAACCGAAGCTTGAAGGAATCGAAGGGGCGCAGACGGTTCAAGTCGCGGGTCAAGAGATTCGCCGGATCGAAATTCGCTTCGATGAGAAAAAACTCGAACGTTACGGTTTAACCGAAGAGAATGCGAAACAATTGATTCAAGCTAATGATTCCCGTTTAGCGCTTGGCTTATACGAGTTGGGGGATAAGGAACAAGCAGTCGTATTAGATGGAAAAGCAACGACGGTCAAGGAATTAAAAGATCTTCGTCTTCCCTATACACCACCAGCATCGAATACTCCTGAAGCAGGACAAGCAGGACAAGCAGGACAAGCAGGACAAGCAGGACAAGCAGGACAAGCAGGACAAGCAGGACAAGCAGGACAAGCAGGACAAGCTCCATCGTCAGCCCCTGCGGCTTCCCAAACGACACCATCGACAAGTGCGGCGTCAGATCAGGCAACACAGACGGCACCAACGCAAGTACCAACTGTCACGTTGTCACAAGTCGCGACGATTGAAGATAAAGGGATCGAGGAATCGATCTCGCGTTCGAATGGTGAACGATCGATTGGGGTTCAAGTAACGAAGTCGCAAGATGCGAATACAGTCGATGTCGTCAATGCAGTCAAGCAGACGATCAAAGACTTCGAAAAAGAAAACGGTTCGGTCAATGCATCTGTGACACTTGATCAAGGTAAACCAATTGAGGAATCCGTTTCGACGATGATCAGTAAAGCATTGATTGGTGCGTTATTTGCGATTGTCATCATCTTGCTGTTCTTACGAAACATTAAATCAACGATCATTGCTGTTATTTCGATTCCGTTATCCCTTCTGATGGCAATTCTTGTCTTGAAGCAGATGGATATTTCCTTGAACATCATGACACTCGGAGCGATGACGGTCGCGATTGGTCGAGTCGTTGATGATTCCATCGTCGTCATCGAAAATATTTATCGTCGTTTGACGGATCCGACGGAAAAGTTAAAAGGAAAAGAACTGATCATCAGTGCAACACGAGAGGTCTTCATTCCAATCGCTTCGTCGACAGTCGTTACGATCGCGGTCTTCTTGCCACTCGGATTCGTTACGGGATTCGTTGGTGAGCTGTTCTTACCATTCGCTTTGACAGTCGTCTTTGCACTGTTCGCGTCCTTGATCGTTGCGGTTACGGTCGTTCCGATGTTCGCGGATTCGCTCTTTAAGCGTGGTAAAGCACCAAAACCGGAAAAAGAAGAGGGCGGAAAGTTGGCGAATGAGTATCGCCGTATGCTGAATTGGTCTCTTAACCATAAACTCATCGTCTTTGGTCTTTCAGTCTTGCTTTTGATCGGTAGTTTTGCTCTCGTACCAACGATTGGTGTCAACTTCTTGAATCAAGAAGGAGAAAAGACACTCTACGTCACGTACAATCCAAAACCAGGTCAAACGTTGGATGATTCGTTAAAAGCAGCTGATCAAGCAGAAGATTATTTCAACAAACAAAAAAATATCGATAATCTTCAGTTTACCGTCGGTGGAGAAAATCCATTGAATCCAGGGAATACGAAACAAGGGGTCTTCATCGTCCAATACGATCCAGACACGGAAGATTTCGCAGATGTTAAACAGACAGCCATCAAACAGCTGAATGCTGACATTCCGACAGGAGAATGGAAAGAGCAAGACTTTAGTGGTGGCGCAGCTTCGTCAGGCGTCTCGTATTCAATCTTTGCGAATAATATTGAAGATTTAGAAGCAGTAACACCGAAATTCGTTGATGCGATCGAAGGTGAATCGAAGTATGTTCGAAAAGTAACGACAGATTTAAAAGAAGCGTATACGCAATATACGTTCGAAGTCGATCAGCAAAAAGCGGCTGAATTCGGCCTTTCAACAGCACAACTTGCGCAAGGCATTGCTAATGTCCAAGGAGAAGAAAAACCACTTTCTACTATTAAGGTAGATGGGAAGGAACTCGATGTCATCGTTCCAAACGAACAAACGACATACGATTCCGTTCAAGATTTGGAAGAGACGGATGTCGTGACACCGCTTGGCGTTCGCAAATTGTCCGATTTCGTTGAAGTGAAGAAAGGAACGACTCCTGATTCGCTCAACGAACGTGATGGAAAACTCGTCGCTACCGTTACAGCAGAACTAAAAACGGATAAAGCAACAGAGGCTTCTCAAGCGATTGAAAAGTCCGTTAAAAACATTGATCGTCCGACAGGCGTCTCGTATGAGCAAGGCGGAGTCACAGAGCAGATCCAAGAGTCGTTCACACAACTTGGTCTAGCAATGGCAGCAGCTGTAGCGATCGTCTATCTTGTCCTCGTCATTACGTTTGGAGGAGCATTGACACCACTCGTCATCTTGTTCTCACTTCCATTCGCAATCATCGGTGGACTGGTTGCTCTGTTGATTACAGGAGAGACGATTTCTGTATCATCCTTGATTGGTGCTTTGATGTTGATCGGAATCGTCGTGACGAATGCGATCGTCTTGATCGACCGTGTCATTCATAAAGAAGCGGAAGGTTTATCGACGCGTGAAGCACTACTCGATGCAGCAGGTACACGTTTACGTCCAATCTTGATGACAGCACTTGCGACGATTGGTGCACTTGCACCACTTGCGCTTGGACTCGAAGGTGGCGCATTGATTTCAAAAGGGTTAGGTGTGACGGTCATCGGTGGACTCACAAGTTCGACGTTGTTGACACTCCTCATCGTGCCGATCGTCTATGAATTCTTAGCACGTTTCCGTAAAAAGAAGTCAATTGATTCTTAAAAAAACGATTAAATGACTCAAACTGACAGGTATGTAGAAATGGCTATTCTAAGCCGTTTTACATCCTGTTTTTTTATTTTGTTACAAAAGTATTACGAAAAAGAATGCGCGTTAAAGAACTGTAATATGATGAAAATCTGGAACGTGATAGGATAAAAACAGAAATTATCTGACAATTCAGACGTACAATACATTCATACATAAGAGGAGAATGAATCGATGAAAGCTGTCACTCGTGTTTTGTTAACCTTAACGTTACTAATCAGTAGCTGGACACTCGTTCCGTCATCAACACAAGCCGCAACGAGTAAGAAAGTCACGATCTCCGTGGATGTGTTAAATATCCGAGCGAAAGCGACAGCATCGAGTAAGCGAGTCGGTCAATTGAAACTTGGACAGTCCGTGGCAGTGAGCGGAAAAGTGAAAGATTGGTACCAAATTCGTCATCAAGGAAAAACAGCGTATATCGCTTCGATGTATACGAAAGCATACAATGCAAAAGCAACAAAAGGATTGAGCAAAACAGGGTCAACAATCGTATCGGTAGCGGAAGGTCTTAAAGGACGCCCTTATGTTTTTGGCGCGACCGGTCCAGTTAGCTTTGATTGCTCTGGATTTACACGTTACGTCTATCAAGCACTAGGAAAATCACTTCCGCGCACAGCAGCTGCTCAGTATTCATCGACGAAACGTACAGCTCCTGGCGCCGGAGATCTCGTCTTCTTTACACACGGTAGTGGCATTCAGCACGTTGGGATTGCTGTCGATGGGAGTACGATGATCAATGCGAACTCGTACTATGGAAGAGTTGTCAAAGAATCGTTCCGTGGCGGCTACTGGGGATCACGGTATGTAGCAGCAGGGGCACTTTGAACGAAATGAAGCGACGAATTCAAATCGATGAACTCGTCGCTTTTTTATATGGATTCAGGTATAAGGAAGAACGGTCTTTCCAGCAATGAACGTTGACGGTACTTCGATTTGCGGACGAATATTCATATCGTTTCGAACTGTTAGCTGAAAAGCATGTCGTCCGATCGTAGCATATGGAATCGCGATCGTCGTCATCGATAAGACTTCAGCGAGTTCACTTCCATCAAAGCCAATGACAGAGAGATCTCCCGGGACCTGATAGCCTTGTTTTCGTAGTTCCAAGATCAGTCCCGCGGCAACGTGATCACTGGCAGTCAAGATGGCGCTCGGTCGTTGTTTCTGTTGCATCCAGCGCCTTGCGACGTTCGCACCATCTTCGATCGTCAATGTCTGTTCATAGACGAACGCGTCACTGACAACTTCTTGATACGCATGTTTACGCGCCAAACTATTCGTACTGTCGGGGCGCCAGAGACAAATACCAATGCTTGTATGTCCTTGTTGTCGTAGATGTGCAAGTCCCTGTTGAAAGGCCGTATAGTGATCGATATAGACAGCAGCGACGTCTTCGTGGTGTTCACAAAAGACAATCGGTCCATAGCGTTCGTACGGTAAAATCGCTGATAACGGAAGGCTGTGCGACACGACGATGAGTGCGTCGATCTCCTGTTGCGCTAGCGCATCAAGAGCGAGTTGCTCATGCGTTTCCACATAATTCGTTTGCCACGTCAAGAAACGATAACTGGCGTCAAAAGCCGCTTGTGCGATGCCTTGGAGAATGGCGGCGTGATATGGATGATCAACGAATGGGAGCATGACTCCGACCGTTTTTGTCATACCCGTCGAAAGATGGACAGCGGTTTGATTACGGATATAGCCAAGTTTTACTATCGCTTCTCGGACAGCTTGTCGCTTCTCGTTCGCCACGTATGGGTGATCATTTAGTACACGTGAGACTGTCGTGACGGACACGTTTGCTTCACGTGCCAAGTCTCGGATGTTCGTCATCGCGCATCCCTCCTTTAGGTCTGGCGAGATAATCGTTGTTCAAGTCGGCGCCAATCCTGTCGGGAGACGGGGGCCGAGAATGGAGATGTCTGTTCAGCCAATTCATTGATTTTTGAGAGCAGTCGTGTTTTTTCTTGAGGAGACAAATCAGGATATTGATCAACCAACGTGTGTTGACACAGATAATATCCTGCTGGTGTGTGCAATTGTTCAATCGCCCATTCAAAAGCAACATTCCGCTTGAATAGCTGGGTTAACCGAGTATGGATCGACATGATGATTACCTCCTTTTTAGTGTATATCAAGACGATAGGGTATGAAACGCGTTTCACGGCAAGAACTATTTTTGAGCAATGGATTGATTGAGAAAATTCAGCAAGAATTGACCGAGTAGACAAAGAAGTCTATGATTGTGACGATACAACACAAAGAGGGGCGAACGTAAAATGGAATCGACAGACTCGAAGCTGGCATTAAAAATGCTCGTTGTTCTATCTCGGACGATGCATGCGGTGACGGAGCAAGTAAAGGCAGACATCAAAACACATCAGTTGAATTTATCGGAATTCGGAGTCCTGGAATTGCTTTACCACAAAGGGGATACGCCTTTACAACAGATTGGCGATAAAATTCTGTTAACGAGCGGCAGTGTGACGTATGTCGTCGATAAACTCGAAAAGCGTGGATTGATTGCGCGAAAATCATGTGCGACGGATCGTCGTGTCACGTTTGGAACCCTAACGGAAGCTGGACGCGAACTGATGGAAGAGACATTCCCGAAGCATGAAGCCTTTTTAGCAGACTTGTTCAAGGATTTGTCAGTGTCGGAAAAGGAACAGTTGATTGATCAATTGAAACGAATCGGTTTACGAGCCGAACATTATACGCCGCTCGAAAATGCATAAGGATTAGCACTCATATGATGGAAAAGGCTCAAGTCACGGACTTGAGCTTTTTTTCTACAATCAGAAGTCAAACTAATTGACAAACGAAAAGGTGGTTGGTATGTTTAGTTACAGAATTTACTTTAAATAAAAGGGAGAAATAATAATGACTAAATTACTTTATGTAACTGTTAACCCAAAAGCTACAGAACACTCTTTCAGCCTTCAAGTCGGTGAAGCATTCCTCGAAAGCTACAAAGCAGCGAATCCTTCAGCTGAAGTAGAAGTTCTTGACCTATATAACGAAACAGTCCAAGAAATCGACACAGACGTGTTAAGCGCATGGGGCAAATTCGCAACAGGCGAAGAATTAACAGAAGTGGAGATCGCAAAAGTTGGTACGATGACAAAACATCTCGAACAATACATGGAAGCAGATGAGTATGTCTTCGTCACACCAATGTGGAACTTCTCTTTCCCAGCACGTCTCAAAATGTACATCGACAGCGTACTTCTTGCAGGTAAAACATTCGCTTACACTGCAGAAGGTCCTAAAGGTTTGATGGAAGGCAAAAAAGCACTCCACATCCAAGCGACAGGTGGCGTGTACACAGGATCTGGTCTTAACTTCGGTGATGACTACCTCCGTCAAGCACTTGCTTTCACTGGTGTAACAGACTACGATGCCCTCTTCATCGAAGGTATGGCGATGAACCCAGAAAAAGCAGAAGAAATCAAAGAAGCAGCAATCGCAAAAGCGAAAGAACTCGGTCGTTCATTCTCGACTGTCAACGCATAAGATAAGCGTAAAAAAGGCTCCCGCCGTGTCGGGAGCCTTTTTGTATTTGTATTGAGTTAAGAGAGCGTTGATTTTTTGCGAAGCACAAGCGTCAGGAAGAGCAACAAATCTTTTAATTTCTCAAAGCCGCGGGGATGCGTCGAGATACGATAGAGCCACTCTAGCTTCAGTCGACGGAATAATTTAGGCGCACGTTTACTGTGTCCTGACCAAACGTCGAACGCACCACCGACACCGATGAAGATGCCATGATCGACGTGATCATAGACGGAAGCGATCCATTCTTCTTGTTTCGGTGCACCGAGTGCGACGAGAACAAGATCAGCGTCTGCTTCTGTAATAGCTTGCGTTGCTTCTTCTGTCTTTCCAAAACCATGAAACGTTCCTACGAAGTGGATGTTCGGAAACCGAATCGATAACTGACGAATCAACGATTTCATGACTTCCGGACGTCCACCGAGTAAAAAGACACGCTTCTCGAATGCGTCTGCCGTCCGCAATAGTTCACGTGCGGTCTCGATTCCTGGCAATGTCGCAGTGAGTGGTGCGCCCATCCGTTTACTGGCAGCCGTCACACCGATTCCGTCTGGTGTAATGAACGTCGCCCGTCGTAAGATGGCATCGTAAGAAGGTTCGCGCAATGCACGCAACACGAGCTCTGGGTTCGCCGTGACAAGAAAGGCTTTTCCACGTTCGTGTAAGATTGTTTTAATATGGGTATACCATTGCGAAGGTTTCGCATCGACGAATGGTAGTCCGAATACTTGTTTTGTCTGAATCATAGTTTTCCACCTCATCATCCATCATAGCAGAATCAAGACGGACGAACAGCGACTTGAGACTGAAAAAGGAGCGGATTCACGTGCATCCATCTTGGCAAACCGTGTTAAAAGAAGAAAAGGAAAAACCCTATTTTCAGGAACTGTGGGCTTTTTTGAAGGAAGCCTATCAAACGACGACCGTCTATCCTCCGAAAGAGCGGATCTTTCATGCGTTCGATGCGGTCGCTCCAGAAGATGTCCGGTGCGTCATCTTAGGGCAAGATCCCTACCATGGTCCACGTCAGGCGAATGGACTCAGCTTTTCCGTGCATGACGGAGTGCCGATCCCTCCATCCCTTCGAAACATGTATAAGGAACTCGTCTCGGATATCGGTTGTCCGACTCCGACATCCGGTAATCTCGAAGCATGGTCACGACAAGGAGTCTTCTTACTCAATACGTCGCTTACGGTTGAGGAAGGGAAAGCGGGATCCCATGCTAAAAAAGGTTGGGCACCGTTTACGGATCGGGTCATCGAAGTATTAGGAACACAGACACAACCAATCGTATTCATCCTCTGGGGAAATCATGCGAAGAGTAAAAAAACGCTGATCGATACAGATCGTCATCTTGTTCTTGAAGCTGTCCATCCGAGTCCCTTGTCCGCAAGTCGTGGATTTTTCGGTAGTAAACCGTATTCGCAAACGAATGCTTGGCTGAAAGAGCAGGGAAGAGAGCCGATCGACTGGTGTTTGTCGTAAATTAAAAGCGTGTGTCCCGTTGAATGCGGAACACACGCTTTTTGAGTTACTTAGCGGCTTGAGATCGCCGGTTCCTCATCCATCATGAATTTTTCGACGACGAGAGCAACACCATCTTCATCGTTCGAAGCGGTCATATACTGTGCTTTTTCTTTGACGGTATCGGCTGCATTCGCCATCGCGACACCAAGACCTGCCCATTCAATCATCGATAGATCGTTGTTACCGTCTCCACAAGCAATGACTTCTTCTTGAGAGATTCCTAGTTTTTCAGACAGTAAGGCAAGGCTTGTTCCTTTTGTCACACCGTCTTCCGTGAATTCAAGGAAAAATGGCTTCGAGCGAGCTACTGCAAGTTCACCCGCAAGTTCCTGTTGAAGCGTCTGTTCGACGCGCGCGAGGTGCGTCTCTTCTGCCATCATCAAACACTTGACGACAGGTGTTTGAATCGCGGCTTTAAAATCAGCGACAGGGATGACTTCCATGCCTGTCAGTTGTCCTTCAAGCGTCGTATACTCGTTTGGTTGTTCTGTCAGGATTTCATCTCCGATATACGTGTGGATGTAGACACCCTCCCGTTTACTCAAATCGTCGAGGCGGTGGACCGTCTCCGGGGAAAGCGTGCTGAGGAAGAGCGATTCGTTCGTTTTACAATCAATGATTGAAGCGCCATTGAAGCTTAGGATGTAACTTCCGTAGCGTGCGAGTTCCAGCTCTTTTGCGAGGTCGAGCATGGCAAATGTCGGACGACCGCTAGCGAGGACGACTTTCTTCCCGCGTCGCTGCGCAGCGAGTAAAGCTTCTTTCGTACGTGGTGAAATCGTATGGTCACTTGTCAACAAGGTATCATCTAAATCGAGAACAATCATTTTATACGTCATACATTCAAACCCCTTTCAATTATCTGTATATCGTAACAACTTGTCCCCCGTTCGACAATATACTCTCCTCGAAGAGAGTATGATAAAGTGGAAACAGAGCCCGTACGGAAAGGATTCCAACTTTATGAAATATCTCTTCATGATCGTATCAAGTCTATTATTAGCAGGATGCAGTACGATGTTTCCGCATCCCGCCTCTTTACTCGAACATCCGTCCCTTCCGGCATGGGAGCAGTCGTTGAAAGAACGGATTGACCGCGATTTGCCGAAACAGGCAGAGATCGTGGCGCCACGAAATCAAGCGGTATCACGCCTATACGAACTCGTCGACTTAGATCGAAACGGTAAAGATGAAGCGATCACCTTTTACCGTAGCGAGCAGGACGGGCGCTTCACGATTCATCTGCTCGTCCATGAGCGACAAGGCGAAAAATGGCGACTCGTGACGCGACAGACGGTAGCTGACGGTCGAGCCATCGATCGACTCGAAGTCATAACTGACGCACGACATAAACAAAACCACCTGGTCATCGGTATTACCAGTTATGGTGAAAATACGTTATACATCATTGAACAGTTACTATCGAAGCAACGAGACGTCACGAAAGTCGATCGATACGATCGTCTGTCGGTAGCTGATTTGAATCAAGATCGAGAGCGGGATATGGTGCTTCTGCAAAAGGGCAGTCCGTCTCGTTTGATCTATTATAAAGACATCCTGTCGAAAGAGCACCAAGAGACGACGCTTTCGACGCAGGATGGCGATTTATTCGCAGAACATGATTTATTTGAAGTCGATACGATCAATGCCGCTCGGAATAAAGGCTTGATCGTATCGTATACACGAGATGCAAAAATGCACATTGCATTATTCCGCTTAGCGAACGATACGTTGGAACAGGTCCGTTTCGGTCAGGTCGATGAGATCGTCGAACCGATGTATACCTTCCCGAAAGATGTCGATCAAGACGGAATCGTCGAGTTTGGTCATCAATACACGCCAGAAGGCAGTAAAGGGCGTGAAGGTGAACCGAAACCACGCATCACGGCATACTACACATGGAATGGATCAGATAATCCACCATTTCTCGAGAGTGGGTTCGAACTGCGAGAAGAGCAGTACATCGATCAAGAATACAATTTCGTCATGCGGTTCCCTGCCAACTGGGCGACGCGTGAAACGATCGAGAAACGCGAAAATCGTGTTCGGTTCATCAATCGAGAAACGAAGCAGATTGATTTCGAATTAGAGGTCATTCCGAAGAATCAATACATTGCGAGTGATCAAAAGCGAAAAATCAAAGAAGGTATCGATTATGTCTATGTGATTGGTGCGACGAAGGATTATGAAGTGTTCGTCAATCGTGTCACACTCGTGGAATAAAGAATCAGGGGGAGAGAAGAATGACCAAAATACTAGTAGCTGAAGATGAACATGCGATTCGCAGTTTCATCGTCATTAATTTGAAACGGGCAGGCTATGATGTCATCGAGGCGGAAAATGGGAAAGAAGCGCTTGCGCAGTTTGATCAACAAACCTTCGATATTCTGTTACTCGATATCATGATGCCGGAAGTCGACGGTTTTGCCGTCTGTGAACAGGCGCGGGCAAAGGATGAAGTCGTCGGGATCATCATGCTGACGGCACGGACACGAGAAGAGGATAAAGTCATGGGACTGAGCGTAGGAGCAGACGATTACATCGCGAAGCCATTCAGTCCAGCAGAGCTACTCGCGCGCATCCAGTCGCTCCTGCGACGGGTAGAGACATTACGCCGCAGAAAACAGCCACGTGAACTCGTCTCTGGACCGTTTCGGATTGATTTAGGGGCGAAGCGCGTCCAAAAAGAAGGTGTCGATGTCGAAGTGACACCAACTGAATACGATTTACTTTGCCACTTCATCAAAAACGAAGATCAAGTCATGTCGCGAGATGAATTACTCGATGCGGTATGGGGTGAGAATTACTTTGGTGATCGGAAGACGGTCGATGTCAACATTCGCCGTCTTCGTCAAAAAATCGAAGAGAATCCAGCGGAACCGAAGTTCATTGAGACATTGTGGGGACATGGATACAAGTGGCGTAACGAAGAATGAAGCGCCAGATATTGATGCGGTTCATGACGATTATCACGGTGACAGTCTTACTCGTCATCGGGATCCTCTCGTTCGTGACCTATAACTATTACTACGTGACGGCGACGGATGTCTTGAAACGCCATGCGAATGCGAGTGCTGTCTTATTTGCGAATAGTGGCCTTGCTTATGATTACGCTGATTCAGAAGCGACAATCCATGATGTACTTGATTCTTATGCTTATCCAGACGCTGAGATCGAAGTGTTGGATGCAACAGGGATTCCACGTTACTCTTCGACCGGATTCATCTCGGAACGTAAGTTGACGCGAGAGGCGATCAATCAAGTAAGAGCGGGACAGACCGTCACGAAACGATATGACGATGAGGCGACGGGAGAACATTTACTGGAAGTAATAGAACCTGTCGTGTCGTTTGGTCAGACGACGGGAGCGCTTCGTTATACGACGTCGCTTGAGCGAATCGATCGACGTGTGATCGAAATTTGTTTAGCGATCGTCCTCCTGGGTACAGTAATTTGGGGACTTGCCTTCATCTATTCCTCACGTCTCGTCTCGTCGATCGTCCGACCGATTCAAGAAGTCATCGGAGCATCGGATCAAATCGCGAAACAGCATTACGACGTCAAGGTGAACGAGGAATACTCGTTCGAGCTTGGAGAACTAGCGCGGACGATCAATTATATGGGACAACAGATTAAACAGCAGGAAACATTAAAAGATGAATTCATTTCTGGTATCTCCCATGAATTACGGACACCGCTGACATCGATCAAAGGCTGGAGTGAAACGTTACTCGTCGAACAGGATCAGTTGCCGGAAGAGGCGTCGCTTGGGATGGGCATCATTCATTCGGAGACGGAGCGTTTGATTTCGCTCGTTGAGCAGTTACTAGATTTCTCGAAACTCGAGACGAGTCGGCTCGTCTTATACCGTCAGGAAGTCAACTTGACGGAAATCATCGAGACCGTGACGGCGCAACTGCGTCAAAAGCTGGAAGAAAAAAATGTCCAGATCGTACAGAAGTTACCGGTACAAGTCGTCGGTCTATACGACGAAAACCGATTGAAACAAGTCTTCTTGAACCTGCTTGATAATGCGATCCGCTTTTCTCCAGTCGGTGGCACGATCACCATTCGACTCGTTCGTTCAGAGCGTGTATTGTTCCTCTCCTTCAGTGATGAAGGTCCCGGGATTCCGAAAGAGCACTTACGTCACGTCACAGAAAAATTCTATCAAGTGCAAAAAGGAAAGGGTGGAACAGGGCTCGGCCTATCGATTTGTCGAGAACTCGTCGAAGCACATGAAGGCAAGCTATTCATTGATAATCAGCCGGAAGGCGGCGTCATTGCGACGATTCTGCTACCTGTCACGAAAGCGTAAACACTGAGACGGGCAGAGTGAAACAGAAACTGGTAAAGTTAAGTGGATTATAGTACGAAATGGATCAGATGATAGGAAACGGAGGAATCAGTCATGGCACTTGGTGTTTCAAATGGTACGCTTCAACCGCTCTCTGGAAAACCGAACGCGGTATCTACTCAAACCGATCTACAGGATATGAAAATGCGTCCGCTCCCGTTCAAAGGAACGCTTGCAGATTCGAAGTTCCAACTCTTACGTATCCTACAAAGCCTCGACCGCGTCAAAGTCGTTAAGGAGGAAGGGGCATACATCCATGCCATCTTCACGAGTAAAGTCTTTCGCTTCAAGGATGACGTCGAATTTTACTTCGATGAAGCCGCACAGGTGATTCATTTCCGTTCGGCATCACGTGTCGGATACTCCGACTGGGGCGTCAACCGTAAACGGATGGAAGATATCACACGTCGTTACGAGGAGGGATCACGATGAAGACCTATCAATTAGTCGTCATTGGTGGTGGGGCAGCCGGAATGACGATTGCTGCTGGTGCAGCAAGTCTCGGCGCGCACGTCGCCCTGATCGAACGCCATACGCACCTAGGCGGAGATTGTCTCCACTACGGTTGCGTTCCTTCAAAGGCGTTGATCGAAGCCGCGCACGATGTTCATGTCATGAAGCGGACGGCTGAAAAATACAACGTGACGCTGAACGGGGACGCGGTCTATTCGAAAACGAAAGCAAGCGTCGATCGAGCACGTAACATCATTCAATCACATGATGGAACGAAACGGTTCGAAGACCTTGGCGTCGATGTCTATATCGGAGAAGCGACATTCCTCAGTGCTCATGAAGTGGAAGTGGCGGGACAGCTTGTCGTAGGTGAGAAGTTTGCGATCTCGACGGGATCTCAACCCATCATTCCACCGATTGATGGACTCGATACGATTGATTATTTAACGAACGAGACGATCTTCGAATTAACGGAGCGTCCGGAGCGACTGCTCGTCATCGGTGGTGGAGCGATTGGTCTTGAGTTATCGCAAGCATATGCGCATCTTGGAACAGAAGTCACGGTCATCGAGGGTATGAAGACGTTACTCGGAAAAGAAGACCGCGACATGGTCGAAGTCATTCAACGTCAGCTCGAACAAGAATTGACGTTACATCTCGATACGAAGGTCACGCACGTCCGCAAGTCGGCGGGGGGCATCGAAGTGACGGTTGAAGCAAACGGCGAATCACGTGTCATCGAAACGGATGCCGTGCTTGTCGCAGTCGGTCGTAAGCCACGCATCGAAGCACTACGTCTCGACCGAGCTGGCGTACACGTCGAGAAAGGATTCGTCCAAGTCGATAGTTCACTTCGAACAAGTCAGCGACACATCTTTGCGGTCGGAGATACGATCAACTCGCTCCCATTTACGCATGTCGCAGGACTGGAAGGAAAAACGGTCGTCACGAATGCTTTATTCGGTCTACGGACGAAGCCGGATTATCGGGCGGTTCCGTGGGTCACATTCACGACACCTGAATTGTTCCATCTCGGATTGACAGAAGACGAGGCACGCAAGAAACATGGTGAGATCAAGGTCTATCAGACCGGTCTCGATGAAGTCGATCGTTTCGTCATCAATGGTCAGACGGAAGGACGCGTCAAGCTCATCGCTGATAAGCGTGGAAAACTGATTGGAGCACATGCAATCGGAGAACAAGCCGGTGAATGGATGCAAGAAGTCGTCTATGCGATGGCACGTAAAGATAAGGTCGGTCAATTGTCGCGTGTCGTCCACCCGTACCCAATTCGTGGTGCTGCTGTTCAGCGTGCTGCTGATGTCTACTGGCGTGAACGTCTATTCGCTGGTCCGATCCCAAAATGGTTGAAACGTTATTTCGACTGGAAACAAGGAGAATGATTCATGCAACAACCTGCTACTAAACGGAATTTCGTTCCGCTCGTCATCCTGTTGACGCTTGTCATCAACTTGCTCGTGGCGCTTTTATTCTTTGCGCCACCTGTCCAAGTCGATTCAGGATTCGATTGGACGTTGCTTCCTTTTTTGAATGCCATCTTCAATAGTTTTACCTTCATGCTGTTGCTCGGTGCTTGGATTTCCATTCGTCGTGGCAATCGGGTGAATCATCGTCGCTTCATTGGTGGTGCGATGACGACGACGACTTTATTCTTAATTTCGTACGTCACGTATCATGCTGTCAGTGAATCGACGAAATTCGGAGGCGAAGGGTTCGTTCGTCCTGTCTATTTCTTTATCCTGATTACGCACATCATCCTAGCTGCAGTCATCGTTCCACTCGTCTTGATGTCACTCGCGCACGCTGTGAATCAAAACTTCGAGAAGCATAAAAAGTGGACACGTTTTACGATGCCGCTTTGGTTATACGTCAGCTTAACGGGCGTCATCGTCTATATCATGATTCGTCCGTATTATTAAAAAAGACTCCTTCGTGTCTACCACGAAGGAGTCTTTTTGATGATCAGGACTTAACTTTTGTTTCATCGAGTACATTCGCTTTTAAGTCGATCAATGGTCGAATTAAAACTTCGACACGGCGATTTTTGCTACGACCGGTTTCTGTTTGATTGGACGCAATCGGTTGGAATTCTCCGTAACCGCTGACGGTGAACCGTTTTGGTTCGAGCTTCGGATTACGTTGCAAAGCACGCATGAAACTGATCGCCCGGTCCGCACTCAGTTCCCAGTTCGACGGATACCGTGCTGTGTTGATTGGAATATTGTCTGTATGTCCAGACACTTGAATCTGACGTTGCCCTGCTTTGACGAGCAGTGCACTCATCCCCTCTGCGATTTGAAGCGAGCGTCCTCTTACTTCTGCCTGAGCTGGTGAGAATAGTGCGCGGTCGCGAATCGTAAAGACGAGACCCTCATTCGTAATTTCGACCTTGATATCTTTTTCAAGTTTTTCATTCTTAATGTATTCATTGGCTTCTTCTTTGATTTTTTCGAGTTCCGCAATTTCATAGCTTTGTGCTTTTGTCCGCGCGTCTAGCTTTTTTGATTCCTCTTCTTCTTGAGTAGAGAGCGAGCTGTTCGTAATCATCCCTGATCCACCGTTGAAGACGGAGCTAAACGACTGAGACATCGCTTTTAGTTTCACGGCATCGACACTACTCGAAGCAAACAGAACGATAAAGAGTGCCAGAAGTAAGGTCAATAAGTCGGCGTAGGGAATTAACCAGCCTTCGGAGATATGTTCGTCATGCGGCTTCTTTTTCCGCTTCATAGTTCGCACGCTCCTTCGGTGTCAGGTACACGAGTAGCTTATCTTCTAAGTTCTTCGGGGATTCACCATTTTGAATCGAGAGAATCCCTTCAATCATCATTTCATACAACTGAATCTCGCTTGCTGATTTTTGCTTCAGCTTCGTTGCGAACGGGAACCACAGGACATATCCGGTGAAAATTCCGAATAACGTCGCGATGAAGGCACCTGAAATGGCGTGACCTAATTTTTCGATATCCGATAAATCGGATAGGGCGGCAACGAGACCGACAACGGCACCGAGAACCCCAAGCGTTGGTGCGTAGGTACCGGCTTGCGTGAAAATGTTCGCGTTCGCATGATGGCGTTCCGTCATATTTTCGAGATCACGTGTCATGACGTCCTCGACATATTCGGATGGTTGTCCATCGATGACCATCATGACGCCACGCTTCATGAAGGCATTATCGACTTCTTCAAGTGCTGACTCGAGAGATAACAGACCCTCTTTACGTGCTTGCGTCGAGAGTGTCAGAAATTGTCCGAGCAACACTTGTTTTGTCATCAGCTTTTGTTCGAATAAGATGACTTTAAATAAGGCAGGTAAGACTTTCAATCGTTCCTTCGGGAAGGAAATCATGATGGCAGCTGCTGTCCCGACGAAGATGATGACAAGGGCTGCGGGGTTAAGCAAAGCGACGGGAGGCGCACCTTTTAAGATCATACCTCCGACTAATGTGATGAGACCAAGAATGATCCCGATGATCGACACGATATCCATGATTGATGTGTGCCACCTTTCTGTATGTAATTCGTATAGGAACGAAAAATAAAAGAGCAGAAGACACTTCTTCTGCTCGGAAATCCAAAAACCGAGAATCAAGCGCCGTTTTCGTCGATTAGCATTTGAATGCTTTCGTTTCGTTCGTCACGCTCTATATCGGTCAGTACGTCGTATTTTTTTAACACTTGATACAATTCATTTAGAATCGGTTGCTCCAAATGTAATGATAAGAGTTCCTCGAATTGATAATACAATTGCGCAGGCATCCATTGTGATTGTCGTTCCAGCCTTCGCCAGACATCCTCAATCGAATGATCAGCCGTCTTAGGGTCCACTGTTTCCCTCAACCTCCTTTAATGATTACACGTCCACTTTTATCTAGTTTACCAAAAAAATACGAAAACGTTTAGTCGATTGCATATTTCGATAGAACTTCTTAATTCGAGGGAGTATGATAAAGACAATTCTGTCTGAAAACAATCTAGGGGGAGTAAGATGTTCTCGCATAAAAGACGTTCACGACTCGCACGCTTCGGGCGTTTAGGTGAATTGATGTATCATCAGCTATTCGATAAACCGGCACGTTTCATCGCAACGGGCTTTACATTGACGATTTTACTGGGTGGTTTTTTATTGTGGCTTCCGATTTCACAACAAGAGGGACAAGACGTATCTTTCATCGATTGCCTATTCGTCGCGACATCGGCAGGAACCGTCACAGGACTGTCACCGATCAATATTGCCGAATCCTATAATTTAATTGGTCAAATCATCATGATGCTTTTAATCCAAGTCGGTGGGCTTGGGTTCATGACGATTGCGCTCGTCTTACTGAGCGTCACGGGACGAAAAATCGGGATTCGTCAGCGGATCATCATTCAAGAAATGTTCAATCTCGATAGTCCGGGCGGAACGATTCGTCTCGTCCGTAACATCATCGTCACGACGGTTCTCGTCGAGATCGTCGGCATGTTTTTGATTGCGCTCGATTTATTCATTCAATATAAGTATACCTTTGGGAAAGCACTCTATTACGGTCTGTTTCATGCCGTATCCGCCTTTAACAATGCGGGCTTCGCACTTTGGGGCGATAATTTAATCGGTTTCCAACAGGATACGACGTTCATTCTGACGATTGCAGCGCTCTTGATGATTGGTGGTCTTGGTTTTACGGTCATCGCGGATATCGCTGGTAAACGAAACTTCAAGAAAATTTCGCTCCATTCTAAATTGATGGTGCTATCACTATTCGTCATCAATGGACTAGGTGTTTTAGCAATGATGCTCTATGAATGGGTATCGAACTTGGGTTCATTAAAAGACGAATCGTTCTTTAGTGCACTCCATATCGTGTTCTTCCAAGTCGTCACGACACGAACAGCTGGTTTCCAGACGATCGACTTAACGACGATGGTGCCGCTCTCGATCGGTTTGATGATGGTCTTGATGTACATTGGGGCAGGTTCCGCATCGACAGGTTCCGGGATCAAGGTCACGACGGCAGCGGTCATCTTGAAGAATGTCTGGACGTATATACGCGGACAGCGTGAAACGGTTCTGATGCGTCGGACCGTTCAGACGCAGGCGATTCAAAAGGCATATGCGATTGCTGTCTTCAGTTTACTGTTCATTGCTTTGATCACGACGTTCCTGGCGTTGACCCAGCCGAACATTTCCTTTATTGGTTTATTCTTTGAGACGGTCTCGGCATTTGGAACAGTTGGTCTTTCTTTGAACGTAACAGCTGAGCTCAATAGCTTTGGTAAGTTTTTAATCATGTTCATGATGTTACTCGGACGTGTCGGCTCCTTAACGATTCTGTTCACGTTCGCGACGCAACGAGATCGAACGATTCGTTATCCAAAAGAGAATATGTTGATCGGGTAACCGATGAAAAAGTCCAATCGACTTCCCTTGAGGAAGAACGATTGGACTTTTTTAGTGTGTCGCATGTATTTGGTAATACTGGACGAGCCGAGGCATTGTTTCTGCAAGGTCTGGACAAATAATACCAGTGTCCCGTAAGTCACGTAAGGCATGTGTCGTGTCGTATTGAACGGGATGAATGAAATAATCGAGTGTCTGACGTTGCATCTGAAGTCGTTTCGCGACAGCTGGAGTCAATGCTGTGCTGACGAGTCGAAACGGAACGATTCCGCGCGGATAACGTCCGTAATAGGCGACGTGTAACATCTCAAAAATCGCACGTGCGCCATGTGGGAATGGATCCGTCAGATGATAGGTCTTATTTCTTCCGACCGGTACATGACTGAGATAAGCGGTCGCTTCAATGACATAATCATATGGAACGAGATTGACGAGTGCGTTTGCTCGACCGGGATACGGAAGAGGAGCAAAGGATTGCAGGAGACGCATCGCGTTCAAAACGAAATACACCCCATCCCATTTCGGTGTTTCGCCCGTTTCGGAATGGCCGACGACGATCCCAGGACGGATGATCGTATAGGGGATCGTTCCAATTTCTTTACGGAAACGTACTTCAGCGAGGTATTTCGTTTCTTCATAAGCATTTTTAAAGGCACTAGCTTGTAACTCATCTTCTAGAACTATTCCGGAACGAAGACCCGAGACATACGCTGTACTGAAGTAGATGTAACGCTCTAAGGTCCGACACGTATGAGCAAACTGTGTCACGTTCGCGGTACCGATCACATTGATCCGAAAGGCGGGTTCATATGCTGTTGCTAAATCATATAGCGCTGCGAGATGAAAGATGTGTGTGACATCTTGTTGCAAAATCATCCGCGTCTCTGATGATAAAGCAAGCTGTTCGACCGTGATATCCCCCTCATGTAACACGAGTTGATCTGGTCGTAAGGATGTACGTTCTAGAAGGTCCTGGCGTCGCTCAGCGGCCGTATTCCGCTCTGATGATAAGTGAAGTAAATGAAAACAAGCGATTTGATCCGGTACACGTGCCAGTTGTTCGATCAGTTTGGTCGCTAAAAAACCAGGGAAACCCGTCATGAAGTAGGTCCGCATCAATTCCATTCCTTTCTTGGATCACGTTCGAGTACAACGGTGAACGTCGAACCATCATTGATTTCTGATTCAACGGAAATCGCACCTCCGTGTGATTCGATGATTTCCTTACAGATGGCAAGTCCGAGTCCGGTTCCGCCGATTTTCCGGATGTCTGAGTTATCGACCCGGTAAAATTTCGTAAAGAGCTTTTCAAAAGCATTTTGTGGAATGCCGAGTCCATGATCAGTCACAGAGAACGTTGCTTGTTCCGGACTTGCTGAAAGAAGCACTCGAATATGATCCGCCTGTGGAGAGTACTTAATGGCGTTTGAAAGCAAGTTCAAGATCACCTGCTTGATTTTGTGCTCGTCCGCAAAAATCAGAACAGGATCTTCTGGTAGTTCTAGATCAATTCGATGCGTCTCGACGGTCTCGCCATAGGCATCGACGGTTGACGCGAGAAGATTTCGTAACGAGAACGACGTGAAGGTATACTCCTGTTTTCCACCTTCTAGACGCTGAATGTCTAAAAACTCATTTAATAGCGTCGTCAATCGTTTCGTCTCTTCGTGGACGATCTCAACATAACGTTCGATTCGATCAGCCGATTGTTTTTTATATCGTAGTAATTCCATATAACCAAGAATGGAGGACAGCGGCGTGCGCAACTCATGCGATACTGTACTGACGAGTTCGTCCTTTACTTGATCCATCTTTGCTTCCTCTGTCCGGTCACGAAAAACAAATAGGAAACCATGACGAGAAATGCGACTCTTCTCCTTTTTGATCGCAGTCGCATAAAATTCGAAATAAAGTGGACTGGACTCATTTGGTCGCTGTAACGTGAAACGAAACGATAGTTCAGAATGTTTTCCAGCGAGTAATTCCTCTACTTGTCGGAGCATCTCGAATCGAGTATTCAAATCGAGATTCGGAATCAGACTGATTCGTTCTTGAATCTTACTTGGTGCAATGCCTGGGACATCGAGTAATTTACGTGCTTTGACGTTCATGAAGATGAAACTCCCATCTTCTTCTGTCAGTAGGAAACCTTCATTGGATGCCTGAAGAATCGATTGTGTGATATCACGCTGGCGCATGATGGCATTTTTTTCGCGTTCAAGCATTTTCTCAATCTTTTTTCGTTCTGTAATATCACGAACGACGGCGACACGCATCCGGATGTTATTGTAGATGATTTCACGCGGAAAAACTTCGATTTCGACAGAGGTTCCGTCGGCACGTTGACCGAGGACTTCGTACGGTTCTTCTCGATGCTCCTCGATGCGTTGCAAGACACGCGCGTGATGATCCGGATGAATCAATTCAAGCGTCGTCTTGCCTTTCATTTTCTCGAGTTTCGTCCGAAAAATGACTTCTGCTGCGCGATTGGCATCGATGATGATTCCGTGATCATGAAAGATGACGGCTTCAACGACGGATTCCGAGAAGAGTCGGAAGCGGCGTTCGCTTTTCGTTAGATGCCATTCAATTTGTTTTTGCGGTGTGATGTCCTGAATGAGTAGGAAGTACGTATCGTTTGGCAACCGCGTCATATAAAGACGCCCATGGAACGTTGAGCCATCCAAACGATGATAGGTCCATTCATTTTCGGCTTCTCGTCCATGCAGTAAAAAAAGTTGTGCGTCCGATAAGTCTTTTAAGTTCAATTGTTCGAGATGTTGACGGCGGGTAGCGATTTCCTTTGCATCATGTAGAATCGTCGCTTGGAGACCCATGATGTCTTCGACATGCTCGAAACGGAATAAGGTGCTTGCCACCTCGTTACAGGTTTGAATCCGAAACTCCGAGTCGGTGATGAATAGAGCAGTATCTAGCGTTGAATTGAATAAGTCCTCGATTTTCAGGGGAGCGACATGGACAAGAAAATAGTCCGTCGCTTCAATCGCTGTGACTGTTAATTGATGTGTCGTTGAAATGACGGCTTCCTTCTGTAATGGAAAGAAATCATCCGTGATGGGAAACAGCTCCTGAACGGTTTCGATATTCGGAGCGTTCATGAACTGGTGTTGAAAAGCATCATTATGAAATTGAATCTTTCCATTTGCATCGACTAGAAGAACGGGGTCTTTCATAGCACGTATCGTCGCGTGAATGATTCGTAGCGATGAAGGGGATGAATGTTCTGCCATGAGCTACCTCCTGACTGGTCTTCGACCATGGATTTTAAGACAGTCTTTCCTCGTTAGTTTACTTCTGCAAGATGAGGTGTGTTTCCTGTTGAAGGAAGTAACCGACGAAGAATTTTAGTATAGTGAAAAAAAGGTCACGACGAAGTAGAGGAGAAAAGCACGATGAAACGATTGAAACGAAAACGATTGTTACTAGCAGCTTTGTTTGCAATGATAGGAATTTTCGGAACTTATTTTTTTTCGAGTTCTTGGGAACCTTTAATCTTAATCATCAGTATAGTAGGGTGTATCCTTTTTCTTCTTTTGTCCATTTTAACGCCGTCGCTTGAAAAACGACTCGATCGAATGGAAGGACGAGAATTTGAAGAATGGCTTGCCGATTTATTTGAAACAGCAGGATATCGAGTCGAGTTGACACCTGCTTCACGCGACTTCGGAGCAGATTTGTTGATAGAGGATGAACGAGGGTATAAGATTGCCATCCAGGCAAAGCGATATAGTGCGGCTGTAGGGCTCGAAGCGGTTCAACAGGTCGCTGCCTCGGTTCCATTCTACGGGATGGACGAGGGGTGGGTCGTTACGAATTCGACCTTTACGGAAGCTGCGTATCAGCTAGCGGAACCAAATCAGGTTCGCCTCATTGATCGGGAAGAATTGCTCGCATTTGCAAAGGAGATGAACCTGCATTGAACATGTCGAATGATTGTCGACAAAAGGGGGTTGTCAATTTGGAGAAACGGTGCAATAATCATTTTCGTTAACGAAATATCATACAGATAAAGAAAGTTAAACTATACAGGATGTCTAAATAAACTGGGGACGAAAAACCAGCACGTTTTAGCAGTGAGAGGAGAATTTCTGTTGCGCAAAGTTGTCTATGTGCAGGGTTGCGTTTTTTCGCAAGGTCATGCCGCGATTTATGATGAAGCGCACCAAATGATTGGTGCGGTTCAACACGACGAGAATGGTCGTGTTCAAGTAATGAATGGTGAAGGTAGAGGGGTAGCGTTTGGTAAGTTCATTCCGACGTGTAAGAAGTGGGTCGTGATGAACCATGATGGACAAGAGGTAGGTCAAATGCGTGAGAAGTTTTCGCTCTTCTCGAAGAAATGTGAGTACAACGTGTATGAGCGTGGTACATTCATGATTTCCTTCGACCTGACAAAAGGAAAATTCTCCGTACGGAGTGCAGCTGGAGAAGTCGTTGCTGAATTGTTGCAAGACGGTGATGAGTACCGTCTCGTCAAGGATGCGGACAAACTCTCGATGTACGAACTACTCTCTGTCTTGAAAAGTCTGACGAACAACGTCCACTATAAATCACTGACAGCCGTCTAAATAAAAAAAGATGCCTTCCATGACATGGATGGCATCTTTTTTTCATCATGTCGTTTGCAGAACATGATGGAGGCGTTGTTTCGCTTCGTGTGTTAAATGCGATACACGACGGGCATAGAGACACAGTTGGAGAACGTGAACAGTTTCAGGGCGGTAAGCGTTAATGCGCTCGAGCGAGCGTCTGAGACGCTTCTCCGTCAATTCGATCGGACCACTTGTCTCCGCGTGTTGCGTATAGACGAGATAAAAATTAAGCGGACTGATTAAATCATCCTCATCAATATTCGGATTCTTGAAGACGATCGTCAGCAGTTCCCGTGTTTCTTCTAACGAGAAGAGGTGTTTTAAATCATCCAGTAGATAGATGATCGAAGCCTGATTGATCGAGTACTTCTTTCCGCGATGCGGTACGCCGATGATGTCCCGGACTTCACGTTTCGTCCAGTTCTGAATCGTTGTCGCTGACATATGTTCGCCGATTAGAGCATTTGCTAAATGAACGATTTCATTGATGGATAGACCATTTTTTAATGGATCGAATTGCTTCAAGCGATTGATGACCTTCGGCAATTCTGTGCCTTCCGTTGCGACGAGGGGTTCGATTCCTTTTCCTTCGTTCAAGCGTTGCAGACAACTTGATAATGTTTGGACTGCTTGAGCATCATACATTTCCAAAACTTCCTCTCTAGGACGTCATTTGACCTTATGTTATCAAATGAAGGTTCAATAGGGCAAATGGCAACTGAAACAACGTACAATAATAGGAAAGAAAGGGGGAATGACGATGGAATGGATAGCTGCTCTTGGCACGATTGGAATCGTCGGGCTAGTTCTCGTCATCCTGGAAGTCATTGGACGCCGTTTCGACTTTTCTCCCGAGACGGTTCGAAAATGGATTCATATTGCTGTCGGTCACTGGGTATTTCTTGCGCTGCTCTGGCTGGATCACTGGTACGTTGCGATCGTACCGTTGTTATTCTTTGCTGTCGTGAATCTAGTGACACTACGAAAAGGAATCGGTCAGATGCACGATGTCGATCGTCCTTCTTACGGAACGGTCTATTATCCACTCGCTCTAGTGGGACTCGTCCTGTTCTTCTTCGAGCGACAGCCGATGGCGCTCGTTGCGGGAAGCATGGTGCTTGCTTGGGGCGACGGTCTCGCGGCTCTCGTCGGAAAACGCTACGGAAAGACGTTTTACGTCCGTGGTGAGACGAAACGATCCTTTGAAGGAAGTATCGCCCTATTTTTGGCGTCATTTCTTGTTTTGACCGTGACGTTCTTGTTTTATGGACAACCGGTTTGGCTCGCTGTCAGTTATGGCTTCTTGCTTGCGAACATCGCAGCCTTGATCGAAGCCATCTCATATCGCGATCTCGACAACTTGATCTTGCCATGGACGATCGCGGCACTCGTCGCGTTTGCTTTTTGACGTTCAGTCGCGTAACAACAATTGTTTGAAATAGAGAAAGCGTAATCGAATATAGTCCGGGTACGCACGCCAACCTCCATGACGGATGGTCATATCCCGACACATATCCTGAAAGACATGGCGATAGATCTTTTCTTCGGAATCGTCGTAAACAGCTGCGAACAAGCCATGCTCGAGCATGTTGGAAAGGCATTCGTCGAGCTTAGCGTAGAGGGTCTCCTCGCTGTCTTCGCGCAATGTAGCATGCAGCTTCTCATATTGAATGCTTTGATTGAAAGAAGCTGTCGCATGAAAGACGGTGGTTTTGTCGAGATGAGATACGCCAAGGATTAATGCATAGAGTGCTTCCAACATGTCGATCGAATGACCGTCTAATTGTTGGATGGAATCAATGGCCATCAGCGTATCGATTCCAGATGCGCCAACCTTCTTTAAATATGTAAACGCATGGACGGCTGATTCCCCATAAAATTGACGATGATTGTAATGGACGGCAAGGAAACGATGTCCTGCTGGCTCTTCAGGGAAGCGTGTGATGGCTGAAAGGAAAAGCTGTTCTGCTTCGTGCATATATCCTTCATCCTCACTGATGATACCGAGGAGTATGTATCCGTGCACATGTTCGCCGAGTTGCTGATGCGTCTCTTCGATCAGCCGGCGCGCTTGAGTGTGTTCGTTCTTGAAGTAAAGGGAATGAGCTGTAGCGATGTTGAGCAATGGATGAGATGGGACAAGAACTCGTAAGCGCTCGGTTGCGGCAATGCGTACGTTCTCTTCTGTATCGGATGTCAGTGCTTCGAGTAACGCCACTTCAGCGACGTGGCTCTGAAGTTCATGAGAATGGGCGGTTATGGTTTGTGTCATGTAATGAGATCCCCTCTACTAGTTCGAAATCATAAGTCTTCGTTTCTCATCATATGACAAGCCGGGTGGTGCCTCAAGAAGTAATGAAGAGATTCGCCTGGGATTCCTTCTTTTCATAAAAAATAGTCGATGGTTCCTCGAAAAGGAATCATCGACTATTTCTACGTTCAAGATCATGCGTGTAAGTGAAGCACATCTTCAACGGATTTGTACGTGTATCCGAGATCGCGTGCGACCGCTTCGTACGTGACGAATCCTTGTGCGACATTCAATCCTTTTTCGAGAGCCTCGTTTTCAGCAAGCGCACGGTGTGTGCCTTTGTTCGCGAGTTCAAGGACATACGGGAGCGTTGCGTTCGTCAATGCAAGTGTAGACGTGCGTGGAACGGCACCCGGCATGTTCGCGACTGCGTAATGAACGACACCGAATTTTTCATATGTTGGGTCATCATGCGTCGAGATACGATCGACCGTTTCGAAGATACCACCTTGGTCGATGGCAACGTCAACGATGACAGCGCCCGGCTTCATGCGTTTGACCATGTCGGCAGTGACGAGTTTCGGTGCTTTTGCACCTGGAATCAAGACAGCACCGATGACGAGATCACTTTCAGCGACAGCTTCAGCAATCGTGTACGGGTTTGAGATCAATGTGTTGATCGAGTTACCGAAGATATCATCCAACTGGCGAAGGCGTTCTGGGCTGACATCGATGATCGTGACATCCGCACCGAGACCAACCGCGAGTTTCGCAGCATTCGTTCCGACGACACCGCCGCCGATGACTGTGACTTTTCCACGACGAACCCCAGGAACACCTGCAAGCAGGATGCCCATACCACCGTGTGGTTTTTCTAAGAACTGTGCACCGATTTGTGATGCCATGCGTCCTGCGACTTCACTCATTGGTGTTAACAATGGAAGTGTGCGGTTCTTTTCAACGGTTTCATAAGCGATTGCTGTGATGTTCGAATCAACAAGCGCACGTGTCAATTCTGGCTCAGCCGCTAGGTGAAGATACGTGAACAATGTTAAATCTGGACGGAAGTATTGGTACTCTGAAGCGATCGGCTCTTTGACTTTCAAAGCAAGTTCGGCTGTTGCCCAGACTTCAGCAGCAGTCGCGATGATTTCAGCACCGGCTTTGACGTACTCTTCGTTCGTGAAGCCACTCCCCATACCTGCCATCGATTCAATGATGACACGATGTCCTTGTGCATGTAACGCTGCTACCCCGGCAGGTGTTAATGCAACACGGTTTTCGTTGTTTTTGATTTCCTTTAATACTCCAATGATCATGTGAACGCGATCCCCTTTCGCAAATAAACAAATCAATTTCTCTTCTTCTTCAGTATACGAGAAATGAAAGCGTTCTACTTTATCGGCGTTTTCAAAAATAACCGATATCCTTTGTGTAAAATCACAAAGGATATCGGTCTGCTTTTAGGTACAAATAAAGTAAGGAGCGTTCAGGTAAAGATTCCATTCGAATGCCCGCTTCCTCCTCGATCCGTCGCATCCGATAAAGGATCGTATTCGGATGAACATGGAGATGGGAAGCGACTTGTTTGACGTTCCCATCGTAGTGCAGGAACCACTCTAGCGTCTCACATAAGGAGGAGGCATGTTTCACATCGTAAGCACGCAGACGTTCGATTTCTTCCAAGCGAACCGTCCGCCGTCGCAGACGCTCCGAGAAAATCGGTAAGAGCTGGAATAAACCGAGGCGTTCGTAACGGGTCACATTCTTCAGCTCAAATGGAAAGGCGTCCTTTAAACGTAAGACGATGCCAGCTTCTTCATAGCGCTCCGGAATCGCTTGGACGCCCGTGAAGACTTCACTACTTGCTGCGACGAAGTCCGTATAATCGAACCGCTCCGCGAGCAATTGTCGAAACGACTGGATGAAGGCGTCGAACTGCAGACGCTCTTGTTCTGCGTCGCGGTCGTTTGTGCTGATCCACAAGATGAAATCTGTTTCATCATACGCGTAAAGTAACGGACGAACTGTCTGCTGAATCGTCAATAAATAGCGCAGGCGATCCGCAAGTCGTGGTGTGATCGCTTCCGAAAAACGAATGACCGTCAAACGACTGATGCCAGGTGGTGCGACATGGAGCTTAGAAAACATCTTCAGAATCTCTGACTCGGATAATTCTTCATGTAATAACTCGAAGAAAAACTGTTCCGTCTGCTCTTCCTTCCGTTTTTTCTGCATGTCGATCGCCAGTAACTGACGTTGGGCAAGCAATGCTCCTTTCTTTAAATCCGCTAGTTCCGATGGAGTAAAAGGAGTGCTTCGAGCAATCGACCAAATATAGCCGAGAATTTCTGAATCTTGCTTGATCGCAATGGCGACACGATCGTTCAATCCGACATCCGTGCGTGCGGAAATAATGAGTGGATCATCTTGTGTAGCAAGGCTCTGGATGACTTCGTCTTTCCAGAGTTGGTCGATGACCGATTCCGGTACCCGGCGACCAATGATCGTTGCGACACGGGCAGGGTCTGTATCAGCAGTATGCGTACTATACGCAAGAAGGCGGTGATTGCGATCTTCAATCGTAATCGGGGCATTCAAGGCAATACCGATCGCTTCCGCTAAGTCGTCTAAGGAATGATATGAAGCTTCTAACATGGGATTTCCCTTCTTTCTCTTTCGCTCGATAGTTTTAGTATATCTTCTATTGTGTAAAATCACAAAAAGTATTCTTTTGTATTGTAAGAAAACACAACTACATGCTACGGTAAGCCTCGGAAAAAGAGAGAGAGGATGAAATGGCATGGAAGTATTACGTCTGATATCGGCTTGGGTCTGGGGGATTCCGAGTATGATGTTGTTGGTAGGAACAGGAGTATACTTTACGATCCGCTTACGCGGTCTTCAGTTTCGACGTTTAAAACAAGCGTTTCAATTATCTGTTCAAAAATCAGGGCAAGGTGAAGGTGAAATCAGTAGCTTTCAGATGTTGATGACGTCCCTCGCGGCGACGATCGGAAACGGAAACATCGCAGGGATCGCAGTCGCCTTGACGATGGGCGGACCGGGCGCAGTTTTTTGGATGTGGGTCATCGGTTTAATTGGAATGGCGACGAAATATGCAGAAAGCCTCCTTGCCATTCTCTTTAGAAGTCGAAACGAACGCGGCGAAGCCGTCAGTGGACCGATGTATTATATCGAGAAGGGACTAGGAGCTAAATTTAAACTACTCGCCATCCTGTTTGCGGTATTTGGTTTGATCGCATCGTTTGGTGTCGGGAACACGGTGCAAGCGAATGCGATGGCAACGGTGCTTGAGCAATCGTTCCGTGTGCCGCTGCTATTGTTCGGCATTCTGCTCGCGATTGCGGTCTATGTATCGATTCGTGGTGGACTTGAACGCGTCAGTGCGATCTCGACAATCTTCGTTCCGATCATGAGCTTACTTTATATCGGTGCCGCTTGTGTCCTTTTAGTATTGAAGGCAGATCAGATTCTACCAGCCTTTGGTTTAATCTTTGAGTACGCCTTCCAGCCGCTTGCGCCAGCGGGAGCCTTCACCGGTGTATCAATCATGATGGCGATGCAAGTCGGTGTAGCACGGGGGATTTTCACGAACGAAGCAGGACTTGGGACGGCAGCCTTGATTGCTGGATCTGCGAAAAGTGAGCGTCCGGTCGAACAAGGGTTGATTTCGATGACGAGTACCTTCATAGTGACCTTGATCGTTTGTACGATGACGGCACTCGTCCTTCTGACGACAGGTTTTTGGGATCCGTCAGGTGGGCTACATTCAGGTATGATGCATGATGCGAATCTTTCCGGGGCAGCACTGACAGCAACCGCCTTTGCGAGTGTTCTAGGATCATTTGGAGAATGGACGGTCGCTTTCTCCGTCTTCTTCTTCGGTTATTCAACGATCATTGGTTGGTATGTCTATGGAGAGAAGTGCTTGGAGTACTTGAGCGGTACGACACGCTTCAACGAAGGATACCGCGTGTTCTTTGCGCTCGCAGCCTGTTATGGTGCGGTCGCGCAATTAGAACCGTTGTGGCTGGTCGCAGATATTGCAAATGGATTAATGATGATTCCGAACTTGATTGGAATGTTGTTCTTGTCGCACTTAGTCATTGAACAAACGAGAGACTATGAACGAGCCGGTCACAAACGAGTGGCTTAACGGAAAAAAGCGGCTGACTCAAAAAAAGAATGACGCGTCTTTTCACGCCCTTTCCTCAGGCGAGACACAAGCCAGTTTTCCTGCTTCATTTAAGCAGGAAAGCGGGTCTTGTTCGTCTCTGACAGCGCATAAATGCGCTTTTCCTGTAGGAGTGACGTGTGACGCGTCATTCTTTTTGTTACGAGATAAGGGTGGCAGATCATCAGTCTGCCACCTTTATCTTTGTAGAGACTGACTTTTGAGTCAGCCCCTTTTCTGATGAGACGATTCATCCATTCGTTCGACGACGGCTGTAGATGAGGAGTGTCAGTAAGAAAATCAAACTAAGCGCAACGAGAACGGAGAGTGAAGCGACGTTCCAGCCGATGACCTCGAGTAACACACTGACCGCAACCGTCAAATAGAAGATACCGAGGTACTTTTTGACGAACGGACTTTCGAAATGCGTCAACTGCTTCGCGCCAATCGGTGCTCCGAGCAAGGCGCCGACGATTAGCATGATACCGACGAGGATATCGATATTCGTACTCGCGACCGTATAGTTGACGAGTCCCGATAGAACGATCAGTAACGCGGAAGCAATACTCGTTCCGACCGCACGTTTCAACTCATAGCCAACGATCCCGACGAGTAACGGTGTGATGATGAATCCACCGCTGACACCGAGGAGCGAAGAGATGAATCCAGCGAACAGACCAGTGAAGGCAAGGGCAAGATATCGATTTTTCCAACCAGTCTGTTCACCGGTCGTTGCTTTCGGACGTAAGAACTTATTCGCGAAGTAGAGTAAGAGTCCGATATAAACGATTGAGATGACGAGATGGGCACCGTTGACTTCCTCTAAACGAAGGACGAGTGGTGTCGCGATCGTCGAACCGATGATTCCAACGCCCCCGACGACAAGACTATCGCGCCAGACGACATTTTTAAGGCGTAAGTGAGAAATCGTACCTGAAACCGTTGACCCGAGAGTCAACATGAGACTGGTCGCGATCGCAACGCTTGGAGCATATCCTAAAATGAGTAGTAGAGGCGTCAAGATGATACCGCCACCGATTCCGAAAAAGCCGGAGATGATTCCAATGAAAAATCCGAGGATTAAGAAATAATAAAAAGCGAGATCCATGTACAGTCTTCCTTTCTTTTTCTTCTCTATTCTTCACTTAGTATGGCAATGAACGAGAAGAATGTAAAAGGGGACGGCTCCTTCAAGGGGGTTGAAGGAGCCGTTAAGGGGAACTTATTCTTTTGACGCGGCGACTTCTGCAGCAGCATCGATACCGGTATTGGCCTTGACTATGATACGTTCGAAGTTACCGGCAACTTCGTTCGATTTCGTCAACAGTGTCCCGACGATGGCTCCGAGGAAGCCAAGTGGGATGGAGACGATTCCTGGATTCGTCAGCGGGAAGAGGGCTTCCCCGACGAACAAGGCTGAACCGTCGACTGCCCAAAGGTTTGGACTGAGTGCGACGAGAATCAGTGAAGAGAATAACCCGACGACCATACCTGTGACAGCTCCGCCAGTATTGAAACGGCGCCAGAAGATCGTCAAGAGAATGACTGGCAAGTTAGCACTTGCCGCGACAGCAAAGGCAAGCGAAACGAGAAACGCGACGTTCATCGTTTGTGCGAACAATGCCAGTACCATCGAAATCAAGGCGACGGCGATGGAAGCGAGTCGTGCGGCCGTCATCTGTTCTTTTTCCGTTGCTTGTCCTTTACGTAGAATATGACTATAGAAGTCATGGGCAAAGGCGGATGCTGCGGATAAGACGAGTCCTGCAACAACGGCGAGAATCGTCGCAAAGGCGACTGCAGCGACGAACGCGAAGAGTAAATCGCCACCGAGTGCTTGGGCGAGAAGTGGTGCCGCCATGTTACCAGCAGCATTGGCAGCGATGATATCTTCAGAACCGACGAAAGCAGCGGCACCAAAGCCGAGGAAGATCGTCAAGATATAAAAGGCACCGATGATCCACGTCGCATATACGACGGATTTACGAGCAGTCGGAGCATCCTTAACAGTAAAGAAACGAATCAAGATATGTGGTAATCCAGCCGTTCCGAGAACGAGTGCGAGATTCAATGAAATCGTATCGAGCGGTAACTTGAACTTGTTTCCGGGATTCAAGAATGAATCACCGAGCGGTGTCGCTTGTTTGACTTCTGCAAACATCTTGAAGATCGAAAAATCGAACTTGGCGAATACCATGAAAGAAATGACAGCTGTTCCTGCCATCAAGAGGATCGCTTTGATGATTTGGACCCATGAGGTCGCTGTCATACCACCGAAGACGACGTAGACGGTCATCAAAATACCAACGATGATGACACTTGTCGTGTAAGGAATTCCTAATAACAATTCAATCAAGGCACCCGCACCGACGAGTTGGGCAATCATATAGAAAATCGAGATCGCGATCGAGTTCATGGCAGCGACTCCGCGAACTTTTGATGCGTTAAAACGAGCAGCGATCATATCCGCCATCGTGTATTTCCCGAGGTTCCGAAGTGGTTCGGCAACGAGATACAAGACAACGAGATAGGCAACGAGGAAGCCGATCGAGTAGAAGAATCCGTCGAATCCAGCTAAGGCGATCATCCCGGCAATTCCGAGGAACGAGGCAGCGGACATATAGTCGCCGGCAATCGCCATCCCGTTTTGCGCACCAGTGAGTCCGCCATCCGCTGTATAAAAATCGTTAGCTGTTTTTGTTTTACGAGCAGCAAAGTATGTAATGACGAGCGTCAAACCGACGATCGCCGCAAATAAAGCAACGGCAGTATAATTCATTTCGACTCCTCCTTGATTTGTTCGACGAGTCGATCAAAGGCACGTGCTTTTTTGCTATACATCATGCAGAACGTCCACGTCATGATGAACTGAGCAAAAGCGAAGATCCAAGCACCCGTAATATCACCGAATACCGGTTGATTTAAAATCGTAAAGTAGCTTGTCAAAATCGGAAGCGTAAAATAAAAAATAAGACAGAAACTGATGGCTGGAAGAATGAAGCCATTCTTTTGACGCATCAATTGTTGAAAGGTAGCACTCTCGACGATTGCTGGAGCGGATTGAGTCGCTTCATTTTTTTGAACTTCGGACACTTGATGCATGAGGCCGCCTCCTTTAAGGAATGAATGTAAATTCATTATAAGGATGTCGTTTCTGGAAAAGCTATCCTAATTTTTATGAAGAAAAGCTCATTATTATATTAATATTGGTCATACCAATTTAATGTAAGCGTTTGCGATATTGAACATTGTTTGAACGTTATTTTTATATATTAATTATGTCGGAAAATGATTCAAAAGACCTAGTACCCGAAAAATGAGAACAACTTAAAAAGCCTGCCTATGGAAGCATAGACAGGCTTGAGTCATTTTTCAGATGGACGTTCGATCTTATCTTCGATTTCCCGTAAATGATCCGCACGTTTTGAGAGCGCACGACGCTTCAACCATTCTTCCGTCCCGCGACTGACTCCCCAGATGGCGAGTAAAATCAAAAATAGAAGGACAAGACGCATCGGACGTTCAAGGAACGTGGACCATTCCTTTCCGATCAGCGAGAAGATGATGACGACGATCAGACGACCGGCACCAGCAGCAATCAAATACGTCCGCAGCGATAGTTGAATCATGGCGGAAATGGACGTGATGATGAACGCAGGCATGAACGGAAGCGAGAAAAAGAATCCCAGTGAGATGGGACTCATGTGACGAACACGTTCGATCCACTGTTGCGCGGCATGGTGTTTTTCAAGCCAACGCGTGACCGGACGACGAAATAGATATCGAATACAAGCGAAGACGACGAGTGATCCAAGCATGCTCCCGACCCATGATACGAGAACACCCATACCAAAACCATAGGTTGCCGCATTCGCGGAAATGATCAGGACGAGTGGCAGGAAAGGAAATAGAGACTCAAGAAACGGGGCAATCAAACCGGTGGCAGCTCCTCCAGGTAAGTCTTGGAGAAAGAAAATCATCTGCTCGATCCAGTCACGAAGTGTATGGAGCATTCGGAATCCTCCTTGCGAGATGTACTACTGTGTTTTATTTTACCTCTTTCTGATTCAGAAAGGGAATGAAATTCCTTGAAAGGGATTCAGGAATTGTAGATTGTACATTCGAAAGGGAGTTGGTATTATACTTAAATGGGTGCGTTTTGCAGGCGTTCCCAGCTAGTCAATAGCTAGACGCTTCGTTTGCCAACGTTCGTTTTACTGCAAAAAACTGACATGGGGGCTAATGAGGAATATGAAACCTTATCGCGTACTATTATTTTATAAGTATGTTCCGATCGAAAATGCGGAACAGCTAACGAAAGAGCATCTTGCTTACTGTAAAGAGCTCGGTATTAAAGGTCGGATTTTGATCGCACCAGAAGGAATCAACGGCACACTCTCTGGAACGGTCGAACAAACGGAACAATACATGAAGGACTTGACGGCGGATCCACGATTTGCTGACATCGAATTCAAAATCGATGAAGTCGAAGAGCACGCCTTCAAAAAGACGTTCGTCCGTTACAAAAAAGAACTCGTCACATGGCGTTTTGAGGATGAATTCAACGTACCAGAAGAACACGCTGCGTATCTTGAACCAGCAGAGTGGAAAGAAATGATGAAACAAGATGATGTCGTCATTCTCGATGTACGCAACAACTATGAATACGACCTCGGACACTTCAAGAATGCTGTAAAAGTCGATGTCGATGCTTCACGGGAATTCCCGGAGTGGCTTGACGAGAACGAGCATTTGTTTGAAGGGAAAAAGGTTCTCACATACTGTACGGGTGGCGTTCGTTGTGAAAAATTCACGGCGTACTTCCGTAAACGGCAACAGAGTGATGATATCTTCCATCTTAAAGGCGGAGTCGTCATGTACGGAAAAGATGAACAGACGCAAGGAGAAGACTGGGAAGGCGAACTATACGTCTTTGATGAGCGTGTACAAGTTCCTGTCAATGCCGTCAATCCTTCTGTCGTCTCAGAATGTTACTACTGTGGAAAACCGGAGACGCGCTACGTTAATTGTGCAAACCCGGAATGTAATCGACAGCACTTCTGCTGTGAAGAATGCGAACCAAAAGTCATGCGTTCGTGTTCCGATGAATGCCGGGAGCATCCGCGCAACCGTTATGAAAAAGAGCAACAAGAAGAATTAGTATAAGGCACGCGTAAAAAGCCGGAAGATTTCTTTAGTAGAAATCGCCCGGCTTTTTGTGTATTCACGAGGAAGGAAACAAGTAACGTAAAATATCCGGTAAACGCTCGGCCCAGGCCGTTTCATGATGGATTGCTTCCGGGATAATCGTATAGCGACTTTGAGTAAGTTTCTGTTCGACCGCTCGCGCTAAGACATCATTTGTGTGTAAATAATCTGTCTCCGTCATCGGGCCACTCACTTCTTTTGTCCCGACATCCATATAACAGCGATGGGCAGCAGACAGCGACGGACTGCGCTCGATGAATTCAAGGAGTGAGGAGAAGTTTGCCCATCCGGCCGTCGACAGGGCAGCGACGCGCGTGATGACTTCCGGATATGCGAATAATCCATAAAGCGAGATGACGCCACCCATCGAGCTGCCGATCATCGTCGTATCGTCAGAGCGTGTCGCGTAGTTGGCATCAATGTACGGTTTTAGCTCGCGAATGATCCAGTCCATGTAGACCTTACCGTTTCCCCCGATCGACTTCCGGTGCGAAGGATAAGCAGTCCGCATCAATAAAGCTTCATCACTCCAAGGAGCGTAGTCGTCGTAACGGTCCATGCCGTCTTCTGGACTGTCGATCGCGACGACCATTGCCGGAATCTGTGTTTGTTGTAGCGCAAGATGAATCTCCCAGCCTTTTCCGAACGAGGCGGTTTCTCCACTGAAGACGTTTTGTCCATCGTGCATATAAATCACCGGTAACGCTTCAGAAGGATCTAAATGGGGCGGACGATGAATCCGAATCGTCCGGTGAGCTTGTGATGTCGGTAGCGTCATTTCAATTTCCGTAATCGACAATAGAGTCACGACCTTTCAAAGATTTGCGTAATGCGCGGTACAATTGCGTCCGTTGTGTTTTCCGCCGACATAGAGTGCATGGTCGGCTTGACGGAGTGATTCTTCGAACGTTCGTTGATATCTTTCCTCCACTGTGTCAATTCCGAGGCTGACCGTTAAGGACAGTCGGTGACCATCGACGAGGAAGGGACGATCCATGACCGCATGGCGGACCATCTCGGCAATCTGGATAGCAGCCTCTTGACTACCATTTCGCAACAGAAGTACGAATTCCTCCCCACCATAACGAGCAGCAAAGACATCATCATATTGTAATTGGATCGCCTGGATACGTCGACCGAGTTCACGAAGGACGAGATCGCCTACTTTATGACCGTACGTATCATTGACACGTTTGAAGTGATCGATATCGAACAGGATAACGGAGAGCGGATAGCAGTCAGCGGCAAATTCCTGCCGACCGTGTTCATAAAAAGCCCGACTATTCGGTAATTCGGTCAAGGCATCGGTCCGACTTTCCGTATAGAGTTGGACCGTTTCACGTGAGCGTTCTAAGACGCGACAAAAGATACGGAGCAAACGAGATAATTCGTCGGCATTTGTCACATCATAGGCGTCTGCGACTTGATGGAACAGGATGATCGAAACATCGACCTCTCCGCTCGTAATCGAAGGAATCGCTAGCATCGAGTGACGATCGACAGGCAATCCGATTTGAATATCGTTTCCCCAGTCGCAACGCAGCCCATAGATGATCGGGGTATGCAAATCGTCGGCTGACAAGGAATGAAACAGTGGTAACACGTCGATTGGTTGTTTCGTCCGGATGTTATAGATGACTTGTTTCCGCTGTTGTTGAATCGAGATCCAACCTTCAGAAAACGGCAATAGATGCGGTAAATCGAGGAGCAACGAATCGATCGTCTCGCGCTCGAAGCGGGAAATCAACAAATGTTCCTTCGCATCATCAAATCGCTTAGCATTATCGTTTGCTTCAAGGGAGTCGCCACGCTCTTGCAACAGACGTTTGAACAAAAAGAGAATCAAGGCGGAAACTGTAGCCGCGACGAGCGGACTTTCATCGTAGAACCAGATTCCAAGTAGAGCACTTAACATGCTAATCCCGTAGACGAGGGACTGAAGCTTTACGAGACGTTGCCAATCGTATTTCAAGTAGAGGAATCGATTGACGAATAGACATTGGAAGTAAGAGACAAGGAAGACGGTGATCAAAAAGCCGATGAAAGGGAGCAAGGCTTTCGTATACGTAAAGTTTGAGCCGATCGGTCCGCCGAGCGCATAATACGCAAAGACCGGAAGCGAGATGTAGACTAAATCGAACAAGGCGTTGATCGGGTAGAGATAAACGAAACGTTTCCAACGAATCGCTTTTCGGTGAGACATGAATTGAAAGACGAGAATACCGACTTGGCTTAAAATCAAGGCGTACGTTAAACCGTAATTGAGGAATAAAAATAAGATGATTCCTTCTTGGAATGTATAGTAAATGCCACCACGACGGACATTATCGAACTGAAACAGGAGAACGAGTCCGAATAAATAAAGAGTGTTGATGATGGAGACAGAAGGATGGAAGGTTGGTGGATGAGAACGATGCCGATCACTAATAATGTCAAGGCGACGAGACCGAAGACGATCCAGCTCGTCCGGGCTACATGTTGGTAGTAGCGCATGAAACATCCCTCCCCCTGAGAAGTATCTTTTATTCCTATACCCGAATTGTGGAAATTTTGATGAGCCATTTACCAAAAAAATAAGGTTGAGAGAAAAGAAAGAATTGCGTATAATGTGAAAGATATCGAATACAGTCGATGATGAAGAGAGTAACGGTTGATTTTCGTCAACTAGCGAATCAGGGAATGGTGGAAGCCTGAGGACGAACCGGTCGTGAAACGCACTTCTGAGACGCTGCCCGATTCCTGATGGAAAAGGCGTAGCCGGGGGAACCCCGTTATCCCCGAACAAGGTGGGTGTCGAGTGACACCAAGAAGAGTGGTACCGCGGTCATTCCGTCTCTTTGCGCGTGGCGCAAGGGGCGTTTTTTATTGCCAAAAAATCAGTAAAGCAGGAGGAAATAAAGATGAGTTATAAAGCGCAGTATGCAGAAGTATTACATCAAGTCATGGAAGGTACCTTATCGGTTGAACAAATCGAACAACTGATCGAGCAACCGAAACATGAAGATCATGGAGATCTGGCATTCCCATGTTTCATGCTCGCTAAAGCATTCCGTAAAGCACCGAACATGATTGCTTCGGAGCTCGCAGAAAAAATTGACGCGCCGTTGTTCTCGAACGTTCAAGCTGTTGGTCCTTACATCAACGTCTTCTTGAACCGGGAAGTCGTCTCGCAAGAAATCGTCAACCAAGTCCTGACGGAGCAAGAGGCGTTCGGATCAAGTGAAGCGAATGGAAAAACGATCGTCACTGATTTTTCATCACCAAACATCGCGAAACCATTCTCGATGGGGCACTTGCGTTCGACGGTCATCGGGAACGCGCTCAACCAAATCTCACGTAAAAAAGGGTACGACGTCGTCGGTGTCAACCACTTAGGGGACTGGGGAACACAGTTCGGGAAATTGATGGTGGCTTACACGATGTGGGGTGAGGAAGAAGCGGTCCGTGCAGAACCAATCAAGGAATTGTTGAAATTATACGTCCGGTTCCACGAAGAAGCGGAAACAAATCCGGCACTTGAGGACGAAGGACGTCTCTGGTTCAAAAAACTCGAACAAGGTGATGAGCAGGCAACGACGCTTTGGACGTGGTTCCGTGAAGTCTCACTCGTCGAGTTTAACCGTGTCTATGAGATGCTCGGTGTTAAATTCGATAGTTTGAACGGAGAAGCCTTCTACAACGATAAGATGCAACACGTCATCGATTTGCTCGAAGAAAAAGATCTCCTCGTCGAATCAGAAGGGGCAATGGTCGTCGACCTCGAAGCAGAGGGTATGCCACCTGCCTTGATTAAAAAGAAAGATGGCGCAACGCTTTATGCGACACGTGACTTAGCAGCTGCTGTCTATCGTCTCGAAACGTACCGCTTTGAGCAAGCGTTCTACGTCGTCGGTGGGGAACAAGCGCTTCACTTCAAGCAATTGTTCGCAGTCTTGAAGAAACTTGGATTTGAGAACGTCGACGGAATGCACCATGTGCCGTTCGGTCTGATCATGAAGGACGGAAAGAAAATGTCGACGCGTAAAGGTCGGATCGTCTTGCTTGAAGAAGTACTACAAGAAGCGATCGACGTTGCGAAGCAAAACATCGCGGAAAAAAATCCGAACTTAGCGAATGCCGAAGCCACGGCTCGCCAAGTTGGTGTCGGCGCGGTCATCTTCCATGACTTGAAGAACGAACGGATGAACAACATCGAGTTCGATCTTGAGCAGATGTTGAAATTCGAAGGCGAAACAGGACCGTATGTCCAGTACACGAATGCCCGTGCGCACTCATTGCTCCGTAAAGGTGGCTATGATGGCACACCATTCGCTGGTAGTGCCGATGATCATGCATGGGGTGTCGTGTCGATGCTAAACCAATTCTCGACGGTCATCGATCGCGCGTTCACACGTCGTGAGCCGTCAATCATCAGCCGCTACGTCTTAGATCTTGCACAAAGCTTCAATAAATACTACGGACACGTCCGTGTTCTCGAAGATGACGCAGCAAAACAATCGCGTCTTGCACTCGTCAAGTCTGTCACGATCGTCTTGACAGAGGGTCTTCGTTTGCTTGGTGTCGGCGCTCCAGAAGAAATGTAAGACCAATCCACGAATAAGAAGAGGTAGATTATGAAGACTGAGACGAAAGAACGATTACAGCAAGCTGCTTCACAGATGAAGCAGGAGCCTTTGGCAGAAACGGTCGCCTTTATGGCTGATTTTCACGGGAAAGTCGCTGCTTGGTTACCGGGAGAGTCTGTCGATTTCGTTCACGATTTCGTGACGGCGCCGGAAGCCGATTTGATTGCTCCGATTGAAGGAGACGCGTTACGGACGAAAGACAATTTTGAATTCTTCATGCGTAAGAAACAGACACGGAAAAAACTGGGTGAACTGTTGACGCTTTGGAAGTCGGCACGTACGACAGAGACGTTGAGTCAAATCGATGCGATCGGATTGAAAAAATGGCTCGCTCGTAATGAATTCCGTTCGGAAGACAAACCATGGGATTATTTGAACCGTCTGCATGTTCTGCTATTCCTTGATTTGATGACGACGATCATCGATGATCATCGATTGACGAGTCTGCATGAGCAACTTGTCGGTACGACACCAGTCCCGACGAGCTTCGTACGTCGTCAAGGGGATGTTCGTCAAGTCATCGAAACATTCGCGGAAGAGACGAACTTCACACAAGTGGATGTCGTCAAGGCATCGCTTGTCCGTTATCTCTGATCAATAGGATGCACGAACAAAAGCCGTCGAGCCCTGTGCCCGACGGCTTTTGTCGTATCTTCTTACTTCGCTTGATGGAACACAATCGATTGTTGCTCTGAATCGTAAAGACACCATTCTCGTTCGAACACGACAGGACCCAGATTGACGGCATGCCGTTCTCCTTTGATGGATAAAGTTTGACCTAGTGGGCTCGGTTTGGCGATGCCATTTTGAAACAAACCTCTGATATGACTATGGCCAAAAAAGAGTAATGGTTCTCGTTGTTGTGACAGATTGGGTAGAAAATCACGCGACCAACTGAGTTGATCTCCATGAATCAATAATGCCCCCTCGATCCGTTGTTTTCGAGGGTAATCGCGTAACGCATCGATGACAGGAGACAGATGCGGTGGGACGAGCGACAGGATGCGTTCTTCTTGATTGCCAAGCAACGTCTTAAAATCAATCAACTCTAAAAAATCATCATCGAGCGTCACGACGAGGGAGAGCGATTCGAAAGAATAGCGCTTCGCTCGCTTTTTACCGACATGGCATTCATGAACATCACCGAGACAAAACAAATGCGCATCGGGAGCGAGCCGCCGTATGTCAGCTAGGACAGCCGCTGTGTCGGCTAATGAGCTATGAAGATCCGCAAAAAGGGCATAACGCATGATCGACCACTCCTTTGTTAAGGAGATACCCGAAAATGCGTCATGCCCATCTTTTTTCAATTAAGTCGTACGGATCTTATTCTGTTTCGACTGTGACGCCACGTTCTGCAAAGACGACTTTTGCGACTTCAAGTGCGTTCAAGACACGTGGGAATCCAGTGTAAGGAACAAGATGCATGATAGCTTCGACGATTTCGTTTCCTGTTAAACCAGCTGTCAATCCAGTATTGATGTGGAGAGCAAGCTGTGGTTCTGTACCTTGTGTGACGAGAGAAGCAATCGTAACGATTGCGCGGTCACGGTTGACGAGACCATCGCGGCTGTAAACTTCACCGTATGCGAAATCCGTGATCCACTCACCGACTGCTGGAGCGATATCTTTCAGGGATTCAGAGATTTTGTCATGCGTAGATTGTGCAGCGTTTGCGTCTGTGAATTCGCTGAGTTTTTTAACGCCTGTTTCGTGACGTGATTCAAAATGAGTTGCCATGGTAAAGGACTTCCTTTCTTTTTTAACGATGTTCTTATCGTAAAGGAAGAAATACCATGCTACAAATACATGGTTTTTATGAAAGGTATGCTTATTTGGAATACATATCGCTAACGAATTGAATCCACTTCCGCGTCACATACGATTGATAGCGACCGGTCGGAACGGCGATTCCTAAGTGCCACGGGACACGTGTTTCAAGCGGAATCGTTTTGACGCCACGAATCGAAAAGCGATCCGCGATCGAACGCGGCAGGACAGTCACGGCATTTCCTTCTGCGACTAGTAAACATAAGAAGTCCCACTGTGAGCTCACCCGAGACACGTTAGGCGTAAATCCGGCATCTTGGCAGGCGTTCAAGACGACATCGTGTAGTGAGAATGTTTCATTGAACAAGACGAACGGCATGTCGGCGACTTCCTCTAACGCAATCATCGATCGATCGGCGAGTGGGTGATCATTTGGTAAAAACAAATGCAATTCTTCTTCAATGAAGGGGTGTGTCGTTAAATGCTCATTCGAAGGCAGCACCGTTGCGATCAAATCGACTTCACCGGCGACGACCGCTTTTTCTAGCGCATGCCCACCGGCTTCGATTAATTCGATTTGAATCATCGGATACATCTCTTCGAAGCGACGCAGGAGACCCGGGAAAAACAGTGAACCGATCAGTGGGGGAACACCGAGCCGAATCGTTCCCTTCGTCAGATGCATGACATCATAGAGGTGGGAAGGCAGGTCAGATAACTGCCGCAGAATCTTTTCACCTTCAATCAATAAGGTCTCACCGGCATCCGTCAGGACGATTTGTCGTTTACTCCGATCGAACAAATCCACTTCAAGTTCTTCTTCTAAGTGACGGACCATTTTACTGAGTGTCGGTTGCGTGACGTGGAGATGTTCAGCGGCACGAGTGAAGCTTTTGAAGCGTGCCACTTCCGTAAAGTATTCCAGTTGGCGGAAATCCATCAGTATTCTCCTATTCTTTTGAGTTATAGATGTCATAACAAGTATTCATTTTTATTATTCTTTCAATCAGCGTACAGTAAAGAGACCGAACACGTAAAGATAAAGAAAGAAGGAATTCATCATGATGAAACAACTCGAAGGAAAAGTTGCATTAATTACAGGAGCAGCAAGCGGAATCGGTCTTGAGATCGCTGAAGAATTCGCCCAAGAAGGTGCGAAGGTCGTCATCGTCGATCTTCAGGAAGAAGCTGCAAAACGCTCTGCTGAAACACTTCGTGAAAAAGGCTTCGATGCGTTTGCCGTCGCAGGTGACGTGACGAATGAAGAGGCAATCAAATCAAGTATCGAACAGACTGTCGCACACTACGGAACGATTGATATCGTCATCAACAATGCGGGTATGCAACACGTCTCACCAATCGAAGAGTTCTCGACTGAGAAATTCGACTTGCTTCAAAGCATCATGCTTCGTGCACCATTCCTTTATACAAAATATGTCTTCCCGATCATGAAAAAACAAGGCTCTGGACGAATCTTGAACATGTCATCAATCAACGGATTGATTGGTTTTGCAGGGAAAGCTGCTTATAACAGTGCGAAACACGGCGTCATCGGTTTAACGAAAGTCGCAGCATTAGAAGGAGCAACTTTTGGTATTACGGTCAACGCGATTTGCCCAGGATATGTCGATACACCACTCGTCCAAAACCAATTGTCTTCGCTCGCTGAAACACGGAATGTACCACTCGAACGTGTATTAGAAGAAGTCATCTACCCACTTGTTCCGCAACAACGGTTACTCCAAGTCAAAGAAATCGCGGATTACGCTATTTTCCTTGCAAGTGACAAAGCGGCGGGTGTCACGGGTCAAGCTGTCGTTCTCGATGGTGGTTATACAGCGCAGTAAGCAACGATATAAATGAAGGGAGGTACTTTTTGGATACAATCCAGAAAGCACCTCCCTTTTTTGTTTGATGGACTGAACAAAAACGTTCAGCTAATTTGACGTGAGTGGATTAACGGAAGTTAATGAACTGAACATCGACCGATAACGGAAGTTCACGAACGATTTGCATGACTTGTTGTAGGTCGTCACGTGATTTACCTGTGACACGGATTTGATCATCTTGGATTTGTGTCTTCACTTTTAATTTCGATTCCTTGACGGCATTGTTGATCTTTTTCGCATCGTCACGATCAATTCCGCTCTTAAGGATGACACGTTGGCGAACCGTATTCCCAGCAGCCTGTTCGACTTTTTCGTACTGCAGGTTTTTGGTCGGAACTTCGCGCTTGATCAATTTTGCTGTTAAGACATCTTTGACTTGATCGAGTTTGAAATCGTCATCTGAGATTAGAATCAAATCCTCTTTTTCGAGCTTCATGTCGCTCTTTGAACCTTTGAAGTCGAAGCGGTTCGTGATTTCCTTCAATGCGATCTGGACGGCGTTCTTGACTTCCTCGATGTTGATTTGTGACACGATATCAAATGAATTATCTTTTGCTGCCATGTTAATCTCCCCTTTCATTCCACTCTCTATTTTAGAGAGGAATACCGGAAGCGTCCACTGCTTTGAAATTTTGTTATAATAAAAACCATGAAATGAAAGGGGTGCTTAGCTTTGAAACAAACAGCAGACATGTTGACGCTCACACCGCAAGAACTGGATGAGCGATTTGCCTATAGTGGAAATGATTTAGGAGCGACCTTCTCAGAGACGGCGATTCGCGTGCGCTTATGGGCGCCGACGGCAGAACGTGTCGTGATTCGTCTCTACAAGACACTACGCGCACGAAAAGTCGAAGAGGTCGAGATGATGGCAGGCGAACGGGGAACGTACGTCGTTGAACTCGATCGAGCAGCATATGAAGGTTATTTCTATACGTTTCAAGCGAGCATCAACGGACAAAAAGTCGAGGCGGTCGATCCGTATGCGAAAGCCGTCGGAACGAACGGAAAACGCGGTGCGTTGATTGACCCGACAAGTGTGACACCAGAACGATGGATCGAAGAACGCCCACTGTTCCATTCTTCGCAAGACGCAGTTGTGTATGAATTACATGTACGCGATGCAACGAGTCATCCGGCTAGTGGTGTCGTCGCACGTGGTACGTTCGCTGGGCTGACGGAAGCAGGGACACGGACACCAAATGGCGGATTGACAGGACTTGATTATTTAGCGGATCTTGGTGTGACGCATGTCCAGTTACTGCCGATCTATGATTTTGGCTCAGTCAATGAGACAGCGCCGAACGACCCGGATAACTATAACTGGGGGTATGATCCGGTGAATTACTTTGCGCCGGAAGGTTCGTACTCATCGAATCCGGATGATCCACGAACGCGAATCCTTGAGTTAAAGCAATTAGTACAAGCGTTACATGATCGCGGGATCCGTGTCATCATGGACGTCGTCTTCAATCATACGTATGATGCAGCAACGGTTCCGCTCGGTCAGTTCGTTCCTGGATACTTCTATCGTCAAGAGGCGGATGGTAGTCTCTCAAATGGTAGTTTCTGTGGAAATGATACCGCATCTGAACGTCTGATGATGCGAAAGTTCATTCTTGATTGTGTGACGTACTGGGCGAAAGAATATCACCTTGATGGTTTCCGATTCGATTTGATGGGACTTCATGATGTCGAGACAATGAATCAGGTGCGCCATGCACTTGACCGGATCGATCCATCGATTCTGATCATCGGTGAAGGCTGGGATCTCGATACGCCACTTGATCCAGAAGAAAAAGCGAACTACTTCAATGCACCGAAAATGCCAGGAATCGCTCACTTCAATAACGGTTTACGAGACGGGGTCAAAGGAGATGTTCAAACGCCGGAAGACCGTGGTTTCATCAGCGGGGCATTCGACCGGACGAGTGAAGTCAAACGGGGAATCGCTGGTAACGTCTCTTCACAAGGATTTGCCGATGAGCCGAATCAGGTCGTCTCGTATGTCGAAGCGCACGATGATTTGACGATTTGGGATAAATTAACGGTGTCTCGCCCAGAGGATACGGAAGAGATTCGCCGGAAACGGCAAATGCTCGCGAATGCGATCATCTTGACGGGACAAGGGATTCCGTTCCTTCATGCCGGACAAGAGTTTTTCCGGACGAAGGACGGTATTCGTGACAGCTTCAATGCCGGAGAGATCGTCAATCGTCTCGATTATGAACGGGCAGAAACAGAGCGTCCGGCCGTCGAGTACGTCAAAGGATTGATTGCCCTCCGTCGTCAGTATCCGATGTTTCGTCTCGCAAACGCAGCGATGATCAAGAAGCATCTTCGTTTCCTCGAAGAAGGGGAAGGTGTCATTGCCTTTGAACTGAAACGAACCTATGAAGGATACATCGAACGGCAGCGTGTCTACCATAATGCGACGGAAGAGGATATCACGATTGAATTGCCAAACGGTGAATTCGAGGTGTTGGTGGAGTCGGGTGCCGTTAAGTTGCACGCACCACGACTGCATGAAGAGAAACAGTTGGTCGTCCAAGCATTGACGACGACGGTCATCGCCGAACGAAAAGCGGATTACAAGAAATATGCGGTAGCAGGCGGTGCAGCACTGACGATTATCGGATTGTTGTACGCAGCGAACAAACGTCGTAAGAAAACCGATTAAATCAAAAAGGACGAAGCGCTATAAGGCTTCGTCCTTTTTTGCGTGGATGACAGTCCGATGTCAGTCTGTCATGCAATTGACTTGCGAAAATCATCGAAACATTGTTTGAAGATACATCTTTCGGGAAAAATCATATGTAGTATTTAAGATATTGTTTTGAAGTGAGAGGGTGTACGGTGTATGTTCGGTTTCGGTGATTTATGGAAGTTCTTTTTGTCGTTCTTTTTGCTGTTGCCTATCGTGACATTGATTCATGAGATGGGACATTACTTTTTTGCCCGATTATTCGGTGGAAACATGGAAATCAATATTGGTTCAGGCAAATCATTGCTTCGTGTTGGTCCAATTCGACTGAATCGTGTTTATTTTTGGGATGGATGGTGTCAATATGAGGCGCTACGTCATGAAACGAAGTTTGCTAATATCATGGTGTATGCTGGTGGATCGATCGCGAACTTGGTGAGTATCTTAGTCGTAAATGGTCTTATTTATGCCGGCGTGTTCGAGGCATCGATTTTTACGTACCAATTTGCGTATTTCTCGTTTTATTTCGTCTTTTTCTCCCTCTTCCCGATCGATCATCCGAATGGTTATCCGAGTGACGGAAAAGCAATCATCAATGTCTTCCGTTACGGTAAATCCGACTATCATCCACAATCTTAAACGAAGATTAAAGCCTCTTTCCGTCATTGGAATAGAGGCTTTTTACTCAAGATTCCGATTCGCTAGACGAATCAGATTCTGTTTTCACTTGTTCCTGCTCGAGTTCGACGAGCTTTTGAATCAAGATATGGCGCGGCATATGCATCAGTTGTTCAAGTGGTACGTTCAGACGTTTTGCGAGTTCGACAGCCGTCTCTGCTGATAATTGTAAAGGTTTCATCGTGTTCGTCCTCCTTTTTCCATGAGGCTAGTATAACAGGAGGTGCAAGTCGAGCGCATCAATAGTAGCGAGAAACTGAGAAGGTTGATACCGTATGAAGTAGGAAGTGATGCATATGTATAAACCTGCTGCAGAGCTGTTACTCCATGAATCCGTCTCACTGTTCGATCGAATCGGGGAGGATTTGCTTCTTTTTCGAGATCGCCACGGATTTATGAAATGTGATGCGGATTTAAGACCACTATGGGAAACAGCATGTGCGTATGTTCCATTCTCCTGGTACATTGAGCCAGGCGGTGGGCGATTGTTCATCGTATTTGAAGAGTCAGCTTATTTTGGTTTATTGGATTTAGAGCAAGGGCATTTAGATTATATCAAGCGACCCGCTGCTTTTTCCGAAGCGTGGTTCAGTAATTTATTCTTGTGGCAAGACGATGAGATCTTCCTATATTCGGCAGAAACGGATGTTGTCTGCGTGAACGTTCAAACAGGGGACTGGCGGTACTCAAACTATGAAGAGGCACCGTTGTTCGGACGCTTGATTGAGCGAGGATATGATACACGTTTGACGTTCGAACGGTTCATCGCACCTACGACGATCATCTCCTATGATGATCTACAAAAACGGTATGTGATTTGGGATGCCGCGACGAATCAGGAATCGATTATTCCTTTTTCGGATTACGCGGAGTACTCGCTCGTTGACCACCGGCACCAATTGTTTTCGATCACCGATTCATCTCGCTTTTACTTGTATGAGAAGAGTCAGCTGAAATATAAGTTCGAGGGATGCCATTCCTCCGTTTTACTCAAAAGTGTGTTACTCGATGAAGAGGCGCGACGTCTTGCGATCGTGTCGACATCGGCGACATTCGGCAACACATGGGTTCAAATTTTTCAAAAGACGTAATGAAACATCCTTTTCGCTTTTCAGCAAGAAGGATGTTTTTTGTACGTTTATACAGAAAGGGGACGCATCATGCAACGGCTTGGTCATCTGATGAGTACGTATTTTCGAGGAGTGTTGATTGTTTGGGCAATCCTGCTCGTCGTGCTTGGATATTTCGCTTATCAACTACCCGATCGGCTAGAAGGAAACGGATTTACGCGTGACGGTGATTTTCAACGCGTCGAGACAGTACTCGATCAAGACTTCGGTCAGGATCCGCATACGATCATCGTTCTATTTGAAAATCAAGAGAATCTACGACAAACGATGATGCAACATGTCGAGCGCTTCCGTGATATTAATGGCGTCGGGAACGTCATTGGTCCCGTCGAAAATCCGCGAGCGATTCGTGACGATAAGGGATACGTGACGGTCGGTGTACCAACACTTGATGCGAAATGGGCAGCTGCGGTCACGCGTCAACTGGATGATACCGGGACGATTCGACTAACGGGTGAACCAGTCGTCGTCGATGATTTGAATACAGCGTCAAAAAATGACCTCATCCGAGCTGAGTTGATTGGAATTCCGGCAGCCTTGATCGTCTTACTACTTGTTTTCGGTACACCCGTTGCCGCCATCTTACCGTTGATCATGGGACTCGTCACTTTTGTCTTTGGTGCCGGTGTTCTTTATTTCGTTGCCGGACAACAAGAGTTATCGATTTTCGTCTTAAATGCGGTTGCGATGATTTCCCTAGCACTCGGAATTGATTTTTCATTGCTATACGTCAATCGATTCCGCGAAGAACGGCAGGACGGGCAAGATATTCGGAAGGCGGCGATTCGTTCGGTCGAGACGGCAGGACGCTCGATTTTATTTTCTGGAATCTGTGTATTCGTCGGACTTGCCGGATTGTTATTGATTGATGTTGATGTCTTCCGCGCTGTCGCGATCGGAACGCTCGTTTCGGTCCTTGGGGCCGTCATCAGTGCATTGACATTGTTACCGGCACTATTGATCGTTTTCGGGAAGGTGCTAGAAAAAGGGCGACTCTTCCGGCAACGAGCAGGTCGTAGTGAAGATCGTTGGCGCCGCCTCGCTCGTTTCGTCATGAAGCGCCCGGTCGCAGTGACGATTCTATCTTTATTGCTTCTTTTACCTTGTTTATTGCCGTTACGTGACTTGACGTTAAACATTCCGCAAGCGACCGCTTTACCGGAATCCTATCCGTCACGTCTCGCTTTTGAGTCGTGGGAAAAAACATTCGGAAACGATGGAACGGACGCCGTCCTCATCTTATCTGCTGATGCTTCCTCAGAGGTGGGACGAGAAAAAATCGAAGACGTGACGATTCGACTCGAGTCGGATCCCGATGTACGGTCCGTCGTATCCGCCGCAACGATTGCCGAACAGCAACAAGTGCCGCTCGAACAGTTACTCGCTGTTCCGGCCGGCCGCGAAGCTTTGACGGCATTTCTGTCAGAGAACGACCAAGCACGAATTGACGTCAATTTAAAAGGGGACCCGGGGGATGCAGCTTCGCAATACTGGGTGCGAAAGATGCAGGCGGACGGTTATCTTGTCGGGGGACCGGCAGCCTTCAATCAGGAAATTTATGATGCCATTGAATCGAAACTCCCACTAGCAGTCGGTGTCGTCGTTTTGGCGACATTCATCATTCTGCTGATTGCGTTTCGGTCCATCTTGATTCCAATCAAGGCGATTCTAATGAATTTGCTTAGTCTAGGAGCGACATTCGGATTACTCGTCATCTTGTTTGAGTCCGGCGCAGTTCTTCCGCAGGAGACGATCGGCATTTTGACACCGGTCTTCATCTTCTCACTCGTCTTTGGTTTATCGATGGATTATGAAGTGTTCCTCGTCTCGCGAATGGAAGAATATTATGACGAGACAGGCGATAACGATTATGCGACCGAGATGGGGCTTGCGAAGACGAGTAAGATCATTACGTCTGCTGCCTTGATTATGATCGTCGTCACAGGGGCGTTTGCCTTCACGGGCGTCAGTCCAATTAAACAACTTGGCGTCGGTATCGCGCTTGCGATTTTTATTGATGCCACAATCGTCCGGATGCTACTCGTCCCCGCACTGATGAAACTATTTGGTCACTGGAACTGGTGGTGGCCGGGTGGTCGTCGTAAAGCGATTCGCAAGTGACACATCGCGTAAGCACATCAGTAGCTATTCGGAGGAAGACGAGCGTATACTGTCGATATTCAATTCAAGAAATTAGAGGAGGCACTTCACTCATGGCAACTCAAGCAATGTTTGAACCATTTACATTACCAAACGGTGTGACGCTGAAAAACCGCGTCTTGATGGCACCGATGACGAACTATGCAGCACAAGAGAACGGCGAAGTATCGGATGCGGAACTCGCGTACTATGCAGAACGTTCAGGCGGCGTCAGTGCGGTCATTACAGCATGTGCGAATGTCACAGCAGACGGTCAAGGATTCCCGAATGAGTTCGGTGCGCATCGTGACGATCTCGTTCCAAGTCTGAAGCGACTCGCAAAAACGATTCAAGATAAAGGCGCAAAAGCGATCTTACAAATTTTCCACGCTGGTCGTATGGCACCACCAGAACTCGTCGGTGGGCAAACAGTCAGTGCAAGTGCTGTCGCACCTGTACGTGAAGGAGCAATGACACCTCGTGCGCTAGAGGCGGAAGAAGTTGAAGCAATCATTGAAGCATTCGGTCAGGCGACACGTCGTGCGATGGAAGCTGGATTTGACGGTGTTGAGATTCATGGTGCGAACACGTACTTGATTCAACAATTCTTCTCACCACACTCAAACCGTCGCGAAGACAAATGGGGCGGTAGCTTAGAAAAACGTCTCGCCTTCCCATTAGCGGTCGTGGATGCAGTCGAAGCTGTCGCGAAACAGGATCCTTCGTTCATCGTCGGATACCGTTTCTCTCCAGAAGAGATCGAAAATCCAGGAATCACACTCGATGATACGATGCGCCTCGTCGATGAGCTGGCGAAAAAAGACCTCGATTACTTGCACGTTTCCGTGATGGACTTCTTCGCAGGTTCGATTCGTGACGAAAATGCAACGACATCACCAATCACGCTCGTCCAAGAACGTGTTGGCGAACAAGTACCTGTCATCGGTGTCGGATCGCTGCACACAGCGGACGAAGTCGAACAAGGTTTGGCTGTCGTTCCAATGATCGCTCTCGGTCGTGAACTGATCATGGAACCGAAGTGGGTTGAGAAAGTCGAAGCGGGTGACCTTGCGTCAATCCGGACAGAACTTGATCCAGAAGCACAAGCAGAACTCGTCGTTCCAGATGCATTATGGGCAGGCATCACAAGTCGTCCAGGCTGGTTCCCGATCAAACAAACAAGCAAATAATAGAATAGCATCAAAAAACACTCTAGATCTCGTGTCTAGAGTGCTTTGAGACTGAAGGTAAAGTGCAATTTTTCTCTAACGAGAAGGATTGCACTTTTTTGTTCGTCTCGCATCGTTTTCCTGGGACAAGCATCGCGCCGCTTCGCTTCGCTGCAGGGTCGCTCTTGCTTGTTTTTCCCTAGGAAGCGATGTCGAGTGAACAAAACGCGTCTCGGATCCTTCTTCTAGATAAAAAAGAATAACGCGTTACACGCCACTCCTACAGGAAAAAGCGCATTTATGCGCTGGCAGAGACAAACGAGACCCGTTTCCTGCTCGAATAGAGCGGGAAAACTGGCTTGTGTCTCGCCTGAGGAAAGGGCGTGAAAAGATGCGTCATTTTTTGGAGTCAGCCCTGTTGTCTACAATTTTTTTGTTTATTAATAGGCAACCTGTCCCATCCGAACGCCACAAAACGTATGCAAGGAGACCGGATCCTGTAGATTCGTTCGTTCCAACATATCGTTTAGGAGCAAGGCACAGACGTAGGCATCCTCTTTCGCGTCATGGTGCTGGAAAGAGACGTTGAGGAATTCAGCCATCGTATTCAATCGATGGTTCGGCAACCACGGATACAGTTTGCGGGATAATTTGACCGTGCAGCCGTAGGTGAAAGCGGGCATCTGGTACATATCGTATTTTTGAATCGCTTTCTGGAGCGCCCCCATATCAAATGATGCATTGTGGGCAACGACCAGTTGAGCACCTGCGATTAAATCGTATAAGCCCTGTGCTTCCATCGCTTCAGGTAACGTCGGTGCATCGAAGACATCACTCGGACGAATTCCATGGACCCGGATGTTTCCAGCATCGAAGTTCTCTTCTGGATTGATTAAGACCTGTTTACTCTCCGTGACGCGACCGTTGGAGAGAACGGACCAACCAAACGCACAAATGCTTCGGCTATTCCGATTTGCCGTTTCAAAGTCAATCGCTAATGTATACATGCAGCAGACTCCTTTCTGTCATTCACTAGTAACAGAATACATGTTCGTATTATAGAAGTCCATTAAAAAAGACCATCTGCAAGGCAGATGATCTGATATCCATTCCAGTCACTTCGCGGTGGCGACTTTTTGTTCCTCTGCGACGTACTCCTCCGGTTTAAATAATAGAACGCGATCTTTATAGGCGAAGACAAGGGCCGTCAAGACAGCCATCGCATCAGCGATCGGGAAAGCGAACCAGACACCATTGACACCGAAGAACAGGGGTAAGATCAAAACGAGTGGAATCGTGTATAACGTTTGGCGTGACAAGGACAAGAATAAAGCGACTTTCGCTTTGGCGAGCGATTGATACATCCCGTTGACAATCATTTGAATCCCATAGACGAACGATAAAGCGAATAAGATGCGCATCGCACTCGAGCCTTCCTGCAGCAGTGCTGCTTCTTCCGTGAACAAGCCGACCCAGAAGCGAGGGAACAATTGAATCAGTAACCACAAGCTGATCGATAACGATAAGCCGTAACGGATTGCCAACTTGATGGCAAGCGACATCCGGCTAAATTGCCGAGAACCGAAATTATACCCGACGATCGGTTGCATCCCTTGCACGATCCCCATGATTGGCATACCGACGAGCGCCATGAACTTATTGATGACCGCAAACGTCGCTAGTTCCGTCGTACCACCGTACCGGACGAGCATGTGGTTGACGGTGATGAACAAAATCGATTGGGAGACTTGCATGATGAACGACGATGATCCGATTTGCATCATCCGAAACGTTAAACGGAAATCGGGTTTGAAAGCATTCCGATTGAGTGTTAACCCCGTTTGCCGACGTTTCGTAAAGAAGAATCGGAAAACAAGTGCAGCACCGACGATTTGCGCAACGACTGTTCCGAGTGCAGCACCTTGGATGCCCCAATCAAGACCAAAGATGAACAGAGGTGTCAGGACGATGTTGATGGCAACCGTCGTCAGCATGACGCGCATCTGATAGTTCGCGCGTCCTTCTGCGCGTAGCATTGCACTCGACGCCATCGTCAACATGAAGAAAGGAGATCCAATCAAGAGGACGCGTAAGAAATCGATGCTATACGGCATGATTTCATCTGTCGCTCCAAAGAGACGAAGTAACGGTTCGACGAAGATGAAAGCACTGATGATGGCGAGCATACTGATGAAGAAAACTGCTATCAAGACGTTCGCATAAGCACGACTGGCACCATCCGTCTGTTTTTGACCAAGCCGTTGTGACGCAATCGCAGCCCCCCCGATCCCAATCGAGTTGGCGATTGCCATCAACACGAGCTGGACGGGGAAAGCGATTCCGACAGCGGCAACGGCAGCCGTACCGATGCCTTGAGCGACGAAAATCGTATCGACGATATTATAGAGTGCCGTGACGAGCATCCCGACCATTGCCGGCAAGGAGAGACTAAGTAAGAGCTGGTTGATAGGTGCTTCACCCAAACGGGCAGTGTTTTTATTCATGGAAGGAGAGCCTCCTTTTTTAGACAAGTGGTAAGTAGGGTTTTACTCAGAGTAGTCGCTTCTATGAAGAGATGCAAGAAATCGCTCTAGTCAATGTGTTCGTCTTATAAAAAAAAGGATGCGCCATGAAGCGCATCCGATGGAACTCGTTTTAAGAGGGTGTAGGCAAGTACCCTTTCGAGTACTCGAAAGCAATGAATAAAATGGCACCGAGCGCCAAGTAAGCGAGTAAGGTGATCGTTTGTTGTTTTTTCGGCATCTGGTGATACTGGACCGACTCTTCAGCGAGTCGGAGCGGTTCGATTCGCTGATCGATTCGTCGCAACAACGCATCGTAGTCGTTCGCGGCATCATATTGATACCGTAACAGATCGTCCGCTTCCTGACGTGCCTCTTCCGGACTCGCTTGTCGCAAATCTTGTAAATCGAGACGAAGCGACCAAGCGATCGGGTCGTACGTACTTTCGACCGTTTGTTCTTCCTCCACTTCCGGTGCAAGAGCGACTTCCGCGTTTGCACGTTCTTGTTCCGCCTTTGCGCGTAAGACGCGTTCGCGTGCAGCACGGTATAACATCAAGGTCGATTGGTTCTGTTCATATTGTTTTGCGAACTTATACCGTTTCCAGACAGCACTGCCGCCGAAGAAAGCGATCAAGAGCAGAATCAGGCTGAAGTTCGTGATGCCGTAAGCAATCAAGGCAGCAAGACCCGCAACCCAAACGATGATCGGAAGTCCCGCAAGAATCCGTCCGCCGTCAAGCGGACTGACGGGAAGTAGATTGAAGAGATTCAACAAGGCTCCGAGATGGAAGATGACGAGCCAGAAGTCATTTCCCGTCACAGCGTATCCAATTGCAAGCGGAATCAGGGACACGAGACCCGCGAGTGGTCCACCGTACGCAAGAATCGCTTCTTGTTTTGGAGTCCGGAACGTATCTTTGATCCCGATGACAGCTCCCATGAAGGGTACGAAAATCGCGGGACCCGTTTTAAAACCGAGTCGTTTCGCAGCGAGTAGATGTCCCATCTCATGAATGAATAAGAGATAGAGCAATCCGACTCCGAACCAGACACCGAATACTTGAGCGTAAAAGAGAAGCGAGACTCCGAACGAAATCAGAGTGCCTCCAAACTTCGAAAATTTCAATAAGGCAAGGATGACCTTTCCTTTCGTTAAGAGAAAGGCGCCGGCAACAGCAAGTCCACCCCAACGTTTTTTAGCCATCGTGAAATTCCTTCTTTCATCATGTGACGTTCTTCCTTAAGTGTACGACACAAATGTAGAAAAAGTTTCATTTAGACTGCTCGGGAATCAGATAGAAACAACTGCCATCTGGCTGACGCGCTTCACTACCGACCTGAAAATGGTGTGTCGTCGCAAGTGCTGCGGCAATCGACAATCCGAGTCCACTTCCTGAACGATCACGTGCTGCATCAAGTCGGTAAAACCGATCGAATAACCGAGCACGTTCTTCGTTCGTTAGAGATGTTCCACGGTCAAGAACAGCAAGTCGCTCCTGGCGCAGATGTAATTCAGGAGAAGTGGCATACTTCAGGGCGTTATCGATATAAATCGTCAAGATGCGTAACACCGCTTCGCGATTCGCCCGGATCGTTCCAGAGGCATCAACAGGGATGATCGTCCCTGTCGCGTGATACATCCGATCGGCGAGTTCGCTGCCAAGCTCGGCTAAGTCGATCTCTTCAACAGACGTTTCCTCATAGCCGAGACGAGACAGTTCGAGCATGGGTTCGATCAAGGTCGTCCGCATCGCGTGTGTCTCCTGCAAGATGTGTTCAATCGATTCATCGAGGACGTCCGGCTTCGTTTTGCCCCATCGTTTCAACAATTGCGTATAGCCTTCGATGACCGTCAATGGTGTCTTCATCTCATGCGAGACATCAGCGACGAACTGCCGTTGTTGTTCCATCGTCTGATCGACACGCCCAATCATCTGATTGAAGACGCGACCGAGGCGACCGATCTCATCATCGCGTTCGGTCTGTACGGTCTCAAGCGTTCCAGAAGACGAGATCCGTTGCATCGTATCATTCAGTTGTCTGAGCGGGCGGAGCGTCTGATACGCAATCCAGAAGCTACTGATGAACGCGATGACGATGCCAACGACCAACACGATGGCGAAGGTCAAGACGAGTGTCGAGATCGTATCATCGACGCTTTCATCTTCGAACAAATAAGCTTGATCCTGATGGACGATACCGAACCAATCGCCAGACTTGAAAGGTTCGTTCGAGCGCGGGATACCGGGGAGGTCACTTGCTCGTACGTCTCCGTTAACGGTAGAAGAGTCGTCATCCTCTTCATCGTTTGAAATGACCCATCGTCCATCTTCGTTCGATAAGACGACGGAATCTTCATGAAGCGTCAGTAATGCCCGGACCGATGAATCATCCTCCATCAATTCCTCCGCCTGTTCCAGTTGGGTATAACGCGATTCAATCAAATGATTGCGGACGACGAAGGTCACGACGATGAACGAAAGCAACAATAAAAGTGTCGTAAAGGCGGTGACGGATAAAGCAAGTTTCGTTCGAAGCTTCATGGGTTCGCCTCCCTCAGCACATAACCAACCCCACGAACGGTCTGAATCAAAGCAGGAGGGTGGGCATCGACTTTTTTCCGAAGATAACGAATGTAGACGTCGACGATATTCGTCTCGCCGAAGTAATCGTACCCCCAGACGCGATTTAGGATTTGTTCGCGTGTCAGGACATGTTCCTTGTTTTCGAGTAAATACGTCAGGAGTTCGAACTCACGTGGTGTCAAATCGAGTCGCAATTCATCGCGAAATGCTTCGTGTCGATCAAGGTCGAGTACAAGATCAGCGAACTGTAACGTGCGCGATGCGTTATTCGTTGAAGCCGGAGTGCGGAGTAACGCCCGGATCCGGGCAAGTAGTTCCTCCATCTCGAACGGTTTCGTCACATAATCATTCGCACCAAGATCGAGTCCTGCGACTTTATCGTAAACTTCTCCACGTGCCGTTAGCATAATGACGGGGACATGAATGCCTTTTCCGCGGAGCCTGCGCAACACCTCGAAGCCGCTCAGCTCCGGCATCATCACGTCGAGTAAGACGAGATCAACCGAATGCTCAGCGGCAGCGAGACCATCTTTTCCGTTAGAGGCGACACGTGTCGCGTACCCGGCATATTGGAGTTCGAGTTCAAGGAGGCGTGCGATTTTCGCATCGTCCTCAACGATTAAGATGGTGGTTGGCATAAACATCCTCCTTTAATGATCATTCATCGATTTCTGTTACTTCGTCTGACGCGTTCAACTCAAGTTTGACGGAACCACCGACTCGGACGTCATCATCTTGTTCCATGTTTGATGCACGAGAGTATGACTTTTGTGCACCGTTTTGTTCGATGATGATCTCTTGATTCGTTATTTTAGCGAGCGTGCCGCGGACTTCTTGTTCCCGTGCATCGTCAGGGTCTTCGTCGCGTGTAGCATTACGATCCTCGTCGTCATCTTCGCTGTCGATTTCACGGACTTGACCGTCTGCATTCAATTCGATTTTTACGATATCCCCAGATTTCGCAGCATCACGTTCCGCACGATCCGCAATCGCGTAAACCGTCTCTTGCCCATCTTGTTCGAGTGTCAATTCACTTTGTGATAGGGCACGAAGGATGCCGTATCGTTCATTCGCATCGTCTGATGAATCATCTGAGCGATTGCCATCGTCTTCTCGGTCATTCCGATCGTCTTGATCTTCTCGCTCCAGTTCCGTGATTTGCTGATTCGCATTCAGATCGATTTTGACCCAATCGCCTTCTTGCACGGCTTCGCGTTCGACTGACGAAGCAAAGTCATACGTCTGAGCGTCACCATTGACGTCGATCGTCATTGAACGATTCGATAGTTTTTGTAATGTGCCTTCGAGTTCCTGATCGTCACGCATCGAAGCTGGAAGCTTTTGTTCGACTTGGCGCGAAGCAGCTTCGACTTTTTGCTCTGCCTGCTGTGAAGTGGTGACCGTCGAGTTGACGAGAGAGTGTCCTGGACCTGTGAAGAGGAGGAACGCGCCGGCTCCTGTTAAGACTGTACCCGTTACGGCAAGTGTAGCGATTCCTTTTTTGAAACGTTTATTCCCTTTATTTGTTCGTTTTTCAGTCATGATGATGTCCTCCTTTAGTAGTGGCTGTTGTTCTTATACATAGAATAACCAGACCACGTGAAAGGAAGCTGAGGAACAGATTAGAATTTGATGAGAATTAGATCGTCTTGATGATTCGAGCCGGATTTCCACCGACGACGCTGTTTGCCGGTACATCCTTAACGACGACACTTCCTGAGGCGATGACAGCATTATCTCCGATCGTCACACCGGGATTGATGACCGCGCGTCCACCGATCCAGACATTATTTCCGATAGCGACCGGTTTTCCGAATTCATAACCGCTGTTGCGCTCGACAGGATCGAGTGGATGGGTCGCAGTATAGATATGTACTCCTGGAGCAAGCATGCAGTTGTCGCCAATCGTGATCGGACAAATATCGAGCAAGACACAGTCGTAGTTGGCATAAAAGCGAGCCCCTAACGTAATGTTGTAGCCATAGTCACATTTAAAGGTCGGTTCAATGTAAAAGTCGGCTTGCTCCGTCTGGAATAATTGTTGAAGAAGTGCCTTCCGTTTAGTCCCATCATGGACACTCAATTGATTGAACTCATAACAGAGCGATTGTGCCCGGATACGGTCAGCTACGAGTTCCGGATCTTGTGCTAAGTAGAGTTCCCCTTGAATCATCTTTTCTTTTTCAGTCATCTGATTCACTCCTTCATCGTTATTACTTTCATTAGACTAAATGGTACCCGGTGATGCAACTGATATCCCGTTAAGACAAGCGAAAACAGGATAGCCGAAGCTATCCTGTCGAAATTCAATCCTTATGCCAATTCAATTCCGCCTGTGACACCATAGATTTGCGCCGTGACATAGCTCGCAGCGTCTGAAGCGAGGAAGACATAGACATCTGATAGTTCGACCGGTTGACCACTGCGTTTCAGTGGTGTTTCCTGCCCGAACTCTGGAATGTTCTCGCTTGGCTGACCACCCGAGATTTGAAGCGGTGTCCAAATCGGACCAGGTGCGACGGAGTTGACACGGATTCCTTTTGGCGCGACTTGTTTAGCAAGTCCACGCGTGAAACCGTTGATAGCAAACTTTGTCGATGCATAATCCAAGAGGTTCGCGCTTGGGTTATATCCTTGAACGGATGTCGTCGTAATGATCGAAGCCCCTTCTTTCAAGAGTGGCAAGGCTGCTTTGACGACCCAGAAGAGGGAAAAGACATTGATTTCGTAAGTTTTGCGTAGTTGCTCCGTCGACAGGTCGAGAATGTCTTCGACGGCTTGTTGTTTACCAGCGACAAGTGCCAATATGTCGAGCCCGCCGAGCGATTCGTGTGCTTCTTTGACGAGTTGTCCACAGAACGCTTCATCACTTAAATCACCAGGTAAGAGATATGCTTTTTGTCCCGCTGCTTCAACGAGTGCTTTGACTTCTTCCGCATCCTGTTGTTCTTCCGGTAAGTAGTTGAGCACGATGTCAGCCCCTTCACGAGCATAGGCAATGGCTGCTGCTCGGCCGATGCCGGAGTCGCCACCCGTAATCAGTGCTTTTTTGCCGATCAATTTGCCAGAGCCTTTATAACTCTCTTCGCCACAATCGGGAACAGGTTCCATTTTTGCTTGAACCGCTGGTGCGTCCTGATATTGTTTTGGGAAATCGTCATTGAAGTATTGGGTTAACGGATTTTTCGATGCAGCCATGTAAACATTCCTCCTGAAAGTTGGTTTTGGTATAGGGTGTATGTTCCCTCAACAGGTCGGATTAAACGTTTCTGATCGTAGTAAATTTGGAAATTGATGGTTTACACTAGAAAAAGAGGAGTGTGAAGAAGATGATTACTGGATTGTATGAAGCTCATTTACCGGTCAAAGAACTTGAACGATCAATTGCCTTTTATGAAAAATTGGGACTTGCATGTGCGTTCCAAAATGAACGCGTCGCTTTCTTTTGGATCGAGCACGGCAAGAGTTGATTAGGTTTATGGAAAGCCGGTCAAGCCGAGTTACCGTATCATCCATCGATTCGACATGTGGCGTTTCGAATGGAGCAAGAAAATATCGATAAAGCACAGGACTGGTTAAAGGAGATGGGCATTATCGTCCGATCCGCCTTTGGTGTAGCGGCAGCCGATCAACCGCTCGTTCTCGATAACCATCCACATGCGCACGCGGCGATCTACTTCGAGGATCCAGATGGAAATTCACTCGAGTTGATTGCACCGTTACGCTTTGACATGGAGACGGTGAACGGCACGATGCCGTATCAAGACTGGCAACATCTATTTGAGACTGAATCGGAGAAAAAGACGATATAACTGGTGTTTTCATTCGAAATCGCTTCCTAAGGAAAAACAAGTAGGAGCGACCCTGAAGCGAAGCGACGCGATGCTTGTCCCAGGAAAACGATGCGAGACGAACAAAAAAGTGCAATCCTTCTCGTTAGAGAAAAATTGCACGTTGTCTTCAGTCTAAAACAAGCAACGGTGATCCGTTGCTTGTTTGATTGATCGTGTAATGCGCTTAGACACGAGCGGATTGACGCTCATTCATCGCTTGCAGAGCTGCTTGGTTCAGCAAGTTCCACGGTTTGTTGTAGTGCGGTTGGAAGAAGAAGTCGACGAAAGCGAGCTCTTCAAGTGTCATATCGTTTTGAATCGCGACAGACAGTGTGTTCATCGCTTGTGTCAAATCAACTTTTGAGATGATTTGTGCACCGACGACACGGTGGGTTGCTGTCTCGAAGACGAGCTTCAATTGGACGTCTTCTGCTGTTGGCATGAACTCTGGGCGATACGCATCTGTGACTGTCGTGCTACTCACTTCGAGTCCGAACAAGGGTGCCGCTTCTTCTGTCAAACCAGTCGACGCGATGTTCAAATCATATAGGCGAAGACCAGATGTGCCTTGTGTTCCTTGGTAACGAATCTTTGGTGCGCGCAAGTTTTTACCAATCAATGTTCCCATCCGGACAGCATTCGTTGCGAGTGGAATATAGGCATGTGTCCGAGCTGGATTGTAATAGACGGCACAGCTGTCACCAGCAGCAAAGATGTTCGGGTTGCTTGTGCGCATATAATCGTCAACGATGATGGCACCGTTCGGTAGCATGTCGACCTGTCCTTTTAAGAGTTCCGTACTTGGGCGGAAACCGACACAGAGAATGACGAGATCCGTTTCGAACGTTCCTTTGTCTGTGACGACGTGTGTCACAGCGCCGTTTTCCCCTTTGAAGCTTTGGACGGTTTGCCCGAGTTCGAGACGAATACCACGGTCTGTCAATTCACGTTCGATGACGTCAGTGAATGAGCGGTCGAGGTATTTGTTGAGAATGCGATCCGCACTATCAATGAACGTGACGTTTTTTCCGTATGCTTCAAACGCTTCGACGAGTTCAGCACCGATATACCCTGCACCAACGACTGTGATCCGTTGTGCTTCTGTCGCTTTTTCAATGATTGTTTGAGCATGGTGATAGTTTTTACAGAGCTCGATTTGATTCAACTCGATGCCAGGAAGCATCGGAATGATTGGCCATGATCCTGTCGTCATGATGAGTTTATCGTACGTATCGTAAACGACTTCACCAGTCATGAGGTTTTTCGCAACGATCGTTTGGCGTTCACTATCGATTTCAAGCACATCATGTTTCAGACGCATCTCAGCGCCGAGTTCAGCGAGTTCACTTGGTGATGAGTAGAAAAGTGATTCCGCATGTTTGACGACACCACCGACGTGAAGCGCGATTCCACAAGAGAGAAACGATACATTGTCATTCCGCTCATAAACGGTAATCTCGACGTCTTGTTGTGAAGCGAGTTCTTTGACTGCTGCTGTTCCTGCGTGTGTACATCCGATGACTGCTACTTTCATGGGTAAAGTCTCCTTTGTGTTTTGTTTGTGATAAATATCACATTCATTTGATATACTTAGTGTAATCCTTCACAAGGTCATTTTCAAGTGATTTGTTCAATGTTGAGCATAATCTTGTCTAAATTGTGAATGAGTGAGCAAAAGTGTTTGGATTATGTGAAGAATGCGTAAAACTGTTTTAGTTACTGAAATTCGGGTTATAATGAAAATAGATTTTTAATGAAGGGGTGGAAACCGATGGATACCGAGAGGACCAATCATCTATTCAGCTTACCTGATTTTTAGCAGTACCGGTCATAACGAACAGACGGTAATGGCTTATAAAAATCAGGGAGAGCGAAAATAGATGAATACCCAAACGGGACGTATAAAACCTCTCCCACGATGTAAACGGGAGAGGACAATAAAACATGAAACGAATCGCAACCATCTTAACCGGTACGCTGATCATGGCGTTCGGTTACTACACATTGAATGAACAGTTCGGATTAGCAGAAGGCGGCTTCATCGGATTATCGTTGCTCGGTCGATACTTTTTTGATATCAATCCTTCGATCTCAATGATCGTGCTCGATATTCCATTTTTCATTGGTGCCTTGTACTTCAAAGGAAAACGTTTCGTCAGCGAAGCGTTACTTTCAGCAGGTGCATTATCAGTCTTTTATGAGATGTGGCACCGACTCGATTTGTTCCACTTTCCAGAACAGGCTTGGCCAGCGACGCTCATCGCAGCGATCGCTAGCGGAATCGTGACCGGATATGGTCTCGGACTTGTTTTGAAAAGTGGAGCGGCAACAGGTGGAGACGATTTGCTATCGATGGGACTCAGCAAACTGACAGGTCTATCGATCGGAACGATCTTGTTCGGACTCGATGCCATCGTGTTAGTGATCTCACTCGTCTATCTGCCGCTCAGCTTAACGTTATATACGTTACTGGCTGTAGCGATCGCTGGACGTGTCGTTGCTGTCATGACACGGGAGCCTGTCATCGTACCGGCATCTGTCGTACAAAAAGTCACGCAGTGAGACGGATGAATGTCTAACAAAATCATGTATCGGATTCGACACCGTCGAGTCCGATTTTTCAGGTTTATGGATGAGAAAAATTCAAAGGAGAACGACTAAATGATTCGACAAGCACATGCTTCTGAAGCACAACAGATTGCCCCCTTGATTGAGCAAGCAATTCATGAGATCGCTGAGACATTGACGGGAACGACAAAGCGGGAGGACGTTTTAGAGAGACTCGCGTACTTTGTCGCTGAAACAGGAAACCGACTGAGCCATGAGAACATCCTCGTGAAAATCATCGAGGGTGAAGTAGCGGGAATCGTCATTGCGTATGCCGGGACGGATGCCGAACAACTCGACGAACCGATCAAAGCACAACTGAAGCGCTGGACGGGTCAAGACGTCCAGATTGACGTCGAGACGGAAGGTCCGGTCTATTACTTGGATACTTTATCGGTTGACGCGCGTCATGGCGGAAAAGGAATTGGTACGGAACTGCTTCAGGCAGCAGCGGAAGAGGGCGAGAAACGAGGACTACAAGCGTTCACCTTAAACGCTGATCAAACAAACGCCGGGGCACAGCGCCTGTATCGTCGTCTCGGCTTCGAACCGATTCGGACGATTGAAATCAGCGGTGGTACCTTTGATTATATGGAACGTCGTTACGATACGCAGCAATGAAAAAAACCATGTCGATTTCCACGGTGTCATTCGGGAATCGACATGGTTTTTCGTATGCATGCAGTTCTGCCATCAAGGCGTTAGTTGATACAGCATCGCTTGCGCGTCTTCTGGTTCGTAGCGGCTATCACTCGTGAAGCGGGCGATTTGTTTGACGTTTGGTCGCACGCCTTGGGCGTGAAGGCGCTCGAGCAATCGACCAGTCACGTAACTCTGATCGGATTTTGGTTCTGCGTTCCATTTACTGACCGAACCGATCGGAACGATTGCGGCATCCGGTCGTTCGGACTGGAATTGGCGAGCTTCCTCATCGGTAAAGACTGTCGCGCCGATTGGAAGAGTCGCTACGTAACGCGCTAGTTCGATCGTCGCCGGAGGACGCGTGGCTTGCTCGTTCAACGCGAGGCTACCGATCGTCAACTGAACGACTAAAAACGGCAGATACATCCGCAACGGAAGCTGACGGATCGACCAGATGAGTAGCAACAGGACAAGCGGTAAGACGTGACGGGGTTTATCGATATTTTGTCCGAGCCAGACCCAGACGAAATAGAGTCCAGCCGTCGCTCCCCAAGCGACATCGATCGTCCAACGTCTGCGTAAGAGTAGGAGCAGTCCAGACACTAGTCCGATCCATGTGCCATAGCCGATTCCATGCCAGAAGAGTTGCTGAAACGTCTGGGCAAATCGTTGAACGATGGAAGCATCATCGGTCTGAGCAGAACCACCCCAATCGGAAAAATGACCGCTGACGAAGCGGATTGATAATTGAAGAAACGAGTAGGGTCCACCGACAGAAAAAGCGACCGGTAGCAACCAAGCCAGCTGCGCCAGAACAAGAAGGGCGCACTCGGATAAGAGTAGCCAGTAATCCTTCCGTACTTGCCACAGCAGGACAAGCAACATGAAACCAAATGGCGCATAGGACAGTCGAGTCGCCATCAGTAAACCAAACAGAAGATACGGAAGCCAGCGACGAATCTGATGCCGTGCGCGTTCGATGCTCCAGCCGTACCAGACGAGTAGTCCGAGGGCAAGCCCATCCGACATCCCGGTCGCAGCGAACGTCACGAGTGAGGCAGTGGAAAGAACGGTAAAGGCAGCGATCAGCCGAGTCGTATCATACGCATGACGGCGAAAGAGCGAGTAAAGTGGCAAGAGCGCACTTGCCAGTCCTAATGTGGAGACGAGTCCGAGCGCTTTGACAGGTATCATTAGTGGCAGAAACAGGTTGGCAAATAAAATGAAAAAGGGATAACCCGGAAAGTGCGGACGTAAATCAGCCAAATCATAATCGGTCACAGCTAACGTGAAGTTCGCAATATCGTAGCTCGCGATGAAGGGACTGACGTAAATAATCCGTAAACCAATCCAGCCACCGATGAATAGCAGCGTGATCCAAAAAAGCGATCGTCCACGCGGACGTGAACGATCGCTTCGGACGGTCAAGAAACCTCCTGTAAGGACTTTGATGACTTCGATGGTTTGTTTTGACGGAGCAACATCCAACCGGCAAAGGCGAAGTAGCCCCACCAAGCGACGACTTGTTCGAGCGATGGGTTATGGCTGTATCCGAACATCGCGGCCATGAACGTTCCGATCTGTCCACTGATCAATGTCGAGTTTCCTGTATCACGCAAGTATTGTACCTGATCGATGTAGTGCTCCGGCATGAAGCCAACGATGTTATATACAGCAGCTGGTGTGCCGTCAGCATTCATCAAAAGACTACCGAGCAAACCAAGATCTTGGAAGCGTCCAATCGTTTGGACGAGCATGCCGGCTGCGATGAATAGAATGAGTACGCCCGTCACTTGGAAGAAGCGTTTGACGGGAATCTTCATAGAGCCGGAAACGAATAAGTATCCGAAGATCAAGGCGAGTAACAAACCGGAAACCGCGCCATAACTCGTTAGTACTTTTTCGATTTCCCCACCTGAGATGGCAGCGAAGAAGAAGACGGTCTCAATTCCTTCTCGAACGATGACGAGGAAGGAGTGGATGATCATCGTGATGGCACTACCCGTCGAGACGGCAGCGGCGACCTTCGCTTGGGAGGCTTTTTGATTCTCTTTCGCTTCCTTTCCCATCCAGAGGACCATGTGTGTCAAGAGCAGGACGGAGACCATCATGATGCCGAGACGGAGATACGTATCGCTTCCGAAGCTCGCAAAACTCGTAAAGACGACTTGGAACAGGAACGCGACACCAAGGCTAGCGAGAAGTGCCAACCCTACACCTGCGTAGACCCACTTTTTATATTGTGGAGCGTTCAATCGATCGAGATAACCTAAGATCAACCCAACGATGAGAACAGCCTCGAGACACTCCCGAAGCGTAATCAAAAACGCTTGAAAATCCATCTGTCTTCCTCCTTATGAGCGGCGTTTCTTCTTCCATTGACCAATGACGACGATGACGATGAGGACGATGACGAGTCCGAGCGCAATCAATTTCCAAATCGCGTCCGTTCCGAACGTTTGACCGAGGAAGGAGTCTTCTTCTGTGAAGACGCCTGTTTTTTCTTCACCCGGCAGGACGAAAAGAGGCGTCAACGTATCTTCGATCATCGTAATGTTCTTCTTGAAGGATTCTTCATCACTCGCTTTTTTCCCGACCCCAAACAGACCAGGATTTCCGAGTGCTTTTAAGGATTCATCAAATGCAGTATACACGTCATCGGATGTTTGTGCATCCTTGCTTTCCTTGACGTAAGGTGCGAGCACATCGTATGTCCCGCGGGCTTTCGCGAGTAAGAGTTTCGCTTGACCGAAGTCCTCGAACTGCTCTTCAGCAAAGTGCAGGCGACGTTCGATATTTTGGCGGAGAGCGACGCGATACGCTTGTTTGGCAACCTCGGCATCTTCTTGTTCGAGAGCCGTGTCGATCTTCGCTTTCGCTTCAGGGAAATACAGTTTGAATTCTTTATCATAGGCGGCAAGCGTCTCTTTCGCAAGCGCGTAATCCTTGGCATCGAGTTGTTCTTCAAATTGTTTATACGCTTCCGCAAAAGCTTCCTTTCCTGGGTCTCCGTAACTATAAGCGGAAACCGTGGAAGTGCTCACGAACAGTGAGAGCAGGAGGAGCGGTAGCAAAAGAAGGCGTTTCATCCGAGATGCTCCTTTCGTTCCATGCGTTCTTCAACGCTAAGCTGTGTGATCGGTCGTCGCCATTCCCGGTAAATTGCGGGGAGGACACGTTGGACGTAATTCAGACGGATAAAAGACTTTCCTGCTTCCCGGACCCGATAACGAATCGGGACTTCGTGCAGGCGGAAGCCTTTTCGGACGAGATTGAGAGTTAAGACTTGGGCATAGTTATAATCGTGAATAATCTCAGCATGGTGACACGCTGCGCGTGAAAAAGCACGCATTCCACTTTGACCATCATGGATTTTACGTTTCAATAAAAGGCATTGCAACCACGTGAAGACATGATTCCCGATATAGCGATAGAGTCGCATCCCGTCGACGGTACCGAGGAAGCGGGAACCGAATACGTAGTCGGCCTGATTGTGTAAGATCGGTCGCACGATATCCGGGATTTGATCGGCCGGATATTCGTTATCCGCATCGATCATGACAGCAACATCCGCGTCAAGTTCGTAGGATTGGCGGAGTCCTTCCCGGACTGCAGCGCCTAGTCCTTGGTTCTGCTCGAACCGATAGACATGTGCGCCGTGTTGACGCGCAATCGTACTCGTCGCATCCACTGAGCCGTCGTCGATGACGAGAGTCTCGACCGGAATGCCATCAATCATGTCCGGAATTCGTTTTAAGACGAGCGGGAGCGACACTTCCTCATTGTGGGCCGGTAAAAAGACGATGATCTTCATTTAGACTTCGCCTCCTTGAACGCTTCTGTCAACAGCACACCACGGCTATCGTGCGGGATGTCTGCCCCTAGGACTTTTGTGATCGTCGGTCCGAGTGACAAGATATGACGGTGCGTATCCACTTTCAGACCGGCATGAACGTTCTTACCATACATCCAGAACGGAACGAACCGTTCGCCTTCATCCAAGTGACCGTGTCCACCGATTCCGTCCGCTTGACCGTGATCCGCCATGACGATGAGTGTCGCATCCTCGAGTTTACCGAGACGATCGAGCTCCTCACAAAATTCAGCGAGTAGCGCATCCGCTTCCTCGATTTTTTCGACGTACTCGGAATAGAGAGTGCCTCGACTGTGTCCCGTTTGATCCGTTCCGATCAACTGAATCGCGAGCAAATCCGGATCCTCTTCATGGACGATTTGTTTGGCACGTTCTACGATATTTCGATCCGCGACATCGTTATGCATGACTGCCGTGACGGTCCGTACGTCGGTTGAACCGAACGCATCGACGAGATGGGCGATACCAAGAATCTTACCGGATTTATCGACGGCACGGAGACGATCGAAGACGGTATCCGTTTTAACGCCAGTCGTGTTCCAAACCATGTTCGAATGAATGCCGTGATCTTCCGGACGAGCACCGGTGAACATCGAACTGAAGCAGACGACGGTCCGGGCAGGGTAGACGGTCTCCATATTCGTATATTCCGTTCCTTCCTGACGCAATCGTTCGAGGAACGGCGTGTTTGCTGCCATGTAGCGATCTTTACGCATCCCGTCGACAATCAGGACATAGACTTTTTCTGAAGTCGGAAGATCGGCATCTACCGTCATTGCCTCGGGCAACTTCGGTTTCCAGTCGAACAGGTAGTGATGCAGAATCCATGCAAAGACAAATAGACCAATTGGGAACCAGATGAACGTCATGTCGAATGTCGACGCGTCACTTGCCGTCCACCAGTACATGAGTAACAGGGTAACCTTAGGCAGTTGCTCCTGCGCGTTACCACTTGTCGAATCACTATTCTTCAGAACGAGTTTCCAAAAACGCGTGAAGTTCGTCCAGCGCGTTCCGATCCGGAGATGATAATAGATCGTTCCCCAGAAAAAAATCGTAAAGAAGAAATAGAGACCTGCGCCATAGGCGAACAAAGGTAAATAATCTGCATTCGTACCCCGAAGGAACAGCCAAACGATGACCGGAATCCAAAGGTAATTTCGTAAAAATAACGGAAAATCATAACGCCAAAGCAAGATGAATAAAGGAAGCGTCACGATGAAACCAAGACCAGCTTCTGCGAGTGGCATCTGCGTCCATAAGGCGTACGTCAAGAAGACGCCGATCATAAAAATGGGTGTGAAGGGTTTTCCTTCATTGAGTAAGTTCCAGGCGCGTGCTGCGACTTTTTCAAAGCGGGAAGCACTTTTCATCGTCTTCCTCCTTTCCAATCAGTGTATTTGAGCTGACGAACCAACAACCGAAGCGTAGCCGGATGCCGAATGAGAACGTACAGCGGAATGAAAAAAGCAAAGGCATATTTAAAGAAGTGCGTCATCAAGGCAACGTCGTACGCATGGGCAACACCGGCTTGCCGTAACACTGTACCCATCGCGAGTTCGTACGTACCGAGTCCACCCGGCGTGAACTGAATCACACCAGACAGGACACCGGCACTCATCGCGATCAATGTCGTCGGGAAGGACACATCGATACCGGCTCCGCGCAAGAGGAGGAAGACGGCGAGTGCCTCGACTGCCCAAGCGAGCGTTCCGAACAGAACGAGCGATGGGAGATGCGGGACATGTCGGCGTAACACGAGCAATAACGCGGTCGCAAGGAGCGCGACGAGCAAGACGATTGGGTGAAACAACCAACCGATCAGAATGAAGGTACACAGAACGATCAAGTCAATACTTCGTTGTAAGACGAAGATCGCGCTCGTCTGTTTCCATGGACTTCCGACGGCTCTCGCCGTCACGAGTCGGATCATCTCTCCCAGTTTGACCGGTGAGAGATGATTGATCGTCAGTCCGAGATACAGGCTCGACAGGTATACAGCAGTCGGTGCACGTTTGGCATCGGCGCGGCGCCAGGCGACCGCGCGTAAATAAAAGGCGATCGCGTCAAGGTCGCAAGGATCGTCCAGGGACTCTTGAATAAAGCTTCAATGTACCGATACGAGACCGGTAACTCCAAGAAAAAACGGAGCAGTAAAAAGATGACAAGCCCGGTAAGCGTCAGATACAGAAACGTTCGAATTAGCGGTTTTGATGCCACGCGATCACCTGCTCCAGTCCAACATCGATCTCGATTGACGGTTGGTAACCGAATGCTTCTTTTGCAGCCGTCGTATCACTCCATGTCATCGTCACGTCCCCACGTCGTGCAGTTTGAGTCTGCACGGGCACATCAAACCGTTGACCGATCCGTTCAGCTAGCGTGCGGACGGAGACCGGCTGATTCGCGCCGAGGTTATACGTCCCTACTGCACGAGCCAGCAACGCCTGTTCCATTCCGCGGGTGATGTCATCGATATACGTGAAGTCACGGATTGGATCACCGAAGACGGTGAGTGCCTCTCCGCGTAATGCCTGTTCGATGAAACGAAACAGCGCCATATCAGGACGACCTGATGGACCATAGACCGTAAAGAAGCGAAACAGCGTCACGTTTACATCATATAAATGAGCATAAGCATGACAAAAGCTTTCGGCACTATACTTGGCTGCCGCATAAGGACTGGCGACGTGTCCCGTTGCCTGACCTTCTTTCAGCGGACCAGTCTGTTCCCCGTAAACGGAAGAAGAAGACGCGAAAAAGACATGCGGCATGCCATGTCTTTTTGCGGCTTCTAACAAGGTCACCGTCATATCGATGTCCTCACGAATATAGTGATGCGGTTCCTCGAGCGAACGCGGAACACCTGGAAGAGCTGCGAGATGAAAGACGGCGTCGAACGATGTCTCCATCCAGGCGTCGAGATCGTGATGAACGTCACCCGTCGTAACGGTAACACCGGCACGTCTTAATGCAGCTGCTCGTTCTTCTTTTAACTGAACATCATAGTAGTCCGTGAAAGCATCAAGTACATGGACGGTATGGTGCTGCTGGAGCCGGAGGGCGAGGGCGGCGCCAATGAAGCCGGCACCTCCTGTGATTCCGATATTCATCTTATCCCTCCGTTTCCATTTCCTTCTTAGTTAAGTGGTTCGAGTGCGTCTGTGATCCGTTCGCCTGTCGTTTCGGCCTTGACGTCGCCTTTTTCGACGAGTGCGAACCATTCGTTTGCGTCTTTTGCGACTTGCGCTGCTTTGTCCTTGCCGAGACGATTCTCAAGCGTCGGTTTCATCGCAACGACAAACATGTTCGCTTCCATTGCTTCTGCACGTGCTGTATCGACGTCTTTCTTCTCGATCGCTTCTTGTGCCTCTTCATGATAACCGTCGACTTTTTCAGTCAACGCTTTTGCGAACAATCCTTCGATTTCTTTGTAAGAAACGTCAGCTGGCTTTGTTTTTGAGAAATCATAGCGCTCTTTCAGTGTTTTGACAGCCTCTTCGTCTCCACCCGCTAATGATTCTTCGATCGCGAGGAGGAAGCCATATCCTTCTGCTTGTTCCATTTGTAATTCTTTTTCGTCCGTGCCGGCTTTGACGCCATCCTCGATTTTTTGTGCATAACCGAGTGCAGCTAAATAGAAGGAACGATAAATCGATTTATCCGTCACTTGTTTCGCAACATTGAAGTCACCGATTTCTTTCGCGTCGATGGCTTCTTGCTGAGCTGCAAGACCTGATGTAATCGCTTGAGCGATGGCGTCTTCGTTTTTGAAGCCGTAGCTCGCGTCCCGTTTTTCAGCTGTCGGAATGAAGACGGTCTTCGCCATCGCTTCAACATCCTTGAGTGCTTCCGTTGCAGCTTCCGGTTTACCAGCTACGAGTGCTTCTTCAGCTTTTGCTTGCGTTGCTTTTTGTAATTTATAGAAATACGATTGTAGACCTTTATCAACGAGTTGACGAGCGATGTTCTCATCGAGATCCTTCGCTTCAACACCTGCTAAAGCAGACTGGATGACTTGTTCGATTTCTGGTGCTGTCGTCTCGACACCACCTTTTAGTTTCGATTCATAACTTGTCTTGACCATCTTCCAATCAATCGCTTGTCCTTCTTTTGCTTTGTCGAGTTCTGTTTTGATTGAGCTGAAGATCGTCAATTCATCTGTCAGTGTCGTTGCAGCGATTCCCGCATCTGCTGATTTTGTTTCTGTCGACTGTTCCGTTTTCTCTTTTTTCGGTGCAGTCGTATCCGTTTCATTCGAACCGCAGGCAGCCAAGATACCGGCTACCATGAAGATAGAAGCTACTTTTAAACGTTTTTTCATAATCGTGATTCCCCCAGAAGAATTAATAAGACGTTTTCCGTCATGTACTCGTTTTCACAAATCTAACTATAGCGAGAATAATTCTCATTGTCAATTGAACTTTAAAGAAAAAAACGGCTTTGGAGCAGGGCTCCAAAGCCGTTTTAAAATGAGAAATTAGAACTGTTCGTACAGTTTTGTCAAATACGTGTAGACTTCGTCTGATGCTTGGAACATCATGACAGAATGTCCGAAGATGGCAGCTGGGTTAAAGCCGTGATCAAGATCAATCGTTGATGCGATCGTGACATCACGGTCGCTGTCGAGAACGACGCGGAAGTATTTGAACTCTTGGTTGAAGTCATTGATGGCGTTAAGAATCGGGAGATCCTCGACACCGTCTGGTACGTGCGTCACCGTACGAGCGAACAATTCGACATCTGTCGTCGTCTTACTGAAGACGATCATCATCATCGGTTCTGCTCCAGCAGGTGTTTTTTCTTGTGTCATGAAGAAGACGTGTGTCTCATTCTCACGTGCTTCCATTGGAATCCCTTTTTCAACGAGGAAAGCTTGAAAAGCTTCCAAGTGTTGTTGCTGTTGCGGCGCGATTCCTTGCTCGTTTGTTTCGGGTTGACGATCTTGGTGAATCGGTGTCACTTTATTGTTCTCGTTTGATTCGTTCGAGTTACGTTCCTGGTCCATTGCAAAATCCCCCTTTATATACTATAAATTCAGTTTCAAGCATTTCAGAAGGAATTGCAACTAATGTCCGTTAAGATAGGAAGAAAATACAAAAGAGTAGAGATATGTCATGTTTGTGAATCTGAGAGCAACTGACTTGAAAATACATACCTGACAGGGTATATTAAGTGGCAGATAGAAAATCGAGGAGGAATCATCAGATGAAAACGATCATCGTAGGCGGCGTCGCTGGTGGCGCTACGGCTGCAGCACGACTGCGTCGGATTGACGAAACGGCAGAAATCATTTTGCTTGAACGAGGAAAAGAGATTTCGTTCGCGAACTGTGGACTGCCTTACTATATCGGAGATGTCATCAAAGATCGCAATAAATTACTCGTCCAAACGCCAGAAGGCATGCATGCACGGTTTAATTTAGATGTCCGCAATTTGTCGGAAGCGATTCGGATCAACCGTGAAGCGAAGACAGTCACGATCCGCAACGTCGAAACGGGTGAAGAATACGATGAATCGTACGATCATCTGATTCTTTCTCCAGGTGCAAAACCGATCCGTCCGAACATTCCAGGACTCGATGACGCAACGAACGTCTTTACGTTACGGAACATCCCAGATACGGACCGGATGCGGGAATACGTTGATACAAATCGTCCTGATAAAGCACTTGTCATCGGCGGTGGATTCATCGGTCTTGAAATGGCAGAAAATCTCGCAGAACGTGGGGCGCACGTAACCCTCGTTGAGATGGCGGATCAAGTCATGGCTCCGATTGACCCGGAAATGGCAGCGATCGTTCATGAACATCTTCGTGCGAAAGGTGTCGAGTTGATTCTAGAAGATGGCGTTGCTCGTTTTGAAGAGGCAGGTCGCCGTGTCGTCCTGACAAGCGGACGCGTGATCGAAACAGAGATGAATATTCTATCGATTGGTGTTGCACCGGAGAACACGCTCGCTGCAGATGCAGGTTTAACACTTGGAATCAAACAGACGATTCAAGTCGACGACCAACTGCGGACATCCGATCCATCAATCTTTGCGATCGGTGACGCGATTGAAGTCAAAGATTATATCACGAAGGAAGCGATACATGTTCCGCTCGCATGGCCGGCAAACCGTCAAGGACGCCTCGTTGCGGACATCATCGCCGGACGCGACGTTCGATACAGCGGCACGCTCGGAACAGCGGTAGCAAAAGTCTTTGATTTGACGGTCGCTTCGACCGGTAACAATGAAAAACGGTTGCGTCAGCTCGGTCTACGTTACGAAGCCGTGCATCTCCACCCGGGATCGCATGCGGGGTACTACCCAGGGGCGAGTCCGATTTCGATGAAGTTACTATTTGATCCAATCGAAGGAACGATCTACGGAGCGCAGGCAATCGGCATGACAGGTGTCGAGAAACGGATCGATGTTCTCGCGACAGCGATCAAAGGTGGATTGACAGTGCTTGATCTACCAGATCTTGAACTATCATATGCACCGCCGTATAGTTCAGCGAAAGATCCGGTCAACATGGCAGGGTATATCGCGTCGAACATCGTGCTTGGTGACAGTGCGAACGTTCATTGGCACGAAATTGACGCGATCGTCGCCAATGGCGGCTTGTTACTCGATGTCCGTGAACCATCGGAAAACGAGTTAGGCGCGATTCCGGGATCGGTCAATATCTCGTTACCGACGTTACGTGAGAAGTTGACTGATCTGCCGAAGGATCAAACGATCTATGTGACATGCCAAGTCGGATTACGTGGATATGTTGCGAGCCAACTATTGCAACAACACGGTTATGATGTGAAAAACTTAAGCGGCGGCTACAAAACATGGTCGGTCCTGCATCGTGATCAAGAAGCGCGAAGCCAAGCGAAGGAGGAGACAGCTGTGACGGTAACGAAGCGTGAGCCGAAAACGAAGACTACACCGGAACAAGTGACGCTGCTCGATACGTGCGGCTTACAGTGCCCAGGTCCAATCTTAGAGCTGAAAACAAAAATCGATCAGATGACGGACGGCGAGCAAATTTTCGTCAAGGCGTCAGACCCAGGATTCTTGCCAGACGTTCAAGCATGGGCGAAAAAACTAGGTCACACGGTCCATTCAGCTGAAATGAATCAGGGAGTCGTCGAGGTCTTGCTTGAAAAAGGGCAAGGGGAGACACCTGCTGCAGCACCGGTTCAAGTCAATCCGGCAGATGATGCGACGATGGTCGTCTTCAGTGGTGATCTTGATAAAGCACTTGCCTCTTTCGTCATTGCGCAAGGTGCACAAGCGATGGGGAAACAAGTGACGATGTTCTTTACGTTCTGGGGCTTGAACATCATTCGAAAACCAGACGCACCGGCAGTTGAGAAAGCCGGTATTGAACGGATGATGGGCATGATGATGCCGAAACATGCCGGGGAGTTGCCGCTCTCGAACATGAACATGGCAGGCGCCGGTCAAAAAATGATGAAAAAAGTCATGAAGGATAAACAAGTCGATGCACTCGAGACGATGATGGCAAAAGCGCAAGCAGCGGGTGTCCGTATGATCGCCTGCACGATGTCGATGGATATCATGGGCATCAAGAAAGAGGAATTACTGGATGATATCGATTATGGTGGTGTCGCGAGTTATCTTGGTGCAACGGACGGTGCCAATCTGAATCTGTTCATCTAATCTAAAAACTGTTTATGTGAACGTGTCAAACCTGACATCTGATGTGAGGTTTGACACTTTTTTTGCGTCCTAAGGTATAAATGAGTTTGATTTTTCAAAAAAAATTGCGTATGATAAATCACATGTGAAAAAAACTTACATACAAATAGAGAGAAAAGATGGATGGAAGTGAGGAGATTTGATGGAAAAAGAAGTGATGAAACTAGTAAATCGAGCAAATGATTACTTATGGACGAATGTATTGATTATTTTACTCGTTGGATTAGGCATTTATTTTACATTCCGGATGCGGTTCGTTCAATTTCGGATGATCCCGGAGATGATTCGCTTATTGTTCCAAGGAACGGATAAAGGGAAAGATGGCGTATCGCCATTCCAAGCATTTGCGATCAGTACGGCAGCACGTGTCGGTACCGGAAACATCGCGGGTGTGGCGGCTGCAATCGCACTCGGCGGTCCGGGTGCAGTCTTCTGGATGTGGTTAATTGCCTTGATTGGATCGGCGTCAGCATTCGTCGAAAGTACGCTTGCTCAGATTTACAAGGTACGTGACGGAAAAGAATGGCGTGGTGGTCCAGCCTATTACATGGAAAAAGCGCTTGGACAACGTTGGTTAGGAATTGTCTTTAGTGTTCTGATCACGATCTCATTTGGTTTTGTCTTTAACTCTGTCCAATCGAATACGATCTCGCTTTCTCTACAAAGTCAATATGGCGTGGATAAGATATGGATTACGGTCGGATTAGTCGTCTTGACGGCACTGATCATTTTTGGTGGTGTCCGCAGTATTGCGACAGTCGCTTCATTCATGGTTCCGATCATGGCAGGTGGTTATATCTTAATCGCCCTCTATATCATGGTGACGAATCTTGAAGTATTACCAAGTGTCTTTAAATTGATTTTCCAAGAAGGATTATTCGAGTTTAAGACATTAGCAGGGGGAGCAATCGGGGCGGCCGTTCTGAATGGTATTCGTCGCGGTTTGTTCTCGAACGAAGCCGGTATGGGTTCGGCACCTAACGCAGCAGCAACAGCGGAAGTCTCTCACCCGGTCAAACAAGGCTTGATTCAATCATTCGCGGTCTTCGTAGATACATTGATGGTCTGCTCGGCGACAGCGATGATCGTTCTCGTCAGTGGAGTTCCGACAAAAGATGCGAATGGAGATGCCTTAGCTGGTATTGATTTAGCACAGGGCGCACTTGCATCACAAGTTGGATCATTTGCGACAGGATTCATGGCACTCGCCATCTTCCTATTTGCGTTTAGTTCCGTCGTCGGAAACTACTACTACGGTGAATCGAACATCAACTTCATCCGTGAAAATAAACAAGTCATGATGGCATACCGCGTACTCGTCCTCGTCATGATCGTCTTCGGTTCACTTGTCGAGTCGGCTAGTCTCGTGTGGGCGTTAGCGGACATCTTCATGGGATTAATGGCGATTGTCAATCTGTATGCGATTTTCCGTCTTGCAAAGATAGCGAAGCTGGCTCTCGATGATTACATGACACAACGAAAAGCAGGGAAAGAGCCACGGTTTTATGCGGACTCGATTCCGAACTTGCCAGGGAAAGATACGCTTGAAGCATGGCAAGAATCAGAAAAAGACGAAAAAGCGATCTAAGGAAAGGGAGTCAGAGAAATCTGGCTCTTTTTTTGTATAGAACGAATTTAAAAAGGGAATACAGAGTACAGAAGGGAGGGGGAGAATGGAAAACGTACATTTCGTCCGCGTCACGGATGCGGTCTGGGAGTCGTTCGGAAACGATCCCCACATCATCATGGACTGGATATTATTCATTCATGAGACGCAACCCGATCATGAACAATTATTCGCTCTCGAACAGACGAATGCCATCTATCATTTGATGAATCAAATCGATATCTATATTGATCAAGACACGCATTACAACCTGGGACGAGCGATCGTTGGCGAAGAGTTGATCGTTAATGAGGAGAAAGCGGCGATTGTAGGCATTCTTCCCTTGCCACTCCTCATCATCTCGGCTGAGGTGATGCGGAATTTCGATCAACGGGCACTCGCTTCGATTCATGATGAAGCCGGAACACCGGGCGAATTCGAGGATGTCTGGGAACAGTTCGCCGATTTACGCGCCTATTTTCAAAAGGCAGAAGAAGCGGAAGATACGATTTTAATTTATTATGTCTGATCAGCTAAAATCATAAAAAAGAGACCCGCTTCCAAGTCGTAGACTGGAAACGGGTCTCTCGTCGTTCAGATGAATCAAGACAACTTCATATGGAAGACGTTCTCTTTTACGTGAATCGTCAGATTAAAAATCGATTTCGTCCGGATCCGGTCCGAGGCGGACATCCGTTGCGATACGGTCAATTTTCTCAAGATCATCGGCATCGAGTTGGAAATCAAAGACGTCGAAGTTTTCCGCAATGCGTTCTGGTGTAACGGATTTTGGAAGAGCGACGATGCCGTTGTCGAGATGCCAACGTAAGACGACTTGTGAAGGTGTCTTGCCGTGCTTCTCTGCGATTTCCTTGAAATCGTTAATTTCGAGGAATTTCCCTTGCATGAGTGGGCTCCATGCTTCGACTTGGATGTTGTGATCTTGCAAGTATTCATGCAGTTCATGTTGTGGTAATTGTGGATGCAACTCGACTTGGTTGATCATTGGTGCCATCAAGCCCTCTTCTGCCAATGTATCGAGGTGATGTTCTTTGAAGTTCGAGACACCGATCGCTTTGATCTTGCCTGCTTCATACAGTTCAACCATTGCTTTCCACGCTTCGATATAGCCTTCGACCGGCCAGTGGATGAGATAAAGGTCAAGATAATCTGTTTCGAGACGTTCGAGCGATTCTGCGAATGCTTCCTTCGTCCGACCGGCACGAATATCATCGTTCCAGACTTTTGACGTTAAGAAGAGATCCTCACGTTTCACGCCGCTTTCCTTGATTCCTTTTGCGACACCGCGCTCGTTTTTGTAGACAGCAGCCGTATCGATATGACGATAACCGACACGTAATGCTTCAGCGACAGCAGCAGGTGCTTCTGTCTCTTCATCTACTTGCCAGACACCGAATCCGATTTGGGGAATCGTAATACCGTTTGAAAGTTTTGCGTATTGCATGTGTTACTCCTCCTCATAAAACGTAGTTTAGATTTGCTCGTTTAGTTTAGCATGAACGAACGAAGACGTCCGTTTCCATGCTCATGGAGGAATGAAATAAGGTAAAATAGAAAAGAATCATGAGATTTAATCGTGTGTTAAAAGAGGGGGAGAAAAGATGGCTCAAAAGAATAAAAAGCTATCCAAATGTACTTGGCTTAGCATTGGCGCCTTGTTAGTAACGCAGGCAGTGGGTCTGTTTCTTAGTGCGCGAAAGTCAGGACGTAATCCATGGGTTTGGGGAGGTGCTGGACTCGTTCAATTCCCGCTTCCGGCAATCGCTTACTTAATCTTAGAACGACAAGCGAAGCAGAAAAAATAATAAAACAGGTTCAATCGTCGACGCGATTGGACCTGTTTTATGGTTACGAAGAAATTCTTTCTTGCTTCGTCGCTGTCTTCTTCATACGTGGCAATCCAAAGAAGATGGCAATCGATCCACAGACGAAGAGCAGGAACGGATAGAACAGATACGGAATCAGTTCCGGTGAAGCCGTTTTCGTCAATTCTGCTGCAATCAAGAGTTGCGCGCCATACGGAATGATGCCTTGGATACCACAAGAGAAGATATCGAGAATACTCGCTGATTTCTTACGATCAATCTCGTACGTATCAGCGATTTCAGCCGCCAGTGGTCCAGCGACGAGAATCGAGATCGTATTGTTCGCCGTTGCGAGATTCGTCGCACTGACGAGTGCTGCCATACTGAATTCGGCACCGCGACGCTGAGAAATCTTGCGCGTCAACGTCTCTTTCAAGTAGACGATTCCACCGTTGAACGTGATCAAGCTGACGAGACCACCCATGAGGAGTGTCAAGATGGAAATCTCCGCCATGCCCATCATTCCTTTTGACATCGAGAGGACGAAACCGCTTAAGCCGAAGCTACCGTCAATCATACCGATGATACCAGTGAGCAATGTACCACCGACGAGGACAAGGATGACGTTGACACCAAATAGCGCAAGGACGATGACAGCGAGATATGGAATCAGCTTGTAGAACTCGAATGCTTTGGCCGTTACCGCATCGCCAGAGCCAGAAACGAACGCAAGTAAGATGATCGTCAAGATAGCAGCTGGGAGAACGATCATGAAGTTCGTCCGGAACTTATCGCGCATGTTCGTTTTTTGGGTACGGACGGCAGCGATCGTTGTATCCGAGATGAACGACAGGTTATCGCCGAACATCGAACCACCAACGACTGACGCTGCTGCGATCGCAACGTTGATGCCTGTCGCTTCATGAATACCGAAGGCGATCGGCGCGAGTGCAGCAATCGTTCCAGTCGATGTTCCCATTGCCATCGAGATGAAGGCAGCGATGATAAACAGACCACTCATCAGTAATGACGGAGGTAGGAACGTCAAAGCAGCATTGACGGTTGCATCGATGGCACCGATTGCTTCTGCCGTTCCAGAAAACGTACCGGCTAATAAGAAGATGAAGACCATGATCATGATATCGGGATTTCCGGCACCCGTTGCGATTCGTTCGACCGTTTGATTGATGGATCCTTTCGTTGTGATTGCAGCAAAGATCAAAGCGATCAATGCGGCGATAAGGATCGGAAATTCGTAAAAGTCGTCATAGAAGATTCCGGCTCCGATGAAGAGGACCAGGAATACGACGAGGGGAAGCAGTGCCCATTTGTTAGGCGTGATCGTTTCATTCATTGTTGACACCTCGTTTCTCAAAGATACAAAAAAGACCCCTTCGCAAGAAAGAAGGAGGTCTTTATGAAATAAAGACGCTCTTCTTATCTCTCAAGCTTTCGCTTGCTGGATTTGGCACAGTACGAATCAAATCGTCCGCTGCCGAAACATCATTGGGCCAGTCCCTCCGTTTCTCGCGATAAAAAGAAGTCATTCAATTGTTGTAAAACACGTTTCTTACCGTACCGCATTGAGTAACGCGTGTCAACTGTACTTTACTGAAGTGCTTGTTTTAACGTCTGGACGTTTTCTTCCATCAATTTAAAATAAGAGCTGTTTTGCTGTGCTTTCGTGACGGACTCTAGATTATGAATCGTCACGGATTCAGCTCCGATTTCTTTTTGGATGACACGTGCGACCTTCGGTGAGACCGTCTCTTCGAACGCGACGTATTTCAAATCATGCATCCGTGCTTCTTTCACTAAAGCAGCCAGTTGCTTTTGTGACGGTTCATCGGAAGGAGAAATTCCCGCGATCGGCAGTTGCGTGAAACCATATCGTTCTGCGAGGTAACCGTAAGCGGCATGCGTAACGAGAAGTTCTTTTTTCGATCCATCAGCGACGGCTTGTTTGAATTCTTTATCTAGTGCGTCAGCTTGCTGATCGAACGCTTTTAAGTTTTTCTCGAATGTCGCTTTGTCTTTTGGTACTTCTTTTGATAGAGCGACTGTGATGGAACGTGCCATTGCTTTTGCATTGGTAGGATCGAGCCAGACGTGTGGATCGTATTTTCCGTGGTCATGGCCTTCTTCTTCATGCGCAGGTTCATCCGTTGCGTGATCATCGTGCCCTTCTTCTTCGTGGGCATGTTCGTCTTCACTATGCCCCTCTTCTTCATGTGCATGGAGTGTAGCATCAGATTCCAGTAAGTTGACGTCCTTACTCGTCTCGACGAAGCGGACGTCCGTGCCGTTTAGACTCTCCTGAATTTTTTTCGAATATGGCTCGAGCGTCGTGCCCGTTAAGAGGAACAAGTCACCCTTAGCAATTTCAGTGAGTTGTTTTGACGTCGGCTCGTAAGAGTGAGGATCTGCTCCAGGTGGGACGATCATCTTGACGTCGACTTGATCACCACCGATTTCGCGGGCAATAGCAGCTGTTGCGAACGTTGATGCATAGACTTCTGTCTGGGTTTTATCTGAAGTCGATGAATCGGTATTCGAACCGCAAGCGGCGAGGACACTTGCACTCGCGAAGGCGATTGTTAAAGCAGGAATAATTTTTTTCATTATATGATACCTCCATTATTAAAACGTAACAATTCCGATTTGGACTTTCTCACTATAGCGGAACGCTGGTGAAGCGTCAAGTAGGAATACCGAGACGTTCGACATCTTTTAAAACGGGGTAGAAGGATAATAAAGTGAAGAAACTAGCACGTCTTTTTGGAGGTGATCAAGTGAAACGTGAAACTGCATGGCTAATGGGGGGAGCTGCATTATTGACGACGGCAGCAGCGGGAGCGAGTATCTGGAACAATTATGGTGCACTACTTCGATGGACCGAACCCGCCTTGCCACTCACAGAAAAACAACTTGCACCGCGGACGCTCACCTACAAACAGGTGGGAGACCGCATCTTACAACTCGATCTCTATTATCCACCAGGAGAAGGACCGTTTCCAGTTGCCATCTATGCACACGGTGGTGCATTCGTTCGTGGAGAGCGCGATGACATGTTCTGCTTTAGTCCAATCGTTGATCGACTACTTGAACTCAGAGTTGCCGTCTGTAGTATTGAGTATCGTTTGTTCGAAGAGGGCAGTTATTTTCCGGATAACCTCGAAGATGTACGGGATGCGTTATGTTTTTTGAATAAGGAAGCAGAGGGTCTTCGCATTCTAAGAGGACGGATGATGGTATGGGGAGATTCAGCCGGAGCCTCACTCATGCTGACGACGGCACTTGCCCCATCTGCTTTCGTTGGTGAGCGCGATGAGCGGCACATGCCATTGATCAGTGGTGTGATCGCTTTATATCCACCGACGAACTTTTTGCTGTTTAATTTCATTCAGACTTGGATTGCCCATATTAAGTTCTACAAGGGGGGACGAGAAGAATGGCGCAAGCTGATGACGCACGTCTCACCCGTCACACATTTATCGTCGGATGCTCCGCCAATCATGCTCTTGCACGGTAAAAAAGATCCGATTGTTCCGTTTTCTCAAGCCTTGCATTTCGTTGAGAAGGGAGCGGATGTCGGAGCCGATGTTCGTTTGTTTTCCTTTCCGAATGGTACGCACTCACTTGCTAGTTTCGCTCAGACGGAAAATCCGTTAAAGATCGAACGATTGCTTGAACGAATTGAACATTTCACCTGTCAGGTACTACTGTTGCCACCTCGACAACTTCCGAATGGAAAACATGATACAATCAGTCATATTTCTTAAGTGAGGGAGACAGAGACATGACTGAAATTTGTTTAGTGCGGCATGGTCAGACGGATTGGAACTTAAACGAACGGATTCAAGGAAGAGAAGATATCCCGTTGAATGCAACAGGAAGAAGACAAGCGGAACTCAGCGCCGCTTATCTATCGAATGAAAAGTGGGATGTCTTATTAGCAAGTCCCTTGTCGCGTGCCGTTGAGACGGCGGAAATCATCGGTCGTGCTGTTGGCTTAACGATTACAGCGACAGACGAGCGACTTGTCGAACGCGAATTCGGAGCCGCTTCCGGTGAACCAGTCGCAGCGATTTACGAGGCTGTTCAAGCGAACGATACGACACTTGTGCCGGGTCTTGAAACGGAACAAGCCATCCAGGATCGCGTGTTCGAGGCGCTACAGGAAGTGACACGCACGTATGAAGGGAAACGAATTCTAATCGTTTGTCACTCGCATACGATCAAGGCAGCATTATCGTCGATTGATGCGACATTCAGTTACCGGACACCTTTGAAAAACGCGTGTGCGAATTATATCTATCATACGGATCACTATACGATTGATCGCATCAACGTAGCAGACCACATCACGGACGAGGTCGAAAAACCTTAAGAGACGGGTGTGTTCGGATGCTCTGTCAAATATTGTTTGAACGTTTCTTTAGCGATACTTGTGATATGGGCACCACGTTTTGAACGACGATCCTTATACTCTTGAACGAGTTCTTCGCCAGCGAATCCATCTTCGACGACTTCGCGTAAGATCGATTCAGATAAATCATTTTTCATCATGACCATCTTACCCGTGAAGACATATGAGACGTTTTCGCTTAAGACAGTCCGTTCAAGAGGCGTGACGATCATCGCGGCAGGGTCATTATCAGGTCGTGAGATCGTGATTTCAATCAAAGCACGTAAATGTTTTGTGAACAATTCATCGACGATCGGCTGATCCGTTGGAGGAACGACGATTTCTGCAACCCACTGTGCCGTCTGTTCGGTACTGACCGTCAATCCGTCCTGAATGGCGACGGGAATCGTCGTATCACGTCCTGACTCATCCATTAAAATGCGTAATGTGCATAACTTAAAGGTTTTCATGAAAAAATGCCCTCCCTTGATCGCTTACGATTTTCCTACAGTATACCGTGAGGAATGTAAGACGGGAAACTTTTCCTGACGAAATTCGTATGAACTATGTTTAAATAAGACTAGATACTACTAAACAGGAGGATCGTTCATTATGCCGCAAGTACTCATTGGAATATTAGGAATCCTGGGTATCATTCTACTTGCCCACCATATCATCATGTATTGGCATGCTGAACCGACAGACCGCCCGACGCTTGCATATCGCATTGCGCTCCTGATTGCCTGTTTGCTACTCATTAGTGGAAGTGATCATTTAATCAGTATTTTCTACGCGGATTCCTTAGCTGAATTCGGTCAACGCATCACGTATATCGTCTTCATCGGAGGTGCACTTGGCTTCGCATGGTACTTTCGTAAGAAGATGGAACAAGCGCCAACAGAAATGACACCTGTCGGAAACGAAGCAGGATTAACATGAGAAAAAGCGCCGTTCATCCTGAGGGAGGAAGAACGGCGCTTTTTGGCGTCTTATTTTAACCCACTTGCCAGTCGGGTATCCCGAATCATGTCGAGTTTGAGCTTCCAGAGACGATCGCTGAATGTGACAGCATAGATCTCTGGCAAACGTAGCCGTTTGTACTCTTCCCACAGACGACCGATCTGTGTTTCGTGGAAGTGGCGACTTTCTTCGATCGTTGGGACCGTATAGACCAGTTCTCCATCTTTGAAGATTGGTTCAAGTAACCGCTCGACCTTGAACTGTTCAATGCGATTTCGGAACGATGGGTCCCGAACGTCGATGAGATCGACAGCTTCAAGTGTCGACGGATTTTCGTCCATCAACGTCACGTAATCGCCTTTGAACTTATCCGTCACCGGATCGATGATGCGATAGACTTCCTTGATATGGGGCGTCGTCGTCTTGGCTTTTGACGAGGATACTTTAATGACGGGTACGAGCTCGCCATCTACTTCACGTGCGACCAGTTTATAAACCATCCCAAGAGCCGGTTGCTCGTAAGCCGTGATGCCGCGTGTTCCGACGAGGAACGTATTGGCTTGGGCACCTTGGATGCGCAAGTCCTGGATGACGTATTCGTCGAGGTCCCCTGATAAGACGATGTCGACTTCCGGGAAGCCAGCTTCGTCAAGCATGTTACGGGCACGTTTTGACAGGTAGGATAAGTCGCCAGAATCGATCCGGATGCCGCGCAGTTTATGCCCTTTGGCTTGGAGTTCCTTCGCAACCGTGATCGCATTCGGAAGACCACTCTTGAGCGTATCGTACGTATCGACAAGTAATGTCGCCTGATCCGGATAATGAGAAGCGAATGTCCGGAATGCCGTCAATTCGTCATCGTGGAATTGAATGTCGGCATGTTCCATCGTTCCACCACACGGAATGCCGAAGTCGCGTCCTGCTGAAGCAAGACTTGTGACGTCAAAACCAGCCAGGTATGAAGCACGCGTACCGAAGTAAGCGGCATCGATGCCTTGCGCGCGACGGGCACCAGCTTCGAGGAACTTCGCACGGGGAGCCGATTGACGAATACGTGCGTATTTCGTCGCGATGAGCGATTCGTGGTTCGCGATGTTCAGAATCGCGGTCTGTAAGAGTTTTGCTTCAAAGATGCGTGCCTCGATCCGAATCAGTGGTTCGTTCGGGAAGACGATCTCGCCTTCTTTGACACTTGAAATCGAGCCATTGAACTTGAACTGACGCAGTTCATCCTTGAACTCATCCGGGAAGCCAATCATCTCTTGCAAGTACGTGATATCTTCTTCCGTGAAACGGAGTGTTTGAATATACTCGATGATATTTTCGAGACCCGCAAAGACGACATAGCCTCCTGCGAACGGATTCGAACGGTAGTAAACATCAAAGACGGCACGTTCATTATGACGTCCTTCTTTCCAATAGATATACATCCACCGTGGTAAGTACAGATCGGTATGGAGTGCAAGATTACGTTGTAACATGACGGACAGATCCCTTCTTATTCGCCGACGACTTCTGCGCCGATCGATTGTTTAAAGTGTGTAAGCGCCCACTCGTGACCAGTCGCGTTAAAGCTTGCGACCGCATCGGCATGAACGACGATACGATATCCGAGATTGTAGGCATCGACAGCTGTATGAAGGACACAAATGTCCGTACAGACACCGACGAGGTGGACTTCGTGGATACCGCGTTCACGCAAGCGTAAATCGAGGTCCGTCCCGGCGAACGCACTATAACGCGTCTTGTCGATGACGTGATCAGCGACCCGTGCCATGGCTGCGACTTTCCCGAACAGATCACGTCCATGTGTTCCGCGGATATTATGTGGCGGGAAGAGAACGGTTTCCGGGTGGAATGTATCGCCTTCTTCGTGAATATCGTTAGCGATGACGACGTAGTCTTCCGTTGAAAACTCCTCCATCAACGTAGCAATTCGATCTTCAATCGCTTGTCCTGGTTTTCCACAAGTCAGCTTTCCTTCGTCAGCAACGAAATCGATCGTGTAATCAATGACAATCAGAGCGCGCATATGCGTAAGCCCCTTTCCGATTTTGAATTAGTGTTCTCTTTCACATTGTACTCTATCTCACACAGAAGGCAAAAGGAAGAAATCGGATACAAACAGGTATAGAGAAGTAAAAGAATGGGGTATAAGGTATAGGACGAAAATGATAGTAGAGGAGGAGAAAGGGATGGCTAGGTTGAATGAGTATGAAGTGGAAGAGCGTCTTGAGCGGTTGCAAGATTGGAGTGTCGTGGATGATGAAATCGTCCGGACCTATACACTTGCATCGTTTCCTGCGGCACTGGATTTCGTACAGGAAGTCGGAAGTATCGCTGAAAACTTGAATCATCATCCACGAATCGTGATCGACTATAAAAACGTCACACTTGCAGCGACGACTCATGATGAAAACGGATTGACGGAAAAAGACTTTCAACTTGCGGAGGCCTGTGATGCCATCTAAACTTTCGATTACATTCGGTAGCGGTTCGTTCGTTGAACAAATTCGTTCCCGTGATGCTCATATTCGTGTCGCTAGCGGAAGCGGCGATGCCATCCTCTGGATGGAGACGGACTCGAAATCACCTTTTCAAAGTGGCAATACCTATACGTTGCTCGAATCACGTGGCAATTTTTCGGACGAAGGCAGTCTCTTCTACTGGTCGATTCCGGCAGATCAAAATAGCGGAGATCTATTCGTACATCAAGTGATGTCGAATCCGAAAGTCATCGGAGCAGAATATGGTGGCTTCCAGGCATTTCGGATTGGACGTGTCGAGAAGGGGACGGATCTTGCCTTATTGATTCAGTTCCAAGAGACAGGGGACGGAGCTCGTTATGCAAAATCAGTTGAACGTCTTACGGTAGACCAGTATGCTGAAGAGGCAGGGAAGTCGTTCGCGCCTTCTCCCGTCATGAAACGGTATCAAATCGTACCACCAACAAATGAGTGAGATGCAGGGGGACTAACAGATGAAAAAGAACTATTTTGTCGTAGCAACACTCGGTGGCGCACTCGTCGGCGCTACTTTATCACTACTGCATAAAGATACGCGCCAAGCGCAGTTTGCAGCAGTGAAACGGACATTCAGCGGCGCAGGAACACAATTGTCTGCTGTCAAACAAGATCCAAAAGGGCGCTTTGAAGAACTAAAAGCACTCTATACGGACAATCAGGAGACGATCCATAATCTGATTGACGACGTGAAGGACTTAGCAGAAGTACTTCGCAAATAAGCAAAAAAAGGACTCGCGCGTGTAGCGGAGTCCTTTTTTTATGCCATTTTACAAGTAGCGGAAGAATAATCCGAGTACGGCAAACGCGATGATGATATAGAAGAAGATCCGACCGAGTTGACCAGAACCGCTTACGAAGACAGGTCCACCGCTCGATCGACGACCGGTTTGGAACGGACGTGTGAATGGAACGGCACGATTACCAAAGACGAATCCGAAGAGGAATCCGAGGACGAAACCGTACAAATGACCAAAGACAGCAACGTTCGATCCGAGCAACGTAAAGACTGCCGTGACTGCAGTGAAGATATACACAAGACGCGTATCATCTGCTAGGATGACCGTCCGCTTGAATCGACTCAAGTAGACATAAAAACCAAGCAAACCAAGAATGGCACCCGATGCTCCAGCTTGACCATAAAACGGTTCATTGATTTTCGTGAAGTACGTCAAGATGTTCGCGAGCGTACCAACGAGCAAGTAAAAGGCAGCAAATCGACCATGACCAATCATCCGCTCAAGCGGTGGAGCGAAGATGACGAGAGCAAACGTATTGAACGCAATGTGCCAAAAATCGTAATGCAAGAACGTTGCTGTGACGACACGCCACCATTCACCTTGTTCGATTAAGAGATTGATGGATGCCCCTGCATTTAGAGGAGAGAATGTCAGATTAAGGAGTGGGCCCAACTGTTCGATGACAAACAGGGCAACTTGGATTAAAATGAACAACGAAACGACCGGATAAGAACGTGTGAACGTTTGTAGGTTTTCCGTTCGACTAAACATGACAACACCTCGCTTCATCTTCATTCTATATGAAGATGGCGAAGAATAGAACTGTGGAGGCGTCTCAGATGATTTATGGAATTGGAATCGATTTGGTCGAACTGGATCGAATCGAGCAAACGCTTGAGCGGCAGCCACGTTTTGCTGGAAGAATCTTAACACAGGCAGAGCAGGAACGATTTCAATCGCTTTCGGGACACCGTCGCATCGAGTACCTCGCTGGACGTTTCGCTGCAAAGGAAGCGTTCGTCAAAGCATTCGGAACCGGCGTCGGAAAAGAAGTTTCCTGGCAAGACGTTGAAGTTTTAAACGATGAGACAGGGCGACCAATCATGAGTGGACCATTCGATGGCGTCATCCACGTCTCGATCACACATTCAGAGCATTATGCATCTGCGCAAGTCTTATTAGAGAAGAGGGAATGGGATGTACCGACCAACTTGGATTGAAATCGATCGGGAAGCGATCGCACATAATATACGCGAAATCAAAACACGGATGGGCGAACAACAGGTGATGGCGGTCGTCAAGGCGGACGGCTATGGTCACGGGGCAGTGACGGTCGCTGAAATCGCTCTTGAGAACGGAGCCGACTTACTCGCTGTCGCGCTCCTCGAAGAAGCGATCGAGTTGCGAGAAGCGGGTATCCAAGCACCGATCTTGATGCTTGAGGCTTTACTACCGGAACATGCGACGGTCGCTTCGAATTATGATGTCGCCGTTCCTGTCTTTTCAGCCGATTGGCTTCAGGAAGCGAAACGTCATTTGACAGAAATCGATCATCTTCGTCTGCATATCAAGGTCGATACCGGAATGGGACGACTCGGACTGCAACATGTCGATGAGTTGAAGCGAATTCTTGCTGAATGTGATGATGATCTCGTCGAACTCGAAGGCATCTATACGCATTTCGCGACTGCTGACGAGTTGAACAGTCAGTTGTTCGAGCGCCAGCTCAAGACGTTTTTATCGTATGTCGCACTAGTACCGGATATCCGTTACATCCACTGTGCCAATTCGGCGGCAGCGATTCGTCTAGCAGGTCAAGCGCCGTTTAACGTCGTTCGAGTCGGTATCGCTCTATATGGGGCGATGCCGTCGGATGAGATGGCAGGACATTACGAGTTCTTAAAACCGGCGTTTTCACTGAAAAGTCGTCTGATGCAGGTCAAACAAGTCGAGCCCGGTCAAACGATCAGTTACGGGGCGACCTATACGGCACCGACGGATGAATGGATCGGTACCGTTCCGATTGGTTACGCGGATGGCTGGTCACGCAAGTTCCAAGGCTATTCGTTGATCGTAGACGGTCTGCCGTGCGAAATCGTCGGTCGTGTCTGCATGGATCGGCTCATGATTCGTTTACCGCGGGAATATCCGATTGGGACGGAAGTCATTCTGATTGGAGAAGGGGCACCAATCGAGGAAGCAGCCCATTGGCTTGGGACAATCAACTATGAAGTTCTCTGCCAATTCTCGAAGCGCGTGCCGCGTCAATGATTCGTACAAGACATCAATAAGATGGCAAAAATATGTTATTTGTTTGAATTTTGATTGTATTTTCTGAATTCGACTGATATATTGAAGTAGAAAGTGAGTCGTTCGTTAAGGTTTCAGTGAATCTGGAGGTGCCATTATCTTGGTCCAACAACGGGAAATGCAGTTTGTTGAGCGAAATGTAGCGAAGGAGACGATTGGGATGAAGTCGAACCATACGACCGAAGAACGCAAGCGTCAGCTACGTGAGGAATTGAAACGTGGTTACGAAGAAATGGCAGCAATCAATTTATCGATCGTTGGCGAAATGTTCCAGATTGAAACGGAGGCGGAGTTCTCACTCCTACGTCAAGTAAGCGGGGTGTAAGCTTTGATAGTCAAACGTGGCGACGTGTTTTATGCAAATTTGTCACCTGTGGTCGGATCGGAACAAGGGGGAGTTCGTCCCGTGCTTGTTCTACAAAATGATATTGGTAACCGATTCAGCCCGACAGTCATCGTGGCTGCGATCACGGCACAGATCGACAAAGCCAAACTACCGACCCATGTGGAAGTATATCGAGAGCGACACGGATTAGAACGTGATTCGGTCATCTTACTTGAGCAAATCCGTACAATTGATAAACGCCGTCTAACGGATAAAGTCACACATCTAGATCCAGACACGATGATGAAAGTAAATAGTGCCGTCGCAATCAGCTTAGGCTTGGTTGATTTTTAGGCACTTACATAGAAGCGCAACACAAGAAGAGTCGATACTAGCGTATGCGACTTTTTTTGACCTCTTTTTTTATGAAATGGGTTTTAAAGTTTTCTTTACGGGGAAACATACCCAAGTGACCTTTTTATAAAGGGATGAGGTAGGATGAATAGCAAGACCACATAGACAGATTTTCCTTGAGGAGGAACTTGAAGATGGATTTAACAATTAAAACAGAGCAGCTTGACGGTCAGACGCATCTTTATATCGCAGGTGAGATTGATACGTATACAGCACCAAAGCTTCGCCAAGAACTAGTCCCGGCAGTTGAAACAAACGATGTCGTCGTCCATTTGGATGAAGTACACTACATGGATTCGACAGGTCTCGGCGTGTTCGTCGGAGCACTCAAAGCAGCGAAAAAGAACGGTACATCGTTCACGCTCGTCGGCGTTTCTGAACGCATCCGTCGTCTATTCGAAATTACAGGTCTTTCAAGCATCATTACAATCGATAGTGGTGTAAGAGGTGGAACGCAATGAAGAACGAACAACTAAACATGACATTACCGGCAAAACCGGAATATGTAGCCATTGCCCGTCTGACGGTTTCAGGTGTCGCCAACCGGATGGGATACACGTATGATGACATCGAAGATATCAAGATCGCTGTCTCAGAAGCATGTGCGAACGCTGTTCAACATGCGTACGAAGGAAAAGAAGATGGTAGCATCGCCTTGACATGTAACGTCTATCCGGATGATCGTCTCGAGATTGTCGTCAAGGATAACGGCATTACGTTCGATAAAGATGAGGTCAAACGCCAAAGTGAACCGATTACGGATGCACACGATCTCGATTCCTTGCATGAAGGAGGACTCGGTATCTTGATGATCGAAGCATTGATGGATCAAGTAACGATCGAGAAAGCGAACGGCGTCACTGTCCATATGACAAAATATATGAATAGAGATGAGGTGGGTCAAAGTGCCAGCAAAGTCTCAACAACGCCATCACAGTGATGATGAAGTACTTCGACTGATTGATTTGTATCAGCAGGACGACCAAGATGAGGAAGTGCATGCGGCATTACTCGAGCGTTATTCAGACTTGGTAGAAGCTTTGGCCCGAAAGTTCTCGCGTGGTCGACCGATTCATGACGATCTTGTTCAGGTCGGCATGATTGGGTTGCTTGCAGCGCTTCGTCGCTTCGATAAGGAATTCGGTCGCAGTTTTGAGTCGTTTGCTGTTCCGACGATCATCGGTGAAATCAAACGTTTCATCCGCGATAAGACATGGAGCGTTCACGTTCCACGTCGCATCAAGGAACTCGGACCGAAAATCAAGAAGGCAGTCGAGGAGTTGACGACGGAGTTGCAACGCTCTCCGCGCATCGATGAGATTGCTGCGCGTCTTGAAGTATCGGAAGAGGAGGTCCTCGAAACACTTGAGATGGGTAAAAGCTATCAAGCGTTATCCGTTGATAGTTCGATTGAGGCAGATCAGGAAGGTAGTACTGTTACGTTACTCGACCTCGTCGGGAATCAAGAAAACGGCTATGACTCCGTCGATCAGCGTCTGATTCTTGAAAAGGCATTTGCTGTCTTAACGGACCGCGAACGTTCGATTCTCGAATGTGCCTACTACCGTAATATGAGTCAAAAAGAAACGGGCGAACTACTCGGCATTTCGCAAATGCACGTTTCCCGTCTCCAACGACGCGCTTTACAGAAGTTACGTGAAGCGATCAAAGTCGAACCAAATGAAGTATTCTCAAAAGACTGACCTCGTGTCAGTCTTTTTTCTTTTCCATGCGTTCTTCGGTATAATGAATGAGAGGTGAAGCAGATGGAAAAGAGAATCGCAAGTGAATTGAATGTACGTCCTGCGCAAGTGAAGGCAGTCTTACAATTGACGGAAGAAGGCGGTACGATTCCGTTCATCGCCCGCTACCGGAAAGAACAGACAGGTGAACTCGATGAGGTCGCGATCAAAGCGATTCTCGATCGACATAAACAATTAACGCAACTTGAAAGTAGACGGAGTGACGTCCTTGAAAAAATCGAGGAGCAAGGTGCATTGACGCGGGAACTCCGTCGAACGCTCGAGGAAGCGACGACGTTACAACAAGTCGAAGATATCTATTTACCGTTTCGACCAAAACGTCGGACAAAGGCGGAAATTGCACGGGAAGCAGGGCTTGCACCACTTGCCGACTGGTTCCGCGACAAGTCTGCTTATGATGAAGCGACATTCCATCGCTTGAGCAATGGGCTGGATCCGGAAGAAGCGCTTACTGGGGCACAATCGATCATTTCCGAGGAGTGGGGCGAACAAGCGACGGTGCGTGAGTTCATTCGTAAGCAAATGCGCCGTTCAGCAGAAATCGTCACGAAACAGAAAAAGGATGCAGTCGATGAAAAAGGTGTCTTTGCACAGTATTATGCCTACAGTGAGCGTATCCAACAGATCGTTCCGCACCGGATTCTTGCGATTAACCGTGCGGAAGCATTGAAAATCGTCTCTGTGAAAGTCGTGTTAGAGGAACAGCAGGTTTTACCAACATTGCTTCGTTCATACGCACAACTGGCGCCGAAGAAACGTGATATCGTCGAAGCAGCGATCACGACGGGCTATAAAAAATCCGTCTTCCCTGCCATCGAACGAGAAATTCGGAACGAACTGACGGAAAAGGCAGAGATCCAAGCGATTGACGTCTTTGGTAAGAATCTCCGCCAACTCTACATGCAGCCACCGATGAAAGGGAAAGTCATGTTGGGACTGGATCCGGCTTACCGGACAGGATGTAAGTGGGCAGTCATCGATCCGACAGGTGAAATGAAGGAAGTCGGCGTCATCTACGTGACGATGTCAGAACAAAAAGCGAAAGAAGCACGTCAAACTCTTTCGCAGCTCGTCGATACATACGGGATCGAATTGATTGCGATTGGGAACGGAACTGCTTCGCGGGAAACAGAAGCATTCGTTGCGGACTGGATGAAGGGGCAAAAAGATATCGCCTTTACGATCGTCGACGAGGCAGGGGCAAGTATTTATTCCGCTTCAGAGATTGCCCGGACAGAGTTCCCAGAGCTTCAGGTTGAACAACGATCCGCGATTTCGATTGCGCGTCGCCTGCAGGATCCGCTGGCTGAACTCGTCAAAGTCGACCCGCAGTCTGTCGGAGTCGGTCAATATCAACATGATGTCTCGCAAACAAAACTGAAGGAGACGCTTGATTTTGTCGTCGAGACGGTCGTCAACCAAGTCGGAGTTGATGTTAATACAGCGTCAGAACCGCTTTTGAGTTATGTCGCAGGAATCACGAAGGCGACGGCGAAAAAAATCGTTGAACGCCGCTCGGAACTTGGGACGTTTAAGACACGCCAGGAATTATTGAAAGTTCCTCGTCTTGGTGCAAAAGCCTACGAACAGGCAGCAGGATTCCTACGAATTCTAGAAGGTACGCATCCGCTCGACCGGACGCCGATTCATCCGGAACAGTACAAAACAGTCGAGAAGTTATTTAAGACACTAGGCTTAACGCTGGATCAAGTTGGAACGGATGCGGTGCGGGAACAATTGTCTACATTGTCATTACCGGAGATGGCACAGACGCTCGAGATCGGAGAGCCGACATTACGTGACATCATCGAAGCGTTACAACGTCCGGGTCGTGACCCTCGGGAAGCGCTCGATAAACCGTTGCTCCGCCAAGATGTTCTATCGATGGATATGATCCAAGTCGGGATGGAGTTCCAAGGGACGGTCCGGAATGTTCTTGATTTTGGTGCGTTCGTTGATATCGGAGTGAAAGAGAATGGTTTAATTCATATCTCGAAGCTCAGTCGTAAACGTGTCAAGCATCCACTTGATGTCGTCGCTGTCGGGGATATCGTGACAGTATGGGTGACGAATGTTGAACCAGAGCGGGGACGGATTGGTTTGACACTGGTTCCGCCGAAATGACGAATGAACAATTACAACGATACGTCGAGCAACTGTCGCTCGACGTATTTTCCTTACCGTTTCGACATAAAGCTTATTTTAATCCACGGCTGAAGACGACAGGTGGTCGCTATTTCTTAGGCGATCATCATTTAGACTTCAATAAACGATATATCGATGATATGAAAGTCTTCCGCGGAATCGTGATTCATGAACTGTGTCACTACCATTTACATCTAGCAGGAATGGGACACCGTCATCAAGATCAAGACTTCAAGGAATGGTTAGAGCGCTACGATGGGCTTCGATACAGTCCGAGAAGACAAGAAGACGAAAAAAAATCCTATCTTTATGAATGTGAGAAATGCAGCACGTTATATAGAAGGAAAAGACGCATGAATACGGAAAGATATCGATGTGGTCGATGTCGTGGAAAGATTTTTTACAAAAGTAGTTGACGTTCATTTCGGAGCATGATAAATTATAGAAGTCGTCAAAACGACAGCAACTAAACAACTTATCGTCGCTAAAAACTTTTTTAAAAAAGCATTGACGGAAAGAAAAAAAGTTGCTACTATATAAAAGTGTTCCGAACAGAACGTAACGTTCCGCAATAGCTCAGCGGTAGAGCAACCGGCTGTTAACCGGTAGGTCGTAGGTTCAAATCCTACTTGCGGAGCCATTCTTTTGGAGATGTACCCAAGTGGCTATAAGGGGCGCCCCTGCTAAGGGTGTAGGCCGGGAAACTGGTGCGAGGGTTCGAATCCCTCCATCTCCGCCAGACCTCTTATGTGAAAATGTTTCTTGAGAATAATTATTAATTACGATATGGCCCGTTGGTCAAGCGGTTAAGACACCGCCCTTTCACGGCGGTAACACGGGTTCGAATCCCGTACGGGTCACCATATGGAGGATTAGCTCAGCTGGGAGAGCACCTGCCTTACAAGCAGGGGGTCGGCGGTTCGATCCCGTCATCCTCCACCATTTCTTTTTAAAGAGTTGTTTACAACTTCAAATTGCGGTCCTGTGGTGTAGCGGTTAACATGCCTGCCTGTCACGCAGGAGATCGCGGGTTCGAATCCCGTCAGGACCGCCATTTTTGGGCTGTAGCCAAGTGGTAAGGCACTGGATTTTGATTCCAGCACGCGAAGGTTCGATCCCTTCCAGCCCAGTTTTTATGTGTCATTAGCTCAGTTGGTAGAGCATCTGACTTTTAATCAGAGGGTCGCAGGTTCGAATCCTGCATGACACACCATTTTTAATTTCATATTTGCGGTCGTGGCGGAATCGGTAGACGCGCTAGGTTGAGGGCCTAGTGGTGGCAACATCGTGGAGGTTCAAGTCCTCTCGACCGCACCATATCGCACCCTTAGCTCAGCTGGATAGAGTACTTGACTACGAATCAAGGGGTCGGGAGTTCGAATCTCTCAGGGTGCACCATATTTTGTTTGCTTTGACGGGCCTATAGCTCAGCTGGTTAGAGCGCACGCCTGATAAGCGTGAGGTCGGTGGTTCGAGTCCACTTAGGCCCACCATTTTCAAAACAAACAATGACGAACTTTGAAAACTGAACGATGAGGCAAAAATCGTATTCTACGGAATACAAAAACGAATGAAGCGCAAGCTTCGTCAATCGTGACCTCGGTCACACAACGAGCAAGTCAAACACTTCATGGAGAGTTTGATCCTGGCTCAGGACGAACGCTGGCGGCGTGCCTAATACATGCAAG
>NZ_JACSNF010000003.1:0-284150 GCF_018619015.1 Exiguobacterium sp. s11 | reverse complement strand
CCGTTCCCATGCCGAACACGGAAGTTAAGCACTTGAACGCCGAAAGTAGTTGGGGGCTTCCCCCTGTGAGGATAGGACGTTGCCAGGCATTTAATTTATTCCGCAATAGCTCAGTGGTAGAGCAACCGGCTGTTAACCGGTAGGTCGTAGGTTCAAATCCTACTTGCGGAGCCAATGGCCCGTTGGTCAAGCGGTTAAGACACCGCCCTTTCACGGCGGTAACACGGGTTCGAATCCCGTACGGGTCACCATTATACTTTTTGTGCCGGTGTAGCTCAGCTGGTAGAGCAACTGACTTGTAATCAGTAGGTCGCGGGTTCGACTCCTGTTGCCGGCACTGTTTTTTCTCAATCGTATAAGTTTCCTAGACAAACTGGGGGGGTAGCGAAGTGGCTAAACGCGGCGGACTGTAAATCCGCTCCCTCGGGTTCGGCGGTTCGAATCCGCCCCCCCCCACCATGTCGAGCCATTAGCTCAGTTGGTAGAGCATCTGACTTTTAATCAGAGGGTCGCAGGTTCGAATCCTGCATGGCTCATTTCTTGCGGAAGTAGTTCAGTGGTAGAATACGACCTTGCCAAGGTCGGGGTCGCGGGTTCGAATCCCGTCTTCCGCTTTTTCTTTCGGGGCCTTAGCTCAGCTGGGAGAGCGCCTGCCTTGCACGCAGGAGGTCAGCGGTTCGATCCCGCTAGGCTCCACCAATTTTATTTAAAGATCTTAAGCGAGTTTCGTTCGTCTTAAGTTTTTTTTATATGAAATGCCAAGCATAACCAGAGTACGTACGCAAGAACACCGTGATTCCCTTCACGGTGTTTTTTTTGTATATTCATGCGTTTTTTTGTTGAGTTGAACCACTTGTTTGTTACCGCTTACAATACATGTAGAAGTGACTATGACATAGGGGGAATATCGTATGAACATCGCGTATATCAGCGTACCGTACCGTTATGGACAAGGAAAGCCAGGCACTGAACACGGACCTGCTGCTGTCGAAAAAGCGGGTCTACTCGCGACACTCGAAGCACGGGGACAAGAAGCAGTACGCTACGGGGAAGCGGCTGTTTTATCCGAGGATGCAGTCCGGGAAGAAGATCCTAAGCTGAAACGTTTGGAAGGCGTCGTCCATACGACGAATGACTTGCACCTGATCGTACGTGACGCGTTATCGGAACAACGTTTTCCGTTGTTAGTTGGTGGCGATCACAGCATGGCGATCGGAACGATTGCTGGGTTACGTCAGACTGTACCACGTCTTGGCGTCATCTGGTTCGATGCACACGGTGATTTGAATACACCGGAAACATCACCGTCTGGTAACATCCACGGTATGCCGCTCGCTGTAGCCCTTGGGGAAGGACATCAGCGTTTAACGGAAGTCGGAGGAACAGATATCAAGCTGCAACCGGAACACCTCGTCTTCATCGGATTACGTGACGTTGATCCAGGGGAACAAGAGCTGATTGATCGTCTTGGTATTCGGGTCTATGATATGGAAGCGATCCGAACTCGGGGAATGGACGCAATCATGGAAGAAGCGATTGCTTATTTGAAGGAAACGACGGATGCATTCTATCTTAGCTTTGATATGGATGGTCTCGATCCATCACTCGTCGTCGGTACAGGTACACGTGTCGCCGATGGCATTTTCTTAGACGATGCGAAAACGGTGCTCAAGCATTGTGCAACGGCAGAAAACTTCATTGCAGCTGAATTCGTTGAAGTGAATCCGTTACTTGAAGAAGGAAACGGAACAGCGGAACTTGCGAATGAACTGATCGGAGATCTACTTTTGGCAATGGAAACACATCGCTTAGTAAAATAATGGATAGAACTTGAACTCTTTTCAGCGGAGTTCAAGTTTTTTTTGTTACAATTTAAAAGGAGATGAAACATTTATCGGTCGACTTCGTATAAGAGATTGACCGCATAGAGCGGGGGGTATTCAAAGTGGAAGAAACGACACTACGCTTAATTGAGCGAGTGAAACAAGGAGACCGTGATGCATTCGCGGCACTTGTTGATCTATATAAGGAAGGTGCCTTTCTTGTGGCTTTCCGCGTCTTGCGCGATCGAATGGAAGCGGAGGATGCGACACAAGAAGCCTTCATCCGTGTATTTACGAAGATTGATTCGTATAATGCACAATGGAAGTTCCGGACTTGGTTGTACCGAATCGTCACGAACGTATCGATTGACCGATTACGGAAAAAGAAACCTGATTATTCTCTTGATGCTGAGATGTCAGGTACTGAAGGACTGACATTGTATTCACAACTCGAGAGCAAGGATACCTTGCCGGAGGACCAAGTGGTCGATAACGAGCAACGAAACGAAGTCGGGGACGCGATTGCAGCTTTACCAGAAAAATACCGTGTCCCACTCGTCCTGAAATATGTAGAAGATCTTTCGCTAAAGGAAATCAGTGAAATGATCGAATTACCTGTCGCTACTGTCAAAACTAGAATTCATCGTGGACGAGAAGCGCTGAAGAAGCATTTTGCCAAACGATGAGAAGGAGGAACTCACCATGTCACGAGAGCATGTACATGAACGGATCCAGGATTATTTAGACCAAAACCAACCACCTGAGGAATTCGAGCGATTAGAAGCAGAGTTACGAGAAGTAGACGCGATGGACGAGTTCGAAGAGTATCGGCTCCTTGATGCTCGACTGCGTCAACTTCCAGCGCCTAAATTATCGGCAGATTTTACATCCCGCGTGCTGGCACAATTGCCTGAACAGGTGGAGACGCCAAGCGCTGCTTTGCTGCACCAACCGCAACCGTCTCGTTTTGGAGGTAAGATGAAGCAGTACCCATTGCTCGCGGCAGCGGCTGTTTTCTTACTCTTGTCGGTCGGTAGCCTAGGTGGTTATATGGCACAAGAAGAACATGACTTATCTTATACGAATGCACCAGGTATCGTCGCTCAAAATGGTGAGGTCGTTGTCCCGAAAGGCGTCACGGTCGACCAAGATCTATATGTCGAAGGCGGGAACGTCCGCATCGAAGGGAAAGTCAATGGCGATGTCATGACCGTTGACGGGAAAGCGTACACGGCGAGTGCTGGTAGCGTGACCGGAGAAATCAAGGAAATCGATCAATTATTCGAACGCGTATGGTACGGAATCAAGCGTCTATTTCAATAATCAGCTGGGACGAGTCGAACTCGTCCCTTTGTGCTATAATGGAAACTGTTTAAATCAGATGAGTTAGGGGGCACGGTTGGTGAATTACTTCAGCTGGCAACCACTTCAATTTCAATTGTTGAAACTGGGAGAAAACGTACATTGGTACGATTATATTAATGACGTGATTGATATTGCGGTCGTGACGTTCGTCATTTACCGTCTCATGATCATCGTCAAAGGAACAAAAGCGGTCCAGCTCATTAAAGGGATCTCGGTCATTTTGATCAGTTGGTTCCTGAGTGGCTTTTTTGGACTCAAAACACTGCAATTCTTACTGAATCAAATCATCACCTATGGGTTACTGGGGATTATCATCATCTTCCAACCCGAACTCCGGCGTGGACTGGAACATTTAGGACGAACGAGTAAATTCTTCTCGCGTAGTGCGGTCAGTGATGAAGATGAACAAATTCGAATCGTCGATGCGCTCGTATCGTCTGCTCAGTACATGTCAAAACGGCGTATTGGGGCACTCGTGACGATTGAACGGGAGACTGGACTGAGTGAATACGTGGAGACGGGTATTCCGCTCGGCTCACAAATCACGAGTCAGTTGCTGATCAACTTGTTCATTCCGAATACACCCTTACATGATGGTGCCGTCATCGTCCAGCAAGGCAAGTTAGCAGCAGCCGCTTGTTACTTACCGCTGTCTGAGAGTGCACATATCTCAAAAGAGCTTGGAACACGTCACCGCGCAGCAATTGGTGTCAGTGAGGTGACGGATAGTGTCACGCTCGTCGTCTCGGAAGAAACGGGTGGTGTCTCACTCGCCATCAATGGACGTCTATACCGGGAACTCGACGAAGAATCCTTGCGGACGAAGTTACTTGAGACAATCGTCAAGGCCGAACCGACGAATACTTCCTTCTTGAACTGGATGGGGGCGAAAAAATAATGTTCGAAAAGTGGTTCAATGAACGCTGGTTTTTACGTATCGTTGCCGTTGCCTTAGCCGTCATGTTGTATTTGATGGTCGCAGGTTCGAATACGACGGGAAAAAGCGATGCGGCTAGTCTGTTACCGATCGCAGGACAAGGCTCGACGAAGTTTGACGTACCGGTCACGGTCCAGTATGATGAATCGCAATGGGTCGCCTATAATATTCCAAATACGATGGAGGTCACCGTTAAAGGTCCTTCGAGTAGCTTGACGATGCTCCGGCTTGTTCAGGATTTTGGATTATCGATTGATTTGAAAGGCCTCGACCCGGGCTATCATCGTGTCCGTGTCACACCGACCGGCTTCGGAAAAGATGTCGAAGTGACGCCGAAACAACAGACGATCGAAGTCTTCCTCGATAAGAAGATTACGAAAGAAGTACCGGTACAAGTCGCCTTACTCAATAAAAACAAAATCGCTGAAGGATATGTCGCTGGGGAAGCGCAACCGAACCAACAAACTGTTGAAGTCACGGGAGGCGCGGAGAAGTTACAGGCGATTTCAGCAATCCAAGTACCGATTGATGTGACCGGTCGGGCAGAGACGTTCAAAGAGACGTTCAATGCTAAAGCGACGGATGCGAACGGGAATACGATTAATGCATCTTATCAACCGGAGCAATTAGAAATCACAGTACCGATCTATAAGGAAAGTAAGACGGTACCAATCAATGTGAAGACAAAAGACAACGTCAAAAAAGGGTATACCGTTGTCAAGATCGTTCCCGTCACGACGGAAGCTCGTCTATATGGAACAAAAGAAGAGTTGGAACGGATTGGTTCCGTTGATACAGAAGCGGTCTCGCTTAAGGGATTGACGAAGACGACGGAAAAAACCGTCAAACTCGTGGAACCGGAAAACGCGACGGCGATGGATCCGACACAGGTTACCGTCAATATCGTCGTTGAAAAGGAAAACGCGAAATCGACGACAGAAACCGTCGAGGATCGAGCAGAGAAAACGATCCCGGGTGTGACGGTCACATTGAACGGGTTTGATGAGTCGAAGTATACGATTGATTATAACCAAACGATGGATGTCGTTGTCCGTGGGAAAGAATCGGATCTAGCATCGATTGATGCGACGGATATTAAAGCGGTCATCGATGTGACAGGCTTAAAGGAAGGGACGCATGGATTGCCGATTTCATACCAGACGTCGAAAGCCTTCGATGTCTTGCGTCCGGATAACATGGATGTCACGTTAAAAGCCGTGCCTCGGACATCCGTTCCGACCAATTAAAACAAATTAGTGAAATGAGGAAATAACATATGGGTAAGTATTTTGGAACTGACGGCGTACGCGGCGTCGCAAACGTAGAATTGACACCGGAACTGGCGTATCGCCTCGGTCGAACAGGTGGTTACGTGTTAACAAAACACGAAAGCACACGACCTAAAGTCTTAATTGGACGCGATACACGTGTTTCTGGTCAAATGCTTGAGAACGCACTTATCGCGGGTCTTTTATCGATCGGTGCAGAAGTCATGCGTCTAGGTGTCATCTCGACACCAGGTGTCGCGTATCTGACAAAAACAATGGATGCGACAGCAGGAGTCATGATTTCCGCGTCGCACAATCCAGTAGAAGATAACGGGATCAAGTTCTTCGGATCAGACGGCTTTAAGCTTGATGACGCAACAGAACTTGAAATTGAAGCATTACTCGATGAAGCAGAAGATACATTGCCACGCCCAGCCGGAAAAGAACTCGGCTTCGTTCATGATTATTTTGAGGGTGCACAAAAGTATCTGCATATGCTTCGTCAGACATCGGATGAAGATTTCTCAGGCATCCATGTCGCGATTGACGGTGCACACGGAGCGACGTCAAGCCTCGCACCACGTCTATTTGGTGACTTGGAAGCAGAAGTATCGACGATCGGAACGAATCCGAACGGACTCAACATCAATGATGGTGTCGGTTCGACACACCCTGAACACCTTGCTGCCTTCGTCAAAGAAAAGAGCGCAGATGTCGGTTTGTCATTTGATGGCGACGGCGATCGCTTGATTGCAGTCGATGAGAACGGCGATATCGTCGATGGTGATAAAATTATGTTCATCTGCGGGAAATACTTGAACGAACTTGGTCGTCTGAAAGACAACACGATCGTTGCGACGGTCATGAGTAACCTTGGTTTTCATAAAACCGTCAAAGAAAACGGGATGACGGCGCTTCAGACAGCAGTCGGTGACCGTTATGTCGTCGAAGAGATGCGTAAGAACGACTATACGCTCGGTGGCGAACAGTCGGGGCACATCATCTTCATGGATTACTCAACGACAGGAGACGGCATGTTGTCAGGCGTCCAGTTGTTGCAAATCATGAAAGCGACAGGGAAGAAGTTATCAGAACTCGCAGCTGAGATGCCGATCTTCCCACAACGTCTCGTCAATATCCGTGTTTCAGATAAAAATGGCGCAATGAGCGGTCCTGCTGTACAAGCAATCATTGCGGAAGTTGAAGCGGAAATGGCGGGGAACGGACGGATCCTCGTTCGTGCGTCAGGAACAGAACCACTCGTTCGTGTCATGGCGGAAGCTCCGACACAAGAAGCGTGTGATGCGTACGTCGAGCGGATCGCGAATGTCGTTCGTGAGAACTATGCGTTACAAGAAAACTAAGAAACCCGAAGCAGAGCGATTGCTCTGCTTCTTTTTTTACAATTATTTTAGAAAAACAGCTTGAGATTTTTACAAAAAATAGGGATTATACGTATTGATTAGTGAAATATCGGGAATAGTTACAACTACGTTACCTTTCTTGCTTTTTCAAAGTAAAGTTCGTATGATGGTGAAGTCGGACAGAAACGGGGTCAGACGGAACTAAAAAGCGCCAGGGCTTTCTTCGTAGGTTGAAAGCTGACGAGGTGGAGGTTTATCGAATCATTCGGCGGATGCCTCCCGGTAACAGGTCCATACCGTAAATCGTTCTGAAATCGTCCAAGTGATTGGGCGGACAAACAGACCGATCGGGACCCTCTCAACAAGAGCCGTTTCCTCTTCAGGGAAATACTTGTAAATGGAGAGATGTAACATGTGCGGAATCGTAGGTATGATCGGACAGGTCAACACGAAAGAAATTTTATTAAAAGGTCTCGAGAAGCTCGAGTACCGCGGCTATGACTCGGCAGGTCTTGCGTTCGTCAACGACGGCGTCCAAGTCCATAAAGAAGTAGGCCGGATTGCTGCGCTACGCGAAGTCGTTCCTGCAGAGGCAGACGGCACAGTCGGAATCGGACACACACGTTGGGCGACACACGGTGTCCCAAGCGTACCAAACGCGCACCCACACCAAAGTGCGTCAGCACGTTTCACACTCGTGCACAACGGTGTCATCGAGAACGATGAGCAGTTGAAAGCAGAATTGAACGTCGATCTCCTGAGCGACACGGATACAGAAGTCATCGTTCAGATGATCGAAAAGAACTTCAACGAGACAGGCGACGTCGCGGAAGCATTCCGTCAAACACTCCGCGTCTTGCATGGTTCGTATGCGCTCGCATTGATCGATGCAGAAAACCCGGACGTCTTATACGTCGCGAAAAACAAATCACCACTTCTCGTTGGTCTCGGTGACGGTACGTTCAACGTCGTCGCTTCAGACGCAATGGCAATGTTGCAAGTAACGGATCAATTCGTTGAGTTGCATGATGGTGAGATGATCATCTTGACGCGTGATAGCGTGACGATCCAAGATCTCGACGGGAACGTCCAAGAGCGTGAAGCGTACACGGCTGAAATCGATGCATCAGATATCGAAAAAGGAACGTACGCGCACTATATGCTCAAAGAGATGGATGAGCAACCAGCAGTCATCCGGAACATCGTTCAAAAATATCAAAACGAAGCAGGCGACATCACACTCGATCAATCAGTCCGTGATCTCGTACTCGGTCGTGACCGTGTCTATATCATTGGTTGCGGAACAAGCTACCATGCTGGTTTGATCGGAAAACAGTTGATCGAACAAATCGCAGGCATCCCGACAGAAGTGCACATCTCTTCTGAGTTCGGATACAACATGCCATTATTGACAGAGAAACCGCTCTTCCTCTTCCTTTCACAATCAGGTGAAACAGCGGATAGTCGTGCCGTTCTCGTCGAAGCGAAGAAACTTGGTCACCCGGCACTGACGATCACGAACGTTCCAGGATCAACATTGTCACGTGAAGCAAACGCAACATTGTTGCTCCACGCGGGTCCAGAAATCGCCGTTGCTTCAACAAAAGCGTATACAGCTCAAATCGCTGTTCTCGCTGTCCTTGCGTTTGACCTTGCTCAAGCAAAAGGGGTTGCCGTCAACTTCGATCTCATGAAAGAACTCGGTAAAATCTCAAGTGCGATGGAGTCGGTCATGTCTCAAAAAGATCGCTTCCAAGAAATCGCGACAGAATACTTGTCTGAGTCACGCAATGCGTTCTTCATCGGTCGTGGACAAGATGCATACGTCGGGATGGAAGGTGCATTGAAACTCAAAGAGATCTCGTATATCCAAGCAGAAGGATACGCGGGTGGAGAGCTCAAGCACGGTCCGATCGCTTTGATTGAAGACAACACACCGGTCATCGCGCTCGTGACACAACCACACGTTCATCTCAACAACCGTGGGAATATCAAGGAAGTCGTCGCACGTGGGGCAAATGCGTGTGTCATCGCAGCAGAAGGTCTTGAATTGCCAACAGATGCATTCGTCATTCCAGCAGTCGAGCCACTCTTGTCACCACTCTTGTCGGTCTTACCACTTCAATTAATCTCATACTACGCGGCACTCGGTCGCGACTGTGACGTCGATAAGCCACGTAACTTGGCGAAGTCGGTAACGGTTGAATAAGGAAACAAATCGACTCCAAATGACAGGCGTGTAAGCGTCTGTCGTTTGGAGTTTTTATATTAGGAGGAGAACGAGATGAACCGCTGGATCACCGCATTTCCTAAGAGATATGAACAGGACGTTCGGGTCGTTAAAGCATGTCTACCGTTTGGATGGACACGATTATCACCAGGGGCGATCGAAGTAAATATAGAACAGGAACACATACAGATTCCGATGCGTTTGTATTTATCAGAAATCGACTCGGAGCGGATCAAGCAACTGACGTCGACTCAGCAGACGATTTTATATTGCCTTTACACCCGTCACCATGATGGTCATGTTCGTGAGCAGTATCTTCAGCAGTTACTTAAAAACTATCCACACGACGGATGGGTTCTTGCCTATATCATCGAACTTGCTAGTGAATACGTCCGTGACATCGTCGACATCATCGTACCCGCAATCGAGCAATGGGATCCGGAAGTGAAGCGGCGATTCGTCGAGGATGATCCGGCATACATGAAGCGAATCGAAGACCGGATGATCAGTTACTGGAATGCTTATTATCGGTCAAGTGGCGAACGACGATCCGAAGCGAACTACCCAGGCTTTCGGATTATAGAGTCGTTACGGGAGGATGCTTCGGTGGAGGAAGTGTGAAGAGATGAAAAGGAGGGGCGCACTTGATTACGAAATCAAAGGATCTGTACTTAGAAGGACCCGGACCTGCTGTTTTGTTGTTACATAGTTTTACTGGAAGTGCGAATGAGATGCGGGGACTCGCTCGTTTTTTACATGCAGCCGGCTATACCTGTTACGCGCCCAATTACGCCGGGCACGGGGAATCGCCGGAGCGCTTGTTTGAGACGACGATCGAAGACGTCTGGCAGTCCGCGCAAGTCGGACTCGCGTTTTTACAAGATCGAGGACACAAAGACATCTTTTTGATCGGACAATCACTCGGTGGAGTAATGGCACTTCGACTAGCAGAACAGTCAGGATGCGCTGGACTCATCTTACTCTCGACGCCGATTCTTGAGCGGACGATTGCCGGACTTGAGCACCGCGTCCGTCGGTATACGGAACGGTATTTTCAATTTGACGATCGTTCGCCAGAGTGGATCTTAGATTTTGTCGACCGTCATTTTCCACGCCCGGAAAAAGACTTACGGGCACTGCAACAGTTCATCCTCGACACGGGAGTTGTCTTGCCGAAGATCACGCAACCCATCGCTCTATTCCTTGGTGCCTTAGATGATGCCGTCTATCATGCAAGTCTCGAGCGAATCGAAACGACAGTGCCGAGCCGAGATCAGAAAAAGGTCCTTCTTCCGAACAGTAAACATTTACTGACGCTCGATCGGGATAAACAACGTTTGTTCGAAGAAATCCTTATCTTCTTGAAGACGCATCCGGTAGATTCCTTGAAACCATCAGCTGCTGTGCAGTAGGCTAGATAGGTAAGCTAGACGTGAAAGGGGAAGGGATCATGCGAATTTTAGTAGTAGGAGCAAGCGGAACGATTGGGCAGGCAGTCGTCGAACGGCTGAGTGGGCGGCATGACATCATTCGTGCCGGACGAAGCGGAGCGGATGTACAAGTCGACATCACATCAGAGGAAAGTATTCGGGCGATGTATGAAACAGTCGGTTCTGTTGATGCCGTCATCAGTGCCACAGGTGGTGCTCATTTCGGTCCATTGACGGACTTAACACCGGAGCTTAATCAAATCGGAATCGACAGTAAACTAAAAGGTCAGGTCAATCTTGTCTTGCTTGGTTTAGAGTCAGTACGAGACGGGGGAAGCTTTACGCTGACGACCGGCATCATGATGGACGCTCCGATTCGCCAAGGCGCATCCGCTGCGCTTGCGAACGGTGGGGTCAAAGCGTTCGTTCACGCAGCAGCGATCGAGATGCCACGAGGTATTCGGATCAACAGTGTCAGTCCGAACGTACTGATCGAGTCGCTTGAAAAGTACGGACCCTTCTTCCGTGGTTTTGAAGCCGTTCCGGCGTCACGTGTCGCGACGGCGTTCGAAAAGAGTGTCGAAGGGGCACAGACAGGGCAAAATTACGAAGTCTATTAACTAAAAAAGCAGGTAGCGAAAATCGCTACCTGCTTTTTTAGAACCCGGATATGACATAACGTTCGATTCCGAATAGTAATAGAGTGATCCCGAGACAAATGAGTAAGTTGCGTACGAACCAACGACCTGTCATCGTCCGGTTCATGATCAGTTTCTCCAGTGTCAGATTGACGAGAAGCACACATAAGAAGATGACGCCAAACCAAATCATCCAGACACATCCTTTCCTTCTTCTTAACGAATCCAACAGCTAAAAAGTTTCACGCCCGTCAAGAGCAGGAAATCATTCAGATGAACGGGAAGGAAACAAGCAGTCGATTTTACAAGGAGGAACATGACGATGAAACAAGCAGTCCTAGTGATTGATTTTCAACAGGAACTCGTCGACGGAAACACAGAAGAACGACCGGTATACTTAAAAGAGCAAGTTGCGCACGTCATCGAAGCGGTCGTGCTTGAAGCAGACGAACGAAACGTTCCGGTCGTCTTCATTCGGGATTTGGACGTCGCTGGCGGAACAGGACCTGGGTTTGCAGTCCATGACTCGATTCCCGTTCCAGCGTCCAGTGTCACGTTCGATAAAGCGGCGACGAATGCGTTCCATGATACACCCTTGCTCGATCATCTACGCCAAGCATCGATTGAACATCTGATCGTTTTAGGCTGTAAGACGGAACACTGCATCGATACCGCGGTGCGCAGTGCGACGGTGCACGGCTTTGATGTCACACTCGTCGCCGACGGGCATACGACGAACGGCTCCGATGTCCTGACGCCGGAGCAAATGATCGCCCACCACAATCAAGTCTTGCACGGTCATTATAACGTCGAGCACTTTGCGATTGTTCGTCCGTCAACGGAAGATGTCTTCACCCCAACCCACAATGACTACCGGACATGAAGAGGAGAATAAGATGATTGAATTACGAAAAATAACAGCGTCCGATTACGATCGCTACGCGACGCTCGTCCAAAACGAACGTGTCATGCGTTACATCACGGAACAGGCATTAACAGATACGGAAACGAAACAACGCTTTGACCGAATCCTTGAACAACAGCAGCACGACCGACTCGGATCGTATCTGATTTATACCGAAGAGACATGGATTGGAATCGGGCACATGACCCGGAGTCAAACGCAACCGTTCGAAGCAGAGCTCGGTTACATGCTGCTACCCGATCAGTGGGGACGCGGATACGGCACAGCGATTGCAGAGCGTCTCTTACAGTTAGCGACAGAAGAAGAGTTACAGGTCGTCACGGCAACGATTGATCCAGCACATGAAGCGTCGCGCCGTATTTTGATCGGATTAGGTTTTGAATCGACCTATGTTGGACCGATTGACGGTCTACCAGGTGAAACGCTACAGAAAATAGTGGGGACGACAGAATGACACGAGACGAATGGATTGAACATTTTCAACTCGATGTCGCAGCATGCGCGACTGTCGACGAATCGTATAGTTCTGAAGTCGATCGTCTCGTTTTAGCGGATGGTCAGGTCGTTTTCTTAAAGCGCCCCTATACGGCTGAAAAGTGGTACCGGGAGCGAGGCTGGATTCATGCACTAGAAGGGTTTGTACCCGTGCCGCACATCTTAGCTGAAGCAGCTCCCGGGCAGACGACCGGGGCGTTCGTGCTTGCTGCCTTACCGGGACAGGCACCGGTCACGATGACTAAAAAATTGGCGTACGAAATTGGTCGAACGCTCGCAATGCTGCATACGTGTACAGGAGAAGCTTACGGCGAGTATACGGAAGATGGATTTTATGCCTATCCGGTTCAGAACTGGCGACGCTTCCGGAATGAAAAACTCGATGGATTCATGCCGTTCATCACATCCGAACTCGATCCCGTTTTTTTAGAGAACATCCAAACAGAGTTAGTCAGACGAGAACAGTCGTTACCGGAGCCTTCATGTCCCGTTGCCACACATTGTGACTTCCGCCTAGCAAATTTACTGACGGTAGGTGATCAAGTCATAGGGGTGATCGATTTCGAGACGACCCGTTATGGGGCGATCGAGATGGACTTCACGAAGATCATCCGTAATCTCAATACGTTCGGTTCCATTTACGTCACGGCATTTCAAGAAGGATACGCGACGTTACACTCAGACGTGCCAATTGAGATGTATCTAGCACACTATCGTTTGTGGGAAGCACTCACGGCTGTTGGCTGGTGCATCAAACGTGGACTAGAAGAGCACCGGGCGTTCTTTGAGGAGAACATCATGCTCATCGAGCAGGAATTACAGATGACGAGCATATCGGACGGGTATTGATTCACCCATGTCTTGGAAGAAACCTCTATACTTAGGGAAATGAGGAATATGAGGGGGAAGCGAGATGACAGGGAAACGAATCGGAATCATCGGTGGTGGACTCGCCGGAATCTTTGCGGCACGTCAATTGCAGGCAGCAGGACATGCTGTTGAAATCATCGAAAAAAGCCAGAGCGTCGGGGGGCGAATGGCAACTCGTCGGATTGATGAAGGAACAGCGGATCATGGTGCCGTCTTCTTCACGGTTCGGACGGAAGAGTTGGAACGCGAAGTCGACGAATGGCTTGAGAAGGGATGGGTTCGTAAGTGGTTCGGAACGGATTTTCCACGCTATGTCGCAACGAACGGTATGAATCAACTCGTACAAGCGATTGGTCGAGGGATTCCCGTTCAGTTGAATGAGCAGGTCACGCATATTACGGCAACAGAGGATGAACTCGTCACACAAGCGACGGATCATCAAGGTACGTATGATGCGTTACTCGTGACGGCGCCTGTGCCGCAAGCATATGAACTGTTGCAGTCTTCTGATCTGGCGCTTGGAGATGACGATCATGAGCAGTTACGCCAAGTGACGTTCGAGCCGACATTCGTGGGTCTGTTTGAAATCAAAGAGCGACTGACGATCGGAGAAGTTGGTCTACAAGACGAACAACTTGTCGATGGGATGTTAAAACTCGTCAATAATGCCGAAAAGCAGATTTCGAAGACGACACTCCTAAGCGTCTATATGACAGCCCGCTTCAGTGAAGACTGGTACGAGCGTCCGGAAGAAGAGACACTCGCTGAAGTCGAGCGGCTGTTACAACAGCAACTCGGACCGGTGACGATTGTTTCGCGTCAGCTCAAACGTTGGCGTTACGCTCAGGCACGTGCGGTTTACCGGACACCGCATTTGAAACTAGCGGCACATCCGCTTTGGCTTGCCGGGGATGCGTTCCTTGAAGCCGATGATGCGTCAGGGCGGACGCGCGTCGAGAGTGCTGTCATCTCCGGATTACGCGTCGCAGAGGCGATTGATACCCACTTACGTCAGACGGTGACAGCGACGGAATGAACGACAACATGCACTTCTTTTCTGAATCGAGAAGAAGCGCATGTTTTTTTGTTACTCACGATCATTCCCCCTGGAAGTGTTGCTCACTCCAAGCTGCCATTTGGTCAAGAATCGGTAAAAAACTATGTCCGGCATCCGTCAGGGAATATTCAACGCGAGGAGGAACTTCGCCAAAGACGTGTCGTTGAATCAAACCGTCCGCCTCGAGCTCGCGAAGCTGACGCGTTAATGTTCCTTTAGAGATGCCTGTTAATTGTTGCAGTTCATGAAAACGATGCGTCCCGTGTGTCAGGTGCCAGAGCAAGATGATCTTCCATTTGCCAGCGACCATCTGTTGGACCCGAGTGACTGGACAAGCCGTCCGTTGATTAGTTGTTGAATCGAATACAGCCACGTTCATCCTCTCCCATTGGTTCGTTTTGAGGGACCTAGTTTCAGATAAGTGCCTACTTTTTTTAGTGTATCACCTGGCGTATCATGAAGAACAACATCAAACTTCAAAGGAGTGGTTTCATCATGAAATGGTTAATTACAGGAGCAACCGGAAAATTAGGGGCGCGCATCGTGCAACATCTCAGTGAACAAGTCGGCAACGAACATGTAGCGGTTAGTGTCCGTGACGTTGAAAAAGCAGCGTCGCTTGCAGCGCAAGGAATCGACGTCCGGCATGGTGATTTCGATCAGCCGGAAACACTCGGACACGCGTTTCAAGGTATCGATCGTCTGCTGATCATCTCGACGGACGGTGAAGAAGCAACACGGATCCGGCAACATCAAGCCGCTGTCACGGCAGCACAAGCGGCAGGCGTCAAGCTGATCGGTTATACGAGTATCGCCAATGCGGCACAGAGCACGAACGGACTTGCGCGAACACATCGGGTCACAGAAGAAGCGATTCAAGCGACAGGTATCCCGTATGTCTTTTTCCGCAACAACTGGTATCTCGAAAATGAACTCGGAACGATGGATGCCGTCGCACAAGGTGCAGACTGGTTAACAGCAGCAGGTGAAGGCAAAGTCGGATGGGCGTTACAAGAGGAGTATGCGCTAGCGATTGCGACGGGACTGACGCTCGAGCATCCAAAAGCGATCTATGAACTATCAGGTCCGTTGCATACACAAGCAGAACTCGCGAATGCAGTCGGAACAGTACTTAACCGATCGGTCGCTGTAGATGAAGTAGATAGCGCGACCTATGGCGAGCGGATGCAAGCAGCTGGCTTACCTGACTTCTTGATTCCAATGTTGACGGGTATCCAGGCAGATATCGCAGCCGGAACCCTTGCGGTGGAAAGTACTGATTTTAAAGAATTACTCGGTCGTCCTGTGACGACGCTAGAAGAGGGAGTCCGTCTCCTTTTGAAAAGATAAGTTCATCTGAACGTTTTCAGGATGAACGAGTAGGGTAAATCCCCTTTAGAAGCAATTAAAGGAGGAGCCCTACCATGAAACTGTCATCCTATCGTGTCAAGGAAGGCGAGCAAGTCTCGTTTTCGAATTACCCGACATCAGAAAAACATGAGATTTCGGAAGCGGAATTGCGAGAGAAGCGGATTCCGAAAAGTGTCGAGACGTTACAAGAGTTACACTGGCGTTTACATGCCGAAGAGAAGAACGGCGTCCTCGTCATCCTGCAAGCGATTGATGCAGCGGGGAAGGATGAGGCAATCAGCTACATCTTTTCTAACTTGAACGCACAAGGACTCCGGACGATTTCCGTCAAAAAACCGTCGGATACGGAGCAAAAACACGACTATCTATGGCGGATCCACGAAGGACTACCGGAAAAAGGCGAAGTCGGCATCTTGAACCGTTCCTATTATGAGGAAGTCATTGCGCCACGCATCCATGATTTGCTCGAGGAAGAGGAAAAGCCGGATGACGGAGATGTCTGGCAGATGCGCTATCGCCAAATCAATGACTTTGAACGCTATCTCGTCGAGAACGGCTTCCGGGTCGTCAAGTTTTTGTTCCATGTCTCAAAAGAAGAGCAACGGCAACGATTATTGACTCGTCTGAAGGATCCAACGAAAAACTTTGAATTTTCGTTCAGTGATATTGAAGAACGCAAGCACTGGGACGAATACCATGAGATTTTTGCTGAACTCGTCTCGGCGACGTCGACATCGTATGCACCATGGTACATCTTGCCGGCAGATGACGAATGGTATTCTCGCTATATCGTCACCGAAGTCATGAATGACGTTTTGAAGGAAATTGATCCGCAATATCCGAAGTTGTCGGAAGAGGATCAGGAACAACTAGATGAAGCGATTAAACGATTGGAAGAAGAAGCATAAATCATTTACACCAAAAGCGATTGTTCTCTTGCTGAGAAGAATCGCTTTTTTTTTGATGCATTTGGCTTTGTATGAATTTTTTTCAGTTATCATGAAGCATGAACTTATTCACATCTCAGGACAAATGTCCTATTCAAATCAGAAGGACTCTCGTTAAATGAAAGTATCATGGAACAAGAGAGGAGTATGCACATGCGTGGTGTCTTATTTGCGATTGCTGGTGGCTTTTTCTTGACGCTCCAAAGTGTCGCCAATGCCCGGATCAGTCAAACGATCGGGACGTGGCAAGCGGCGACGATCACTCAGATGACTGGGTTCATCGTTGCGATTCTCTTAGCAATCGTCTTACGGGATCGCAGTTTTTCAGCGATGCGACGTGTCAAACCACTCTATCTGGCAGGGGGAGCCTTTGCGGCGATCATATTATTCAGCAACATGACGGCTGTCCACCGGATGGGCATGACTTTGACGATTTCGCTCTTTTTATTGGCGCAATTAGCGCTGGCACTCTGGATTGACGGAAGAGGCTGGTTCGGCGTCATGAAACGTCGACTGCGGGGTCCGCAGATCATCGGCATCTTGATGATGGTAGCAGGCATCTTCATCTTAAAGAGCTAAGGAGGAGAAGAAGTGACGGACATTGTGACCTATTTGGAACGGTATCAGTTAATGCATGTCTTTGATGCATCACTACGCAAGGCGATGCACATCCAGACGTTCGCACCGGGTGAGGCTTTATGCCGACAAGGCGATGTTGCGCATGAACTCTACCTGCTCGTCGAAGGGAAATTGAAGATCACGCATATGTCGGCAACGGGGAAACGTCTCGTGTTGTCCTTCAAGCATCCGTTTGATCTCGTCGGTGATATTGAGTTCGTCCGAAAGATTGATTTGATGAACACGGTCGAGGCAGTGACACCAGTGATCGTCTTACGCATTGCCTATCCGGATTTGGAAGAAGCACGTGTCCATCATTCTGCCTTTTTATTATTTTTACTCGAGACGATCACGAAAAAGTTTGAATTAAAATCGCATACGCTCAGCTTCAATCTGTTGTACCCGGTTGAAGTTCGGCTCGCCAGTTATTTGCTGTCGATGACACCTAATACGGATGCTTTTGCGAGTAAGGAACTCGTCGATGCGGCAGATTTGATCGGGACGAGTTATCGTCATGTCAATCGTGTCTTACGCCAGTTCGTCGATGATGGGTTGATTCGCCGGACGCAGCATACGATTGAAATCATTGATCGAGACGGATTGATGGAGCGCGTTGGAGAAAGCATTTACGAATGAAAGAGGTGTGATATGGTTACAGGAATCATTCTTGCCCTTTGTGGGGGCATGCTCGTCTGTATTCAAAATACGTTTAACGCAAAAGTCAAAGAATACGTCGGCGCTTGGGCGACGACAACGTTAGTCCTTGGACTCGGGTTCCTCGCTTCACTGACGATTGGTTTGATCGTCGAAGGATCACAACTGTTTGCACTAAAAGAGGCACAAACCTGGTTTTGGTTCAGCGGGATCATTGGTGTCGGTGTCGTCCTCTGTGTGACGCAAGGCGTTCAACAACTCGGACCGAGTCGAGCGATTTCGATCGTCATGGTATCACAAATCCTGTTTGCCTTACTCTGGGATACGCTCGGCTGGTTTGGTTTACAGACCGTTCCGTTTACGTGGACGAAAGCACTCGGCGTGCTATTGATTGGTGGTGGCGTGCTATTATTTCAACTAGGTGGCAAAACAACGACTGTACAACACGTACGAAAAGGAGCTTGACTATGTTTTACACGACGGTATTATTCGATATTGACCATACATTACTCGATTTTGAAGCGACGGAACGGATTGCCTTTCGCCGCCTGCTCGAGCAACAAGATTTGCAGTGGACACCGGAGCGAGAAGCGCGCTATAAAACACTCAATCAAGCGCTTTGGAAAGCACTCGAACGAGGTGAGGTGACACGCGAGGAAGTCATTCACTCACGGTTCGTGACGTTCTTCGCGGAAGAAGGACGGACGGTCGACGGACGAGAAGTTGACGAAACGTATCGCGGCTATCTCGCACAAGGAACAGAATTGATTCCGGGTGCGACGGCGCTGCTTGAGCAGCTAGCCGGAAACGTCACGATGTACGTCGTCACGAATGGTATCTCGAAGACGCAACGCGCACGGCTCGAGGGCGCCGAATTAACGGACTTCTTTGAAGGGATTTTCGTTTCAGAGGAGACGGGTTTTCAAAAGCCGATGGCAGGATTCTTCAATCATGTGTTTGCGCGAATTCCGCAATTCGACCCAGCGCGAACGATCATCGTCGGGGATTCCTTGTCAGCTGATATCGCAGGTGGCAATCAAGCCGGTATCGCAACATGTTGGTTTAATCCAGAAGGAAAATCAGCGACGGATATCAAGCCGACGTTTACGATTACGTCGTTAGCCGAACTACCTGCGGTGCTTGAAAACGCAGCAGTCCTTCAACAATGAATCAAACCAACCGATAGGAAAGAGAAGGAAAGGGGGCGATCACTGTGCAACGATGTGATCAACAGACGCTGGAGGCAACTCCCGTCTAACTAAAAGGGGAAATGAACATGATTCAACTTGTACCGGTAACAGCAGAAAACTGGGAAGCGTGTTGTGAGCTAGCACTGACAGTAGAACAGCAAGACTTCATGGAAGCGAATGTCTACTCGATCGCGCAAGCGAAGTTCGAACCGAGCCTTGTCCTTCGGGCGATCATTGCAGGTGAAGCCGTCGTTGGTTTTGTGATGTACAACACGGAGCTAGAAGAACTCAACGGCTACTGGATTTACCGCATCATGATTGATCAAGCGCAGCAAGGGAACGGAATCGGACGATTGGCGATGCAAGCCGTAATTGACGAGATGCGCGTGTTACCTGCAGCTAAACGAATCGTCGTCGGCTATCGGCCGGATAATCAGGCGGCACACCGTCTGTATGCAAGTCTCGGCTTCATCGACCACGGGGATCGATTCGGTCGGGAAATGGCAGTGCGATTAGAAGTATAAAACTTGATGAGATGATAGAACGAATAGAGGAGACACCATGCACATTCGACTAATGAAAGAATCGGATTATCCAGAAGTCGTTCGAATCTACGAACAAGGAATAAAGACGGAGAATGCGACATTTCGCACGGAAGCAATACCGTACGAAGAATGGACGAGGCATCACCACGCACACAGCCGCCTCGTTGCAATGGAAGACGAGCAACTGCTCGGCTGGGTCGCGTTAAGTCCATTCTCTTCGATTCCGGCATACGCCGGTGTCGCTGAAATCAGCCTCTATATCGCGGAAGAAGCACGCGGTAAAGGTGTCGGCACACGCTTGATGGACGACGTCATTCAAGCAAGTGAAGCAGCCGGAATCTGGACGTTGCAATCGCAAGTCTTTCCGGAAAATCAAGCGAGTCTACGCCTTCATGAACGTTTTGATTTTCGGGAAGTCGGTCGCCGAGAGCGAATTGGTCGGCTCGGAGGCAGATGGCGCGATACGGTATTGCTCGAGCGACGCAGCACATATCTCTAAAATTCGGCAAGTGGACACAATGTTCCCTTGCCTTCTTTGTGTTGAAAGCAAGGGATAATGGGAAAAGACAGACAGCAGAAGAAGGGGGAGGGATCACGATGGATGATTTTTTTGGTGAAGGACTTGAGACCAATCAGCAAAAACGGAAACGCAAACTGGAGGAAATCTTTGATCAGTCGTTTGAATCGGAGCGACGGGATTTCAATCAATCGCTGGAGCAGGACGTGACGGTTGCCTTGATCGGAGATGTCAATGCGGGAAAATCCTCGACCTTGAACGCGATTCTTGGTCGTGAAGTCGCAACGGTCGGAGCGCGCCCGGGTGAAACGGTCCGGATTGATCAAGTAAGGCAGCATCCGGAAGATAAAGTCATCTTCGTCGATACACCAGGATTGAATGATGCCAATACACAGAACTCGGAAGCGACGTGGACGTACTATCAAAGTGCCGATGTCATCCTTTATTTTTTAAATGCGGCAGGTACCGTCTTATCTGAAACGGAGACGAAAAACTTCCGTAAGATCTATCAACATAACCAAAATGTCTTGATCGTCGTTACGAAGATGGATGCGACGGATGATGTCGACACGATCGTTCAGCATATTGCAGAAAAACTACCAGGACCCAAAATCATTCCCGTATCAGCACGAGAAGGAACGAACATTGATCGGCTCCGTCGGGAGGTCCTCGACATCTTAAAAAAGTTCGACAAGGATAATGTGTTCGTTCGTCAGATGGATCCGACCGTTCGTGGCAAGATCGCCAACAACTGGATTGTGGGTGCCGGAACAGCCGCAGGTGCGATTGGTGCCGTCCCGTTCCCGGGAGCTGATATCATTCCATTGACTTCAATTCAAATCGGCTTGATGCTCAAGTTATCGAATCTGTACGAACGACAGTTATCCAAGGAGAGTGCGAAGGAGTTGCTTGTCGTGACAATCGTCGGAAACTCCGGAAAAACCGCCTTTCGGCAAATGGCGAAGCTCGTTCCGGGGTATGGTGCCGTCATTGCCGCGGGCGTTGCTTCGACCGCCACCCTTGCACTCGGATATGGAACAAAATATGTCTATGAGAATAAGCTCGAGCTGACACCGGAACAACTGATGGGGTTCGTGAAACGATTCCGGAAGAAGGCAGAAGAGTCGTCAGAAGAGACAAACGAGTAATCTCCCTGTTATTCTATACAGCAATAAAGGGGGAGAACATATGACACGATTACTCGAAGAAATCAAACAGTATCAATCGGAATTCCGACAAAAGGCACCTGCTGAGAAACAACGGTTGATGGCGGAAGCGACAGCAGAACTTACTGCTTCTGGTATCGCAAAAGGTCTAGGTGTCGGTGATACGATTCCACACTTTACGTTACCCGATGTATCTGGCAAGCCTGTGGCGATCGAGACATTACTCGAGCAAGGTCCTGTCATCTTAACGTTCTACCGGGGTGGCTGGTGTCCATACTGCAATCTCGAGCTTCGCGCGTACGAACGGGAAATCGACCGAATTCGTGCTCAGGGAGCGACTGTCATTGCAATTAGTCCGGAGACAGCTGATTTTGCTGAGCAAACGGTGAATAAGAATGCGTTAAGTTTCCCTGTCTTAAGTGACGTTGATTTACATGTATCCCGTCAATTTGATTTGGTCTTCGACCTGCCAGATTACTTGATCGAGATTTACAAGGCATCGGGACTTGATGTAGCAAAACACAACGGAAATGAGGATTGGCAGTTGCCGAAACCGGCGACATTCATTATTGATACGGACGGTGTGATTCGTTTCGCAGAAGTACCATCCGATTATACAAAACGCGTTGATCCAGAACACATCCTCCAAAACCTTGAACAGAATAAAAAGTATGAAGATTGACTTAAACGGTCTGGCTTCTCTCTACTTGTTGGGAGAAGTCAGACCGTTTGAAGTTTCCCTTTATTTTGTATCAAGAAGTACTCGTCTCAGCCATTCTTGAAATTTGAGATCAGTCTGTTGCCAATCCATTGCCCGTGCAAAATGATGAGCGGAGATGCGAATGGCTTCGTACTCCTCTGGATCTCGGAAGCAAGCTCGCATTTCGGCAGCGAGTGCACCAGGTGTTTTGTTTTTAGCCATGTAGCCTGTCATGCCGTACTGAACGGCGTCTCGGACACCAGGAGCATCATATACGATGGATGGTGTTCCGACCGCCGCCGCTTCAATAATAGAAAAACCTACGCCTTCACGTATGGAAGGGAAAAGGAGAGCGGTGGCACGACTCATCATGCGGCGCGTTTCTGTTTCAGTGACTGAATCGTAATATGTGATAGCATCCTTCACTTCTTTAGGAAGGGGAAGTGTAAGGTATTGCAAAAGATGAGTGCTGTTACGGATACCAATCAGCCAGAGGCGTGTCTCAGGAAACTCACGTTGGACCATGAGGAATGCCCCAATCGCATCTTGAAGTTCTTTTTCGTTCAGACGGTTGATATATAGAAAGGTTGGAACATGTTCTTTTAACTCCCATTCCTGTTCAGACCACGGGGAAAAGGAAAGTCCTGGCGGCAACATCGTGATATGACTGTTAGTAAAACCAGCACTTTGTAGTTCGTCTACAACAGAGGGGCTGACAGTCAAGGCATGACTATCTTTATACCAGCTTAACCGTCGAGTCTCTGTCCATTCGCCAAGCTTTGAAAAAGGAAACACAAGCGTCGTCGACCAACGCTCACGAATCAATTGATAAAGAAATAAAGTTCGTTTATGACGTGGAACATAAAGTGGTGTGAAGAAATGAAACCCATTCAAATGATCCAGAACTAAATCAATCGTTTTAGCATAAGACCAGTAATAATAAAGGACATATGGAATAAGAGAAGCTGTCGTACCATAACGGAGGTAAGTGATACCATCTCGATACTCCGTCGGTGATCCGCCCTTGAATGAGACAGACAAATGGGTAACTCGGTAGGTAGTACTGACACGCCGCAACATATCATGAATAAAAGTTTCAGCTTCTCCGGCTTGTGGATGTCGAGCATCACGCCAAGATAAAAAAAGTAGATGAGGTTTCATGTCGTACCTCCTTTGCGTAGAAAAAATTGGATCCGAAAGATCGGTTCTGCTACTAATCTTCTCTACAGTAGAAGGATATTCCTAGAAAATGCATCAAATCAATAGACTTCTGTTTCATCCATGATGTCCTGAAGCGTTACGTATAAAAGCTTTTGGGTAAAGAACAATAACGAAACGGGTAGGAGGAAAGCGCATGAAATGGAAGGGAAGAGAACGGAGTTCGAACGTCGAGGACAGGCGGGGAATGGGTGGGAAAGGAATCGCCGGTATCGGCGGTGGTGTCGGGATCATCCTGCTGATCGTCATCACTTTGATGGGTGGTAATCCAACTGAACTACTCGGAGACTTAACCGGTGGGGATCAGCAAAATACGACGTATGAGGAAACAGCGCAGGAAAAAGAAGCAGCGGACTTCGTCTCCGTCGTCTTGGCCGATACGGAACGAGTCTGGGCGAAAGAATTTAAAGAAGATGGTAAGACCTATAAAAAACCGACACTCGTCTTATATACGGATCAAGTTAGTTCGGCTTGCGGACAAGCAGGGAAGTCCGTCGGTCCCTTTTACTGTCCCGGTGATCAGAAATTATACATTGATTTAAGCTTTTATAATGAACTGCAGACGAAATACGGAGCACCGGGCGATTTTGCGATGGCCTATGTCATTGCGCATGAAGTCGGGCATCATGTCCAGACGTTACTCGGAAAATCGGATGAGATCATGCCACTTCGAAAGCAAATGAGTGAGGAGAAGTTCAATAAATACCTCGTTCGATTCGAGCTACAGGCAGATTATTATGCCGGCGTCTGGGCGCATCACGCGCAAGGAGAAAACTTGCTCGAAGAAGGCGATCTCGAAGAAGCGTTGACAGCAGCCAATGCTGTTGGGGACGATACGTTACAAGAGAAAGGACAAGGATATGTCGTACCGGAGAGTTTCACCCACGGCACATCGGCGCAACGAGAGCGTTGGTTCCAAAAAGGCTTTGATAACGGCACGATCGAAGGCGGAGATACATTCAAAGCGAAGAATCTATAAAACGAAGCAACGACAGTCCTTTGAAATATCTTCCAGTCATTTCTGTAAAGAAGAGGGAAGGATTCAAAGGGGAGTGTCGAAGTTGAAGCACATCAGTCTATTTCTATTGTTCTATACGGCTGTCGTCGGATTGACGTACATCGTGTCACGATTTGCGCCAGACTTGTTGGTCTATATGGTCTATTTCGCCATTGCATCATTACTTGTCATCACAGGCTATTTGTTGAAACGACTCGTAATGAAGCGCTAAATACCAAAAAACCTGTGTTCTGCTTGCGCGGAACACAGGTTTTCGTTATTTAAAAGCCATCTTATGAACGGAACATCGTCGGATCATCTGGAACGTTCTCCAGATAAGCGATCCGTCCGTTTTCATCGAGACGTGCGATATCTTTTCCGTCTTGAGTGAAGACACTACCGTCTGCCCGTTTTCCGCAAACTGCCCAGCGTGTTTCATATGTTCCTGGTGTTGTTTCTTCCCAGCCTGCATACATGTGCTTAATGTCCTGATTCGCCGTGAACACATGACGGACGAACTGTTTCCAGGCGTCGATGCCGTGCTTTGGTTGTCCGTTCAGGACGAACGTGATGTCTGTCGTGAATAAGGAAACGAGATCCTCAAAAGCTTGTTCATCTGTGCGTGACGCGTCGAATAAGTCGAAATAACGATTCAATACCATAGTAAAAACCTCTTTCTGTTCATTAAAGTGTCATCATCCGGTCTGTGATTAACGCATGCAACCGTTCTAAATGCTCCGGTGGACAGGAGGCGTCGATTGCTTGACGGATCGAGCCAATCGATTCGCGCTTCAACGTCGATTGCCACGCCTCTTCCGCCTCTGTCATCAGATTCGAGAGTAGACCGATTTCCTGTTCCTGAATTCCCATCAAATCCTCAAAGACACCGCTTGACGCATACAACGTCTGCTTGCCCTCGATCGCTTGATAAATGTCAAAGATTTGAATTTCGTCTGCCGGACGTCGTAAGCGAAAGCCGCCTTTGACACCCGGTACGGAATACAACAGATCCGCCTGGACGAGTTTTCGTAAGAGCTTTTGGAAATAAGTCGGCGAGGCACCGAGTTGCTGGCTGATGAATTCACCGGGCAACACAGCGCGATCCGGAAGGAAGGTCAAAAGCAACATCGCATAGACGGATTGCTCGACCCCGGTTTTCATTTGCATGAGAAATCTCCTTTCGTTAAACGTTGATAATGTATATCCATAATAGTTTTATTCGAAAGAATTGTCGAGTCATATGCTCTCACAAAACCGTCACACCTTTTCGACAGCATCTGCATGGCATCCCCGTTCCGGATTCGGTATACTAAATGTACGATATGTGAAAATATTCACTAAAAGTCGTTCACACTTTGTGAAAGGACGTTTGTATATGAATCCATTAAAAGGAATCGTCCAGATTCCACGTAATATTCTCATTCAATTCATCATTGCGGCTTTCTTAATGGGGGTCGCGGTCGTCGGTCAGTCATACGGCATCGTGTTGACGGTCGATCGCATTTTCCTAAAAGAACAACCGTTTGAAGCTGTCATTCCGTTACTGCTCGTCGTCCTCGGGATGTTATTGCTCCGAGTCGCCGTGACGTATTGGAACGGTCGTCTCGGTACGACGTTATCGGCACACATGAAGCAGGCACTTCGGGAAGCACTCGTCGCGAAATACACAGGTCGTTCGGTCGAGATGATGCTACAAGGGCAAGCGGGACAGAAGGTCAGTGTCTTGCTCGACGCTGTAGACGAGATGGACAGCTACTACAGTCAGTACTTGCCGAAAGTTGTCCAGACGACGATCGTTCCCTTGATGGTCTTGATCGCGGCATTCAGCTATGACTGGATCACCGGTCTCGTCATGATGATCACGGCACCGTTCATTCCGTTGTTCTACATCATCATCGGCATCATGACGCAAAAGCGGGCGGATGCTCAACTCGAGAAGATGACGGCATTCTCGGGAACGTTCCTTGATACGTTGCAAGGACTGACGACCTTGAAGTTATTTGGTCGTGCGAAACGACAACGTGACGTCATCGAAAAAAGCAGTCTTGATTTCCGGGATGCGACGTTAACGGTCTTGAAGCTCGCCTTCTTGTCGTCGTTGATGCTTGAGTTCATCTCGATGCTCAGCATGGGAATGATTGCACTTGAGGTCAGTCTGCGCTTGATTTTGTTCCAAAGCATTACCTTCATCCCGGCGTTCTTGATGCTCGTGTTGGCACCAGAATACTATCTTGCCTTAAAAGAGATGGGAGCTGCCTTCCATACGGGACGCGGTAGTGTCGCGGCAGCGAAACAGATCGCAGCCGAACTAACGGCAGACGATCGTCCTGTTGCCTTTGGGCAATCAGAACTTTCGATGAACCGTCCACCACGAATCGTCTTGGATGAAGTCGGCTTTACGTACCAAGAAGGACGTTTTGCCTTGCAAGATATCGGGCTTACGATTGAGCCGTATCAAAAGGTAGCGTTGATCGGTCGCAGCGGGGCCGGTAAATCGACCGTCTTGCAGTTGATTGCCGGACTTGCGGATCCACAAGAAGGACGGATTCTACTCGACGGAACCGAGCGCGGTCAGGTGGAGGAAACAAGCTGGTTTCGTCAGTTGAGCTACATTTCTCAACATCCGTATCTGTATGCCGGAACGCTGGCAGAAAACATCGCGATTGGTGAGCTTCGTCAAGCGACGCCGGAAGAGATTTTCGAAGCGGCGCAGGCGGCAGGGCTCGAGGAGTTGATTGCGACGTTGCCTGAAGGGATTGACACGGTGATCGGAGAAGGTGGACGCGGTCTATCGGGTGGCGAAAAACAGCGTGTTGCGTTAGCGCGAGCGTTCTTGAAACGCCCGAACGTCGTCGTCTTTGATGAACCGACGACTGGACTTGATGTCAAAACGGAGCGACTGCTCCAACAAGCGATTGAGCAACTCGGACAATCGGCAACGGTCATCACTGTCGCGCACCGTTTGCATACGATTGAACGATCGGATCAAATCGTCGTTCTCGACGGCGGACGAATCGTCGATCGTGGCACCCATGATGAATTGCTTGGTCGCGATTCGGAATATGCGCGGATGCGTAGCGTCCAGAGAGGGGAGGAAACACGATGAAGGAATTATTAGGAGTCTTTCGGTTGATGGTGCATCAAAAACGCGATATCGCCTGGTCGATCTTCTTCGGTGTCCTCGCCGGTGTGACAGCGGTCGGTTTATTCGCAGCAAGTGGTTACCTGATTTCAAAGGCAGCCTTGTTGCCACCGATCCAGACACTCGCCGTCTTGATCGCCCTGCAAAAAGTGTCGAGTCTGACGCGCGCCGTCAGTCGGTATGCGGAACGTTACTATTCGCACCGGGCGACGTTTACGATTCTTAGTGACATCCGAACGTCATTTTACCGTCGTCTCGAGCCGCTTGCGCCAGGGATTTTTGGTAAGTACCGCAGTGGTGACTTACTTGCGCGGATCGTCGGGGATGTTGAGAGTCTACAAAATACCTTCTTACGTGTCCTCTATCCACCTATCGTGTTACTGCTCGTTTTCTTCTGTACGATCTTTTTCGTCAGTTTCTTCTCATGGACGATTGCCGGGATTCTGTTGCTTGGTTTAATTCTGACCGGTTTCTTGATTCCGGGATGGTTCGCGTACCGTGAACAACGCTTCGCCCGTTCAGTCCGTGTTCGACGTGGTGACTTGTCGACAGAAGTGACAGAGTTATTCCAAGGCTATCGTGATTTGAAGATTTACCAACAACTCGACCAAAAGGAACAGGACTTGAATGCCGTCGCGAAACGGTATGTCGAGGAAGAGAAACGTAATGGTTTACACGCTGTCTCGAACCTGGCCTTGAATACGATGGTGACGTTGATCATCTCTTGGCTTGTCCTTGGTGTCAGTGCCTATCTCGTCGCAAGCGGACAACTCGAGGGAGTTTTCCTCGCTTTACTCGTCATGACATCGCTGACCGTCTTTGAAAATGCGGCACCGATGGCGATCTTACCCGGCTTTTTTGAAGACAGCCGGCATGCTGCGAAACGACTTGATGAAGTCGTGACCGAGCAAGAAGAGCCAACTTATGACACGTTTGTTCTCAATCAGGCACCATCCTTTGAAACGAACGCGTTGACGTTCACGTTCCCTGATGCACCGCGTCCGGTCTTACGTGACGTCACCGTCTCGATTCCTGCCGGCAAGAAGACGGCGATCGTCGGGGCGAGTGGTTCCGGGAAATCCACGTTACTGCAATTGATGTTACGGATGTATCCAGCGGACGGATTAACGATTGCTGGTCAAGATAGTCGGACGGTTGATCCGGAAGGACTCTGGCAGCACGCGAATGTCGTCCTGCAACAAAATCACTACTTTTATGGAACACTTCGTGATAATCTACTTCTCGCAAACGAAGCAGCGACGGATGAAGCGATGCGACAAGCACTCGATGATGTCGGATTAACGACATTCGAGTTGAGTGATCGTGTGTTTGAAAAAGGAGAGAACTTATCCGGAGGAGAAAAACAGCGGCTAGCGATTGCCCGCGTGCTCTTGCGAGAAGCATCGCTTTACTTGCTTGACGAACCGACGTCATCCGTTGATGCTTTGACGGAACAGATGATTCTCAAGCGACTGTTTGCGCGAGCAACGGATGCGACACTTGTCCTCGTCAGCCACCGCTTAGCGGGTCTTGAAGCGATGGATCAAATCATCGTCATGGATCAAGGACAAGTCATCGAAGTCGGAACGTATGCCGATTTGATGACACGACAAGGGGCGTTTTATGAGTTAAAACAAGTCGAGCAGTCGGTGTTTGCTCCGATTGGATAAAAAGTATGGAAGGCAATGAATCAAGTAAGGTTCATTGCCTTTTTTATTTAGCTTGGAAGAACTGAAAAGACATGACAGTCTACTTCTGAAATGGTAAAGTCTAGAAAAAACATAGGGGGATTTCATGCATATCAAACAATCATCCATCGTCGTCGATCAGACGACCGTTTCATATGATCATTTTCAAATGGGATCCAAACAGGTCTGCTTCTTGATTTCGGGAGCATCGTACGTATACGACCATCCATACTTTTACTACAGTCGAATGGCATTACTCGCGCGAGGCATCGATGTCATCTGCATTCACTATGTGACAGAAGAGCTATTTTCAATGTCAGACGCTGAATCAAATGCCTGCATGACGCGCCGAGTTGACGCTGTCGTCTCGGAAGTGCTTGCGACGCATCCATACGAAAACGTTCAGTTTATCGCAAAATCGTTAGGAACGATTCCGCTTGCCGCGTTACTTGCTAAGCCGAGTCTACAGACAGCACGCTTCGTTTTCTTAACACCCGTCCTAAATGAAGTGGTTGAACAAATCGCCACCTCGTCGCAAGTTGGACTGATCGTCATTGGCACGGCCGATAAGTTTTATGATGAGGCAGCACTTGAAACGTGTCGGACATCACAATTAATGATCGATGTTATCGAAGGAGCGAATCATTCACTCGATCAAGGATTTGAGGTCGATTCGTCACTTGCAGTTCTCGGACATGTCATTCGTCAGATCGAAGCCAGTCTATTCGAACCGCTACACCAGTAAAAAATCCGTCCAGCAGAGAGGCTGCTGGACGGATTTTTTAGTATGGACGAAGTAAGGCGCGAACGGGACTACCATCGCCGTCGACGAGCGGGAGCGGGACGGCATTCAAGTGGTAATCACCAGGCGTGATCGCATCGAGGACGAGTCCTTCGAGGATATGGATTCCATGCTGTGTCAGTGCGTGATGGGCTGCCATTTCCTTGCTATCAATCGCATCGACGCTTGGTAAGTCAAGACCAATCAGCGAAATCCCGAGTTCTCCGAGACGTTCAGCAAGACTTGGAGTCAAGACGGGAATCGTTTCTGGGAACGTTGATTTGTCGATCCAACCATCCGTTTTGATGATCAAGCGCTGGACGTCATTTAGCTCAAAGCCATCTAAATCAGCGGCTGTGATGTCTGTACGCCCTGGTAAGTAAATGACACGCGCATGTCCGATGTAGAGGTCTGGATCCAGGTCGATGATTTTTTGTCCAGCATCATCAAAATGAAACGGCGCGTCGACATGGGTACCGGTATGCAGACTCATCGTAACTTTGCCGACGTTAACGGAACCGGTGTCTGCCTTATTCCATGTCAATGTGGCTTCAAACGGTGTATCCCCCGGCCACGTCGTGACGTGACGATCAAGTGGTTGTGAAACATCAATCCATCGTGTCATCGTTTCATCCTCCTCATAATGTCGTGCGGACCGACCACAGTTCCGGGAAGAACCGGTGGTCGAGCACACGCCGTAGATAACTGACACCAGACGAACCGCCCGTTCCTGGTTTTTGTCCGATGATCCGTTCGACGGTACTCATATGGTTAAAGCGCCACATCTGTTGCTGGCTTCCGATATCGAGTAGTTTTTCACCGAGTTCATACAGATCCCAGTATTGCTCGACATCTCGATAGACGCTTGCCCAAGCGGCCTCGACACTTGCATTCGGCGTCCAGTCTTGCGTGACATCACGCTCAAGGACGGACTCGTCGATCGGTAGTCCATGACGCGCCATCGCGCGAATCGTTTCATCGTAGATGCTTGGTGTCTTCAGATCTTCCAGCAACATTGGATAGAGTGTTTCGTCATGCGCATACACTTTTAGCATCTGCTCATTCTTGAAGCCGAGCACGAATTCGATTTGACGGTTTTGATACGATTGGAAACCGGATGAGTGACCAAGCGCGTCACGGAATTCCAGATATTCGGCAGGGGTCAAGGTCGACAAGACATTCCACGACTGAATCAACTGGTGCTGAATCTTTGAGATACGTGCGAGCATCTTAAACGATGATTCGAGATCATCGTTTGCGACCGCTTGCGTCGCTGCTCGCATCTCATGCAGGATCAGCTTCATCCAGAGTTCGCTCGTTTGATGAATGATGATGAACAGCATCTCGTCATGATGCCCCGATAAGCGATGTTGACTCGTAAGCAATGGATCTAGTTGCAAATAATCCCCGTAGGACATATCTTTCTTAAAATCCGTTTGAATCGATGCTTCAATAGACGTAGGATCTGTCTTTGTCATTCCCATTCATCTCCTTTATCATGTTAATTCAGTTTTCGTTTTTCAGCGGTCTATGGTTGTTCCGGATGCGCCCGTTTCCAGAAGAAATAGGCGATCGATAAGAACACTAACCACGGAACACCAAACTTCAAGACGATTTGAAAATCTGTGAACCATGTCGTTAGTACGAGTGCGAATAACAACAATGCACCGAGGGCAGTCAAATACGGATAGCCCATCATCTGGACCGGTAACGTCCGTCCACCTTCACGTTCCCAGGCTTTACGGAAGTACAGGTGGGAGATGAAAATCATGAACCATGTGAAAATCGCCCCGAACATCGAAATTCCCATCATGAATGGATAAGAAACGCTCGATTGACTGCTGATAATCCCCGCGAGAAAAATCCCGAGTGTCGATAAGGCGAGTGCGAAGAGCGGTACACCTTTTCGATTCAAACGACCAAATACTTTTGGCGCATACGTTGCCTTCGATAAGGAATACATCATCCGTGTCGAAGCATACAGCTGACTGTTCATCGCAGACAGTGCCGCCGTCAGGATGATGAAGTTCATGATGCCGCCTGCATACGGAATCGATAGCATCTCCATTACTTTGACGAACGGACTTTGATTGACACCACCTGCTTGTTGCCACGGGACGATCATCAACATCAAAGCAATCGTGATGACATAAAACGTCGAGAGACGGAATACTGTCGCTTTTAATGCTTTCGGTACGGCGACATCTGGATCCTTCGCTTCACCAGCGGTTACGGCAATCAATTCCGTTCCGAGGAAGCTGAACAGGGAGATGAAAATCGCGATCCAGAGACCTGAGAAACCGAACGGCATGAAGCCACCGTCATTTGTGAAGTTTTGTGGACCAATCTCAGGACTTGGACTACCGATGACCAAGTAGGCACCGAGCAGAATGAATAGCAAGATGGCACTGATTTTAATGACGGAGAACCAGTATTCGAAGGTCGCGAACGTATTGACTGTCGTGGCATTGATGTAAATCAACGCGGCAGCGAATACGAGAATCCAGACGACCCCGGGAACGTCCGGGAACCAGTATTTCATATAGATGGCAATTGCACTGACTTCGACACCAATCGCGAGAACGTTTGCGATCCAGTATGAATAGCGGACGAGAAAACCCGCATATGGACTAATGTATCGTTCGGCAATCGTACCGAACGAGCCAGATGTTGGATGAGCGACCGTCATTTCAGCCAGACAGCCCATTAAAAGTAGGACGATGAAGGCGCCGACTGCGTAACTGATTAAAACGCTCGGTCCGGCAAGCCCGATCGCAAGTCCACTTCCGAGGAAAAGACCGGTTCCGATCGCACAGCCCATCGCAATCATCGTGAGTTGGCGTGTCTTGAGTTCACGCCGTAGTTCAGTAGGTTGTTCCATGGTGTACTCCTTAAGCAACGACTTCGCGTTCATTCGCGAAACGTTCGTATTCTTTATCTTTCATGATTCGTTTGAGTGTCGCGACGACGTCATAGACATCGGTAAACGTATTATAGAGCGCGACGGGTGCTAGACGGACGATGTTTGGCGCCCGAAAATCGGGAATGATCCGATTTTCCTTGAGTGCTTTACAGATCCGTGCTGCTTCCGGGTGCTCGAGGCTGAGATGCGCCCCGCGGCGTTTATCGTCGATTGGATTTCCGATGACGAAACCGTACGGTGTGAGTTCCTGCTCGACGAGTTCCATCATGTACTGCGTCAACGCGAGTGATTTTGTCCGAACGGCTTCGATACCGACTTCGTCAAACATCTCTAATGCACCGATTTGTGGAGCGAGACTTAAGACGTGTGGTGTCCCGATTTGGAAAGCACCGGCATGCGCCGCCGGTGTCATCGTATGATCCATATCGAACTGCTTATCCTTCCGTGAACCGAACCAGCCTGTCAGACCAGGCAACGTTCCGAAATGACGTTCGTGGACGAATAATCCACCAACCGTTCCAGGACCACCGTTCAAGTGTTTGTAATTACACCAGTAGGCAAAGTCGACACCCCAGTCATGGAACGCGTGGGGAACGGCTCCGACGGAATGACAACCATCAAAACCAATCAGGATGCCGCGGTCGTGTGCCGCCTTCGTCAAACGCTCCATATCGAGAATTTGTCCACTTCGGTAAAGTACTGTCGGCAAGACGATCAACGCGATATCATCTGTCATCGCGGCGATGATATCGTCTTCTTCTAAAAAGCGACCGTCCCGACTCGGTACTTGGATGAGATGTGTCTCCGGATCCAGACCACGTAAGCGAAGTTGGCTTTGGAGGGCATAGATATCCGACGGGAACGTCAGCGCATCCGCTAAAATCTTATCTCGTCCTTCTGTTGGTTGGAAGAATGTCGCGACGAGTTGATGGAGATTGACGGTCGTCGAACCAGTGACCATGACTTCTTCAGCTTGTGCGCCGACGAGCGGAGCGTTGAGAGCAGCGAGACGTTCTGATAATTCAAACCAAGGATGACGTCCTTTCATCCAGCCATCGATTCCGAGTTCTTTCCAGTCTGATAGCGACTCGAGCAACGTCTTCTCGGCACGCTTCGATAATAAGCCGAGTGAGTTTCCGTCCATATAGATACTACCCGGTTGCAGATAAAACTCATCACGATAGGCGGCGAGTGTATCTTGCTCATCCCGAGCAACAGCATCGGTCCGTTTTGCTTGCAGTGTCATAGTCATCCTCCTCAAATGAATGCTCAATCAATTTTGACAAAAGCGTAGCAAACAAATTGACATTGTGTCAATATTGTCGAATAGAGAAAACAAAAGGAGTGAAGGACATGTCATCTTCTCAACCAGAAAAAATCGATAAACGTCATCTGCGCACGGTGCGGACACGCGAGAAACTGTTGAGTGCGGCACGTGACGTCTTCTTAGAACAAGGGTTTCAAACGGCAACGATTTCACAAATCATTAAACAAGCTGGCGTCGGCTACGGAACAGCCTATGTCCATTTTGAAGGGAAAGATGAGTTGCTCGTCGTCCTGATGGAAGATGTCATGAGCCGCTTCCACGCGATCGCGGAACGAACATTCGAACCGACGACGCCGCTAGAGGCAAAGGAACGCATCGTGACGCAAGCGACGGATTTCTTACGTCTCGCGGAAGAAGAACGAGCGATGTTACGGGTTGTCGAGCAAGCAATCGGCGTCTCCTATATCGTCCGTGCGAAATGGAAAGCGATTCGGGAACGGTTCATTGATCGGATCAGTCAGGATATCCAGTATGCGCAGGAGACAGGACTTGCGCGGCAGGATGTCGACTCGAAACTCGTCGCCCGTGGTTGGTTCTTTGCGAATGAGATGTATTTATTCGAAGTCGTCCGCGAAGAGGCGACAGCGACGATCGAAGAGATTGCGCACGTCTTAGCGACGATTTATACGCAAGGGCTCTACCGGATCGAGGATTGATGAACGGACGGGAAGGGAACGTTTCGAAGTAGAAGGGAGCGTGACCGGGATGCCGTTTGATTACGATCTCGATTTCAAGACGACGGATTTTCGTAAGGAGCCGGAAAAGTACCGGGTTGGACGCGGGGAGCAAGGGGTCTTACTCGTCGAACCTTACAAAAGTGAGATTTTGCCGCATTGGCGTTTTAAGACGCCGGACATCGCGAAGGAATCGTCTGAGAAAATTTATGAGATGTATTTAGCTTATAAAGAAGACGGAGACTTCGTCGGCATGGATATGGCGCGGAAGTTCATTCAGATGGGACATACGCGCGCACGACGTTACGCGAACTACAAGGGTGGGCGTAAATATAAAGATAAAGAGACCAAAGAATTACACGCGCGCGAGATTGACGAAGAAAAAGCAAAATCTGCGGCCATCTTCCAAGAAAAATGGGATTTGATCCGGGCGGATGAAGAGTATTTGGCATTAAAACGGGAACATCAAAAACAATACGGTTAAACGGAAGTCATGCTTTCTCTCAATGGAGGAATGGAGTGGAGACGGTGCGAACAGGATCGAAAATTATCGTCGGAATCGTCATTGTTTGCGTACTGGCTTTAGTTTGGTGGCTCGCATCACCTCTTTTTTTGAATGAATCAGTCGATGAAGGACTGCCGCCAGGTTCTTCAACAGTGGAACAAAAGGAGGAGGAAAACAACTCCGAAACGTCACAACCTTCTCCTGAAGAAACGGAAGCTGAATTATCAGGCCAATTCATGGACGGTGAAAAAATTACAAAACATCAGGGAACATCAAGACGCTAACTGTAGACGATACGTTGTATCTACGTTTTGAAGATTTTCAAACGACGAATGGTCCGGATTTGTTTGTGTACTTGATCGAGCCCGGTGAAGATACAGCAGACGGCATTCGTCTCGGCACCTTAAAAGGAAATCAAGGAAATCAGAACTATATGATTCCAAAAGACGTCGATTTGACGAAACATAGCCGTGTCGTCATTTGGTGTCGTGCTTTTGATGCTGACTTTGGAACAGGTGATTTAAAAGCAATGAATGAATGAATGAAAAAGCAGTGCGCTTCCGAATAAAAAATCGGGAACGCATTGCTTTTTTGACGTTAAGAAGTTTGTTCGACTTTTTTAATTAAACGCGATTGACGTTTCTGCCAGATGAACGATCCGATGAACGTCACGACGAGGAAAATCAGACCGAGTGCAAACGGATAGAGAATATTGACGTCATACAGGACACCTGCAAGCGTCGGTCCGAGTACGTTCCCGATGCTCATGTAGGCGTTGTTCATTCCCATAGCAAAGCCTTGCTCATTACCAGCGAGCTTTGAAATCATCGTATTCAAGACGGGACGTAAAATCGATGTCGCAAGGAAGATGACGAGGGTAATCGCAAAGAATCCACCGTAACTTGATGTCAATAATGACAACAGGAAACCGAGTGCTGCGATGAACAGGAATAGGTTCAAGACCTTTCCTTCTCCGAGACTACTTGACAACTTATCGACGATGAAGATTTGAGCAATGACGCTGATGATACCGGTCGACGTCACCATGATCGCGATGTCTTTCGGTGAAGCACCGAATTGGTCATCGACGAATAGACCAAGTACTGATTCGTATGCCATGAGACCGAAGCTCATGACGAGTGTAATGACGAGCGGTACGAAGTACGGTTTCTTAAACGACGTGCCGAGTTTTCGAAGCATCGACCCTTCGTCTGGTGCCATCGCTGTCGCATCGTGTTTTTCGCTTTCTTGAAGTAACAGGACGCTGAACAAGACGGCTGCCCCTGAGACGATCGCTGAGACGAGTAGTGGCAATTTTAAGTCGTATTCGGCAAGGAATCCACCAATTCCAGGACCGATGACGATTCCGAGTGACATCGCAGCTGAGACGTAACTGTTTCCTTTTGCGCGCTGATCCATCGTCGTGATGTCCGCGACGTAAGCAAAGATCGCTGGAATCAGGAGTGCGGCACCGGCACCACCGATTGCGCGCGAGATATAGAGGACCGTGACGGAATTGGAGAAGTAGAAGACGAACATCGAGAGCGTCAAGCCGATCAATCCATAGATGATCATCTTGCGACGACCGTATTGGTCCGCCCATTTTCCGGCAATCGGTGACATGACGAGTTGTGCTCCGGCAAAGATGGCGATCATTAATCCAGCCGCCGTTCCACCCTGTCCAATCGATGCTAAGTAAGCGGGTAGAATCGGAATGATGATCCCGAAGCTCCCGACCGCAATGAACATGTTGATCATGAGGACCGTTAATTTTTTTCGTTGATCCGCGTGCAAGGGGACCCCTTCTTTCGACCCGCTTTCTGTAAGCGGTTATTTGTTTCACCTTCATAATCTTAGATTCAAGCTAAATCACTTGTCAATCATGAAGGGTTTCTCTAACAGAAAAACGTTCCGATTGCGTCTCCGTTTGGGGAGAGAGACGTCATCGGAACGTTTTTATTTTTGAATTGGGGCTTGATTGGCGCGAGCAGGGGTAGCTCGCAGAATGCGCACCTCTTAAAAGTGCGTCAACTTGTCCTTTGCGGACGTTCTAGGTTTGACAGGTGGAACGATGGCAGGCCAGCCGATTTGAATGACGCCGAGAACGCGTTCGTTTTCAGAAGCGTCAACGAGTGAGGCATACTCTGGTGTGAACCAGTGTTTTCCGCTCTTCCAGCAACACCCAAGACCTCGTTCTGTTGCTACCAACTGCAGATTTTGAATCATCGCAGCCGTTGCGAGAGTATCCTCTAGTTGTTGATCCGGTGTCCCTTGTACCTGACAAAGTACCGTTAAATAAACTGGGACTTCCCGTAATTTTTGTTCAGCCTGTTGACGTTGTTCAGACGTTTTCGTCTCGAATTGACCACGCGCCGTTAGTAACTCCATTAAGGCATCGACATACCGTGTTTGTCCGTCTTCGATTGCGAGAACAAAGCGCCAAGGCTCTCGTAATTTATGATTCGGAGCATAAATCGCTGTATCGAGTAATGCTTCTACCAATTCGACCGGAACCGGTTGTTCCGTATAGGATCGGATCGAGCGGCGTGTTTCAATCACTTGTTGGGCATGCATCCGTTTCATCTCCTCACTGAGTACTTTTTCACTATAAATGATAACGATTATCATTGTCAACGTTATTTATCAGAAAACAAAAAGACGATTCCCAAGAGGAAATCATCTTTCGTTTTCGTATTTAAGAGGCTTTTCGTTCCTCGTCTTGATCTTGAGCAACGGTCGTTAGCTTCTTTTTCATGAGGCGAATCCGATATAGGGCAAATAGATAATGAGCGAAATAAATCGTAAAACCAAGGAAAATCGTTAACGCTACATGAATTTGAACGCCAGGAACAGCATGAAGCTGAATGAAGAGTAAGACAGCCATTGCCATCGTATAAAGTACCATTTCCACCGATTGTGGCATGACGCGTTGACGTTTTAAGAAAAAGGAACGCATGAGTGGCAGGACGACGAGACTGACGAGACGATCAACCAGTCCGATGACGAGCACGCTGATCACCATCGCTAAACCATTTTCAAAAGCGATTAACCGTGGGAAGACAAGATAAGTGACGAGTAATAGTGGTCCAACTAATAAAAAGATTGAAATCGAGGCACGTGCAAATACGAAGAGCCCGTTGACACTTGTTAAAAAGGCACGAACGATCTTTTGTGACCAAGGGGATGGTCGACCAACTTGCCAAGCAAAACAACAAGCAAAGATGAACGCATAAAATTGCAGAAAGGCAACCATAAAGCATCTCCTTTAGATATGAAACTCATTGTCCATAGTGTATCGATTTTAAGGCTGAAGTGCAAAGAAGAACTTTTCGTAAAGTATAAGAAAAGACCAGCTGATAGGACATCAACTGGTCTGTCGTCAATCAATCTAGATTCGGTTCTTTTTTTCCGTGCAAGAAGAAGGACAGAATCAGTGCAAGCGCAGACAAGACGGTCGCAATCCAGAACGCATCGGTGATCCCTTGGATCGTCGCTTGTTTCGTCAGCATCGTAAACCAACTCGTTGAAGCGGCTTGGGAGCTACCCAGCTGTTGACCAAGATCGTTTAAATGTTGCGAAAGCGTCGGGTCGAGCGTCGTGAACTGATTCGCATCGTCTGCCAAGTGAGCCGTCGTTTGACGGGTCATGACGGTGACGAGAATTGCCGTTCCGATGGAGCCGGCGACTTGACGAAGTGTGTTTTGGGTCGCGTTTCCGTGTGGGATCATCTTCATCGGTAAAGCGTTCATACCGGCAGTCATGATCGGCATCATGATGAATGCCATACCGAATGACCGAAGCATGTAGATGCCCATGATGGAATAATACGACGTATCCATGTTTAATTGCGTCAATTCCCATGTCCCGTACGTCATCAACGTCAAACCGAAGATAGCGAGCGGTCGAATACCGAAGCGGTCAAATAAACGACCGGCAATCGGTCCAGTGATTCCCATGATTAGTGATCCGGGCAAAAGGAGAAGACCTGAATCGACCGGTGAAAAACCGCGAATGCTTTGAAGGTAAATCGGTAAAAGCAACATCCCGCCGAACAAGGCCATCGTGACGATGACATTGATGAAGAGGGTGAACGAAAATTCCGGAACCTTTAACACACGAATATTCAACATCGGATCTTCCATCGACAGCTCACGCATTGCAAAAGCAGCAATTCCAATTAAGCCGATGACGATCGTGCTGATGACGATTGGGCTATCCCAGCCGTCATTCCCGGCTTCACTGAATCCGTAAAGGAGACTCCCGAATCCGATCGTACTAAATAAGACGCCCAGTGCGTCGAAAGAAGGTTTCGAGAGTGGCTGCGTCAGGCGGAACCAGGCTGTACCGAGTAACAACGTCACTAATCCAAAGAACGACATCGCATAAAACATGACGTGCCAGTCATAGTTTTGGATGACATATCCCGTGATCGTAGGTCCGACAGCTGGAGCCAGAATCATCGCGATTCCGAGCATTCCCATGGCAGCACCGCGCTTATGCGGTGGGAACAATGTCATGAAGACGTTTGATCCGAGTGGCATCAAGATACCAGCACCCGCAGCCTGAACGACACGACCGATCATCATGACCGGGAAGTTCATTGCCATCGAACAGATGACCGATCCGAAGAAAAACAGTGTCATCGAAGCGAGGAACAATTGACGGAACGTGTAGCTTCGCATCAAAAAGGCACTGATCGGAATCAAAATCCCGTTGACGAGCATGAAGCCCGTCGTCAACCATTGGGCAGTGGATGTCGACACGTTAAAGTCATTGATCAGAACCGGTAACGCGACATTGATCAACGTTTGGTTCAAAATAGCAATGAACATACCGATGAGTAAGACCGTCAGTACTTTCGGAATACTGACGTTTTCAGTCGATACCTGTTTAGAAGGTGCTGCGACTGGTGGTGTCACGGTCATCGTCGGTTCCGCCTCGAGGGATTCCTCAAGAGTCGGTCCGTCAGTCGCCAGTGCCATGTCGGATGGGCGACTTCGACGGGCAATCCAGTTGACGCCGATGATGATCAGAATCGTGAACGCACTGTATCCGAACAAGAAGGTAGTAGACATGAACGTCCCTCCTTAATCCTTATGAATGCGGACGGTCACATTCATACCAGGTCGAATGTCGAGTGATTTTTCTTGCGAGAGTGAGACTTTAACAGGAATGACTTGTGCGACTTTCGTGTAGTTCGCATTTCCGTTTGAAGAAGGCATCATTGAGAACGTGGAAGCCGTCGTCATACCGATTTGCTCGACTTCACCAGAAAGTGTCGTGTCTGGGTAGCTGTCGACGTAAACATCCACTGTTTGTCCGACTTTGATTTCATCGATTTCTGTTTCTTCGATGTTCGCTGTGACCCAAAGGTCGTTTAAGTCAAAACCATAGGCGAGAGGTGTACCTGCTGCGACGAAGCCGTTCTTTGTCGCCATCGACTGAACGATCGTTGCTTTTGAGGGCATTGAAACCGAGAGATCCGTCGGTTTTTGTCCAGCTTGTGCCGTCATGACGTGTCCGACTGTTGCGCCACTGGCAAGTGATTCGCCTGTTTTCGCAGACCAGTCTGTTAATTTACCAGCGCTTGGGCTCGCAACCGTTATCATCTTACCGTCGATTTTCGCGTTGTCTGTTTTGACATAGCTCGTTGCTTGATCGTAATAGTAGTATCCGACAACACCACCACCGATTAAAACGATGAGTGTCACGATATTGATGATCAATAATTTTTTCATACTCATGGGTGTGTTAGCATCCTTTCTTGTGTACAATCGATTCAAAAAAAGTACTCCTCTGGGGGGAGGAGTAATTAATATAGTTAATTATATGGAAAGTTAGCTAACAAACAACCGACAATTTCCGACAAAATGTTGGAAAAATAGATGATAACGGATTCATTAATGAAAAGAGGATGAAAAAGGAGTGAAATATGGATGAATGAGAGCCGTGATCCCCGACCAAAACGGTCACGTGACCGTATTACGATGGAATTATTTCGTTTACTGAAGACGCACAGCTTCTCGAGCATTACTGTCAAAATGTTGACGGATGGAGCAGGTGTGAATCGTTCGACCTTCTACGCACACTATACGGATAAGTATGATTTGCTCGATCAAGTCGTTGAGGAGCAAATGAAAGCACTTGAACAAGCGATTCGGATCACGGGTACAGGAACTGTCTTTCCGACAGTCGAGCAGGTGAGTCGCTATTTTGCTCGTTTGTTCATTCATATCGAAGAAAATGAACTATTCTATCAGACGATGCTCGTTCAAGGACCGATCAAAACGTTCATCTCTCGTTTTCTCGATACATTGAAAGAGAATTATCGAATTGTGTTTCGACCGCAAATCACAGAAGAAGCTACGTTCGTCGATCGAGACTTATTATTGAACTATGTCATTGGTGGACAGTTAGGATTGTTGATTTCTTGGTTACGAAACGGTCGACCGTATTCATCAGAATACATGGCAGAACAATTAAGTCGGATGATCGTCTTTGGAACGGTTGAGAGTATCGGTTTTCCTAAAGAAACGGAATGAAGACGTAAAAAAAGACACTTCCCTGCGGAAGTGTCCAATCAGTTTAAGCTTGTCGGAATGCAAGTTCTTTCGTATAGATCGTACTCCGATTCCGTCCGCTTTCTTTTGAATAATACAACGCTTTATCTGCCTGTTGTAATGCTTCAAGTGACGTATGCGAACCACTGGAATGGGAAATCCCAAGTGAGATCGTAATTTGCAGATCAGGTACATCTGCTGTTGGGAACAGGTTACGTGCGACCGTCAACCGAGCTAGTTCTGCTATTTTTTGCGCTTCTTTCGCCGAAGTACTTGGTAAGATGATTAAAAATTCTTCACCACCGTACCGTCCGACGAGGTCGTCTGGACGGGTCAAGGAAGCGAGAGTCATGCCGAGTTGGCGTAACACATCATCGCCCGCATCATGACCATATGTATCATTGACATGCTTGAAGAAATCGATATCGATGAGTACAAGCGAATAGCCTTGGTCGGTCGAGCCGACAAGCGAAAGCGAGTCATCCAGGCGACGACGATTGGCGAGCCCTGTCAAAGCATCCGTCATGGCGAGTTTCTGCTGATACTGGATGTTTTCGAAGTGACGGCGTAATTCCGTCAGCAATCGAAAAGCGACAAAGCCAGCTAATAAATTAAAGAAGACGTACGCAATCGAGATTTTAAAGAATGTCGACCAGCTGTGCGTCAGGACGTAGATGGCGGGTAACGAATAGAGAATACCGACCAACACCATAAGCTGAAAATGACGCATCGAGACATGGACGAATCGACGAATGATCCCGATCGTCGTGATGAACAAGACGATGATCAACGTCGATAAATAAAATCCTTCCATTTGATCAACTGGTGTTAAAAAGTAACGTGTCCCGATGATCATTGCACCAGCAACGATGGCGCTTGGGAAACCACCGAACAGCATGGCAATCGCGACGGGAACGATACGTAAATCAACACGGGCGACATCGATTTGAATCCCATTGAACATCAATAAGACCGCAATCAAACCAGAGACTGCTCCGAGTATAAGTCGAATGCTCCATTTGGAGTTCAATGAAATACGCGGTTGATTCCGAAACGGTAAGAACAAGAGAGTAATCGTTGTAAACAGTAGACAAAAGTTAATGATGAATTGATTCATGATGGACAACAAATCCTCCCAGCTCCCCAACTAACAGATTTCCATATATATACTTCCAGTATACTCAACTAGATAACGGTTAGACAGGCATAAATGTTTAGATGAAAAATAAAAAACGGTAGAAAATCTACCGTTTTTAAGAAGATGAAGTAAGAGAATCCTCATCCATCGTCAGTAAAATTTTATCAAAGACACGAATCATCGTTTCCAGCTCTTCTTCCGTCAATGTACCGAAGCGATCTTGTAAATAGTTTTTCCGGACGATTTCGAGATCCCGAAATGCACGTTCTCCGTCATCCGTCAAAGCGAGGACGATTGAACGACGATCTTCCGTCGAGCGTGTCCGTGTGACATATCCTTGTTTATACAGCTTATCCGTCAAAGCAGTGACTTGACTCGTCGCGAGCTCAAATTGTTCCGCAAGAAGCGTCGGGCGCTGAGGACCATTTTCTGAAAGGCTTCGTAAGATGAAAAATTCACTCCGGGTCGCCGTTCCTTCAAATAGCCGGTTAAGTTCACGTCGCAGGGTACGAAGAATGACACGCATTTGTTCCTCGAGTCGATAAGTTAGCAAATCACGTTCCTGTGGCATGCAAGCAGCATCCTTTCTCTCAGTGGACTTCTACCATTTAGTGTACTAAACATATCGGATTTTTACCATCGACTACCCCAGATTCGAAAAAGGCAATTGACAATTTCGTGGCGTTTTGTGTAATATGGCGTAGTAATAACTAACTTAATTCAGTTCTCACTCAACCAGTGGGATGGAGGTTGCAGTTCTTAAGAGTACGGTTACGGATGTCGTCAAGCGACAGATGAGGTGACCTGAAAGGAAGAATTGCCGAAATCAATCATCGCTTTGAAGATGATCGATTGGGATTAGATCAAATAGGTCTAATACTGTCACAAGTCGGGTATCACCTACTTGTGGAGAGCTATCTTTCACGACGGTAGAATGAGGCGCATCCATTTTATTATGTTGCGTTCTCATCTTCCATCTGGAAGATGAGGGCGCTTTTTGTTTTTTCATTCAAAAAGTGTCCTCTCAAAAATTTATTAAAGAGAGAAGCGAACGAAATGAACAATCTAGATGTGAAACAAACAACAGATTCGACAGCAGAAGGATTAAAACGTGGATTACAAGCCCGTCATATGTCAATGATCGCCATCGGTGGAGCGATCGGAACAGGACTCTTCATTGCGTCCGGTGCTTCCGTCGCAGCAGCAGGACCAGGTGGTGCGCTCCTATCGTATGCAATCGTTGGTCTGATGGTTTACTTCCTAATGACAAGTCTTGGTGAAATGGCAGCGTACATGCCGGTCGCTGGATCCTTCTCGACATATGGAACAAAATTCGTCGATCCATCATTCGGCTTTGCACTCGGCTGGAACTACTGGTACAACTGGGCAGTCACGATCGCAGTTGAACTCGTCGCAGCACAAATCGTCATGACGTACTGGTTCCCGGATGTTCCTGGATTTTATTTCAGTGCCTTATTCCTCTTACTCATGATCGGCTTGAACTACTTCTCCGTTAAAGGATTCGGGGAAGCGGAGTATTGGTTTGCGATGATTAAAGTCGTTACCGTCATCGTCTTTTTAGTCGTCGGTGTTGCGATGATTTTCGGTGTCTTTACATCGGAGCCACCGGTTGGCTTTAAAAACTTTGCTCTTGGCGATGCACCGTTCGTCGGTGGGATTCCTGCCGTCATCGGAATCATTCTTGTTGCTGGATTCAGTTTCCAAGGAACGGAGCTCGTCGGGATTGCCGCGGGTGAGTCAGAAGACCCGAAAAAGAACGTTCCTAAAGCAGTCAAACAAGTTTTCTGGCGTATCTTACTTTTCTACGTCTTCGCGATTTTCGTCATCGGAATGCTCATTCCGTATACGAGTCCGAACTTGGTTTCGAATGACATTACGGACGTAGCGGTTAGTCCGTTTACGCTCGTCTTTGAAAAAGCAGGTCTTGCGTTCTCAGCAGCACTCATGAACGCCGTCATCTTGACGTCTGTTCTATCTGCCGGAAACTCAGGTATGTATGCTTCGACTCGGATGCTTTATACGCTTGCTCGCCAAGGAGATGCACCGAAGTTGTTTGCGAAAGTATCGAAAAACGGTGTACCGCGTAACGCTTTGCTCGCAACAGGAGCAATCGGTGCACTCTGTTTCTTGACGTCAATGTTTGGTGGACAAGTCTACTTGTGGTTACTCAATGCTTCCGGTATGACAGGATTCATCGCATGGCTCGGGATTGCAATCAGTCACTATCGTTTCCGTAAAGGATTCCTTGCACAAGGTCACTCGTTGAAAGACTTACCATATGTGGCACCAGCGTTCCCATTCGGTCCGCTGTTCGCATTCGGTCTTTGTTTCCTCGTCATCGTCGGTCAAAACTATGCCGCATTCCTCGCGGATCAAATTGATTGGGTCGGAATTGCCGCAACGTATGTTGGTATTCCATTATTCCTCGCCTTCTGGTTGGGACATAAATTCAAAAACCGGACGTCAATCGTTCGTTATGACGAGATGGACTTCCCAGAACATCCACGTCAATCGTAATCAACTAGCCACCTTCAAATGAAGGTGGCTTTTTAGATGTCGCTTCAAGTAAGATGAAAGAAAAACAGGGGGCGATCTTTATGAATTACTGGTACCACTTTAAGCGTGCCTTCTTACCGATCGCATTATTGCTTGTGACGCTTGCCTTATACCAAATGATCTATCGTTTGAATAACATCTGGTATTCGCTTGGAGGACTTCTTCTTGTCTTTGCGGCGATCTACTTCGTCATGCGTCGTCTAAAAGCGAACCCGGAGGATTGAATGAGCAGGAAAGTCGAGTCCATTCTCTGAACGAGGTAAAATAGTCATATACAGAGGAGGGGAAGATAGATGGCAAAAGCAATATTTGCAGGTGGTTGTTTCTGGTGCATGGTCAAGCCATTCCATAAATATGATGGGGTAGAGCAGGTCATTTCAGGATATACCGGTGGTCATACAGAGAACCCGACTTATAAAGAGGTCTGTTCGGAAACGACAGGTCACTTGGAGGCGGTTGAAGTCACGTACGATCCGTCCGTCATTACGTACGAAGAATTACTCGAGATTTTCTGGCGTCAAATCGATCCGACAGACGGTGGTGGTCAGTTCAACGACCGTGGTGAATCGTATCAGCCGGCTATCTTTTATGTCGATGAAGCACAGCGTGAAACGGCGGAACGTTCGAAAGCAGCGCTTGACGCATCAGGACGTTTCTCGCGTCCGGTCGCGGTAGAGATTCGTCCAGAAAAGCCGTTTTGGCCAGCAGAAGAATATCACCAAGATTATTATAAAAAGAATCCGTTCCGTTATCAGATGTATAGTGTCGGCTCAGGTCGCGCGAAATTCATCAAAGAAGCGTGGAAGGACCACGGTAAGGAAAAAGAACTGAAAGAGCGTCTGACACCAATTCAGTATAAAGTCACACAAGAGAACGGGACAGAACCCGCTTTCCGTAACGAATACTGGGATGAAGAACGTCCAGGACTGTACGTCGATATCGTTGACGGCACACCACTCTTCACATCGAAAGATAAGTTCCAGTCAAACTGTGGTTGGCCAAGCTTCGCTAAACCCATCTCAGAAGACAAGATGGAAGTCGAACTCGATACGAGTCACGGGATGACGCGGACGGAAGTGCGTTCTGCGAATGCGGATAGTCACCTCGGTCATATCTTCGATGATGGTCCGACAGAACTTGGTGGTCTTCGCTATTGTATCAACTCAGCAGCATTACGATTTATTCCGCTTGAAGAGCTTGATTCGGCAGGATATGGGGAATATAAAAAACATTTCGAGTAACACGTAAGGAGCAGTCAAACGATTTCGTTTTGACTGCTCTTTTTTTCAAATGGAAGGGAGAGAATCGAATGTTTCGACCCGTATATGAAGAGATTCGACAAATGACGATTGCGAAAGTGCTTGATTTCTACGATCACGAAATCCGTCAGCTCGATGAGCAAGCACGTCAGGAAAAGTACGACAAGATGAGCTTGAGTCCGTTTCGCTTTTTCCGTGGGAGTTCGCATCTGTTTTATTATGACGTGACGCGAATTCCCCTTGGTTTTGATACGCCTCGTGATAAACCGACGTGGATTCAGGGAGATCTTCATTTTGAGAATTTCGGTGTCCATGGCAATGCGAAGGGAGAGATCATCTACGACGTCAATGACTTTGATGAAGGATACTTAGGATCTTATCTATACGATTTGATTCGCATGGCGGTCTCCGTCCGGTTGTTCGCTGAAGAGGCAGGATACGATCCGACTCCTGCGATTCGAAATTATGTCCTGGAATACTTACACGATTTAAAAAAGTACGCTCTCGGAAAAGATCCGAGTGATGTCTGTTTTACGCGGGATAATACGAAAGGACCAATCAAGAAGTTGATCAAAAAAGCAGAAAAGAAACGTGAGGAATTAATGGGAGAGCGTACGGAACTAGTGGATGGCGTGAGACGTTTTTGTACATTACCGGATATGCAAGCGATAGATGATACGACGCGAATAGCGATTGAGTCTGCCTGGTCCTCCTATATCGAGACGATTGACGCAGAGGATCGTCGTGACGAAGCGTTCTATACAATCAAGGATATCGTGCGGAAACTAGACAGTGGAACGGCATCGATTGGTCTTGAACGCTATTACATCTTGATTGAGGGGGAGGGAGGGGAAGAAGATTTGATTCTAGAGATGAAACAAGCTCAGACTTCTGTCCCTTCGTTGTTCCTTCCCGTCTATCGTCCAGAAGCAGAAACAGTTCATCAAGGACGCCAGATCATCACGTCCCAAAAAGCGATGCAGGCACATGAGGATCCATATCTTGGCTACCTGACGATTGGGAAAAAGGAATATTATGTACGTGAGCGCTCGCCATATAAGAAAAAACTAAAAGCAAAGCATATCAAAAGTCAGGAAGACCTTGAGAACGTGTTGTGTATTCAAGGTCAAATTACCGCGAAAATCCATGCGCGGGCAGATCAGGACGCCGGGATTAAAGAAAAAATTTTGACACATCATGCGGATGTTGAAATCATCCAAGCCATTGGTGTTTCGGACACTGCTTTTTTAGAGCAAATCGAGCGTTGGTCAGAAGCCTACGTGACACGAACAAAGCTGGATTACCAAGTGTTTTTAGAGTGGATGAAGACCCGAAAAACAATTTAAAAACCTAATAAACTGAGGCTTGTTAAATGGGTGTGTAACATGTGTTACATATCCATCTTTTTTTTACAGATTTTTTTGTTTAACGAATGAAAGCGTTCAACAAAATAGAAATAGGTATAATGACCTATATCAATTTATCAGAAAACTTCGTAAATTTTTGATTAAGTTCTTACGGACGACTCGCTCCGTAGGACAAATCAAAAGAGACATAGGGGGAAGTACATCATGAGCTTGACGCGGAAAAAAGATGTTTCCGCTATGATTGCTGCAAGTAAACGAAACAGTGGACTTGCTCGAAATCTTGGCGCGATGGATTTAACGTTTTTAGGAATTGGCGCCATCATCGGAACCGGAATCTTCGTTTTGACAGGAACAGGAGCATTGACTGCAGGACCAGGACTTATCGTATCATTCATTCTATCTGCCATCGCCTGTGGTCTAGCTGCTCTTGCTTACGCTGAATTCGCATCAACGATTCCGGTCAGTGGATCCGTCTATACGTACACGTATGCGACGATGGGTGAGATCTTCGCTTGGATCATCGGTTGGAACTTGATCCTCGAATATGGACTCGCCTCGAGTGCCGTTGCAGCCGGATGGTCTGGATACTTCCAGTCCTTACTTGCAGGATTCAACATCCATGTGCCAACAGCCTTATCAGCAGCTCCTGGAGCAGTCGAAGGAGCCAAGACATACTTCAACCTTCCAGCATTCTTAATCCTCTTTGCCATTACGGCATTGTTGTCGATGGGAATCAAGGAAACGAAACGTGTCAACAACATCATGGTCGTCATCAAGGTCGCAGTCGTCATTCTCTTCATCGTTGTTGGTGTTGGCTACGTTGAGCCATCGAACTGGACACCGTTCACACCATTTGGTTGGGGAGGCGTCTTCTCGGGTGCCGCAATCGTCTTCTTCGCGTACATCGGCTTTGATGCCGTCACATCAGCAGCTGAAGAAGTCCGCGATCCGCAAAAAAACTTGCCACGCGGGATCATCGGTTCACTCGCTGTTTGTACAGTCCTTTACGTCATCGTCGCAGCCATCATGACGGGTATCGTACCGTACCAACAATTTGCCGGTGTCGATCATCCAGTCTCACTTGCAATTCAAATGGCCGGTCAAAGCTGGGTAGCTGGATTCATCGATCTCGGTGCGATCCTCGGGATCACAACAGTCATTCTCGTCATGACTTACGGAATGGTGCGTCTTGCATTCGCCATCTCGCGTGACGGAATGTTCCCGAAAGTGTTCTCTGAAGTGCATCCGAAGTACCAAACACCATTCAAGGCGACTTGGATGATCGGACTGGGTAGCTCACTCGTTGCTGGATTCGTTCCACTCGATGTCATCGCAAACCTCGTCAACATGGGTACACTCGCAGCATTCGTCTTGATCTCTGTCGCTGTCTTGATTCTTCGTAAGACACAGCCCGATCTCCCACGTGCGTTCAAATGTCCAGGTATGCCATATGTGCCAATCGCAGCAATCGCTGCATGTCTTTTCTTGATGTTCAACTTGAAACTCGAGACATGGATTGCTTTTGGAATCTGGCTTGCTATCGGTTTAGTTCTTTACTTCACATTTGCACGTAAGAGTTCAAATTTACACCCAGGCAACATGCCGGCAGCGGAACTCGCTGCTTCAAAAGAAGAACAGTAATACACAAGAAGACCCGGTCGCCTGAAGGCGGTCGGGTCTTCTGATGTTAGGAAAGCGGAACGGGTCCTTTGACACGGACCGCATCAAATTCGCGACGAATGCTTTCATTGGCTCTCGCTTCATCTTCTGCCGACCAGCCGAGTTCGCTACGCATCAAGGCGAGAACACCATCTGCGTACTGTTCAGCGTGAGGGAAATCAAAGAAGACGGCCGAGGCACGACGGTTCAAGAAGTCGCCGGGTTGCATGACGAGCTCAGCTTCTAATCCATATAGAAGAGCACCGAACCAGTGTAACGGTAATTGATAACGAGCTGCCTCGTCACCACGTGTCCGAATCAACTCGTAGACACGTTCGACGTTCGTACCGTAACGTTGGATGAGCCATGTCGCCTCATTCGGTGATAATCCAAGGGCTTCTCCTTTTGGTTGTTGCTCCTTCAAGTAGCGGGCAAATCCTTTACTTCCTTGTGGATGACCACCACCAAGCAAGATATCGTGCGTACGGGAAGCGAGGTAAATTCGATTTTCTTCTGTCTTGAATTGGTCTGCGACCATATCAATGATTCGTTCTGCCATCTTCCGGTACCCGGTCAACTTCCCACCAGCGATTGACATCAGCCCGGATTTCGAGACGAAGATCTCATCTTTTCGGGACAGTTCACTTGGGTCCTTTCCATCTTCATGAATGAGTGGACGTAGCCCGGACCATGTCGATTCGACGTGTTCAGGTCGTAACTCGACGTTGAACATTTGATTTGTTGCCTCTAGAATATAGTCCTGATCCTCGACGGTGACACCCGGCTCAAGAATATCTCCTTTATAGTTCGTGTCAGTCGTTCCGACATAGGTTTTCCCTTCGCGTGGAATCGCAAAGATCATCCGACCATCTGGAACGTCGAAATAAACAGCCTGTTGGAGTGGGAAATGCGCTTGATCGATGACGAGATGAATCCCTTTCGTCAGGTGGAGCGATTTCCCAGCTTTCGAACCATCTTTTTCACGTAGTTCGTCGACCCACGGACCGGTTGCATTGATGATTTTCTTCGCCCGAATCGTATACGTTTTGTCACTTAAGACGTCACGGACTTCGACACCGACAACTTTTCCATTGTGGTAGACAAGCGATTCAGCCTTCGTATAGTTGACGGCACGTCCACCGTAACCAACGGCTGCCTTTAAGACTTCGACTGTCAATCGGGCATCATCCGTTTTATATTCGACATAACGACCACCACCGACTAAGTGTTCCGAACGTAATAGTGGCTCGTAACGTAATGTTTCTTCTTTACTGAGCATCGTCCGGCGTTCATTGCGTTTGACGCCTGCGAGCTGGTCATAGACGCGTAAGCCGATCGATGTCGAGAAGCTGCCGAACGTTCCGCCTTCGACGAGTGGAAGCATCATCCACTCCGGCGTCGTCACGTGTGGAGCGTTCTCATACACGATGGCACGTTCTTTTCCGACTTCGGCAACAAGTTTGATTTCGAACTGCTTCAGATAACGCAATCCACCATGGACGAGTTTCGTCGATCGGCTCGATGTCCCTTCGGCGAAGTCCTGCATCTCAATCAATCCTGTCCGCATGCCTCGACTTTGTGCGTCAAGCAAAATACCGGCTCCCGTGATACCGCCCCCGATGACGAGCACGTCTAAAAGTTCTTGTCCCATCTCTTCTAACCAAGCTGTCCGTTCCGTACTTGAAAACATCTTGTCTTCCCCCTGTTCGTCTGAATGGATAGTTAGTCTACTTCTATCCATGTACCCGATTTTGCACTCTTTTGAGCACGATCAATGATTTTCATGACGAGTTCAGCCTGTTTCGGAGAGACAGGTGGATTTGTTCGCTGTCGAATGGCTGGCGCAAGGTCTGTATAATAATCCCCAAATTGCCCGGAGACAAAAGGAAAGTCTTCAAGGGGACCGTTTGCTTCAGCCAATTGATACGTCGCGCGTTTCGTATCGACTTTATCGACGAAATAGCTAGCCTTTGTCCCATGTACCATAAGCGAAGGACCGACAGCCGGAACGATGGAGCCGATGTGCAAAATAGCGCGTCGTGTACCGAATGCTAAAATCAGATGTGTGTAGTCATCGACAATCCCACCTTGCCGTTGAATCGTTTGATCACAAAAGACGCGATCTGGTACTGCATTGAAGGCGACGAGTGCTTGATCAATCAAATGTGATCCAAGATCGTACAAGAGACCAGCACCGGGTACGTCCTGTTCGCGCCAACGATCCTCAACGTCTGGGTGATAGCGATCATAATGCGCTTCGAACGTTTGGAGCGTACCGAGACGTCCTGATTCGAGTAAGGTCATCAGCGTTCGAAAGTCCTTCGTATACCGACGATTATGATAAACTGTCAGTAACCGATCGTGTACACGTGCTAGTTCTGTCAACGTTTCGGCTTCTTCGAGCGTGACAGTGAACGGTTTCTCGACGAGTACATCACAGCCCGATAGCAAAGCGAGGCGCGCAAGTGGATAATGTAGCTCATTTGCTGTCGCGATGATGACTAAATCGATCTGTTCTTTAGCGAGCAGGGCTTCAAGTGTCGAATAAACAGGTAGCGTCGCGTCATAAGCAGCGACTGCTTCCGGACGACTCGACTGAACAGCGACTAACTGATAATCAGGTGCGTGTAAATAAGGAGCATGTAAATGTTCACCGGCAATACCAAAACCAACTAAAGCGGTACGAATCATGGAAAACACATCCTTTTCAAGTTCATACCCTCAATCTACCATAAGGAGGAATACAAGATGATTACTGAACAACACATCATCGAAAAGATGCGTCAAGCGATGCAACGCATTGAGCAAACGACAGGAGCCGCGCAGAAAGAGCAGATTGCAGCAATGAAGGCGTACTGTGAACTATTACTTGAATCTGAGACGACATCAAGTTCAACGATATCGCTACCTACGTCAACACCTCAGGCAACACCAACAGTCGATCCGATGTTAGCGCGTTTCATGGGTGTTTCGCAGGAGAAAGAAGAAAAAGGCACTTCATTGCTCGATTTTTGAATGAAATGACGCGATTCAGGGAATAACCATCACAGTTGAAACGAGAAGGGGAGATACGTCATGAAAACAGTAATCGTCATCGGAGCAGGACCAGGAAACGGATATGAAATCAGTAAACGATTCGGACAAGAAGGCTTTCAAGTCGTTTGTGCGGCGCGGACGCAAGAAACACTCGCAGCCGTCATCACGGAACTAAAAGAAGCGGGCGTGGAAGCGGTCGGAGTGGAATGTGATGCTTCACGAAAAGCTGATATCGCATCCCTCATCGAATGGACAGAGGAGCAATACGGACAAGTTGATGTCTTAGTCTACAATGCTTCGATTTTACATCAAGCGTCTGTCCTTGAAGTCTCGGCAGAACAGATTACGAAAGAGTTCGAAATCGATGTTCTCGGTGCACTGCATGCCGCACAACTCGTTGCTCCGTCGATGCAAGAACGGAAAGACGGCGCTATCCTGATTACTGGAGGCGGCGCTGCGATGCAAGCAATCAAATCGTTACCAGGACTTTCAATCGGGAAGGCAGGCGTTCGCCAAGTGACGCATATGTTACACGATACGTTAAAGGAAGACGGTGTCTACGTCGGAACCGTCACGATTGCCGGGGAAGTGAAGCGTGGAACGGCACTTGATCCGAAAAATGTAGCGGAAGCGTTCTATCAACTTTATACGAACCGAAATGAAGTCGAAACGGTTCTTTCAGCAGACTAACGAATAAACAAGATAGCGTATGCGGGTTCGGGCTTTGACCGAATCCGTATTTTCATGGAAAGGAGCGAAACAGAAGTGAGACGATACGCCATGATAAGTCTACTTTTTCTATTCGTTCTCATCGGTTGTGCACCAGAGGAGACAGACTTATTGGGAATCAAGCAACCAGATGACGAAAAAATCACGAAGGCGACGGTCGAACGCGTCATCGATGGGGATACATTAAAAGTAAAGTTGGCGGATGGGAAAATGGAGGACGTTCGTCTACTCCTTGTCGATACACCAGAAACCGTCAAACCAGATACACCGGTTCAACCATATGGAATGGAAGCTTCAGCATTTACGAAAGAGACCTTACCGAGCGGGACGGCTATTCGGTTGGAGCGTGATCATTCCCGGACTGATCGATATGGAAGATTACTCGCATACGTCTGGTACGGCGATAAGATGTTGAATCAGGAGTTACTTCGAAAAGGACTCGCACGTGTAGCGTTCGTCTATGAGCCGGACACACGTTATGTCGATATGTTCGAACAGATTGAACAGGAAGCCAAGCAGGCGAAGAAAAAGATTTGGGAGCACGATGGCTACGTTACGAATCGTGGCTTCGACGCTCAAGCGATTACAGAAACGAAATCCTGCGACATCAAAGGCAACGTCAATCGGTCGGGTAAAAAAATCTACCATGTACCGGGAGGTCAGTCCTACGATGAAGTGAAGCCAGAGCAACGGTTCTGTACGGAAAAAGAAGCAGAAGAAGCCGGATTCGTCCGCGCTGCACGCTAATGAATGCACACAAAAAGCCATCGGAATCGATGGCTTTTTGTTTACTCTACAGGTGGTGAGGGGGATTGATACTGCTGTACTTTATCATCTTCATCAAAGGAAATCGTGACATCGGTGATCCCTTTAAGAATTCGGATTTGAAGTTCAAGCCGGTCCTTGATGTCGTCCGCTTGGGCAATCGTTAAGTTAGGATCCACTTCAATCTCTGTCTCGACATGGAAGTGATCCCCTTCCTTGATGACTTCAAGCTTTTCAATATCACGAACCGCTTCATCACGTAATAGGATTTCACCAATTTTAGCAGTCAGTACTTCATCAATCTCACCGAGCGCACCGGCAGCATTTTGAATAAAGACATTATAGACGACGTAGAACATCATCAGACCAATCAAAATCGATGCAATGCCCTCTGCTTGATAAAACGATGTGTAATGCGAAATCAGGACGGCGATGATCGCGATGATACCACCGAGAGTCGCAACAAGATCTTCCATGAAGACAAGGCGTGTCGCTGGTTTTGCCTGCCCAAGATGGGTGAAGCTTTGACCAACTAGTGTCAGCCCTCTAGACTTAAGCCCGGTTTCATGAGCAATCTCGATCATCGCTTTATAAAAGACGCCGACTTCGAGGACGACACCAATTCCAAGTGCCGTCAAAATGATCCAAAGCCCAGTCGTCTCTTCGCTAGGACCGTGTGTGATATGCAAGATTCCTTCACGAATCGTCTCATACGCAAGCAACGCAACGACGATGATTGCAGCAAGTAAGACGAGGTTAACAAGGCGACCGAATCCGTTCGGGAATCGTTTCGTTGGTGCTTTTTTACTTAGAGCAGAACCAATATAGACGAAAAACTGATTCGCCGCGTCACCAATCGTATGCATCATTTCAGCAAACATTGCAACGTTCCCAGTCAAGATATAAGCGACGAACTTGATGATAGCAATGATCGTGTTGACGATTGCAGCAGCAAGTGCTGACTTATTGCCGCGACGGATCAATGAGAAAAAAGTGGCCATGAGCGGTTCTCTCCTTGTCTATTCAAAATAGGTTAACCGCGTCCTGCCTGGAAAGACGGGTAAAGTGTCATCCCGCCGTCCGCAAAGAGTGTGATACCAGTGACATAACTTGCTTCGTCCGACGCAAGCCATGCGGCAACGGCTGAAATTTCCTCAGGTTTTCCGATATTGCCCATTGGAATCATACTCTCGACTTCTTTTCGTTGTTCCGGATCTTCGAATTTTTCAGCGTTGATCGGTGTATTAATCGCACCAGGTCCAATCGCATTGACCCGAATGCCTTTTGGTGCATATTCCATCGCAAGGGTTTGTGTCATCAATTTGACGCCACCTTTACTTGCAGCGTAGTGGACGAACGTTGGCCATGGAATGATTTCATGAACACTCGACATGTTGATGATGCTACCTTTAACATCGTGTTCGACAAAGTACTTCAGAGCTTCACGCGCACCGAGGAATGCACCTGTTAAGTTGACGTCGATGACTTTTTGCCAGTCTTCGAGTGACATCTCATGGGAGGCTGAAGGCATTTCAATCCCTGCGTTGTTGACGAAAACATCCAACTGACCAAAGTGAGCGACAGTCTCTTTGACAAGGTTGATCATATCGTCTTCTTTCGAGACATCTCCTTGAATTGTAATAGCTTCGCCGCCTTTATCTTGAATCGATTCAGCGATTTTCTTCGCTTCTTCCGGATGACTGCGATAGTTGATGACGACACGCATACCTTCCTCTGCATAACGGCGAACGATAGCTTCACCGATTCCCATTGATCCACCTGTTACGATGGCTACTTTTCCCTTTAAACTTTCATACATGATGCTTCACTCCTTCATTATTGTTTCGTAAATCCAATCATGATCCCGCCAGCAACGACTAAAATACAACCGATGATGACGAAGGTCATCTCTTTCTTCGTCTTCGTTTCTTTTAGTAAGAGTACACCGCCAATCGTTGAGATGACGACCCCTGTTTGAGATAAGGAGAAGCTCGTTGCGACTCCGACTTTTGCTGTGGCAAACAGTAAAGCGACGTTCCCGACAGCCCACATGAGTCCACCGACTGTATTGCCGGCTGTTTTCTTCGTGAAGAGATCTCCTTCTCGTAAAGAAAGGAGAATCGCACTCACGACCATCCCGACAGCTTGTGGTAAGACTGCTTCCCATCCATTGATATCGAACCAACGGGCAATGACGACGTAGCCAACATATCCGACAGTCGAGATGAGGAGGAGCGTCAGTCCTTTTCCGATATTCTCATCTTCTTTACTCTTATCTTCCTTGTAAGACGTGAAAGCGGCTCCGGCAATGATCAATACAAGGGCACTGATTCCGAGAATCAACGCAGTTGTCGTTGACCACTCTCCAAAAGCGAGAACACCAAACAACGATGTTCCGACGAGTTGCATCCCTGTTGAGATGGGCATCGTCTTTGAGACACCCATTTGACGGAATGCGGCAAACTGATTTTTTTGACCGAGCGCCCAGAAGGCACCAGAAAAGAATCCAGCGACCCAAGCAGTCGTCGACAGCTCTGGGCTGACAAAAAAGAAGGTGACGATCGCGAAAAGCAACGCACCCAGAGTCGTACCGATAATTTGTTGCGCCGTTGAACCTCCGATTTTTGAGACGACGAGCGGCAACGATCCCCACATTAATGCAGGAACGATGGCAATAAAAATATCAATCAAGTGTTTCACCTCTCCTTACTGTTATCTCTCTACTTGAAGCTGTACCCCGCGAGACGCGAGGAAAAACCTCGAAGCGTGAAGAAGAATTATTCTGAAATAAAAAAACGCCCATCGAAATGGACGTTTATTGATATTTCGTTTATCGGAACGGTTCGTCAGCAATCCGGACGATTTGTCGTCCGATCCGTCGACCATTCCATAATGCGATGACGGCGATCGTCAAGGAAATGCCCATGACGTCGTACTGCGTAAAATAATAGCCGAGATAACTAAAGGGAAGACTGATGATCCCGACGAGTGAACTCGTCCACTGCCGGATTTTGAGTGATTCGATGTTCGCGACACGAGAGAACTTTTGTTGCTCCATGATCCGCCAACGTGTCGGTTCGCTTAAGGCATCGTTGACAAGACGCGGGAAGGCGAGCAATCGCGCACCGTACGATCCAGCGATTTGCAGATAACGATTTTGGTTTTTTCCTTCATCATCGAGCCAACGCCGAACCATTGGTTTGGCTAACTCGAGTAGGTTGATTTGCGGTGAAAGAATCTGAAGAATCCCAAGAATCGTCGAGGCAGCACGACCAAAGAACGCAAACTCGGCAGGGAGCTGGATCGGTTCGTTTCGGACGAGCAATTCGATATCGGATAAGACCTTCTCAATCAGTTTCGTATCGACGTTTTCCATATCACTCTCGAGATAGAACGTGACCGCTTTTTCAATTGCTTGTCGGATATTTTGCTTATTCGCATTCGGCAACAGGAATCGTAAATCTTCGAGACCATCGACGATCGCATCATAATCTAATGTGACGAAGGATTGGAGGATTCGTTGAATCGCTCGCATGTCATCAGGCGTCGTCGCTCCAATCATCCCAAAATCAAGCAAGACGATTTTGCCGTCGGACTGGACGAGGACGTTGCCCGGGTGTGGGTCGGCGTGAAATTTCCCGCCGAACAGTAATTGCTCACCAGCGTTCAAGAAGAGATTACGCGCTAGTTCGTCACGATCAATCTGATGTTCCGCTAAATAATCGAGATCGGTGATACGTGTCCCGTCAATCCATTCCATGACGAGCACACGATTCGTACAATGTTCTTCATAATAACTCGGAATATAGATGACAGGATTCGTCTCATACATTTTTTTAAAGTAGAGACCGTTTTTTAATTCAGTTCGGTAATTCAATTCATCACCGATGACGAAGACCATTTGGCGATACAGACTTTGTAAATCAGTCGATTTGTTTAATGAAGTCCGGCGTAACATGGCAATGACGATGCGCATGGCACGGAAATCGGTTTTGATGATTTGTTCGATGTTCGGTCGCTGAACTTTGATCGCAACTTTTTTACCATTTGATTTTAAGGTTCCGCTGTACACCTCACCAATCGAGGCAGAAGCGACAGGACGGGAACTGATATCCGAGATGATCTCTTCGATCGGCATACCCCAATCCTCTTCGATGATCTTACGTGACTCTCCAAGTTTACTTGAAGGAACTTTATCGACGAGTTCGGTCAGTTCCATCAAGACGGACGGAGGAAATAGATCGGCTCGAATCGACAAGAACTGACCGAGCTTGATCAGTAACCCTTCTAACCGTAATGCTTTTTTCTTATAGTCACGCGCAATCCGGATCATGATGCGCTCAAACTCTTCGTTGTTCGTACCTGGCCGGTTTTTCCGGGTGAATCGATAGATCGTAAAAATGTAACGTGCGAACATCGTCACGATGACGACGATGCGATAAAGCGCCCAACGTTTCATACGGTCACCTAGCTTCCTGTACAGTTTGTTTCAGTATAGGTTACTTTACCTAAAAACGTCACTCGCAAACGGTCGAAACGGTGACAGAAAATTAATGCTTTACGGAAACTAAAAAGAGAGTATAGTAAGTATTGGAATTTCTTTGTAGAAAGGTGAAATGTGCGCATGTCCTGGGACTTATTGAATATCATCGGCACGGTCGCTTTTGCGATGAGTGGTGCGATTGTTGCGATGGAAGAAAAATATGATTTATTCGGTGTCTGGTTACTTGCTTTGATCACAGCATTCGGTGGTGGTGCCATTCGTAATTTACTGATTGGTGTACCGGTATCGGCTCTCTGGTCGCAAGGTGGTCTCTTTTTAGTCGCGATTCTCGTTGCGTTGTTGATTTTCATGTTACCCCAGTTGTTCTTGCCGCACTGGACACGTTGGGGCGTCCTTGCGGATGCGCTCGGGTTGTCTGCGTTTGCGATTCAAGGTGCCTTGATGGCGACAGCAAAAGGACTGCCGTTGTCCGCGACGATTTCAGCTGCTGTGCTGACTGGTGTTGGTGGTGGAGTGATTCGCGATTTACTCGCTGGTCGGAAACCACTCGTCTTGCATAAAGAGATCTATGCGATGTGGGCCGTCATGGCAGCACTCGTGATTGATCGTTTCCAATTGACGAATCCTCTACATTTGTTCACATTGCTCGGACTCATCACCGTTTTACGTATGCTATCGTATTATTATGAATGGAATTTACCAGCACGACGGTTAGGGGGAGAATAAGCATGAAAGTTTTCATTATGATTGGCGCGATCTCGATGATGTTATCGGTCGCACTAGGTGCATTCGGTGCACACGCCTTAAAAGATATGTTGACGGAACGGATGCTCGCGAACTGGCAGACAGGCGTACTTTACCAGATGGTACACTCGCTCGGTATCCTAGCACTCGGGGGACTCTTACTAAAAGCATCGATCCCGCAATGGTCGTTGGCTGCATGGCTGATGCTTGCCGGAATCGTCTTCTTCTCCGGTAGTCTGTACGTCATGGCATTGACGAATGTAACAAAACTGGGTGCCATCACACCGATTGGTGGCGTCTTGTTCATCGCAGCATGGATCTTTGTCGCAATTGGTGCCTACAAAGGATTATGAGGATTGACCGTTTTTCTTCCGTCATGGAGAAGAACGGTCTTTTTTGTATGAAAAACGCCTACTCGCGATGGAGTAGGCGTAAGTATCAAAACGAGTTCATCGTTTTGTCGTTTGTGTTTTGTTTAGCTTCGATAATGCTTGCTCATAGCGATCCAGTACACGATCTGCAACCGGTTTCAGCTCTTTTGAAAGCACAGCGAATTGCAATTCACGCGATCGTGTCGATCGGTTCATAGCATTCCCCATGGTAATTCCTCCTTACGTAATCAACCTACTATTTTATAGCCTGTTTTGTAGCCGCAAGGAGTATATTCCCATGAGATATTTCAATCAAACGTCATTCAACACATTAAAGTGCAAAATGAGTATTTAATTGTTCACTTTCGAGACGGTTCCCGATGAAGAACTCACCAAACTCGCCGTACTTCGCGCTGACTTCGTCAAAACGCATTTCATAGACGATTTTCTTGAACTGAAGAATGTCGTCTGAGAAGAGCGTGACGCCCCATTCCCAATCGTCAAATCCAGTTGATCCACCGATGATTTGCTGAATTTTCCCAGCATAACTCCGACCAATCATACCATGACGATACATGAGCTCTTTACGTTTCTCCATTGAGAGCGTGTACCAGTTGTCGCCATCGCGACGCGACTTGCTCATCGGGTAGAAGCAGATGTGCTTCGCTTGCGGCAAGATTGGATAGAGACGATCACGCACGTAAGGGTTCTCGTATGGGTTTCCTTCGCCTGAACCACGGTACGTACCGAGTTCGACGACAGAAACGTAAGAATACGTCGGGATCAAGTAATCATAGAGATCGAGTTTTTGCATTTTGACTTCGACGTCTTGGATTTGTTCCATCGTTGGACGAAGAACCATCAAGACGAGATCGGCTTTTTGACCGATGATCGTGTAAAGTGCATGGCTTCCGTCTTTTGTCGCTTCGACACCAGAAAGCTCTGAGAGGAAGGCTTGGAACTCTTCAATCATGCGCGCGCGGTCTGTTGCGTCGACTTGTTTCAAGCGTGACCAATCGATCCGGCGGAAATCATGTAATGTATACCAGCCGTCGAGTGTTTCAGCGGCTTGTTGCGTAGCAGTCGGTTCAGATGTTTGATGTTGCATGGGATGACCTCCTGAGTCTGAAATAAATTATCCTTTTCCATATCCTATCTTATCACATTCTGTTGAAACGCTTCGCCCGAAAAGGTCTTTATCCATGAGATCGTAACACATGAAAAAAGCAGAGAGTGGGTAAAAGGGGAAGTGGAGATTACGTTGCTTGGAAATAGTCTCTGTACCATTCTTGAAAATGACTGTAATAGTCGGTGAATATGGCTTCAGTGCTTTTGTTAGATAACTTTTTTGCAAATTGTTTTAACAACGATTGAGAACTGTGTATAATAAACGATGGAAAAGAAAATGGATCAAATCGACGACGTCGTGTTTACCTAAAAAGGAGAGAAACTAATGCAACTATTCGATATGTTAGAACAAAAGATTAAAGCGCACCAACCGAAAATCGTCTTCCCAGAAGGAATTGACGCGCGTGTTCTTGGCGCAGCTGTCCGTTTGAAGAAAGACGGTCTCGTCACACCGGTCGTCATCGGACCACGTGTACAAATCGAAGAAACAGCAGCAGCAAACGGAATCGATGTCACGGGACTTGATACGATTGATCCTGCTTCTTACGCTGGAATCGATGAGCTCGTCGCATCGTTCGTTGAGCGTCGTAAAGGGAAAGCAACAGAAGAGCAAGCACGTGCTGTCATCTTAAAAGACGTGAACACGTTCGGTACGATGCTCGTTCATACAGGGCAAGCAGAAGGTCTTGTATCGGGGGCCATGCACGCAACAGGCGATACAGTTCGTCCAGCACTTCAAATCATCAAGATGCAAGAAGGCTATAAAAAAACATCAGGCGTCTTCATCATGGTACGTGACGATGAGCAATACGTCTTCGCAGACTGCGCAATCAACATCGCACCAGATGCGAACGATCTAGCAGAGAACGCAATTGCATCTGCGAAAACAGCGAAAACATTCGGGATCGATCCGAAAGTGGCATTGCTCAGCTTCTCGACAAAAGGTTCAGCAAAATCACCAGAGACAGAGCGTGTCGTTGAAGCAACTCGCATTGCTAAAGAACGTGCACCAGAGCTTGCAATCGATGGCGAACTCCAATTCGATGCAGCATTCGTTCCAAGTGTCGCGAAATCAAAAGCACCAGAATCAGATGTCGCAGGTCAAGCGAACGTCTTCATCTTCCCAAGTCTTGAAGCTGGAAACATTGGCTACAAAATCGCACAACGTCTTGGTGGATTCGAAGCAATCGGTCCGATTCTTCAAGGGTTGAACAAACCGGTCAACGATCTTTCACGCGGTTGTAACGAAGAGGATGTCTACAAACTCGCGATCATCACGGCAGCGCAAGCAGTCGAAGAACGCCAAGCCTAAGCATGGTGTGAAAAAGTCTTTACTTTTTCGCTAAACCCCGTACAATGGTACACATCACGAAAATCACGAAACGTAAACGTATAGCAACGCTCGTATAATAGTGGGAATTGGCCCACGAGTCTCTACCGGATCGCCGTAACGGTCCGACTACGGGTGGTGAGTTACTGCTCTCTTTTTTGGCGTACAGTGGCTGCCCCCGGGTAGCGGCTGTACGTTTTTTCGTTTTTAAAGAGGAGAATGCATGTATGAAACGTCTACACGACATGATTAATCAAGAGGGAATCGTATTATCGGATCAAGTATTGAAAGTGGATGCCTTTTTAAACCATCAGGTCGATCCGACCTTGATGTGGGAAATCGCCTATGAGTTCATGGATCGCTTCCAAGATGCCGGTATCACGCGGATTTTGACGATCGAAGCAGGTGGTATTGCCCCGGCAATGATGACGGCGCTCCGTTTAGGGGTACCAATGGTCTATGCCCGTAAGACGAAATCCGTCACCCTGAATGAAGGAACGATTTCAGCTGAAGTCTTCTCGTTTACGAAACAACAGACGAGTACGATTACGGTTGCAGAAAAATACCTACAACCGGGTGAACGAGTTCTGATCATCGACGATTTCCTCGCGAACGGAGAAGCGGCATTTGGTCTCGCTCGCCTCGTTGAGCAGGCAGGTGCGGAAGTTGCTGGTTTTGGAATCGTCATTGAAAAGTCGTTCCAACCGGGACGTCAAAAGTTAATCGAAGCCGGGTTCCGCGTCGAGTCACTCGCTCGTGTGGAGTCATTGAAGGATGGAAAAGCGACGTTCGTTGACTCGGTGACCGTATGAGACTATCGAACTTCAAAGCCGCTAGTCTCGGACTTCAGCATGTGCTTGCGATGTACACAGGAGCAGCTGTAGTTCCGCTGATCGTCGGGAGTGCGATCGGATTGTCGGGAGAAGAACTTGCTTATTTAGTGGCGATTGATCTCTTCATGTGTGGCGTAGCGACCTTACTACAAGTGCTCGTCACGAAATATACAGGCGTCGGTCTTCCTGTCGTCCTCGGTTGTACCTTCACCGCAGTCGGTCCGATGATCGCGATCGGTAGTCTTCAAGGGATTACGGCGATTTATGGTGCTTTAATTGCGAGTGGGTTGATCATTCTCGTCATCTCAGGCTGGTTTAGTAAGATTGCAGTCCTGTTCCCGCCAGTCGTCCTTGGTTCTGTCGTGACGATCATTGGGATTTCCTTGATTCCGGCTGCAATCAACGATATCGGGGGCGGACAAGGGGTGAAGGACTTTGGTGACGCACGTTATCTTGGACTCGCCGGACTAACGATCGTCTTGATTTTAATCTTGAATCGCTACGGCACGGTCTTTTCAAAAGCAGCAGCCGTCTTGATTGCTGTGATGATCAGTACACTGGTTGCGTTTGGCATGGGGATGATCGACTTCAGTCCGGTGGCGGAAGCGTCATGGTTCCAAATGGTGACGCCGTTCTACTTCGGTGTTCCGACATTCAATGCGACGGCGATCTTGACGATGACGCTGGTTGGTCTCGTCTCGATGGTCGAATCGACAGGTGTGTTCTTGACACTTGGTGAGATCACGGATCGCCGTTTGACGGATAAAGACCTAGCACGTGGCTACCGGGCAGAGGGTGTCGCGACGATCGTTGGCGGTATCTTTAATAGTTTCCCGTATACGACCTATAGCCAAAACGTCGGTCTAGTTCAGTTGACTGGCGTGAAGACACGTAAAGTCATTCTGTTTGCGGGCGGATTTTTAATCTTGCTTGGCTTCTTACCAAAAGTGGCGACGTTCACGACGTTGATTCCAAAACCTGTCCTAGGTGGGGCGATGTTGATCATGTTCGGAACGGTCGCAGCGAGCGGGATTCGTATTCTGTCGCGGGTCGATTTCTCGAAGAATGAACACGTCATCACGGTGGCACTTGCCCTCGGAATTGGTCTAGGAATCAGTATGAATCCTGAGATCGTAGCCGGTCTCCCGTCACAAATCCGTGTCTTGACGGATAGCCCGATCGTCGCAGGGTCACTAACGGCATTATTGCTAAATGGAATCTTCCGATTGACGAGTAAGTCGGAGTCACCGGATGTACCACTTGCTAAAGTTGAATAACAATTGTAACTTTCCGAAAGGAGCTGTCCTGTATACTACTTAGTAGCAGGAGGTTCCTTTTTTTATACTGCTAACGTAATCAGAATATTCCGAGTATGTGGATTTGGTAAGAAATATACATTGAAAACGTTTACAAAATCGACACATCTTCTTTATACTGACAACGTAGCGGTACGGGGAACTGCTAAGAAACAAACAGAGACGGGAAGGACGTCGTAAAAATGAAACAACAGACAGAGTTGAATCGGGGACTGGAAGAACGTCATATTACACTGATGTCGCTGGGGGCGGCAATCGGTGTCGGACTCTTCCTAGGGTCAGCAAAAGCGATCCAATTAGCAGGACCAGGGATCTTACTTGGTTATCTGATTGGTGGTGTCATCATTTTCATTATCATGCGAGCACTTGGGGAGCTTGCAGTGCGGGAGCCGGTGGCTGGTAGTTTTGCGGAGTATGCCCGGAAGTATGTCAGTCCATTAGCTGGCTTTTTAACAGGTTGGAATTATTGGTTACTCTGGATTTTTACGTGTATGGCGGAAATCACAGCAGTCGGTATTTACATGAAAGTATGGTTCCCGGATTCTCAGGGGTGGGTATGGGCACTAGCAGCACTTGTCTTGATGACGAGCATCAACTTCATTGCTGTTAAATTTTATGGTGAATTCGAATTTTGGTTTGCGTTGATTAAAATCGTCGCGATCGTCGCCATGATCATCTTAGGGACCTTGACGATTGTCATTGGTCTTGGAAACGGCGGCACACCGGTTGGGATTTCGAACCTGTGGTCACATGGTGGATTCTTACCGAACGGATTCGGTGGAGTACTCCTTGCCATGCAGATGGTCATGTTTGCGTTCTTAGGAATTGAAGTGATTGGGGTCACAGCAGGGGAAGCGAAGAATCCGAAGAAAACGATTCGAAAGGCCGTCAATAACGTCTTCCTTCGGATCTTAGTATTCTATATCGGAGCGCTCTTCGTCATTTTATCGATTTATCCGTGGGATCAAGTCGGTGCGAACAATAGTAGTCCTTTCGTATTACTATTTCAATCGCTAGGTATTCCGGCAGCAGCCGGCATCATCAACTTCGTTGTCTTAACGGCAGCACTTTCGTCATGTAACTCGGGTATCTTCTCAACGGCCCGGATGATGATGAACTTATCCGAGAACAGTGAAGCACCACGTCGTTTCTCGAAAATCTCGAAAAACGGTGTTCCAGCACTGGCGACGATTCTTTCAGGTGTCGCCTTGCTCGTCGGTGTCGCTTTGAACTACTTCTTACCGGAAGATGTTTTTGCGATCGTTACGAGTATCGCGACGTTCGGTGCCGTCTGGACGTGGGCAATGATTCTGATCGCACAAATGCGGGCGCGGAAGGTACATGGTTCAGCAGAATTTGCTGTTCCGTTCTTCCCGGTTGCCAACTATATCGCCCTTGCGGCACTTGCTGGTGTCATCGTCTTGATGGCATTTGACGCAAGTACACGCATCGCTCTGGTCGTTGGACCACTGTGGTACGCGATTTTGATTGCCGTCTATTATGCACGGGGAATGCATAAGGAGACACGTCAATCGACGCGTCGAGCATCAGGAGAATAATGAGATGGGCGGATTCGCAAACGGGTCCGCTTTTTCATCACTTCGTATCAAACGGTTTCGTTTTGTTTTGATGATGAATTTGCTACACTTACGGCAGAACCATACAGGAGGTCATACGAAATGAAAACGATTCATGTAGACGAGTTACAAGAGCGATTAGAGGCAGGCGAGGCGTTACACGTCGTTGACGTCCGTGAGCAGGATGAATACGATGCAGGACATATTCCGAACGTCCGCTTCCTTCCGATGTCTGAGATCGGTGAACGCTATACGGAGCTGCAAGAAGGTGAAACCTACTACTTGATCTGTAAAGCGGGCGCGCGAAGCGAAAACGTCGGTCGTTTCCTCGAGCAATATGGATACGACATCGTCAACGTCGAAGGCGGCATGATGAACTGGAAGGGCGATCAAGAAGCATAAGAGGAAGCGTTACCAAGGAAGACGACTCCATGAGAGTCGTCTTTTTTTCATGTGAATCAATGAACGATTATCGATTTCTCTATGAACATTTTTCGTTATTCTTCCGATAAAGAAGGTAGAATAACGAGTCCTTGCACTCGGGAATGGAGTGACACATGGAACAAAAGATCAAACGAACAATGAGCATCAAACAAAAATTAATCGTGACATCGATTCTACTTTTGATGATTCCTGCATTAGTAATCGGCTTTGTCGCATATGACCTCGCGAAACAAAAGATGACGGAACAGATTCTTCAATCGGCACATGGTGGAGTCGATCGAATGAACGATGAAATTCAGAATATCATTGATCCGATGCGACGCGATGTCGCCTTTTTTGCGGACCGAATTGACGGAACACTCTATCAAAAAGGAAAACAAAATGCAGCGTTGAAGGAAAAAATGACGGAATACCTCGACATGCATCCGCAAGCGGCGAACATCTACTTCGCGACGACAGAGGGGGATATGAACATTTTCCCGGAACAAGTCATGCCTGAGGATTATGATCCACGCGAACGCTCGTGGTATCAGTCAGCAGAAGCAGCAGGGGGAAAAGTCGTCATCACGGATCCTTACGTCGATGCGGCCTCGAACAAGATGATGGTCACGCTTTCGCAGACGACGGGTAACGGAAGAGGCGTCGTGGCGATTGATGTCGATGTCGACCGCATCGCAGAAATCGCGAAAAAGATTAAAATCGGTAAAGAAGGTTATGTGACGATTCTCGATTCGAATAAAAAGTTCGTTACGCACCCGACGCTAAAACCAGGTGAAAAGGCAACTGGGAACTGGGTTGCGCCACTCTACGATGACCCAGCCGGACAATTTTCATATGAATTCGAAAATGAAGGTAAACAGATGGACTTCATGACGAACGATTTAACGAAGTGGAAGGTTGCCGGAACCCTGTACGATCGGGAAATCACCGATGCGACGTCGAGTATTCTGTGGACAACGCTTGCTGTCATCGGCGGAATGTTACTCGTCGCAGCCGTCTTCATCTACTTCATCCTTCGCTCGATTCTTCGCCCACTCGGTCATTTGACACGTGGAGCAGAACGGATTCAGTCTGGTGATCTAACGGAACCTGTCATCGTTGAATCAAACGATGAAGTTGGACAGGTCGCACAAAGCTTTAACGTCATGGTCGACTCACTCCGTTCAATCATCATCAATCTCGATCAGTCAATCACACAAGTGGCCGGTTCGTCACAGGAATTAATGGCGAACTCTGCTCAGACGACGTCCGCATCGGAACAAATCGCGGGATCGATTCAACAGGTCGCAGCAGGAGCGGATCAATCGAAGCGTCAACTCGATGCAAATGCTGTTTCGCTCCAGTCGATTACAGCTGGCATCATGCGAATTGCTGAGAGCTCAACGGACGTCTCAGAGCTATCACGTTCAACGGCTACAGAAGCTGAGAACGGAACAGTTGCTGTCCTGCAGAACGTCCAGCAGATGAAAGAAATCGATGCCTCCGTTCAAAACTTTGGTGGTGTCATCAGCTCACTCGCACATCGTTCGAATGAAATCGGGAAAATCGTCGATGTCATCAACGGCATTGCCGAACAAACGAATTTATTGGCACTGAACGCGGCGATTGAAGCAGCACGGGCAGGCGAAAACGGAAAAGGGTTCGCCGTCGTCGCAAGTGAAGTGCGTAAACTAGCAGAGCAGTCACAGGATTCAACGAAGCAGATTGCGCAACTGATTCAAAACATCAAGCAGGAGACGGATCAGTCAGTCACGATGATGAAAGAAGTATCGGGACAGACGAAAGCCGGTTTATCGACGACAGAAGCATCAGCAGAACGATTCCAGAAGATTCTCGAACGGACGCAAGAGATGACACCACGGATCGAAGACGTGACGGCAACTGTCGAGGAAATCGCAGCGAACGTTCAAGAAGTGTCAGCATCGGCGACAGAAATCGCTCATATCGCGCAAGAGAATTCGTCGGCGTCGAAACAAGTCGCAGCGACGACGGAAGAACAGTTGAGTGCGATGGAAGAAATTTCGCAATCCGCTAAAGCATTATCCGATATGGCGGAAGAGCTACAGGTACTCGTTGCCCGTTTCCGTGTTTAAATGATCAAATCAAAAAAAGGCAAGGAAGCCCGTCTTCCTTGCTTTTTTTGTCTGTCAACATTCGGTGACAAACGAAACAAATAGCTTATAATCCTTGTGAATCCGGGCTTGAGACGGGGTTAAAACGGGAAAATAATAAGTATCTAACACTTCGAAGGAGGTGGGTACGGTGAAGCAGTTACGCAAGATACGTGAGTGGCAGGATGCGGGTCTGTTGGATGAATCAACCGTCGAACGAATCATGACCTACGAAAAGCAACATTCAACGAAACAACGTCTACCGCTCTTGTTGATTGTAGGGGGTACGTTCGTCGTATTGGCTGTGTTCAGCTTTTTAGCCGCTAACTGGCAAGTCATGCCGGTCGGATGGAAAATCGGACTTGTCGTAGCACTCATGTGGAGTTGTTACGTCATGGCGGATCTTTCGGAACGTCGGAGTATGTTGCATCCGATTGTCTTCCGAATCGGTGGAATCCTAGCGTTTGGCGCCTCGATTCTCGTCGTTGTTCAAAGTTTCCACTTGCCGATGGAAGGATCATTACTCGGATGGTGTGTGTTTGTCGCCGCGTTAGCGCACTATGTGCTTTGGCGTCATGAAGCATACGGTGTCGTCGCCTTCCTTTCCGGATGGACGATCTTTACGAGTCTCGGTGGTTTTGGTCAGGAGCAGGCGAGTTATCTCGACTGGACATCGTTCGGTCTGATGGTCGTGCTGTCGTTCAGTTGGTTTTACTTCAGCCAACGTCTGCCATCGCTTTTGTTTAGCTGGCTGTTTCTCTTCTTCAGTGGTCTCTCCTTGTTTCTCCTTGTATCATATGACGGATTCCTGTGGCCGGTCTGGACGCTATTTTTACTCGTTCCCGTTCTCTGGCTTGTTCGTGAGGAGTCCAATCGTCGGATCGTCGAAATGATCTATCTGATCGTTGCTGCCATCAGTTCGATCGTCTATCTGTCTGTACGTGCGGAATCAAATGCCGCATTACCATCTATGACAGAAGCGATTCTGCTAGCTATCGTATCCATTGGGTTAGGAATTTTCCTCTATCAAAAACGTCGCTCCTTATTGTTTATCGTTCCGCTTGGATTCGTTGGAGTCCTGTGGCTTGATGAACAGGCCATTCTACTCGCCATCCTCGTTGAACTATCCGCGCTACTGTATCTGTTGTATCAAGAACGTCGTCATGCGATCATCTGGCCAGCCTTCCTCTATTTCATTCTCGTTCAAATCGCGATATACGTCATCTATGCGTGGGATCGGTTGAACATGTCCTTATTTTTCCTCATCGGTGCGCTGCTCATCTTCCTATTGTCGGGTATCTTATGGTGGTTACGCCGTAGAGGAGGTGTGGCGTCATGAAACGCTATCTCATGCCCGTATTGCAGACGTGCGTCGTCGGTCTGTTGATTGTCAGCTTTTTTGCGACCTCCTGGTTCGGAACATCGTACCGTTTTCGGGCAGAACCGTTTGATCCGTTTGATCCCGTTTACGGCGAATACGTGATGCTGCAGTATCCGGATTTAAAACCAGGTCCGACGATTCAAAATGGACGTGTCTATGTCAGCTTCAAGACCGATGCTTCTGGTTATGCTCAAATCGACCGGATTTCGAATGAACGATTTTTCGGAAGTGTTGCTGGCGACTATTACGATCAATACGTGTCGATTCCACAATTGACGCAGTATTATGTCGAACAGGGAAGCGGAAAACAATATGAAAAAGCAAAAGCACTGGAAGTCCGTGCGGATGTGTCACCATGGGGAACGATCCGGACGACGAATTTAAAAATTTCTGAATAAAAAACCTTGCGTCAGGAATGAAACGGTTGTACTATTAATTTAAATTTTCAGACAACTAAATCTGCATGCGTAGACGGGAAGAGTAAAGTGATCAGAAATCGATAGAGAGTCTCTGTTGCTGGAAATGAGACGATTTCGTCATTTGAAGATGGTCCCGGAGCAGTCGGAAGAACGTGAACCGTGTTCATCAGTAGAACCGACCGGTAGGACGGATACCGTTAGCATTCCAGGGAGTCTCGTACTCCTAGAGGTGGCTTAACGTGAGTTGAGCCATGAACGAAGGTGGTACCACGTGATCAGACATCACGTCCTGAGAGATAAGGGCGTGGTGTCTTTTTTGTGGAGACGTTCCCGCAGGAGGAGGATGACGAGATGGCAGAAGCATTGGTATTGCAATCAGACTTTGGCGTGAGTGACGGGGCTGTGAGTGCGATGTATGGGGTTGCGCATAGCATCAATCCAGAGATTCGGATTTTTGATTTGACGCACGACATTCCGCCCTTCCACATTTGGGAAGCGTCCTATCGGTTACTGCAGACGGTACCGTACTGGACGGAGCAAACGGTGTTCGTTTCTGTCGTTGATCCAGTGTCGGATCGAGTCGAAAGAGTGTCGTCGCGCGGACGCATGCGAATCAATACATCATCACACCAGATAACGGAACGTTGACGCATCTTTGGCAAGCCGGATACATTGCTGAAGTGAGGCAACTCGATGATCGACGGCATCGCTTACCTCGAATGGGTGAATCGTATACGTTTCACGGACGAGATATCTTTGCCTTCACGGGTGCTCGGTTATCGAGCCATGTCATCACCTTCGAGGAAGTAGGACCCGTTTTACCTGCTTCGGACATCGTCTTGCTCGACCGGACACTTGCCTCGTCGTCGGATACCGGTGTTACCGGTATCGTCGAGATTCTCGATGTTCGCTTCGGAAATGTCTGGACGAATATTCCGGTCGCTCTCGTCCGTCAGGCGGGTCTCGACATCGGTAGCCACGTCAAGGTAACGATTTCGTACCGAGAACGGATTGTTTACGAACAAACACTGCTTTTTGGTCATTCGTTCGCCGATGTGCCGGTTGGTTCAGGCGTCGTCTACATCAACTCGCTGGATCAGATTGCTCTTGCCTTGAATCAAGGTTCGTTTGCGCATGCATTTGAGGTTGGAATCGGAAATGATTGGAGTGTTAACGTACAACATATTAAAGGAGGAGATCGAACATGAAAGGATTTACGACAAAACAGATCGTCGCAACCGGGATCGGAGCAGCAGTATTCATCATTTTAAGTCGATTCGCTGTGATTCCGACAGGCGTACCGAACACGTCAATTGAGACATCCTATGCATTTCTCGCATTCATGGCAGTTTTGTTCGGACCAGTCACAGCCGGTTTGATCGGTCTGATCGGTCATGGATTAAAAGATGCGATTTTATATGGGTCCCCGTGGTGGAGCTGGGTCATCGTATCCGGGTTCGTCGGTTTTGGCATCGGATTGATCGCTAACCGGATTCGTCTAGAAGAAGGCGGATTGACGACACGTAAAATCGTCTTATTCAATGCGACACAAGCCATCGTGCAAGCGATCGGTTGGATCATCATCGCCCCGGTACTCGATATCTTAATTTACTCGGAGCCAGCGAACAAAGTCTTCGTCCAAGGGGCTGTCGCTGCGACATCGAACATCTTGACAGTCGGTGTCATTGGAACGTTGTTGCTCGTCACCTATGCGAAAACAAGAAGTAAAGCAGGCAGCTTGAAACGCGAAGCTTGACCGAATGAGCTATGATCCTGTGCGAAGAGACGGCAGGATCATAGCTCATTTAGCTTGGGGGGAGAAGGATATGACAAACGTAATCGAATTTCAGGATTTTTCATTTACATATCGGAGTCAGTCGGAACCGACACTCCGGCAGATTCAATTAACGATTCAAGCAGGCGAACGCATCTTAATCGTTGGACCGTCGGGTTCAGGAAAAAGTACGCTCGCCCAGTGCATCAATGGGTTGATTCCGTTCTCATACCCTGGAACGTGGGAAGGACAGGTCCTGATCAAAGGGCAGGATGCCCGGGAGTTATCGTTATTTGATCGTTCGCTGCATATTGGAACGGTGTTACAGGATCCAGATGCGCAGTTCGTTGGTTTATCGGTTGGCGAAGACATCGCCTTTGCGCTCGAAAATAAACAGACTGGGCGACCGGAAATGCAGGAGATCGTCGAACGTGTCGCACGGATGACGGATGTCGAGACGCTCTTGCAAGCACGATTAAATGATCTATCAGGAGGACAACGACAACGGGCGGCATTAGCCGGAGTCCTCGTCGAAGATGCGGACATCTTACTGTTTGATGAGCCGCTCGCGAATCTCGATCCAGTAGCGGGACAAGAGGCGATGACGCTTATGGATCGACTGCAACGTGATACGAATCGCACATTGATTGTCGTCGAACATCGGATCGAGGATGTACTCGTCATTCCGTTTGACCGCATCATCGTCATGGTCGATGGCGAAATCATCGCTGATGATCATCCGGATGTCATCTTAAGTAACGGAAAACTGCAAGAAGCGATCTTGCGTGAACCTCTCTATGTCAGTGCCGCACGCTGGGCTGGGCTTGCCGTTCAACCTTCAGATCAGCCGAGCCGCATCGATCCCTTTTTAAAGCGATTCAACCAGACGAACGTGTTAGAGCGTTTAGAGAAAGCACCCCAAAAAGAGGTTGCAACCTCTACTTCATTGCTTGAACTCAATCAGTTGGCGTTTCATTATCGTCAAGGAACGCCGGTGCTTGAGAATGTGACGGCGACTTTTCAAAAAGGAACACTGACGACGATCGTTGGTCAGAATGGTGCCGGAAAATCCACGCTTGCGAAAGTGTTGAGTGGTTACCAACGGACGACAGCTGGTCGGATCCTGCTTGACGGAATCGACATCACGAACCAATCGATCGCAGAGCGAGCAGGAACGATCGGATTCGTTCTGCAAAATCCGAATCATATGATTTCAAAACACCTCGTGCAGGAGGAAATCCGCTACGGGATGCAGGCGCTCGGACTGAGTGAGGCGGAAGAAAACGAGCGTCTCGAGCAGACATTACGTCGTTGCGGATTATATCCGTTTCGTAATTGGCCGATCCAAGCACTGAGTTTTGGTCAGAAGAAACGAGTGACGATTGCTTCGATTCTCGTTCGACGACCGGATATCTTGATTCTCGATGAACCAACAGCCGGTCAAGATTATCGGCATTATTCGGATATGATGGACTTTTTAGAAGGATTGAAGCAGGACGGAATGACGTTACTCATCATCACGCATGACATGCATCTCGTCTTAGAATACAGTGATCAAGTCTGCCTCGTGCAAGCTGGGCGTATCCGTTATGCTGGAACATCATTTGGACTGCTGAATCAAGAACAATTGCTGCATCATGCCCATTTAAAACAAACATCGCTCTTTACGCTAGCGCAACACCTCGAAGTCGATCCGGAACGATTCGTCGAGTCCGTGATTACGGCGGAGCGAAAGGAGCGGGAACAATGGCTGTAGAAATGCTTGGCTATATTGAAAAAACGTCACCGATTCATCGATTGACGGGAACGACGAAACTGATCGGATTCTTATTATTTACGACAGCAACGATGTTCACCTATGATACACGTGTCTTACTTGTAATGGGGTTAGTCAGTATCGTGTTATTCCGATTGTCGCGTATCCAGTTTCGGGAAGTCCGCTTCGTCTTGATCTTTACAGCGATTTTCGTCCTGATTAATGCGCTCGCTGTTTATCTGTTCGAACCAGAGCAGGGCGTGGCAATCTACGGATCGCGTCACGTCTTACTTGAAGGAATCGGACGATTTACGATGACCGCAGAACAATTATTTTATCTGTTCAATTTAATCTTAAAATACAGTGTGATCGTTCCGATTGCTGTGTTGTTTCTCGTCACGACCCATCCGACGGAGTTCGCTTCTTCTTTGAATCGGATTGGTGTTCCGTATAAGATCGCATTTGCGGTCTCCTTAGCGCTCCGTTATATTCCGGACGTTCAATCTGATTTCCGGACGATCGCGAACGCTCAAGAAGCACGAGGGATTGCTGTCTCACACGGCTCCCTTTGGCAGCGGGCACGCAATAGCATCCAGATTTTACTTCCGTTGCTATTTACGAGTTTGGAGCGGATTGAGACCGTCAGCAATGCGATGGATCTCCGTGGATTCGGTGCCGGACGAAAGCGAACGTGGTACAACCAACAGACGATGACACGAATCGATTATGTCGCGATCGGCTGTGTGCTACTTTTGACGGTTTTGTCATTCGTCGTCACTTTCTATGATGGTAATCGCTTTTATAATCCGTTTTAAAAATGAGATACGAAAAAGGCAGTGGATGCGTCCACTGCCTTTTGTCATATGACCAATCCGCTTACGCAGATCGTTTTTGATTTTCCCAACGTGGTGAATTCAACAGTTCAATCCATTTCTTGACGGCTGAGATCGTGATGACGATCGCGAGCAGTCCCATCGTTACGGACAAGACCGTATTCAAGATGCTGAAACCTGGAGAATCGGGATTCGCATAGACGTTTGCGACCATCCAGATATCCGCGAACGTTACTGTGATCAGAAGATAGACGAGCGGGATGAACGTCGTCAGCGCATAGACTTTTTTATCGGCGATTTTCAAGATGATCGTCGTTCCGATGATCAAGCCGATTGAAGCCATCAGCTGATTCGATACCCCGAATAATGCCCAAATCGAACCGATGTCACCCGAAAACAGGAGATAGCCCCAGAAGAACGTCCCGAGTGCCGAAGCGAAGATCGCACCTGGAATCCAGTCGACACGTTTGAGTGGTTTGTAGAACTCCCCGAAGAAATCTTGAATCAAGTAACGGGCGACGCGTGTTCCTGCATCGATTGCGGTTAAGATGAAGACCGCTTCGAATAGAATGACGAATTGGAAGAAGAATCCGGCAATCTCTTTGAACCACGGGATGGCGCGGAAGATGAATGTCATACCGACGGCGAGTGAGACGGCACCACCTGTTCGACCTGCCAGATCGAGACCGATTTCACGGGATAAATCATCAAGATAGACCGTGCTCATACCAAGCGTCGCGAATACTTCTGGTGTTGAGTTGATGGCGAAGTAATCACCGACTTCAAGCGATGTCGCAGCGATCAACGCCATGACGGCAACAAGACATTCGACAAGCATGGCACCGAAGGCGACCGGTTTGATGTCACTCCACCGATTGATCATCTTCGGTGTCGTACCAGAACCAACGAAAGCGTGGAAACCAGAAATCGCACCACAGGCAATCGTGATCGAGATGAATGGCCAGACTGGACCAGCGATGATTGGACCACCGCCATCAACGAACTTCGTAAATGCCGGGAATCGAATGTCTGGGTTGATGATGAAGACACCAACGATCAAAGCAAGGAAGACACCGATTTTCATGAAACTCGATAGATAGTCGCGAGGTGCGAGTAAGAGCCACACTGGCAGTGCAGCAGCGAAGAATGCATAAATCGGTAAAGCAATCGCGAGTTGACGTGACGACAGATCGAACCAATCGCCGATGAATGTTTCCGTTAACTGAGGACCAAAACCAATCGCAGCTAGAATCAGTAAGAAACCAACTGTTGAAGCAAGTGCTAAGTTACCATCTTTACGTAAGTAAATCCCAACGAACATCGCAATCGGAATCGTCGAGAAGACAGCGAATGTACCCCATGGGTTATGTTCAAGGGCGTGTAAGACGACCATCGATAGACCAGCCATCGTGATTGTAATGATGAAAAGCATCGCAAGACCGGCACAAAAACCAGCGACGGGACCTAATTCTTTTTTAGCGACTTCAGAGAGCGATTGACCATCTTGGCGCATCGAAGCAAAAAGGACGACCATATCATGGACCGCTCCACCGATGACGGCACCGATTAAGAGCCACAGTAAGCCGGGGAGATATCCGAACTGAGCAGCAAGGACAGGTCCGACGAGTGGACCGGCAGCAGCGATTGCCGCAAAATGGTGTCCGAACGAGACCCATTTGTTCGTTGGGACGTAATCTTTTCCATCCGCTAATTTATGAGCGGGCGTTTCGCGATCATCTTTGATTTTTAAGACTTTCGCAGCCATGAACGTGCCGTAGAGACGATACGCGATTAATAAGATACAGATGACAGCAATAACGATTGGAGTAGCGCTCATCTAAAATTCCTCCTCTTGAATGAACTATGATGGATTTAGTATACAAGTTATGGAAGCGCTTTCTTTGATTTTTAGATGAGTTGTCGGTTTCGTTCGATGAAAGGTTGAAAATGGACCTTGAATCACAAAAAAGAAGCGCTCAAATACCGAGCGCTTCTTTCAGTAGTTTGACATACGTCCGACTGACTGGCACATCAATCTGATGAATTTTTAAATTATAGGCTCCGTTGAACCAAGGTTCGATGGCATCGATTGCTGATAAGTTGACGAGGTATGAGCGGTGAACCCGTAAAAAGCGATGATCTTGAAGCTTTCGTTCAAGTTCGAGTAAGGTCTCGTTCGATGGATACGCATGGTGCTCTGTGACGATCTTCGTCTTTCCGTTCTCAGCGACGATATAATTGATATCTTGAGGAGACAATAATTTCAGTTGTTCGCCCGTCTCGACGGCTAAACGTTCAAGGCGAGGGGCTTTTTTCGGCAGCGGTCGCGCGACTTTTTCAATCGCACGGACAATCCGTGCCGGATCATATGGTTTCAAGATGTAGTCATAGGCATTGAGCTCAAACGCTTCAAGCGCATGAGCATCATACGCCGTCACAAACAAAAGAGCCGGAGGACGTGGCATCGACTTTAAGCGTTTAGCGACTTCAAGACCACTTCCGTCCGTCAGCTCGATATCGAGAAAGACTAAGTCGGGTTGAAGGGAGCGAACGAGTCGTTCGGCTTCCTCGACACTACCGGTTTCCCCGACGACTTCAAGACCGGCTGCGGTCACGTGATAACGGAGCTCGTCACGTGCGAGCGGTTCATCTTCAATCAACAAGGTGCGCATGCTGAATCTCCTTTCTGACTTCAATCGGGAGACGAATCGCGATCGTCGTGCCGTTTTGACCGTCACTCGTGATCGTAAACTGTCCCTTTTCACCATATAAACTTCGAATCCGTTCTGCCGTATTGAATAATGCGGTACCGGTGCCTGAGGACGGAACGACTTCTCGACCGAGACGGGCAAGGCGCGAGGCGTCAATCCCGCGTCCGTTGTCGACGACTTCGAGACACAGCTGGTCTGCCTCACACCATGCCGTCACCCCGACATATCCTGTCTGTTCAGAAGAAAACGCATGAAGGAACGCATTTTCGATCAATGGTTGTAAGATGAACGGTGGAACGAGTAAAGCCGTCGTCTCGTCTGCTAAATCGATATCGAGAAACGGGCGATTCGGAAAACGAGCGGCTTCAAGAGATGTGTATGCTTCGATGTGCTCGAGTTCCTTTTGGAGCGGAATTTTCGTCGATCGTGCGCCTTGGAGGTTACTGCGGAAGAATGTCGACAATTCGAGCAACAACGTGCGTGCTTGTTCGACATCCGTCCGGCACAGTGCATAAATCGTATTGATCGCATTAAACAGGAAGTGGGGATGAATTTGTGCTTCGAGTGCCCGGATCTCGGCATCCTTCAGTAAACCGGCTTGCCGCTCTGCGTTCCCGAGTGCTAGTTGTGTCGAGAACAGTTTCGCTAATCCTTCAATGAGTTCGACTTCGACGGCGTCGAGCAATTCGGCATGAGGATAATAGACTTTCAACGTCCCGATCGTCGTTTCCCCGACGATGAGCGGAGCGATGATGCCGGCTTGAAGCGGACAATCCGTTACGGGACAGCCGATATCGAGTCGTTCCGTCACGAGACGAACTTGTCCGTCTTGCAAGACATGCTCAGTCGGTTTCGTCGTCCAGTGACTCCCAGCTTGATGGTGGTCGCTCCCGATACCGATATGGGCCAGGATGATGGAACGATCCGTCAGTGAGACGGCTTCGGCTCGCGTTTGCTGCAACAGAATTTCCGCGACAGCTTCTGCCGTATGGATATGTAGACCACGCGTCAGATGCGGAAGAGTCAAATCGGCGATATGCAACGACCGTTCGGCTTCTCGTGCCCGAACCGTTTCCTCTTCTCGCGCAGCAAGGCGGATGATCGATAAGAACAACCAGACACCGAGGACGTTGATCAGTGTCATCGGTAAGAAGATGAACTGGACGAGTTCGACTGCCGCATCAAAGGGGCGGGCGAATAGTAAAATCAACGACATTTCAAACAGCATTAAAAAAGCAGTCAGACACACGGGCAATAATGCTTGGCTACTGAGACGGTCGCGCCAATAGGAGCGTAAGAGACCGCTGACACCACCGGCGATGACGGTCGAAAGCGCGCAAGCGAACGCTGTGAATCCGCCGAGGGAATACCGGTGAACCCCGACGATGAGTCCGGTCATCAATCCACCGAGCGGACCAGCGAGCAGTCCGCTGATGACGACGATCATCGTTCGTGTGTTTGCAATCGCTGATGTTCCGTCGACTTCTTCGAGCCAAGCATGGGGTAAGAATTCAGCTAAATCGACTTTGACCCCTGTATAGTTACTTAAAATGCCGTACGTCGCAAAAAACAGGACGAGAACACGGAATTGCCAGCCTGCTTCCGGTTGACGCAGTAGCCGTCGTGTCGGTCCCCACTGGGCGAGGATGAACGCTAAGATGATCATGATACCAAGTCGTTCGAGTAAAAAAGGAATCAATTCTAACATGTGCATTCCTCCATTCGAGTTAAGTGTAAACGCTCGCAAAACGGAGGGCAATGCCGGTATACAAAAAAAGCCGTACTCCCTCGGATTAAGAGGGAGTACGGCAGACTTACTTATTGTGCGTCTTTATCGAACGTGATCCGTGCGATCGCGTCGTGTTGGTGAATCGTTTCTTCGTTACGGCATTCGACGTAGAACGAAGCGATTGGATCCATTTCGTACAAATCAGCAGCAATCAAGCGAACCATATCTTCTACGAAACGTGGATTTTCGTATGCCATCTCTGTCACGCGCTTTTCATCCGGACGTTTGAGTACTGGGTGAAGTGGCGCTGAGGCATTGGATTCCGCAGCATCAAGCAATGATTGTTTCCAGTCAAAGTCTTCTGCTTCATCACGTAACGATGCTTCCATCGTGACGTAACCACGTTGGTTGTGAGCACTGTATTCGCTGATTTCTTTTGAACATGGGCAAAGTGTCGTGACGTTGATCGTCAAGCCGACAGACAACGTCGCTTCGTCCGTTTCCGTGTTGACGCTGACCGTTTGCCATACTTCGGCATTCATCAAGCCACTAAGACCTGTTGCAGGTGCTTTACGTGTGAAGAACCATGGATAACGGATCGTCAATTGACCTTCCGTTTGTTCCATGCGGTCTGCTAAATCACGCGCGAATTGAATGAGTGACTCGTTCGTGACCGTCCAACCTTCGTTGTGGTATTGATCAAGTTGCTCCGTTAAACGGCTCATGTTGATCCCTTTACGGTCTTGTACGAGTGATGTCGACAGTTCAAACGTCGCGACTGTCGCTTGTGTGTTGTCTCCGTCTTGGATGACGACAGGATGTTTGACGTTCGAGATTCCGACAGCATCTAGTGCGAACAGGAAGTTCTTCGGTGTATTTTGCAAGTCGACCATCTTATCTTTTTCAGTCGGTTTTGTTCCTTTGATCGGTGGTACCGAACCGAACAGCTTATGGCGCTCTTCTTTTGTTGGTAACGTAATCGGGTAGGTAGACATATTCATTGGCCCCTTTGTCCTTTTGTAGTGTTTCAATAGTAATAACATGACAGGAATGCTAGAGACGAGCAAGTCTGATGATTCCGCAAATGTGTTTCATCTTTTCATCGCTAGAAGTATTGTCTTGAATTTTATCACGAACGTTCGATAAACGAAACTCGCACGACTCAAAATCGACACATTCTACATCTGTAGGAATAACTTACTTGCAATCGGGTATACTATCCTATAGTATATGTTCAGGTGAACGTGTAATCATTGTTTTTTCGTCATGGTCAATAATTGAAGTTTTTTTATTTTACAGGTAGTAAGAGAAAGGGATGACAGAGATGGATTGGCAGTTACTATTACAGTATGCCTGGGTCGTACTCGTCTTGATCGCGCTCGAAGGATTACTTTCAGCGGATAATGCACTCGTACTCGCGGTCATGGTCAAGCACTTACCAGGAGAACAACAAAAGAAAGCACTTTTTTATGGACTAGCTGGAGCGTTCGTTTTACGATTCGCGGCATTGTTCGCGATTTCGTTCCTCGTCGACATTTGGCAAATCCAAGCACTTGGAGCGGCGTACTTGCTCATCATGGGACTACGGCATATTTATAAGACCGTTAAAGCCAGAAAGCTCGGTGAGAACCATGGGGCTGAAAATGAGCTAGATGAAGAACCGAAGTCGGAAGAGCCAGTTTCAAAAGGTGAATTCTGGCGGACAGTCGCGAAGATTGAATTTGCAGACTTAGCGTTTGCTGTCGATTCGATTCTTGCAGCAGTAGCACTTGCCGTTGCCCTTCCAAACTGGGGATCAGGCGAAATCGGTGGTTTGAACACAGGTCACTTCATCGTCATCTTAACAGGTGGTTTGATGGGTGTCGTCTTGATGCGTTTCGCAGCACGTGTCTTTGTTAAATTGCTCGCAGATCGCCCAGGTCTTGAGACAGCAGCGTTTGCGATTGTTGCCTGGGTTGGTGTGAAGCTAGCCGTTCTTGCGCTCGAACACCCGAAATACCACGCATCAATCGAAGGAACAATCTTTGAAGCCTTAAAACTTCCTGAAGGATTTGCCCACAGTACACCGTGGCAGGCTTTCTTCTGGACAGTCATGGTCGGTCTTGCTCTTTGGGGTTGGTTCTCTTCACCAAAAACGAAACCAAATCCAGATGCTGAAAAGAAAGTTGATCAAAACTTATAAGAAATGGAAACGATCCGTCGATGACGGGTCGTTTTTTTGTGTTAGGTTTTCTTAAACAATGGGAATAAAACACAAGGTTAAGTACTTGAGTCGAGCTTTCATCTTTTTCTTTCCGATCGACCGGCATATAATAAATAGACTGAACAATAAAGGGGATTCGTTAGTATGGATATTGGATTAATTACACAGTATGCGACCGTCGGGCTCGTACTGATCATTTTGCAGGGGTTACTTTCTGCTGATAATGCAATGGTCATGGCGGTCCTCGTTCGACCGTTACCGGACGATCAACGCAAAAAAGCACTTTTCTATGGTCTCGTCGGAGCACTCGTCTTACGTTTCGTGGCAATCTTCTTTGCTTCGTATTTAGCGACGATTTGGGAACTTCAAGCACTCGGGGCGATCTACCTTTTCTACGTCGCGTTTAAAGGAATCGTCGAGGCTCGATCGAATAAACACCAAGTACCAGATTCAATTGCCTCACAAAAAGCCTCACCGAACTTTTGGTGGACGGTCGTTAAAGTCGAGTTCTCTGACTTGGCGTTTGCTGTCGACTCGACACTTGCTGCTGTCGCCATGGCGACGACACTACCGATGATTGGTGGAACGATCGGTGGTCTGAATACAGGACAATTCTGGGTCGTCTTCTTCAGTGGGATCATTGGTCTCGTCATCATGCGTTACTTCGCGAGCTGGTTCGTCGTCTTGCTCCAAAAGCGACCAGGTATCGAAGAAGCTGCCTTTTGGCTCGTCGCATGGGTTGGTGTAAAACTGGTCGTCATGACACTCGCGCATCCGTCGATCGACATCTTGCCGCATGAGTTTCCAGAGAGTACACTATGGCAAACGATCTTCTGGGTCGTACTTGCTCTGATTTTAATCATTGGTTGGTTCCGTAGCGGAAGCAGTTCAACCAAATCAGCAAAATAATACAATGGCGGGCAGGGTACTCTCTGTCCGTCTTTCGTTAGGAGAGATTTCATGCAAAACGGTAATTTCATTCGGATGCTGACGCGGATGCAAAACGTTCCACGGTGGGATGAATATGCACCACGTTTTCCGGATAACGCAGCCAGTCACAGTTTTCGTGTTGCCTTATTCAGTTTGATGGCAAGCTATTTAGAAGAAGCAGACGGGCAACCACCAGTCGACCGCCAGATATTGCTCGGAAAAGCTCTATTCCATGACATGAACGAAGTCATCACCGGACCCATTAAACACCGGACGAAAAAAGAGCCGACGTTACATGCACACATTCAGGCAATGGAACAACAAGCAAGTGAACAGCTCGTTGCCTTACTCTCGAAGTCGCTTCAACCAGCGTTCACGACATACCTCGTACATGCAGAGGATGAATCACCGGAAGGGCGAATCGTCGAAGCAATCGATACGTTCGATGCGATGTTGTACGCACGAAGGGAAGCACGGATGACGGAGTCCGTCTTTTTCGAACAAAAGGCAGCGGAATTAAAGGCTGTTCTGGAACGACATCCACTCGTTTCGATCCGTCGCTTGACACAGTCGGTCATGGAAGAGGACGAGATGTCTCATTTCATTGAAAACGTCTTGATGATGGATACGATTCGGCGCTGGAAAGGACGTTTCAACACGATTGATGATAACGACGCGACACATGCGTTTCGAGCAGCCTCACTTGGTATCTTCAATGGTCTGATTGAATCAGAGAAGTACGGCGTCACGATCGACATCGAAGAAGTCGTCTCACGTCTCTTGTGTCATGATCTCGTTGAAGGAACGACAGGAGATGTTCTTGGACCTGTCAAACATGCAACACCGGTCACAGCAGCAGCCTTCGAAGCTTACGAACGGGCAGAAGGAGAGACGTTGATCAATAATTTACCGAAAGAAATCCGAGCACCATTTCGTCGGTTCGTCGTGGAAGCAAAAGATGAGACATACGAAGGACAGATGGTTGATGTGATCGATAAACTCGATGCATTGATTAAAATGAACATGGAACGGAAGTTGAACGGGGTCGAGTATGAGACCGGTTACCGCGCACAACTCAAAAAGGTTCAGATGACATATGAAAATCCATCGGTCGTCTTTTTCCTCGCTTATGTCCTGCATGATTTGGATTACGTGACGTCATGACGAAAGAAACCATGACCCCACGTCGCTTAACGTTGATCTTGATCCTCGGTTCACTCGCTGCACTTGGACCGCTCTCGATCGACATGTATCTACCTGCTTTTCCGGATATGTCACGCTCGTTTGATGCGAGTGCATCACTAATCCAATTGAGTTTGACCGCTTGTATGCTTGGGATGGCACTCGGACAGTTGATTGTTGGTCCGCTCAGTGACGTTCGCGGTCGTAAACGACCGCTGATGGTTGCTCTGCTCGCATATCTGCTCGCGTCTCTCGCCTGTGCGATGGCACCGACGATTGAAGTGTTGATCGCGCTTCGATTCATCCAAGGGGCAGCTGGAGCGTCAGGAATCGTCATTTCCCGGGCAATCGTTCGTGACTTGTTTGATGGACCCGAATTGACGCGGTTTTTTGCTGCCTTGTCACTCGTCAACGGAACAGCACCGATTCTCGCACCCGTCATCGGAGGACAGTTGCTTCGGTTCGGTGACTGGCATTTCGTCTTCTACTTGCTTGCGATTTTAAGCACGATGATGTTACTTGCTGTCGCACTCCGTTTACCGGAAACACTTCCGCTTGATAGACGTGTTGAAGGAAACCTGACAACGACGTTGAAGACGTTCGGACGTTTGTTGACGGATCGCGTCTTCATTGGCTATGCGTTCGCGCAAGCATTCGTCATGGGCGCGATGTTCGCCTACATCTCCGGTTCACCGTTCGTCTTACAAAATATTTATGGTGCTTCGCCGCAACAGTTCAGTTTTTTGTTCGGTTTAAACGGAATCGGAATTATCTTAGCAGCACAAATCGCCGGTCGTCTTGCGGGTCGTGTCGATTCAGAGCGGCTGATGCGAATTAGTTTGACGATCGTTGCGGGTGCAAGTATCTTATTGTTCCTCGCTTTGACGTTAACGAATCAGTTGATCTTCGTCATGATTCCACTATTCTTCGTCGTTTCAAGCGTCGGATTGATCTCGACGCTCGGTTTTACCTTAGCGATGCAAAATTACGGAGCAACGGCAGGCAGTGCCTCGGCTCTTCTAGGGCTCTTGCCGATGCTCGTCGGTTCTCTTGTGTCACCACTCGTCGGGATCATGGGAGAGCAGTCTGCTGTTCCGATGGGGTTGATCATCATGATCTTAGATTGCCTGGCGCTCATTCTCTATTATGGTCTGATTGTTCGTCGACCGAATCGTTCATAAACGCTAATTATTCAAAAACGTTTGTCCTCTGTATGGGACGAACGTTTTTTTCTTTTAATGAAAGGAAAATAAATGGAATTCATTTTGAAACATTTTCTAAAAAATAAGCGTAGAAGATAAAGAAAGCCAGTACTTCAGAAAGGAGTAGAGCGATGAAACAGGAGTTGCAGCGTGAACGAGAACCGTCGATTGAGGCAAGATTAGCACGTCATTTTGCCGCACAGAAAAAATACTTACGCCGTCAAGAAGAGGCAATCGATCAACGAGACAAAGAATTGGCTCGTTTATTGTTTGAGGAAAACCGGGCTGCTTATCAAAGGGCTTACCACGAACTGTATGGCTCACATCCTTACATCGAGGTGAACGAAGATGGACGTTAGTACACTTTATTTATATGCATTAGCGGCCGCTGCTTGTGGTGTGTTTGTGTCTATCCTATTCTCAGACGTCATTCCAGGCGTCGACCAAATCTTTCATCCCACGTTGATCTTATCTTTTGTCATCATCACGTCAGCGATCGGATTCGGACTCGAACAGCTCAGTCCGTTTCGTTCGATATTGATTTTAATCATCAGCAGTGTGATTGCGTTATTAGTGACGACGCTGATGCATATCTTTTTATTCGTTCCGATGGCACAAGCCGAACAGTCGCTTGGATTTTCGGAACAGATGCTAGAAGGACGCAGCGCAACCGTCATCGTTCCGATTCCGACTGAAGGATATGGTGAAATCTTACTCGATGACGTCTCAGGACGCGTATCAAAGTCAGCCGTTCTGTTTGAAGGACCTGCCCTACCACAAGGTACGAAGGTGCTCGTCATCGAGATCAAACAAGGCGTCGCGTCTGTCGTGACGTACCCCCAACAATGGAAAAAGGAGATGTTTACATGAATCCAGTATTAATCGTATCGATCGTCGCGGTCGCGTTGATTGTTGCATTGATCGTCTTATTCATTACGAAGTACCGAACGGTCGGTCCGGAAGAAGCGTTGATTGTATCGGGTAGTTATCTCGGAGGACGCAACGTCAATACCGATGAGTCCGGCAACCGAGTAAAAATTATTCGTGGCGGCGGAACATTCGTGTTACCTGTCTTCCAACAAGCGACACCACTGAGTTTGTTATCGAGTAAACTCGAAGTTACGACACCTGAAGTCTATACGGAGCAAGGTGTACCGGTCATGGCAGACGGTACAGCGATCATCAAGATCGGTAGCTCGATTTCTGAGATTGCGACGGCAGCGGAGCAGTTCCTCGGAAAATCAAAGGAGGAGCGAGAAGGCGAAGCACGTGAAGTCCTTGAAGGACACTTGCGTTCGATTCTCGGGTCGATGACCGTCGAAGAAATTTATAAGAACCGTGATAAGTTCTCACAAGAAGTCCAGCGGGTCGCGTCTCAAGACCTAGCGAAGATGGGACTCGTCATCGTTTCGTTTACGATTAAAGACGTCCGTGACAAGAACGGATACTTAGAATCCCTCGGGAAACCTCGGATTGCACAGGTTCGTCGTGATGCGGATATCGCAACGGCAGACGCGGAAAAAGAGACACGCATCAAACGGGCAGAAGCTTCAAAAGATGCGAAAAAAGCAGAACTCGAACGCGCAACAGAAATCGCTGAAGCGGAAAAAGAAAATCAGTTGAAGATGGCAGACTACCGCCGCGAACAAGATATCGCGAAGGCGAAAGCCGACCAAGCGTATGATCTTGAGAATGCACGCGCACAACAAGAAGTCACGGAGCAACAGATGCAAATCAAAATCATCGAGCGTCAAAAACAAATCGAGCTCGAAGAACGCGAAATCCTCCGTCGTGAGAAACAATACGATGCGGAAGTCAAAAAACGCGCCGATGCCGATCGTTACTCGATTGAGCAAGCGGCCCAAGCGGACCGTGCGAAGCAATATGCGGAAGCAGATGCAACGAAATACCGGATCGAGGCATCGGCAAAAGCGGATGCAGAACGAATTCGTCTGGATGGTCTTGCGAAAGCGGACGCTGAGCGGGCCCAAGGGGAAACAGAAGCGGAGATCATTCGTCTGAAGGGTCTTGCTGAAGCAGAAGCAAAAGAAAAAATCGCGCAGGCGTTCGAGCAATTCGGACAAGCGGCGATTCTCGACATGGTCATTCGGATGATGCCAGAGTACGCGAAAGAGATTGCAGCACCACTCGGCAACATCGATAAAATCACAGTCGTTGATACAGGTAGCGGTGAAGGGGGCGGTGCGAACCGTGTCACCGGTTACGCAACGGATTTGATGGCGTCACTGCAAGAGACATTAAAGGCGTCGTCAGGATTAGATGTCAAAGAGTTGATTGAGAACTTCTCCGGTAAAGGAACAGCAAAACCGTTGACGGTCAACTTGAATTCCCATGATGCGGTGGCAGCGTCGAAAACAGAAGACTGATATAATTACTAGACATTATGTAGAAGTAGTTTCTGAAAGGATATCTCATCATGGATGGTTTGGCATTACTGCAAGAGCGCTGGATGCTGTTGCTCCCGTTCCTCGTCGTCCTCTTAATCAACGTCGGGTTATTAACTGCCCTTCTGAAGAAGCGACGTGATTTACCGAAGCTGTTAGTCTTCGGAATGGGTGGGATGGCGCTCGTGTTCATCGTCTCCTCGCTTGGATTAAGCATGGCACTGCTGTTCTTTGGATACAATTCATAAAAAACGGAGCTGACTCAAAAGTCAGTCTCTACAAAGATAGGGGTGGCAGAATGATGATCTGCCACCCCTATCTCGTAATAAAAAGAATGACTCGTCACACGCAACTCCTACAGGAAAAAGCGCATTTATGCGCTGTCAGAGACAAACAAGACCCGCTTTCCTGCTTGAATGAAGCAGGAAAACTGGCTTGTGTCTCGCCTGAGGAAAGGGCGTGAACAGACGAGTCATTCTTTTTTTGAGTCAGCCTCGTTTAATGAAGTAAGAATAAATGCCGTTAACGTGGAAGGTCGTACCCAATGACGACGAGTCCCGGTCCAGTATGTGAACCGATCGCTGCGCCGGCGATCGTCAAGATGACTTCGCTTGGTGAAAACTGTGCTTCAATCAATTGTTTTAACTGTTCTGCCCGTTCGATCGAATCCCCATGACCAATCATGATTCGATGTCCGTCAATCGCAGGGCGTGCTTCTTCCATCCACTCGACGATCCGGTTCATGACTTTTTTCTGACCACGGATCTTCTCTTTTGGAATCAATTTTCCGTCTTCGACTGTCAATAGTGGCAAGATCGATAAGAGACCACCAATGAAGGCGCTAGCTCGCGAAACGCGTCCACCGCGCATCAAATATTCGAGTGATTCGACTGTAAACAGATGACGAATCGTATTTACTTTGGCTTCAGCATAAGCCACTGTTTCTTCAAACGAATGCGTTTGTGCGTATTCTGCGACGTCGAGAACGAACAATCCTTGTCCTGTCGAAGCGGTTTTCGTATCGAGTACGAGATAAGGAACGTTCGGATACTTTTCTGCGAGTTCCTCTGCTAGCATCTTCGCGGTTTGATATGTTCCCGATAATTCGCTCGAGAAGGCGAGGTAGAGGAAGGGATCCCCTTGTTCGAAGTGACGCGTGAACACCTCGACCATCCGGCTGACTTCTGCTTGGAATGTCTTTGGTGCTGCACCGTCACGCATCTTATCATACAGTTGTTTTGGAGATATCGATTCTCCATCGAAGAACGTGTCTTCGTCGATCAATACGCCGAATGGCATGACCGTAAAATCATATGCATCTAACATGTCTTTTGGTGCATCAGCACCACTGTCTGTGATTAATCGGATCATCACGTTCTCTCCTTTCTTAACCTAGGGCTTTTTCGTTTCGATCAAGCATCCGACTCAAGTTGACGCCGAATCGCTCGTTCTCGAGTTCCGTCAAAGTTGCGGGCGTCAAATCAGCGTCGAGCGCAAGTAACGCTTCATATGCACGACGTAAGCACTCCTCGACTGTCAATGGAGTACCAAGCAGTTCCTCGAGTGACGCCATCGTTTCCGGCACGACGGTCGGATAAACGAATTTCGTCGTTTCACCTTGAAGCGCTGCCTCGTAAAAGTCACGGACTAAAGCGGCGCGTTGACTTCCACTTCCGTTGACACAAAGATAGATTTGAACGGCCACTCCGCCACGGACACGACGCTGGGAGATACCAGCGAATTTTTTACCGGCAATCGATAAGTCATAAGAACCGGGACAATACGATCCGACGACTTCACCAGCGACGATCGCGTCCGTTTCTTGTGCGAACATGTGGCGAACGAGCGCAAGCATCGCTTCGTAACCACTGTCGATATCAATCCCACCGCGTTCTGGTAGGACAAGCGAAATATTCAGGACACCGGCGTCAAGGACGACAGCAAGACCACCTGAATTGCGGACGACGGGCGAGAAACCATGTTCATGCAGGACGGCTACACCGTCAGCAAGATGAGGAAGACGGGCATCCTGGATGCCGAGGACGACGGTTTCGTGGTGAATCCAAGAGCGGAGTGCTGCTCCTTCTGTTGCAACGGAGGCACATAATGTGTCGTCCATCGCAAACGATTGTGTCGCATGGAAAGCAGTTCCGAGTGACGTTTGATCAAAAATACGATAATGTTCTTGTTTTAAGAGTTCGATTCCCATAGGCTCGTTCCTTTATTGTAGATTTGCGACATCATTATAGCACAGGGTGTGTAAAGTTTCTGTGCGAAGCGCCGCGGGAGACAGGAATCCTTGGAAACAAAACCGAACAACAACGACATAGACACGATTTAAAGGAGAGAAACATATGTATCAATCATTAGGACAATTAAAGGAAACGAAGGTCTTCAAGGATCCGGTTCATCGCTATATCTATGTCAGTGATCAGTTGATTTGGCAACTGATCGGTACGCGTGAATTTCAACGACTACGCCGGATTAAACAACTCGGAACATCCTTTTTGACGTTTCATGGAGCAGAGCACACACGGTTCCATCATTCGCTCGGTGTCTATGAAATCACGCGTCAACTGATCGATGTCTTCAACGGTCGCACCGATTGGGACGATCAGTACCGGGAGTTGACACTGGCTGCGGCACTCTTACACGATGTCGGACACGGTCCGTTTTCGCACGCATTCGAGAACGTCTTCGGTGTTAACCACGAGACGTGGACGGAGCGAATCATTCTCGGGGATACGGAAATCAAGAAAGTCCTCGACCAAGTCGGAGACGGATTTGCGGAAGAAGTAGCGTCGATCATCAACAAGACGCACCCGAATCAACTGCTTGTTACGATGATCAGCTCACAACTTGACGTCGACCGGATGGATTATTTATTGCGCGATGCGCATTTTGCCGGTGTCAGCTACGGAAAATTCGATCTCGAGCGGATGCTTCGGGTATTGCGTCCAGCCCATAATCAGATGGTCGTCAAACAATCGGGAATGCATTCGATCGAAGACTACATCATGCGGCGGTATCAGATGTATTGGCAAGTCTACCTGCATCCGGTGACACGATCGAGTGATTACCTATTAAAAGCTATTCTCGAACGGGCGCAGGAGTTGTACCTGTCCGCATATCCGTTTGCGATTGCACCAATCCATTTGATGCCGCTATTTGATCAGAAGATGGAGTTGCGTGATTTCCTTGGGCTGGATGAGACAATCGTCTACTTCTATTTTCAGCAGTGGGCGAACGAGCAGGATCCAATCCTTGCTGATCTCTCGAGGCGATTCGTTGACCGAAAGTTGTTCAAGTATGTCGATTATCCGGCTGAAAAGCGTGAACTCGTCCACGATAAGTTGTGTGAGTTGTTTGAAGCAATCGGCTTGAATCCGACGTATTATCTGCTTGAAGATAAACTCAGTCGTCTTCCTTACGATTTATATGGAGATAACGGTGAAATCAGCAAACAACCAATCATGTTGCAGATGAAAGATGGGCAGATGAAAGAGATTTCGCAAGTTTCACCGCTCGTTCAAGCCATCGCGACGTCACGCCAGACTGATGAGAAGCTGTTCTTCCCGCAAGAAATTTTGCACGACTTGCGCGAGCATGCGAATGAGAAGATGCAGATCGACCAGTTATTGATTGGCAGCGTGACATCATGATATCGTCCGCTGTCCTTACGAAAATCTTGCAACAGCTTGGACAGGAGGGAGGAGAGGTCGAAGTCTTAGAAGGCGCGACATCCTCCCTTGTTTTTCGAGTCGGGGAGGGAATTCTTCGCGTCCATACGAATCAAGACTGGCTACATGAGGAGCCGGATCTTGTCTTGCATGAAGTATTTGCGTTACAAGTAGCAGGTGACTTAGCACCAGATGTGTTGGACTATCAAACCGATGTTAGAGACGAAGTCCCGCCGTGGTTATATATGACGCGTTCACCAGGAGAGATCCGGCTTGATCGGGTAGATGAGCAGTATGTCGAACGACTAGCACAGATGCTTGCTGCGATCCATGCGCTACCGGTACCAGAATCTCGTTATGTCTATCAGCCGTATGCGACGGAGCGTCACGTTCCGACGTGGACGCAGCATCCGGAGAGATGGCGTCAGCTACTGGCGGTCGAACCGGACGAAAGTCAAACGATCCGGTTCATTCATCGGGATTTTCACCCGGTCAATGTGTTATACGAAATGAATGGAACGTGTCATACGATTGATTGGATTAATGCGTGTGTAGGACCTATTGAAGTCGACCTTGCGCATTGTCGTTTGAATCTTGCCTTGCTCGAATCCGTCGAGATGGCGGATCATTTTTTAAAAAGTTACCTTAAACAGACGAAACGTTCTTACGATCACGCGTGGGATATTCGGGCTATTTTTGATTTTGGACCTGAAACGATTGACGTCTATCCGGGGTGGAAAGCATATGGAAGGCAAAACCTTAGTCAGGACAATGTTCGGGAACGCTTGGAAAAGTTTGTCTTGAAAGTCTATGAAAATAACGAAAGCGGTTACTAAATGAACTTTTCCTCTTGTAGTTCTTCGAAATATTGATTATTCTATTACTTGGAAAGAGATTAAACGTCAGACATCGTACGAATGTACAACTGATAAACAACTAATAGATAGAGGGGTACTTCATGAAATATCTTATCGCACTACTCGGACTGGCTATCGTTTTCGGCTTGGCACTCCTTGTCAGCAGCAATCGTAAAGGCATCAAATTGAAACCGCTTGCGGTCATGCTAGTTCTTCAGCTCGTACTTGGGTTCATTTTACTCAATACATCGTTCGGATATATCGTCATTCGTGGCGTCGCGAAAGTCTTTGAAAAACTGCTTAGTTATGCGGCAATCGGAATCGATTTCGTCTTCGGTGGTTTAGCGAACGAAGGCGCACAACCATTCTTCATCAATGTCTTGCTACCGATCGTCTTCATCTCTGCTTTGATCGGGATTCTTCAGTTCACGAAGATTCTGCCGCTCTTGATGCGCGGTATCGGTTTCGTCCTATCGAAAGTCAATGGTATGGGACGTCTTGAGTCTTACAATGCGGTTGCTTCAGCTGCGATCGGACAATCAGAAGTATTCATCACAGTCAAAAAACAAATCGGTCAATTACCAGCAAATCGTCTCTACACATTGTGTGCGTCAGCGATGTCGACGGTTTCGATGTCGATCGTCGGTGCGTACATGACGATGGTAGAACCGAAATATGTCGTTACAGCAATCGTCTTGAACTTGTTCGGTGGTTTCATGATCGTCTCGATCATCAATCCGTACACGGTTGACCCGGAAGAAGATATTCTTGAAATCGTCGAAGAAAAGCAAACGTTCTTCGAGATGCTCGGCGAATACATCATGGATGGATTCAAAGTCGCAATCATCGTTGGTGCAATGTTGATCGGTTACAATGCCTTGATCGGAATGGTCAACGATATCTTCTTGATGGTTCTAAACATCTCGTTCCAAGAAATCCTCGGATACATCTTTGCACCGTTCGCTTTCATCATGGGTATTCCATGGGCGGAAGCTGTCAGTGCCGGTAGTGTCATGGCAACGAAATTGATCACGAACGAATTCGTTGCGATGTTGAGCCTTCCAGAGTACTCAAAAGAATTCTCGGAACGCACACTCGGAATCGTATCGGTCTTCTTGATCTCGTTTGCGAACTTCTCGTCAATCGGAATCATCGCTGGAGCGGTTAAAGGATTGAACGACCGTCAAGGAAGCGTTGCAGCTAGTTTCGGTCTGAAGTTACTCTACGGCGCAACACTCGTCAGTGTCTTGACGGCAATCGTCGTCAGCGTCTTGCTGTAATCGTTACACATATGAAAGAGCAATGGATCAGCGATCCATTGCTCTTTTTGTTTTTCACTCAGTTGATCCATGCGAAGCAATCCCGACACGGACGCGATGATGGGTTCCGTCACGGTAGACGTCGTAAGCGAACTGCGCCACGTTTTCCCGAGGAATCGGTCCTGTCGGTGCAGTGAAGCGTGTTGTCTCGATCAATAGGTCGTCAGCAGCAAGTGCGTTGTCTTCGGTCAGTTGTGTTGGACAGATGACGGTGAAGTCGACGTCTGCATCCTTTAGGGTCAGATAAGCTTTCAAGTGATCCTCGGCTGCAATCGTCGAGCGGCGACGGGACTCACTTGATTGGAAACGATACTTCCCAGGTTCTTCTGACGCATCGAGAATGCCTGCTGTACCAATGAAGACGATTCGTTCGATGTCTGCTTCCTTCATCTTCGTGACGAGATGCGGAATCGCTGTCGAGAGGACCTGTTGTTGATCGGTACCGAGACAACTGAAGACAGCGGTACTTCCTACGAGTGTTTGTTCGAGATCCTCTGGATTTGTCGCATCTCCTGTCAGGACGTGAAGTCGGTCATGGACGGGTAAGTCCGGTGACGTGGAACGTACGAGTACACGAACGTCGTAGCCGTCTTCTAATAATCGATCAATCAAAGGTCGACCCGTTCGACCGGTCGCACCAAGTACAGTAACAGTAGTCATAAGAATTCCTCCTTAGAGATCAAGTAGATGGGAAAAAGAGACGTGCGGTAACGACCGGACGTCTCTTGTTGTTTATTTATCCGCGAACATGACGCCAGCTTGACCGTAATCTGTTTTTTCCATCTCTTCGATGAAGACCGTGATGTTTTCTTTAGGAGCATTCGTCGTTTCCGACACTGCTTCCGTGACTTTTTCAATCAAGGCACGTTTTTGTTCGACTGTACGACCCGATAACATTTTAACCGTAACATATGGCATGACTTCATTTCCCCCTCTAACATGATGACGATACGCCATCAGTATAGCGCATTCGATAGGGGATTCGTCAATTCGAACATCGTTTTCGAAAAAGAAGGGTATAAGGTAGGAGCTATTCTTGTCGGAAGCGAAGGTAGTCATACACATACGGCAGAAAAGGAGAGACATATGGACGCAATCATACGGAAGAAGATTCATACGTTACTGATTTTTGATCGGGCGTTACCGGAAGATACGAATTATCCGTTGTCTGGTGCTAAAGGACTCGAAGTCGCAGATATCGTCTTTGAACAGAACATTCCATTCGGACGACTCGTAACGGATAAAGAACTCGCTCAACTGCTGAATCAAAAAGAAGCAAAGCGATACGGGATGTTGACGTTGCTTGAAGACGATGTACGTTTCAAACCGTTGTTTCAAAATCGAAAACCGACGGCTGACATGGAAGAAGAGGTCGAGGCGAAAGTGCGAGAACTGGCGCATCAGTTACGTGCGATTCGGTCGCGGTGTTCTTCGCTGGAACGTCTCTTTTTGTTCGGTCGTGCGGCGCAAACTCTGTTTGACCGCGCTTTGCTTCATCTCGAAGAGGTCAATCCCCCGGCACATGAGGAAATTGCGTCCATGACGTGTTATCGTCTCCCGACGATTCGCCGAGCATCAGAGGAACAATTACAGTTACTTCGTTACGAGTGACTGGTTGCAGACACCTCGGAATACGGTATGATAGAAGCAACAGGATTAAAAGGGGACAAAACACGATGGAAAAAAAGATTAACTTCAATATTATTTCAGATAACTCTACAGACGGTCACGGAGGATTTGGTGTCGGAACACTCAGTTTAAATAGTATGTCACCAGTTATCATTTCTCCGGAAGACGGCGAAGCTTACATCGACATGGGCGCGATGCACGCGAAAGCGGCCATCGAGAAACGCGTCAAGTTCACGACGGATAAAGCCGATACGCCAAACGGTAAACTATACTGGATCGTCTGGGTGACGGTCGGTCGTAAGCCAGAAGGATTCTATTACGGTGGTGTCGCTGCGTGCGATCTGCTAGTCGATGCGGAAGCGCGTCGCGGGTTCAAGATTCTTGCCGATCACGTCAATAAGATGGATAAATCCCTTAAAGGACGGATCGTCGTTGATCACATGGATGAGCGTTCAAAGGAATTGTTACGTGATTTCTTGCAGACACATAAACCTGAGATGTGGGAAAATGCTGACGCTGCTTTACATGAAGCGTTGGTCTAAACAAAAGAACGTGTGCCGCGGCACACGTTCTTTTTTCATGGTCGTTTCAGCGTCAGGACGACAAGTTCTGGATGATTGAACAGACGAAACGGAAACAGGCTGTTTCCGAGACCACGACTGACGATCAGTTCGGTCTGCTGTTCCTGATAGCGACCTGCCGTTACGTTCGGAAAGAATCCTTGACCGGGGGCATACAGACCTTCTGTAAACGGCAGGCGGATCTGTCCGCCGTGCGCATGACCGGATAAGACGAGATCAACGGAACGCTCGGCATACAAGGATTTATATTCCGGACGATGCGCAAGCAAGAGCTGAAACGCATCAGGTGACACGTCTTGCAGTGCTTGATCGAGACTTTGACGAATCCCATCCGGTTCCGATAGCCCTTCACGCCATCGTGTCGTCGTCGGATCATCGATACCGAGTAACGAAATCGATTGACCTTGGTATTCGATGACACGCGATTCATTCCGGAGAACGGTGACACCCAGTTGTTCAAGCTTTGGCAAAATTGTTAGATTGAGTCGCACCTCATGATTCCCGGTGACGAAGTAGACCGGGTATCGATCAACGAGCGCTTTCATGAGTGTAAGGGCAGCTTCTTCACCGTTTCGCCTCGAGTCAATCAAATCGCCAGTCATGACGACGAGATCCGGCTTTTCGCGATCAATTTTCTTCAGTAGTCGTTTTTGTTCATTCCCGAACGCCTTGCCATGTAAATCTGCTACTTGGACGACGCGATATCCGTCAAACGCTTCCGGTAAGCGATTCGACGTGACCGTCACCCGTGAAACATCAATGACGTTATTTTCACGATATAAAAACCAGCTTCCTAAGGCGAGGACACCAAGGGATACTAGCCAGCGTGTACGTTTACGCATAAGCCACCTCATTTCTTCTACTCAGCATAATTCAGGATAACAAAAAAGACCTCCTTCCGTATGCGACGGAAGGAGGAAATCAATTTGATTTAAGCATCTTGTTTTAAATCGGTGACTTCTTTTTGCGCATCGGGTTCATCTGACAAGTCCTTGAACAAGGCGATGACCATCATTCCGACGACGAAGATGAACGGGAAGGCGGCTAGAACAGCGGCTGCTTGTAAGGCGCTCAGTCCACCGGCATAAAGTAAGACGGCAGCGATCGAAGACTGGATGACACCCCAAGCAAGCTTGATGCGTAAGCTTGGCATCAGGCTACCGCCAGACGATAGCATACCGAGAACGTACGTCGCGGAGTCAGCCGAAGTGATGAAGAACGTCGTGATCAAGAAGACGGCGACGATACTGAGGAACGTACCTAAGCCACCGAATGTCTCAAACAATGCGAACATTCCAGTTTCGACCCCTTTATCGTTAACGGTCGAAATCAAATTGACGTTTTGGAACAATTCGTTCCAGATCGCTGACCCACCGAAGACCGAGAACCAAAGGAGACCAAAGATCGTTGGGACAAGCATGATGCCGATGACGAACTCACGAATCGTCCGTCCTTTTGAGACGCGGGCGATGAACGTACCGACGAATGGTGACCATGAAATCCACCAAGCCCAGTAGAAAATCGTCCAACCGTTGATCCACTCACGTTCATCTGGGTTAAAAGCAGATGCCCGGAAGCTCATGACTGGTAAGTTCTGCAGGTAAGCACCTGTCGTTTGCACAAAGAGGTCCATAATGAAACTGAACGGTCCGAGGAACAGGACGCCGATCATCAACAGAACGGCAAGAACGATGTTGGCGTTACTGAGACGAACGATTCCTTTATCGAGACCTGACGCGGCACTGATCATGTAGAGAATCGAAACGACGACAATGATGATGATTTGTGTCAGGAAGGAGTTGGGAATACTACTCGTTAGGAAGTTCAATCCACCTGAGATTTGTTGTGCTCCGAGACCGAGCGACGTCGCGACACCAAATGCTGTTGCGACGATGGCGAGTACTTCAACTGTTCCTTTACCAGCTGCTTCATAGCGCGGTTTCATTAGTGAAGCGACGGTATCCCCAATCGTAGCGGGACGTCCTTTTCGGAATGTCGAGTAAGCGATAGCAAGTGCGACGATTGCGTACAAGGCCCAAGGGTGTAAGCCCCAGTGGAAGAATGAATAGCGCATCGCGAGGCGCGCTGCTTCCGTTGGATCATCTGTTGCGACTGGCGGCGTATGGAAGTGCGTCAATGGCTCTGAGACACCCCAGAAGACAAGCCCGATTCCCATACCAGCACTGAAGAGCATCGCAAACCAAGAAATAAGACCATATTCAGGACGGTCCGAATCCTTACCGAGTCGGATTGAACCGAAGCGGGAAAAGATTAAAAAGATAGCAATGATTAAAAAAGCACTCATGCCGAGTAGATAAAGCCAGCCAAATCCGTTAGAGACAAAGGATTGTGCTTGAGCTGTGACATTTCCGAGACTAGCTGCACCGATTAGGGATTCCGGTAAGATTCCCCATATGGTAAAGAGCACACAGAAAATGACAGATACCATAAAGACTTTTGTGATCTTACTTTTTCGATTATTTTCCATCGTGTTCAACACCTTCTTTCGAATTTTACATAGTTGTTCTGTATCAAATGATGGCAACGACATTATCATTACCCCATCGTTCTGATAACAAAACCTAATCACGCAGGGTACTACCGTAACAAACATTTGAGCGGAAAAGCAAATCGAACGGGAAATGAGAATGAAAAAACCAATGATTTACAAGGAAGAACGAGCAAAAAAAGGGCGCAATCATGCGTATCTAAAATAATGTGGAAATAAAGAAAAAGAAAACGTTAATACTATTATTTCCCGTTTCGTCTTAAAACTAACGTAAAGCTTGATATGAGCAAATCAGAGGCGGTCTAAAATCAGATTTGATATAACAAAAGCAGTCATCATTTTGAAGGAGGCATTTCTCATGGAAAAACAACAACAAAAACAAACAATTCTTGAAGCATTTCAATCTCGTCATGCAACAAAGGCATTTAATGGTCAAATGATCCCAGAAGACGATTTCCGGTTCATTCTAGAAACGGCGCGTCTGTCACCGAGCTCGTTCGGATATGAGCCATGGAACATGCTCGTCATTCAAAATCCAGAAATCCGAGACGCCTTAAAAGAAATTTCTTGGGGCGCACAAGGACAATTACCGACAGCGAGTCACTTCGTCTTGTTCCTCGCCCGCACCGGAGAACAAATGCAGACAAATGGTCCGCATGTCACGCAGATGATGGATTTCCTTGGTTTATCCGAAGAAGCGAAAGCCGGACGGACGAAGCGTTACGGTCTGTTTTTAGAGGAGGATTTCGCGATTGGTGATAACCCAAAAGCGATGGAAGACTGGGCAGCTAAACAAGCCTATATCGCACTCGGGAACATGATGTCGACGGCAGCACAAATCGGTATCGATTCATGTCCAATCGAAGGATTCGACCAGCAAGCAGTCGAGCAATTACTCGTCGATCGTGGACTGCTCGATCGTTCTGTTTTCACGGTGCCGGTCATGGTCGCATTCGGTTACCGGGCAGACGAACCAAAACGTGATAAGCAACGTCGTCCACTTGATGAAATCGTGACGTTCGTCGAGTAAAGACAGAAGACAAAAATTTTCGAATTATATAGAAGTTTCTTTCGAAATTCGGTATACTCGCATTTGTATGATTAAGAAGCGCCGTAAACGCCACTCGCATACGAACAACTTTTGTCTTGATGAAAGAAAGGGGTTCTATCGCAAATGGAACAAAAATTAAAGTTATGGTTCACGGAACACCAAACGGAAGATTACGGTATCACATTCCGTGTCAACCACGTTTATGAGAGCGAACAAACGGAGTTTCAACGCCTAGAGATGGTTGAAACGGACGAGTTCGGTACGATGTTGTTACTTGACGGAATGGTCATGACGACAGATAAGGACGAGTTCGTTTACCACGAGATGGTCGCGCACGTCCCGTTGTTCACACACCCGAATCCAAAATCGGTTCTGGTCGTTGGTGGAGGAGACGGCGGAGTCATCCGTGAAGTCTTGAAACACCCGTCCGTCGAAAAAGCTGTTTTAGTTGAAATCGACGGAAAAGTCATCGAGTATTCGAAAAAATACCTCCCGAACATTGCAGGTGGATTGGACGATGCACGCGTCGAAGTCATCGTTGGGGATGGATTCATGCATATCGCAGAAGCAGAAAACGAGTATGATGTCATCATGGTCGACTCGACTGAACCAGTTGGTCCAGCGGTCAACTTGTTCACGAAAGGCTTCTACTCTGGTATTTCAAAAGCATTGAAAGAAGACGGTATTTTCGTCGCACAATCGGATAACCCATGGTTCACACCAGACTTGATCCGTGATGTCCAACGTGATGTTAAAGAAATCTTCCCAATCACGAAGCTCTACATCGCTAACGTTCCGACATACCCAAGTGGTCTTTGGACGTTCACGATCGGATCAAAGAAACACGATCCGCTTGCTGTTGCACCAGAGCGTTTCCACGAGATCGACACGAAGTATTACACGCCTGAGCTTCACACGGCAGCTTTCGCACTTCCGAAATTCGTTAAAGATTTGACGAACGGCTGAGCTCAGTCACTATAGCACACATGAACAGAGCGGTTTCGATCTTCGAAATCGCTCTGTTGTCAGGTAAACAGACGTTTGTATCAGCAAACGGCAAATGAACAGGGGGAATGGATCATGCGTTTTGATGAAGCATATTCAGGAAAAGTCTTTATCGCGAGTCAACCGACTCACGAAGATGCAAAAGGAATTTTATACGGCATGCCGATGGACTGGACGGTCAGTTTCCGTCCGGGTTCACGATTTGGTCCGGCACGTATCCGTGAAGTATCTCTTGGTTTAGAAGAATATAGCCCGTACTTAGATGGTGACATCGCCGACGCGAAGTTGTTTGACGCGGGAGATATCCCGTTACCATTCGGGAATGCTCAAAAATCACTTGATATGATTGAAGAATACGTCGATTCGTTACTGACAGCAGGCAAGTTCCCGCTCGGTATGGGTGGCGAACATTTAGTCACGTGGCCAGTCGTCAAAGCGTTCGATAAACACTACGATGATTTCGTCGTGCTTCACTTTGATGCGCATACGGACTTACGCGATGAGTATGAAGGAGAGCCATTGTCGCACTCGACGCCACTTAAGAAAATCGCAAACTTGATCGGACCAGAGAACTGCTATTCATTCGGAATTCGTTCAGGTATGAAAGAAGAGTTCGAATGGGCGAAAACGTCAGGCTACAACCTCTTCAAATACGAGATCGTCGAGCCGCTTCGTCAAGTTCTTCCGACACTTGCCGGTAAAAAGGTCTATGTCACGATCGATATCGATGTTCTCGATCCGTCAGCAGCACCAGGGACAGGTACACAAGAAATCGGTGGAGTGACAACGAAGGAACTACTTGAAGTCGTTCATATGATCGCACGAGCAGACGTCGACGTCATCGGCGCGGATTTGGTAGAAGTATGCCCAGCGTACGATCAATCCGACATGACAGCGATCGCGGCAGCGAAAGTATTACGCGAAATGATGATTGGATTCATTAAATGAAAAAGCAAAAGAGACCGGACGTGATGTCGGTCTCTTTTGTTTTGTTTAGAGGAAGAATTGAATGATCCCGAACGCACCGAATCCGATGATTAGACTGGCAGACGTCCACTGGATGATACGTAAAGTGGGTGTCGCAAGCTGGTGCTTGAGCAGGTGTGTGATGTTCGCCAAGATGACCCACCAAGTGGCAGAACCGAGAAAAATACCGATTAGAAACAAAAAGGCATCCTGTCCGTTCGTCATCGTCAATTTAAATCGTGCGAACAACGCCAGGAATAGCGTGATCGTCATGGGGTTCAAGAACGTCAGGAGTAAGACGGATAGATAGCTACTTAACCGTGACGAGGCTGTATCGGAAATTGAGGCGACCGAAGAAGCTTGAAACATCGACCAGCCGATGTAACACAAAAACAGACTGCCGATCAGTTGCATCCAGGATGCTTGGGTGAGTAAAGATTGGACGAGTGAAAAACCAGATAAGGCAAGCAATCCATAAGTAAAGTCTGCCGTTGCGGCTCCGAGTCCGGAAACAATTCCGGAAATTCGTCCATGTCGAAGAGTTCGTTGCATGCATAAGAGGCCAATCGGACCGACGGGGGCGGCTAAGGCAAACCCGATTCCAAAACCAGTCGTAAACATCAGTCCACCTCGGGTAACGGAAAATGAAGCGACTCCTTTTCCGTTCGCATGATGATCGTCGTTTTCGTCCGCAGGATACCTGCTAATTCTTTGATGTGGTAGGTGATGATTTCATCAAGTTGTTCTGTATCCCGACAACGGATTTTAAGTAGGTAATCATCGTCCCCGGCGACGTGATGGCATTCCAGTACATACTCAAGTTCTTGAATCCGTTTTAGAAATGGCGCTCGATGTTCCGGTCGCTCGAGTGAAACAGCGACGAATGCAGCAAGACGATAGTCAAAGGAGGAGGGGTCTAGAACCGTCGTCAACTGACGGATGATACCTTGCTCTTGTAAGCGTGCGACGCGCTCTGCAACAGCCGGTGCCGATAAGCCGATGTGTTGTGCAAGTGTTGACCATTTCATCCGGGCATCCCTTTTCAAAAAAGTAATAATTTTTAAATCGTAGGAATCCATAGGTTTTAACCTTCTTTTTTATTGTTATTTAAGATATTTTATTTCGAAAAGAAAGAAAAAGTCAATGTGTTTGTAGAACAAGTTCATAGCACACTGAAATCTTTACACATTTACGGCAGTATCTTAAGTTTAAGATGTCACCACGAAGGAAATGTTCTGAAGTGTAAGAACATTGGTTTGAGAGCGATGTACATTTGACAATCAGAAAGGTGGAAAAAAGATGAAGAAACTCTTATCGTTTGTGACCGCTACGTTGCTGTTTGCACTATTCGTGCTACCAGTAGGCGCAGCAGATGACGCAATGGTTCGTGTCATTCATGCTTCACCAGATGCTCCGGCAGTCGATATCGCGGTCGATGGCAAAAAAGCGGTATCAGGAGCAAAATTCAAAGATGTCACAGATTATCTCACACTACCAGCTGGCGAACATAAAGTAGAAGTATTCGCTGCAGGAACTACGAAAGATCCTGTGCTCTCTCAAACACTCAACGTAGAAGCTGGTAAATTCTATTCGGTCGCAGCAATCGGCAAATTAGCTGATATCAAACTCGCGGTCATGGAAGACAATGGTAAAGGCGAAGATGGAAAATCAATGGTTCGTGTCGCACACTTTGCACCAGATGCGCCAGCTGTTGATGTCGCACCAAAAGGTGGAGACCCACTCTTCAGTAACCTTGAATTCTCAAAAGTCTCTGACTACGGTACACTCGATGCAGGTACGTATGACCTTGAAGTCCGTCCTGCAGGCGCAACGGATGTCGTCAAAGCACTGGATGGTGTCAAACTCGACAGTGGCAAAAACTATACAGCACTCGCAATCGGCTTACTTGAAGGCGAACCAGCATTTGAAGTCCTCTTGATCCCAGACGGTGGTGAAATGGCATCAATGCCAGAAACAGGACTTGGTGGTTCATCTGATACGGCTTCTGCTACACCATGGGCAGTCGCAGCAGCAGCTGCCTTGTTAGTAGGAACAGCGTATGTCGTCCGTCGTAAACAAAACGCTTAAGAGTAGTCTTCTTCTCTTACTCGTATTAGCCGGATGTCAATCGGGATCACCTCCAGATGCTACAAAGCCGGAAAAACCAAAACAAACCGAAACAACGACGTCTTCTTCGTCCACGCCATCCGAAAAGGTGGACGAAGAGGCGTTCATACCAACGCGTATTACAATTCCGACGCTCGATGTGAAAGCGAACATCGAAGTCGTCGGGAAGGATAAACAAGGACGGATGGATGTTCCGAAACAGACCGATCAGGTCGCTTGGTATAAATACGGAGCAAAAGCCGGACAAACCGGAAATGTCGTGCTAGCCGGACATTTGGATGATCAAGAAGGTCCCGCTGTTTTTTATGATTTAGCCAAGATGAAAAAAGGGCAACGGATTGAAGTGACGGGAAAAACAGGACAACAGGTATCGTACGTGGTGACGAACGTCATGTCCTATCCTGTCGATGAAGCACCTGTCGGATCAATCTTCGGTGCAACCGTCATGAATAAACTGACGCTCATTTCATGTATAGGTACGTTTTCAGAATCAAAAGGATACGATCAGCGTCTTGTCGTCACAGCAGAACAAGACGAGTAAAGTAAAATAGGCAATTCTTATTTCGGTTAAAACCGAGAATAAGAATTGCCTATTTTTTAATGTGTTTCGGAAGCAGCGACAAGATTCGTCGTCAGTGTCGTCAAGCCTTGTGTCGTCTTACTGAGACCTTGGATCGTCTCGACGATTTGCCCGAGGTTTTCTTTGTTGCGTCCAAACAAGGTGAGGGAATTCTCCATTTCACTCTTAACGGTTTGAATTCCTTGTTTAACTTGTTGCAATTCTTGCTGAGATGCGGTGTTGGCACGTGTAATGTCTTCCATCTGAGAAACGAGTTGTGTGATATTACCATTGTTCTTTTGAATCAGACCGTTGATACTGCTACTCAACGATTTCGCATTCTCAGCAAGGTTTCGAACTTCCGTCGCGACGACAGCAAATCCTTTACCGTGTTCACCGGCACGTGCTGCTTCAATCGAAGCATTCAACGCGAGTAAGTTCGTCTGATTGGCGATCGCTTCGATGCTTTGCGTCATCTGGACGATCTCATCCGATGTCGTCTTCAATTCATGGATGCTTTCAAGCGAAGTACCAACTTGTTGTGTCGATTGAGCGAATTGTTGCTCCATCTGTTGCATCTGTCGTTCGTTAGCAATCGTCATTTGAACGAGTTGCTGGCTTGTCTGCTCCGTCTGAGCTGTTTCTGCTAATACTTGTGAAGCACGTCGGCTCGTCTCGATGATGGCATGATCCGTGTGCTCAACTGAGCTTGCGACTTCTTGACTGACACGAACGACGTCCGTCAAAAGTTGACGGCGTGACTCGTTCGCCGTCGTCACTTCATTCAAGCGAGAATCGACGTACTGGCTCGTCACGATCTGAGCGTCTAAGTTCATTGCGTGAGTCAATGCAAGCACAGCTGTTGTCAGTTGTGCTGGGTCATGCTGATAGTGTTCGACGATTTTTGGAATCAACAACGTCTGAAACGCAGCATACGAAGCGATGAACCAAGTGACGGGAACGAAGTTGTGTTTATGTGTCTGTCCCATTCGCGTACGCATCGCGAGGAATGACTCGTTCATATTTCCTGTCAGTAGACTCGTGAAGTAGTCAGCAAAGACTTTCTTCAGTCGTTCGCGTGTCGACGATTGTTTTGCGATGGTTGCCATCTCAGGATTTAATAGAAGATGATCGAGGACCTGTTCAAGAACCTCATCTAAGATGCCTTGAACGACAGATGCCATCGATTTAAGTGTCTGTAGCTGTTCTTCTGTATACCCCATGTATACGAGACGGGATGTGAGATCAGGATCTGCCGTCTTCGTAATGAGACGGGAATCAGGAAAGCCGATGGTAGCTTGATAAGCCGAAGTAGTCTTACTTTTAAAAGGATTACGCACGTAGTTGCCTCCAATACTCAAGATGTGAATAAAATGATGTCTGTTTCTTATCGGTTCATCTTGCCGAAGCGATACTGGTTTTCGAAAAAAAAGACAAAAATATTGAAAAACATTGACCGGAAACAAAAAAACTCATGGCAAGCGCCATGAGGAGAATGGAAAAAGAACAGGATTAGACTGGTTGGTCTTCCTGAAATGCTTTTTTGGCGTCCACGATCGAGCGCATTCGTTGAACGCAAGCTTGAACGAATTGAATGTCAATGGAGGTGAAACGGGTGACAGGTCCACGAGCTGACTCGGCACTGAATGTGAAGGTTCCGAGATTCCAAAGTTCGATTTTAAATCGTTTTCCTTTGTTGTCGTCGAAGTGTTCTACGAATTCGATTTTCGGTACCATACGAACCCCTCCTTACTCCGTACATTCCCGCTTTTCAAAAAATAAAAAAGCCAAACTGCGTGTTAGAAGCAGTTTGGCATGAAAATTTAAGCAGTCGGTACATCGTAGCCGATTTCTTCGATCGCATCGACGAGACGTTCACGAGGAACATCCTCGTGCTGGACTGTAACCTGGTTTTGTTCGAGTGAGACAGTAGCATGTTGTACACCTTCGACTTCAGATAAAGCTGATTCGACACTCGCTTTACAGTGATTGCATGTCATACCGATAACAGATAATGTTGTTTCTTTCATGATGATGTTCCTCCTTCAGATAGTGGGGTACGTTTTAATCGTAACGCATTCGTCACGACAGAGACAGAGCTGAATGCCATCGCGGCACCCGCAAGCCATGGGGCAAGCAGACCGAGAAAGGCGACCGGAATACCAATCGTGTTATAACCGAGTGCAAAGACGAGATTTTGACGAATGTTTTTCATCGTCTGCTCACTCAGCTCGATCGCAAGTAAAACTTGTTTTAAGTCGTGTCCAAGTAGCGTCACGTCGGCTGCTTCAAGGGCAACGTCCGTTCCGCTACCGAGCGCGATGCCGACATCTGCTGTTACGAGAGCAGGGGCATCATTGATACCGTCTCCGACCATCGCGACACGTTTCGTTTGTTGAAGTGACTGAATGACATCTGCCTTTTCAATCGGCAAAACGTCAGCAAAGACGAACGCTGGATCCAGTCCCAGTTCTGTTGCTAAATGATCAGCGACTTCACGACGATCACCGGTCAAGAGATATACTTCTTTTGTCTCGCGCAACCGCTTGATCGTTTCTTTCGCTGAATCTTTTAGCGCGTCACGGATGGCGTATCCGGCTGCAACTTCTCCATCGACAGCGACGTATACGAGAGTCGCTCCAGGTGATGTCCAATCAGGAAGAACGATGTTTCGTTCCTGCATCATTCGCGCCGATCCGACGATGAGATCATGTTCCATGATTTGTCCCGTGATCCCACGTCCTGATTCGACGTGGAACCGTTCGATATCAAAGACGACATCCCGTTCTGCTGTGATGGCGCGAGCAAGAGGGTGTTCCGATTGCCGTTCAAGCGCAGCAGCGAAATCGAGCGCTGTCTCCGTACCGAACGTTTCGACGACGACAGGGCGACCGACTGTCAGTGTTCCGGTCTTATCAAAGACGACAGCATCGACATGTTGAAGATTCTCGAGTTGAGCGCCCCCTTTAAAGAGAATCCCTCGTTCAGCCCCTTTTCCAGTTCCGACCATGATCGAAGTCGGTGTCGCAAGTCCGAGTGCACATGGACAAGCGATGACGAGCACCGCGATGGCAGGACGAATCGCTTCCGCAAAGGATCCACTGATCATCCACCAAGCGGCTAACGTCAGAAGCGCGATGGCAACGACGATCGGCACGAACACACCAGAAATCCGATCGGCTTGTCGTTGAATCGGTGCCTTTTCAGTCTGCGCTTGTTCGACGACACGAATGATTTGTGAAAGAACCGTCGCTTGTCCGATCTTTGTCGCTTCGACTTGTAAAGATCCGTTCGTATTCAGCGTACCACCAATGACGGATGCCCCAACCGTTTTATGAACAGGCGCAGATTCACCGGTCAACATCGATTCATCGAGATACGCGTCGCCTGAGCGAATGATACCATCTGTCGGAATTTTATTCCCAGGTTTTACGAGTAAGATCATCCCGGTTTGAATTGCATCGATGGAGACCGTTCGTTCCTGTCCGTCCTCTAAGATGACGGCTTCCTTTGCTTGTAGGGAGAGCAGGCTTTTAATTGCTCCCGTCGTCTGTTGTTTCGCACGGTCTTCGAGGACCTTGCCGAGTAAGACGAGTGTAATCAGAATCGCACTCGTCTCAAAGTAGAGATGCGGCATATCAGAGACGAGTAGCATTTCAGCAACGGAATAAAAGTAGGCTGCTGATGTTCCGAGTGCAACGAGGACATCCATGTTGGCACTCCCACTCCGTAAACTTTTATAAGCCCCACTATAGAAGGGCGCTCCGATGATGAATTGCACCGGTGTCGCTAAAGCAAACTGTAGCCACGGATTCATTAAGAATGGAAGGTGGAACGGACTGTTCGGAATATGCGTCAGCATGCTCGCGAGCAACGGTAACGATAGAATAGCCGCGATCATAAAGCGATATAGCATCCGGCGATTCGATTTTGTTGCGTGTGGTGCTTGTTTGACCGTTGCCCCGTAGCCGATTTTTCGGATTTTTTCGATGATCGCTTGATCGTCATAGGCATCAGAAATCGAAACACGAGCGGTTTCAAGCGGCAAGTTGACTGTGGCTTCGACCCCGTCCATCCGGTTGAGGACTTTTTCAATCCGGGCAGAACAGGCGGCGCATGTCATGCCTTCAATATCAAACTCAATTGTTTTTGACATCAGAAAACCCTCCTTACTTTTTCAATCGAGCGATGACCGCCATCAATTCATCGACGTAAGCGTCCGTACTGTCTTGACGGGTGGCGACTTCATGCATGCACATCTTGACATGGCGTTCGATGATTTGTAGTTCGACTTGTCGCAAAGCTGCTTGGATTGATGCCGTTTGCGTCAAAATATCAATACAATACCGATCTTCAGAGACCATGTTAGCAATCCCGCGGACTTGTCCTTCGATGCGCTTCAATCGTTTCATCAACGCATCTTGTTCTTCGTTCGTTCGTGGAACGACAGGATGATCGTGTGCCATAGTCGTACCTCCTTTAACGATCTTATTGTTATCTTTACTCTAACATATAGGTATGGGGGGTACCAGTATTTAGCTTAAGAAATAAAAAACAGTCGCGAGAGGCGACTGCTTTTGTACTTATTGATTGGAAACTTGTGGTTTGACGATCGTTTCGTTTAATGAACGTTGATCGCTAATGATGTCTTCAGCTTGTGTCGCCCGTTTAATGAAGAAAGCAAGGACGAATGCTAGACCAGCAATGAACGTCGAGATGAAGAACGCATAGTTGATTCCGTCAAGCGTCGCTTGCATCGTGATCTGTTGTTTCAGAGCAGCAGCCGCTTCAGCTGTCGGTTGACTCGTCATGTTCTTCGCCGCTTCAGACGCGAGTTCTGTTCCACGTGTCTTCGCATGCGTCGACATGATCGTTACAAGCAACGCGGTTCCGATCGCACCGGATACTTGTTGCAGCGTATTGTTCATCGCTGTTCCGTGTGGATAGTAGCGCGTTGGTAACTGGTTCAAACCGTTCGTCGAGACTGGCATCATGACCATTGACATCCCGAACATCCGTAACGAATACAGGACGATCAGATGCGTATACGTCGTATCCATCTCAAGCTGACTGAAGTAGTAACTGGTAACGACTGTGATGAACAAACCAGTCAACGCAAGAGGACGTCCACCGATCTTATCAAACAGTTTCCCGTTGATTGGTGACATGACGGCCATCAAGATGGCACCCGGTAATAGCATGAGACCCGCATCAAGTGGTGAGATACCGCGAATCGTCTGGACATAGATCGGAAGCAATAACATGCCCGAGAACATCGCCATCGTGACGACCATCGAGATGGCAGAAGACAAGGCGAACATCGGGTAACGATAAATCTTGAAGTTGAGCATCGGACGTTCCATATGGAGCTGACGGTAAATGAATGTCACGAGTGCGATGACTCCGACAATCAGCGCACCGTAGACGTGGAAGCTGTCCCAACCTTTAGAGCCAGCTGAGCTGAATCCATACAGTAAGCCACCGAAACCAAGTGACGAAAGTGCCACGGAAGCGAGATCGATCCGAGTGGCAGACCGTTCCTTGACGTCACGAAGTAAGAAGAAACCAGCGACGAGTACAATCAAGGCGATTGGTGTGATGAAGTGGAATAACATCCGCCAATCGTAGTGCTCGACGATCCAACCAGACAACGTCGGTCCGATCGCTGGCGCCCCCATCATGATCAATCCAAAGAAGCCCATCGCAGTCCCACGTTTTTCAATCGGGAAACTGACGAGCATGACGTTCATCAGTAACGGCATCATGATCGCAGAACCAGATGCTTGAATCATCCGTCCTGCAAGCAAGACAGGGAAGACTTCTGCGAAGCCGGCAAGAATCGTTCCAGCCGAGAAGAGGGTCATCGCGAGTAAGAAGAGGCGACGAACCGAATATTTTTGAATCAAGAACGCAGATGTCGGAATCAAGACACCGTTGACGAGCATGAAACCAGTCGACAGCCATTGAGCAGTCGATGGTTCAATCGCAAGATCCTTCATGATCGAAGGAAGGGCGATGTTGAGCAATGTATTATTTAAGAAAGCAATGAATGCCCCGATCATCAAAACGGCGAGAATGCCGTAAGGAGCTCGAGCTGTGTGAGTTGCACTTTGTTGCATGAATATCCTCCTAACTAAACTAACGGTACATATTTCTATACGGTCGTTCTATCTGTAGTTTATCTTAATCCGATTTAGTTCGAATTACAAATAATAATAGCTAAGAAAGATAATTTTATTTTTTATGTAAGATTGAAAGCGTTTTTCTAGTGAAGTAAACAAAGAAAGAAGCATGTTGTACACTCGACATCGCTTCCTAGGATAACGATTCGTGGTAAACAAAAAAGCGCAATCCTTCTCGTTAAAGAAAAATTGCGCTTTGTCTTCAGTTTGAAACAGCCGGAGGCTTGTTTCACAGCTAGCATTACTGGACGTTCGTTTCGAGTGCATCTTTCGTGATGTCGTAATGCGAGGCTGTCCAGACCGATTTACCGTCTTGAATGAACAAGACTTGTGGTGACTCGTGCCGAACGCTGTAATGTTCGGCGATGTGATTCGATAAGGTCCGAGCTTCTTGGACGAAAAGATACGCTGTTGGAACAGACGTTTCATCTGCAAATTTCGTATACTCCGAGAATCCTGCGGCACTAATCGGACATGTCGTGCTGTGTTTGCAAATCACGAACGCGTTGTGTTCGGACGCAAATTGATCAAAATCAGAAATGGATTGCAGCTTACGTGGTTGTGTCATGTATATCACCCTCCATACGTCCGGAGACGTTCACTTAACTTTAGATTTTCCCGGTAATCGACCGGACAGTCAATCAAAACGGGTCCATCACTTGCAAATGCTTGGTCAAGACAATGTGCGAGGGAGCCATGTTCACCGACACGGAGACCGAGTGCGCCGAAAGCATGAGCCAGTTGAACGAGGTCTGGATTGTCAAACGTGATGCAAGACGAACGCCCAAACGCTTGTTGTTGTTTCCATTCAATCAGTCCATAGGTTCCGTCACGCCAAATCAATACGACGAGCGGAAGCTTCAGACGAACAGCGGTCTCGAGATCTTGTCCATTCATCAAAAAGGCACCATCTCCAGCGGCACAGACGATTCGCCGGTCCGGATATAACAGCTTGGCTGCGAGCGCACTCGATAAACCATAGCCCATCGAAGCAAATCCGTTGGAAATGAATAACTGATCCGGACGTGTCGTTTGATAATGGCGTGCGAGCCAGACTTTGTGTGCACCAACGTCCGAGAAGACCATGCCATCCTCCCCGACGGTTCGTTCGAGTTCACGAACGATACTTTGAGGATGTAAAGGCAAGGCAAGCGAGTACGTTTCTTGAATCTCGTCGCGTAATTTATCGCGATCTTGTTGCCAGTCGTTCCACGCACGCTCGGGCAGTAAAGGAGTCAATACAGTCAGCATATCGACGAGTGGTCCGACTACGTTCGCGACGACCGGATAATAGGCATCGATTTCGTGAGGGTTCGTATCCAAATGAACGATCGGTGTCTTTTTCTGGTTCCATTTTTGCGGAGGTAACTCCGTAATATCGTAGCCCACCGTAATGATGAGGTCACTCGCATCGAGAATCCGCTGGTTGTAATCGACGTCTGGTAAACCGATCGTGTGTGCAGCAAGCGGATGGTGTGAAGAAATCGCTCCTTTTCCCATCATCGTCTCGACGACGGGAGCTTGGAGCTTTTCGACGAATGCTCGAAACGCATCGAGTGCTTGCTGCCGATGGATGCCAAATCCAGCAATGATGACCGGACGTTTTGCGCGCTCAATCAGACGTAAGGCATCTGGATCATCAATCGTCAAGGAATGGAGATGCGTTGGTGTACTGTCCTGCTGTAGGGGTGTCGCTGCTTGATCACGTTCTTGTTTTGCGATGTCTTCTGGAAAAGAGATATGGGTTGCCCCTGGTTTTTCGCTTTTTGCTGTCGCAAAGGCACGTCGCACGATTTCCGGAATGACCTCCGCCGACAGAACGGACGTACTGGACTTCGTGACAGGACGATAGAGGTCTACGAGATCAAACATTTGATGCGATGCTTTGTGTTGCCGTGCTGTCGCTCCTTGACCAGTGATCGCGACGACAGGGGAATGATCCATCGTCGCACTTGCAATACCGGTCATCATATTGGTCGCACCGGGACCAAGTGTTGATAGGCAGACACCCGGTCGCCCACTCAGGCGACCGAACATCGCTGCCATGAACGCAGCATTCGTTTCGTGACGCGTCGTGATGAACGTGATAGACGAACGACTGAGTGATTCGAGTAATGTGATGTTTTCCTCACCGGGAACACCAAAGATATGCGTGACGCCCTCTGCCTCTAAACATTGGACGAACCAATCCGCCGCGTTCACGCTAGTCCACCGATTGAAATGTACTTCGTCTCGAGATAGGCTTCGAGTCCTTCACTACCACCTTCGCGTCCGAGACCGGATTGTTTCATTCCACCAAATGGTGCTTGCGCAGCAGAAGGAACGCCATCATTCCAGCCGACGATTCCGTAATCAAGCCCTTCGATCGCGCGAATCGCACGGGCGTAATCCTTAGTAAAGACATACGAAGCGAGACCGAATGGTGTCTGGTTGGCGTAACGAACCGCTTCCTCATCAGAACTGACACGCTGGACGGGAGCAACAGGTCCGAACGTCTCCTCGTTCATGATCAGCATGCTGGGTTTTACGTCCGCGAGAACGGTTGCTTCATAATAATAGATATCATTCACCTCATCCGTCGTTCCTGTTCCGCCCGTGACGACTCGTGCACCAGCGGATGTCGCATCATCAACATGTTTTTTGACTTTATCGTAACCCGCTTTATTGATCATCGGTCCAATCTTCGTCTCAGCATCAAGACCATTTCCGGTCTTCAGCTTCGCTGTCTCTTGTCCGAGTTTTTCAACGAACGCATCATAGATCGAGTCGGATACGTAAATCCGGTTTCCGCAGACGCACGTTTGACCGCCATTACGGAATTTCGACTTAATCGTCTCAGCGACAGCTAAATCGAGATCACAGTCATCAAAGACGAGAATCGGTGCATGTCCGCCAAGTTCAAGCGACATCGCTTTGATCGTCTCTGCTCCTTGAGCCATCAGCGTCCGTCCAACTTCGGTTGAACCAGTGAAAGTGATCTTATCGACATGTGGATGTGTCGCGAGTGATTCACCAAGCGCTTTCCCGCTACCTGTAACGGCATTGACGACGCCTTCTGGAATCCCGACTTCTTGACAGAGTTCAAGAAGACGAAGCGCGGTAAGCGGAGTCGCTGTTGGTGGTTTGATGACGAACGTACATCCAGCGACGAGTGCCGGAGCCAATTTTCGGGTAATCATGGCAGCCGGGAAGTTCCATGGTGTGATCGCAGCAACGACACCGACCGGCTGTTTGATGACTTGAAGTCGTTTGCTCGCATCATGCGTTGGAATGACACGCCCATAAGCGCGTTTTCCTTCCTCTGCAAACCATTTGACGAAGTTTGCGGCATACTGCACTTCACCTTCTGACTCAGCGAGCGGTTTCCCCATTTCAAGCGTCATCAGGCGAGCCAGTTCATCTTTTTTCTCAATCATCTTCGCATATAACTTCTCGAGAAGTTCGGCACGTTCGTAGACTGTCCGCTTTGACCAGTCAGGAAATGCCTTCCGTGCTGCTTCTACTGCGTCGTTGACGTCTGATTTTGTTCCGTTTGGTACACTACCGACGACTTCTCCAGTTGCTGGATTCGTAACATCCGTCCGTTCTCGTCCGTGATCTAGCCATTGTCCACCAATAAAGAATTGTCCCTTCATCCTGAAAATCCCCCTTTTTTACATGCATTGGTAAGGGTATACCCGAACGAAGAAAAAAAGATTCACTTTCGGAAGGAAAGGTTATGCAAAAGGGTAGAAATCGACCGATAAACAGTGTAGGATAATTCAGTAAATGTAATGTAAAACGATCTGAAATATTCAGTGTGAACGAAGAGTGACAACCGTTGATGTGAAATGGTGGAATCACCCCCGAAACATTGACTTTAAAAGTGGATTTGATAAGATGAAGGTAGAGGAATTGCGCAATCGGTTGCGCTGTGTATAGAAGTTCAATAACTAATGAAAATAACACCCCAAAGACTGACCTACGAGAGGATTCACGACACATGACACAAATGATACCGCGCCCTGAAACGGCCCAACAAACAATTACACGAGCTTGGTGGAAAGAAGCAGTTGCTTACCAAATCTATCCACGCAGCTTTTACGATGCAAACAACGATGGAATCGGCGATATTCCGGGTATCATCGCAAAACTGGATTATTTGAAGGATCTTGGCGTCGACGTTCTTTGGATTTGCCCGATGTTCAAGTCACCGAACGACGATAACGGATATGACATTAGTGATTATGAAGACATCATGGATGAGTTCGGTACGATGGCGGACTTCGATCTCTTAATGGAAGAAGCGCATAAGCGTGACATCAAGGTCTTGCTTGATCTCGTCGTTAACCACACATCGGATGAACACCCGTGGTTCCTTGAATCACGTTCGTCAAAAGACAATGAGAAACGCGATTGGTACATCTGGAAAGATGCGGTCAATGGTGGAGAACCGAACAACTGGGAAAGTATTTTCGGTGGATCAGCATGGGAATATGACGAAAAGACGGAGCAGTACTTCCTGCACGTCTTCTCTCGTCGTCAACCAGACTTGAACTGGCAAAACCGCGACATGCGTCAAGCGGTCTATACGATGATCAACTGGTGGCTCGATAAAGGTATCGACGGTTTCCGAATCGATGCGATCAGTCACATCAACAAGGATCAATCATTCGCTGATCTCCCGAATCCGCTTGGTATGCCGTATGTCCCTTCATTCGATATGCATATGAACGTAGAAGGCATCCATGCGTATCTCGAAGAGTTGAAGGATGAGACGTTCTCGAAATACGATATCATGACAGTCGGAGAAGCAAATGGCGTCACACCGGAAGAAGCGGATCTCTGGGTCGGAGAAGAGAACGGTAAGATGAACATGGTCTTCCAGTTCGAACACATGGATCTCTGGCGCGCAGACGCTGAAAAAGGCGTCGACGTCGTCAAACTGAAGCAAGTGCTGACGAAATGGCAAAAAGGACTTGAAGCAACAGGTTGGAATGCGTTGTACCTCGAAAACCACGATAAGGTTCGTTCGGTCTCTCTTTGGGGCGACGAGGAACAGTACTGGAAAGAGAGCGCGAAGTCGCTTGCGATGATGTATTTCTTCATGCAAGGCACACCGTTCATCTATCAAGGACAAGAGATTGGGATGACGAACGTTCAATTCCCGGACATCTCGGATTATGATGATGTCGCGACGAAAAACATGTACGAGATGCAACTTGCTTCCGGGAAGACACATGAGGAAATCATGGAAGTCATCTGGAACTCGTCCCGTGATAACTCACGCACACCAATGCAGTGGACGAACGAGCAAAACGGTGGCTTCTCAAATCAATCTCCATGGTTTGGTGTCAACCCGAACTACGCGGACATCAACGTCGCGTCGCAAGAACAAGATGAAGATTCAATCTTGAACTTCTACAAACGAATGATCCAAATCCGTAAGATGGAAGAGACATTGATCTATGGCGCGTATGATCTCATCTTACCGGAAGATACGAAAGTCTACGCGTATACACGGACGTTTGGTGACGAACAATTCTTGATCGTTACGAACTTAAAAGGCGAAACAGCAGAAATCGATACGGACATCATCTTGCACTCGGACAATATGTTGCTCGGCAACTATCCGACGATGCACCATGAAGGAACAGAGCTGGAACTTCGTCCATTCGAAGCTCGTCTGTACCGTGTGCGCTAATATGTTTTGAACGGATTCGATAGTTGTCGAATCCGTTTTTTTCTTGCATGTAAGCAGAAGGTGCATCAGACGAAAAAATCGTGTACGCTAAACGATGAGGTGATAGAAGTGAAACCAGTAAAGTACCCGGTGTCATTACGACAAGTGACGACGATCGAAGATGGTCCGATGCGTGAATCGGTCGAACTTGAGGCGGACGGCACATTGTTCGAAACAAAAGACGGTTTTGCCGTGAAGTTCGTTCAGCCGGATGAACAACCGATCGATACGACGATCAAATGGTCAAAAGACCAGATCGCTTTGAATCGCAAAGGTCCTGTTGCGATGCATCACGTCTTCATTTTAGGAGAGACGACCAAAAGCCAATATGGCAGTCAATTCGGTCAGATGTTGATGGAAACGGACACGAAGACGATTGAGATGAAACGGCAGCAGATGCAGTTTCGCTATACATTAAAGATGAATGGACAAGCAGTCGGTACGTATATGATTGATTTAACTTGGGAACGGAGTGAGACGAATGGCATTTGAACAAACAGTACGTCAAATGGAGCAGATGTTGGAAGAGGAATGGTTTGAGTGGCTCGAGAACGATGAGCCGCGTTACAACGAATGGCGCGATCAACTCGAAGGACTCGCAGAGCAGGTCATCACGGAATATAATCCGAAGGTCGATCCAGAAGCGATTGATACACTGCTTTTAATTAACGAAGAATTACCGGTCTTATACGGTGAAGATACCGTCATGCTGTATACAGCGCTCTTGAAAGCACGTCAGGAAGACGATCAAGTATACGAGCGTTACTTGACGATTCTTGGTGCGTTCGCGGACGAACAGCATCCAGCAATCCGTGAAGTCGAAAAGTTGGTCGCGAAAAAGGACTATAAAAATGCCTTCGCACGTGCAGTTCGTCTGCCGCAGTCGCTCGGCTTAGAATAAACAATCACAGTGGGCCATCTTGTTTTAGGCAAGGTGGTCTTTTTAGGAGGAAGCGTCATGTATCCACTCTATCGAATCATCGTCGCGATCATCCGTAAGGGCGATCAACTGCTCATCGTCCATAATCAATCGGGTCAGGAGAAACGCTGGAGCTTACCCGGTGGACAGATTGAGTCTGGAGAGACCCTCGAGCAAGCACTGCGTCGCGAGGTGGAAGAAGAAACCGGTTTGACGGTCACATCGTCGTCGTTTGCCTTCTTAACGGAGAACTTCATGCCAACTTATCAAGCGCACAGCCTCGTGACTTATTTTGATTGCGAAGTGAGTGGTGTACTTGATCCAAGTGATCCCGATGAAGAAATCATTGAGACGAAGTGGATCAACCAAACAGAGTTAGCGGAGTACATCACGAGTGAAGACGTCCGTCTTCCATTATCGGCATATTTAGAAGAACAGCACAAAGGCTATTACATGTTTGAAGAGATGAAGTGGTAACTCGGCTGTCATCGTTTCTTTACATTCCTTAAAGCGGTCTCCATCGTTCATTTACATTCGCTCGGTATGATGAAACCATCATCGTGAACAGGGAGGAAACACAAATGAACAAGAAATGGATGGCGACAGGTATTCTCGGTACAGTGCTTATGACGGGAGTTGCGGGCTATACATATGAATCGGCTCAGCCGGTCGAGGCAAAACAAAACACGAAACAAGCGAAGGTTAAAAATGTCATCTTCATGATCCCGGACGGTTATTCAGCTGCCTATGCAACGAATTATCGCTGGTATCAAGGAGGCGAGGAGACGGAACTCGACGGTCACTTAAAAGGAATGATGCGGACGTATTCGGCAAACACGAAAGTGACCGATTCAGCTGCTGCCGGAACGGCGATGGCAACAGGAACAAAAACAAACAACGGAACAATCGGTATGGATCCAAGTGAAAAAGAAGTAGCGTCTATTCTTGATCGGGCGGATCAAGCAGGCAAAGCAACAGGACTTGTCTCGACATCAGCCATCACCCATGCGACACCAGCTGTTTTTGCATCGCACGTCGCAACGCGTGCGAATGAAGCTGACATCGCGAAACAATACATGGATGAAATGAAAGTCGACGTCTTACTGGGTGGCGGTCAGAAGTTCTTTTTTGATCAAAAGAATGGTGGCGTTCAAGAGGCTGGTAATCTAGTGAAGAAAGCAGAACGAGCAGGATACCAGTATGCGGATTCACTCGAAAGTCTAAATGAGACGGATGGTCGTAAAGTTCTTGGATTGTTTGCAGAAGAAGGAATGGCACCAGAACTGGACCGGGAAAACACGAATCAACCGAGCCTTGCGACGATGACGTCGAAAGCCCTGCAAACATTGAAGAAAGACCGCGATGGCTTCTTCTTGATGGTAGAAGGAAGTCAGATCGACTGGGCGGGTCATGCGCATGATGCTGCTTGGGCGATGAAGGATGCAGAAGCGTTCCACCAGGCAGTCGAAAAAGTGCTTCGTTTTGCAGCAAAAGATAAACACACATTGGTCGTCGTCGCCGGTGACCATGATACAGGTGGTATGTCCGTCGGTGGATACGATGAGTACGTAGCGAAACCAGAAGTCTTGAAAAACGTCAAGGCGACGGGGGATGAGATGGTTCGTCAGTTCAACGACGACTTATCGAATATCGCCTCTGTCGTCAAACGAGAAACGACGTTTGATTTGACGGCTGAAGAAATTCAGACGTTGCAAAAAGTGGATGCGAAGAAACGCGTCATGACATTGAATGAGATGATCAGTAAACGAGCGTATGTCGGATGGACGACTGCCGTGCATACAGGTGTAGACGTTCCGCTCTACGCTTACGGTCCACAAAGCGAACAGTTCAGTGGATTGCATGAAAATACGGACATCCCTGGTCTGATGGCCAATGCTATGAAATTAAAAAAATGACGTATTGGACGTGATTAAATCAAGCGGTGGATGATCCACCGCTTGATTTTTTTGAGTACTTATCTGCTTGTGTGACGCAGTAAAAACTAAATGAAAAAAAATGAATGAATAGCCATTCATTATATGCTATACTCATTTCAACACAACTGCTTTAGGGGGAAAGGGGTTTGTTCGAACATGAATACGTTTTTACTCATTAACTGGATTGCCTTCCTACTCGTCATCGGCTATGCAGGCTATCTGTTCACGTCACTCGTCAAAAGTCGTTATGCCGCCATTAAACGGGGGAAAAAGGCGGAATGGACACTGACGAACAAAGAACGAATAGACGCAGTCTTAGTCAACGTCTTCGGTCAAAAGAAATTATTAAAGGATAAGAAAAGTGGCGCCATCCACGTCATGATGTTCTATGGCTTCTTACTCGTTCAATTCGGAGCGATTGATTTTATCTGGAAAGGACTCGCAGTCGGTCAGCGTTTCCCGCACGTCCCACTCGGTCCGCTCTATCCGATTTTTACATTCTTCCAAGAAATCGTCATGCTCGTCATCTTGATTGCCGTCGTTTGGGGATTTTATCGCCGGTACGTCGAAAAACTCGTCCGTTTGAAACGAAACTTCATGGCAGGTCTTGCGTTGATCTTCATCGGTGGTTTGATGGTCGCCGTCCTGTTCGGGAACGGATTCTTCCTTGTTTATGAGAATCATTCGACGCTCGGTGAACCGGTTGCTTCAAGCATCGCGTTCTTATTCAGTTGGGTGCCGGAGTCAATTGCGTTCGGATTATTCGTTTTCTTCTGGTGGGCACACTTACTGTTCTTACTTAGCTTCATGGTTTACATCCCGCAAGGTAAACATGCGCACTTGATTGCCGGTACAGCAAACGTTTGGCTCGGTCGAACGTCGAAAGTCGGGCGTTTGGCACCGATTGATCTATCGGTCATGGAAGAGGCAGAAGACGATGAAGCGGAATTCAGCTTCGGGGTCAACCGAATCGAAGATTTCAATCAGAAACAGCTCGTTGATCTGTATGCTTGCGTCGAGTGTGGACGCTGTACGAATATGTGTCCAGCGAGCGGAACGGGGAAGATGCTGTCGCCGATGGATTTAATCGTTAAATTACGGGACCATCTCAACATGAAAACGGCAGCGATCACTCAACGTTCGCCATGGGCACCTGCCTTTGCGTTCGAAGGATCGCAAGGTAATCAAATCGCTTCCCTGGCAGCAGCCGGACAGATGGATATCGTTCCCGATTCATTGATTGGGAACGTCATTACGGAAGAAGAAATCTGGGCGTGTACGACTTGTCGGAACTGTGAAGATCAGTGTCCAGTCATGAACGAACATGTCGATAAGATCATCGACCTCCGTCGTCATCTCGTCATGATGGAAGGCAAGATGGATCCGGAGATGCAACGGACGATGGCGAACATCGAACGTCAAGGTAATCCGTGGGGGATGAACCGGAAAGAACGCGAAAACTGGCGGAAAAACCGGGATGAACTCGTCGTTCCGACAGCAAAGGAGAAGAAAAAAGCGGGCGAAGACTTCGAGTACCTGTTCTGGGTTGGTGCGATGGGATCGTACGATAACCGAAGTCAAAAAATCGCGATGGCGTTTGCACGTATTCTTAACGAGGCCAATATCTCGTTTGCGATTCTCGGAAACGATGAGAAAAACTCGGGCGATACACCACGTCGAATCGGGAACGAAGTCTTGTTCCAAGAACTCGCAGAAGCAAACATCAAATCATTTGAGAAATACGGCGTCAAAAAGATTGTCACGATTGATCCGCATGCCTACAATACATTTAAAAACGAGTATCCAGATTTCGGACTGAGTCCGGACGTTGAAGTGTATCACCATACGGAATTGCTCGCACGACTGATTGACGAGAAACGGATCACACCGCTCCATGAAGTCAAGGAGCGTGTCGTTTATCACGATTCGTGTTATCTCGGTCGTTACAATGATATTTACGACGCACCACGTTATATTCTCGAGAAGATTCCAGGAATCACGCTCGTCGAGACGGAACGCAATCGGGAAAAAGGGATGTGTTGCGGTGCTGGCGGCGGGATGATGTGGCAAGAAGAAAAAGTCGGCGCACGCGTCAACGTCGCACGGACGGAACAATTGTTGACGGTCCAACCGTCTGTCATTGGGTCAGCATGTCCGTACTGTCTGACGATGCTCAGTGACGGCACGAAGGCGAAGGAAGTCGACGAGGCGGTTGCTACGTACGATGTCGTTGAATTACTGGAACGCTCGATCGTCGGTGTACCAGTCGAAGAACCTGTCGTAACCGTATGAAAAAGTGGGATGAAACGATTATTCTCGTGCGAACGGGAGTAGTCGTTTTTTTTTCTCTTAAAAAGCGCGACGTTTTACTGTATGGTTTTGACATGATAAGATAAAAGAACTAGCTATGGAAAGGAGGTGAGAATCTTTTGGGAAGGCGTTACTTCGAATCGGTCAGGTCGCGGAGACCACCGGCTTATCAAAACGAACGATCGATTACTACACATCACTCGGTCTGTTAACACCAGAGCGTACCGCTTCTGGCTACCGTCTGTATGACGAATCGGTCATTCATCAAATCGAAAAGATTGAATATTTGAAGTCTCAACGGCTTTCCCTGCAAGAGATTCTTGCTTCTTTTACGGAACGGGAACAAAAAACAGGGGAGACGATTTATCAGGAAGTGAAACAACTTCAGGCGACGGTTGAAGGACTCGAGCAGCGTTTGTTACATTCGACGGACGTCGAAAAACAAGCGATCCGCTTAGAACTGTCCCGGCGTCTAACATTGATTGCTTCCTTGATTGCACAGCTTTAATACAAAACAATGGAGGTGACCCCTGTTTAGGGGATTTTGGATACTATATTATTCATCAATTTATTTTTAGTGGTCTTGTTGATTGCGTTGACGGCGTTTTTCGTCGGATCGGAATTTGCTGTCGTTAAGGTTCGGATGTCGCGTTTGGATCAAATGATTCAAGAAGGGAACAAAAGTGCCGTCCTTGCGAAAAAAATCGCGGGCGATCTCGACTACTACTTGTCTGCCTGTCAGCTTGGGATCACGGTCACAGCACTTGGTCTTGGGGCACTTGGTGAACCAACTGTTGAAAAGATTTTGCACCCTGTCTTCGATGACTTCGGGATCTCTGCTGCTGTTTCGACACTCTTGTCGTTTGGTATCGCATTCGTATCCGTCACGTTCTTACACGTCGTCATCGGTGAACTCGCTCCGAAGACGCTTGCGATTCAGTATGCAGAACGCATGACATTGTTGTTTGCCCGTCCACTTTATGTGTTCGGTAAAATCATGTACCCATTCATTTGGTTACTCAACGGTTCAGCGCGTTTATTCCTCGGTCTGTTCGGTGTCAAACCTGCAGGGCACGAACAAGCCCACTCGGAAGATGAATTGAAAATCATTATGGCGCAAAGTTTCCAAAGTGGTGAAATCAACCAAACGGAACTTGCCCTCATGCAAAACGTCTTTGCGTTTGATGAGCACATCGTCAAAGACTTGATGGTGCCGCGGATGCGGATGGAGACGATCTCAGAACGTTTGACGAAGGATGAACTGATGGAAATCTTCATGGATAATCCGTACACGCGTTACCCGGTTACAGAAGAAAATGATAAGGACCGGATTCTCGGATACGTCAACGTCAAGGAAGTCTTGACGGATTATGCGAACGGCAATGAGCATCCGGTGACACACTATATCAAGGATTTACCGGTTGTTTCGGAAGTGACGTCGCTTCAAGAGACACTTCGCAAGATGAAACGGACCCGGACCCATCTCGTTCTCGTCGTCGATGAATACGGTGGAACGGCAGGTCTCGTCTCGATGGAAGACTTACTCGAAGAAATCGTCGGTGAAATCCGTGATGAATTCGACGCAGATGAAGTCGAGGAAATTGAACAGGTCAAATCGGACGAGTTCCTACTCGACGGTACAGTCTTGCTCGCTGACTTGGAAGAACGTTTCAATATTCGTTTTACGAATGTTGAAGATGTCGATACGATCGGTGGCTGGATTCAGATGCATAACATTGATCTTCAGCCAGGTGAGCATATCGATACACCAGACTTCTCCGTCGAGGTGATGGAGATGGAGAACTATCAAATCAACCGCGTCAAGATTTGGTTGCATCCAGCTGAACAAGCAGAAGCATAAGATGGTCGGTTCCTCATGGAGGAGCCGGCTTTTTTTCATCGCATCAGTCAAAAAATCAAGAATGGACGGATTGTGCGAACTTTCAGCCGTCATGATAGGAGAATGCAGAGAGGAGCGGGAATGTAATCTAATACGACTTTATTGTTGATTCGCGTCCTATGAAACGAGGAGGTATTCCGTGCTCGAGCAGATTCCATTCTTACTGAGTCGTTTAGGTATGTTAGCACTGTTAGCCTTTTTATTGTCCCAGTGGCGCATTTCCCGATACATATTCAAGATGGACCGCGGAATGAACCTTCCACTGCTCTTCGCATTCGTGTCATCCGGTATATTGATGAACTATGCAGGAATTGAACTTTCGCAAGATACGACGATTGATCCGTTACTCGGATTAGCCGTCGAAAAAGATGCCTTGTTGCTTGATACCCGACTCGCTGTCATCGTGACGAGCGGATTGATTGGTGGACCTGTGATTGGCGGCATTACGGGATGTTTAGTTGGTCTACACCGCTACGTACTCGGTTCGTTAGGGGCGGAAGCCGGTTGGATCATCGCCATGCTCGCTGGACTTGCGAGCGGCTGGTATCGAAAACGCTGGCGCTTGCATGATGGTTATGCAATTGTTCCGCCCATCGGTATCGTCTTGACAGCATTACTGTTTGAAAGTGGAATCACGCTATTACTTGCACCGGATACGGCAAAAGCACTTGATTTGATGAGTCGTGCTGCTTTTCCGTTACTGTTCGCAAACATATGTGGGGTCGTACTGTTCATCATGATTTTACGGACACAACTTCGACTCGAAGGAGCACTCTTCGTCCGGCAAACCGAGCGTTCCGATCGTCTACTGCAAGCATTACAACCCTTACGAAAGCAGGGATTGACTTCGGAAGTCGCGCGGCAGATCGGAGCGACGTTATTGAAGGAGACGAAGATGCAACGGATCGTCGTGCTCGGGGCGACAGAGGTCGTCATCGATATGACGGACCAGCAACCAGCAGTCTGTGGCGAGCAACCGAGACGTGAGGAACAACGATGGATCGAAGCAGAAGAACCCGTCCGACAGGAAGACGAGCAGACGGGACAAATTCTCAGTTTTCATCCGATGCGCATTAACGGTCAAAAGGCAGGTGTCATCTGTTACTTTTCGAAAGACTTATTTGACGACACCGTCGAGCGGATGACGGAACAACTCGTCCGTTTATTAGCACGAGAGCTGCATATGCATCGAGAAGATCAGTTGCTCCGGTTAAGCGGAAGAAAGATGAAACCGATGTTACATGTCAGCTATCTGAAAGGCATCATCGAAGAAATCCAGCGGACAGCTGATCCAGGAACTCCTGTGAAACATCAACTGAATGCGCTACTTCAACTGTTGACAGCAGCGACGCGGCATGATGAACATCCACTACGCGAGGAACTGGCGACCCTGAAAGCCTATTTATCACTAGAAGGAACACGACGTCGCCCGAATCAACTGACCTCCGCCGATATCACGGTCGATCTTGATATCGAGACCGCTGTTGAAGAATACTTCGTTTTCCCGTTCCTTGTGACACAGCTCGTCGATAATGCACTGCGTCATGCGTTCGTAAAGGCAGGACGCCATCACCGGATTGATGTCCGTGCCTTCAAGGCGACGACAGACTGGGTCATCGAAGTCACGGATAACGGACAAGGGATGCCGCTTGCCGTGATGCAACAACTGGATCAACAGGAGGCGGGGGATTCGAATCTGTTCCTGATTCGACGCGCATTAGACGTGACATACGGTCCGACTGCAACATTACACGTCCACTCGATCATCCATCAAGGGACTCGGATCGAAGTGCGATTACCACTTCCGTCTCTGTAACAACAATGGTCTTTTGCCATTGTTGTTTTTTTGTCTCGTTCCGAGGGTAAATACGAAAACAGGAAAACGTATCGTACAGGAGGAAGCAAATGATGATTACGACAACAGAAGTAGGGCAACTAGGAGATCAGTCCTTGTTACGATTCACGTTACAGAATGTGCATGGGCATAGTATCGATATCTTGAACCGAGGCGCAAAAATTCTTGCCATCCGGGTTCCGGATCAACATGGAATGGTCGAAAATGTCGTACTCGCGTTTGACGACCTATCAGAATACCAAGATGATCCGCATCACTTAGGCGCCACGATCGGACGCGTCGGAGGACGAATTGCGAATGGTGCGTTTGCGCTAGAAGGAATGACGTATGTACTCGAACAAAATGAGGGTGAACATCACCTCCATGGAGGAAGCGAAAATTGGGCGAACCGAATGTTCACGCACGAAATCAACGACGACAAACTTGTTCTACGTTTAGATAGTCCGAGTGGGGAGAACGGCTATCCGGGGCACTTGTCGTTCACGCTGACGTTCGAATGGACGGACGAGAACGTCCTGCATATCCATTATGAAGCGGAGACGACAGCTTCGACACCATTCAGTCCGACGAATCATACGTACTTTAACTTGACGGGTGAGGCGAAGACGACGATTGAACAGCATCTGTTACGAATGGATGCACCTTTTTATGTTCCGTTGACGAAAGATGCGGTACCGACCGGTGATATTCTGCCGGTGACAGACACCGTCTTTGATTTTCTCGATACCCGTCCCCTGCATGAAGTGACACATGCATCAGATGAACAACTCCGCCAAGCAGGTAGTGGGGTTGATCATCCCTTCCTGCTTAGAGAGGGTGGAGAAATCGTTCTCGATGAGCCAATCAGCGGGCGGCGATTGCGCGTCGTGACGGATCAACCGGGAGTCGTCGTCTACACTGCTAATCATTTGTCGGGCGAGTTTACGATTTGTGGAAGACGCGCAACCCCATACCTCGGAATCTGTTTTGAGACACAAGGATTACCGGATGCAATCAACCAACCGAATTTTCCTTCCGTCGTCTTGCATGCCGATGAGCACTATCATAAGCGTACATCGTTTCATTTTCAGATGATGTCATGACGTTTCTTGCGATTTCCACTTCTGTATATGGTAGGATAAAGCGAGAAGAATCTAACGGAGGCTAAGGAAAATGACTAAAATAGCATGGGTGACCGATAGTATGGCCTATTTCACGAAGGAAGAGGCAGAAGCGATCGGCGTCAATGTCGTACCGATTCAAATCTTACTCGGTGATACGGCGTACCAAGAGAATGCGATCACGGTCGAGCGTTTGTTCCGTGCGCTAGATGCGGACAAAAAGCTGATTGCCAAAACATCACAACCAATCTTTGGGGAGTTCGTTGGAACATATGAACGTCTGAAAGAAGAAGGTTATGACTGTGCCATTGCAGTGCACTGTACGAACGGGCTCTCAAGTACCGTCCAAAGTTCAGCATCAGCAGCGGAAGCAGCCAGCTTTCCGGTTCATATCATCGACTCGCATACAGCGTTTGAGAACCAACAAGAGTTCATTCGTTACGGGATGGAGCTCGCGGCACAGGGGAAATCCGTCGAGGAAATCGTCGCAGCCTTACAAGCGTTGACGAAAAAGACCCATTTCTATATGATCGTCGGTAATATGGAGACGATGCGCCGGGGTGGACGTGTCTCATCTGGTGACTTGTTCCTTGCGAACCTACTCAGCATCAAACCGATCATCACGACGGATGAAGCAGGAAAAATCGTACCATTCAAAAAAGCACGTTCTTTAAAGAAAGCTTACATTGAAATGGTTAAACAAATCGACGAATCGATGCGTCAGCACACGTTCTATAAGAACCGGATTTATGTCGCGACGACGATGGCACCGGAAATGGCAGCGGAACTGCGGCAGCAAGTCGCAGCGAAGTTCCCGGATTTGACGATTCTCGAAGGCACGTTCGGACCAGCAATCGGGACGCATGCCGGAGCAGAGACGGTTGGTCTATTCTGGATGAATGATTAAATTAAAACGGATACGACAAGAGGCGACGGATTTTTCCGTCGCCTCTTGTTTCGTTCAAGCTGTAAGTGTAATTCCAAGGAACGCTGCAAGAATTCCGAAACCGTAGCTCGAGATGAGGTAGAGGGTAAGTACTTTACGATTTCCTTCCTGAAATAACTGCAATGTCTCGATTTTGAACGTCGAGAACGTTGTAAACGATCCAAGGAAACCAGTACCTAAGAGTAACGTCCATGTCGTATCGAGATGCGCACCGATGACGAGTCCAAGTAAAAACGAACCGATTACATTAATCAGGAACGTCGCTAATGGAAATTCGCGTTTCCAAAACGTCTTCATCCATTGACTGACGGCAAACCGACTGATGGCGCCGCAAAAAGCACCGATGGCGAGAGCAAGTAGCGTCATTCACTCACGTCCTTTCGTCACGTGACGCAGTCGTCGTGTTCCGAGCGCGTAACCGACATAAGACAGGAACAAACCGCCAAATAGGCTGACGAGTACGTAGAGGAACGCGTCCGCTAAATGATGTTCATTAAGTAAGGTCACCGTCTCAACGCTGAATGTCGAAAACGTCGTAAAGGAGCCGATGAAACCCGTGCCGATGGCTGTGATCGCATATTGATGTAAGAGTTTCGTTCGAAATAAAAAGTGTGTCGCATAGCCGAGAAGAAAACTCCCGATCAAGTTGATCGCAAGCGTCGCCCACGGAAACGGACCAGTCGTGAAGTCGTTAATCAGCAGTCCGAGCCCATACCGTGCCGAGGCACCGAGAACACCTGCGAGACCTACGAGTACATACAGCATAGAAATCCTCTTTTCTGAAAAAGTCTACGTTAACCGTACTCCCGCTTTCAAGAAAGCGTCAAGAAAAAAAGTCACTCGAGAGACTTAACGAATGAATTCTTTCTGCCGATGAACAACTGTATGACTTTAATAAGGTGAAGGAGTTTGAACAAGATGGTATCTGCCCTCGAGCAACAAAGTACAAAGATTTTGTCCCGCCTGATTGCAACGTTAATTACGATTGCGCATCCATTGATTTTCTTATTTGCGCAAATGAATTACGTCCCAATCAGTGTGTTTTATCAGTTTTTAGTCGGTGGTTTGATCTTGACGGTCGCGTTGCTTGTGGGCAACCGCCTACTTGGACATCGTCCGAGCGGGAAGTACGTCCAAGTGACGTTAACGTATTTCGTACTCGCTCTCGTTTTGGTGACCTTGCCGTCGCCAAGCATTTGGACGATCGTCTATCTCTACTTGACGATTTCAATCGTCTATTTAATTCCGCGTTTGGTCATTCTCGCCGGAATCCTTGGACTCATTGAGATGGCAGTATTCACAATGCTGGGAACGATTGTCTTTACGAATACATTCGACTTGATCGTCGCCTATGTCATCTATTTGATGATTTTCTCAGCGGCTGTTTTTGTCGCTGTCTTTGGACGGAACGTCATGTTAGCCGTCCGCCAAGAACAAGAACGGTCGGAAGCCTACGCGGCGACGTCGCAAATTGCTCTCGAACAAACGGCAGCAACCGCAACGGAAGTAACGACGTTTACGGAAGAGATGAGTGAAACGGTCGACGCGGCGAAGGATTCCTTCAGTCAGGTTGATCTGGCGATGCAACAGCTGGCACATGATGCAGCAGGAAGCGTTCAAGCGATTCGTGAAATTCGCCAATTGAACGACCAGCAAGTCAACCGGATGGAGGATGTGACCGTTTCGGTCGACCACGCACTCGAGCGCAGTTCGTCCTCGCGAACGACAGCCGAAAAGAGCAGGCAGACGATTGGTCTTGCCGGACAATCCTTACAACAATTGACGACGAGCATGGATGAGTCGGTCACGTCGTTCGGACAGCTTGCTGGACGTTTCCAGGAAATCGTCGCCATCACGTCGAGCATTAATGCGATTGCGGCGCAAACGAACCTGCTTAGTCTTAACGCATCGATCGAAGCAGCTCGTGCCGGCGAGTTCGGAAAAGGCTTTACGGTCGTTGCGCAAGAAATTCGTAATCTATCAGCACAGACGGCAGAAGCGTCGAAGGAAATCAATGCGATCATCGAACGTGTTGATCAGGACGTCACGCAAACAGGGAACTCGATTCATGCGAGTACGACATTGTTACGTGAGCAGGAAGAACGCATGGCAGAGAGTCAGTTAGCGCTACAGACGATCGAGACGGATACAACGGAAGTTGTTGGATCAATCCAGTCAGCGCAGACTCAGTTCGCGACGATGACGAGCAGCCTTGCCGCCATCACGGCAGCAGCCGGTCAACTTGATACGTTCATGAATGCGTTGCTCGCGCAAAGTGAGTCGTTATCTGGTCTGACGCGTCATCAAGTTGGACAGGTCATGGAACTGCAACAGGCGATTCATGCCTTAAACGAAACGGCATCCACTCTTCAGCAAACGAGTCGTTAACGAAACAGCTCCTCATCGATCGATGGGGAGCTGTTGTGTATCTTCAGACTGTTTGTCGGTGGAACGGACGGGGAAGAAGATAGGGAACGAATATTGAAGGAGGAGTCAACGGATGAAGGCAGCTTACATTGAACAGTATGGTGGATCGGAACAATTCAAGGTCGGAGAACTGGAAAAGCCGGTCATCGGACCAGATGATGTCTTAATCGAAGTCTACGCCGCGAGTGTAAACCCGGTCGATTGGAAACTACGCGAAGGATATTTGCGTCAGATGTTGAGCTATGAGATGCCGCTCGTCATCGGTTGGGACGTTGCTGGTGTGATTCAGGAAGTCGGAGAAAACGTCTCGGATCTTCAAGTCGGGGACGCCGTCTTCAGCCGCCCGGAAATCGCCCGTCAAGGAACGTATGCAGAGTATGTCGCAGTCGATGCGCATCTCGTCGTCAAAAAACCAGAATCGCTCAGTTTCGCAGAAGCAGCGTCGCTTCCACTCGTCTCGCATACAGCGTGGCAAGTCATGTTCGAAGTGATGGATGCGAAGCCGGGTGACCGGATCTTCATTGGTGCCGGATCAGGGGGCGTCGGAACGGTTGCGATTCAACTTGCGAAAGCGAACGGTTTGTACGTTATCACGTCAACAAGTACGAAAAATGTCGACTGGGTAAAAGCACTTGGAGCCGACGAAGTCATCGACTACAAACAGGAAAATCCGGCGGATCGTGTTCGCGACGTCGATTTTGTGTTTGACACGATGGGCGGCGACAAGCAAGCCGAATTGTATCAGATGCTGAAGCCGAACGGCATGCTCGTCTCGATTTCCACGCCACCGGATGAAGAGCAAGCGAAAGAGCATAATGCACGATCTGCATATGTCTTCATGCAACCGACGGGTGAGCGTTTGCGACATATCGCTAAAGCTGTCGAACGTGGCGAGCTACAACCTGTCGTCGACCGGATTTTTGATCTGGATCAAATCAAGGAAGCACATGATTATGGCGAAGAAGGGCACGCAAAAGGCAAAATCGTCATCCGAGTCAAAGGAGAATAAGGAGAGGAGGGCGCTGAAATCAGCGTTCTCTTTTATTTTTTGTCAATCTTTTTATCGAACCATAAACAAAAAATAACCTGGTTAAAAAAGTGTAAAGGATAAGGGGTTGCTTCTTCCTATACTAGGGCTATCAGACGTGAGTCAGCCACATTAAAAGGAGGAAGTAACATGAAAAAAGGAGTGAAGTGGGCAGGAATCATCGTGATCGGAGCAGTCATTCTCGGGAATCTAGGAGATGACGAAGAACAAGCAGCACCGGAGAAAAAAGTGACAGTCGAACAAGAAACAGTCAAATCAGAAGCAAAACCAGTGAAGGCAAAAGCAGCTGCAAAACCGGTCAAGAAGACGTACGGAGTGAATGATCAGGTAAAGGTCGGAAAACTGACGTACGTCGTCAACGACGTCAAGATGGTTGATACGTTGTCGAACGTTCTCGGAGAAAAGAAAACATCAGGACAATTCTTAGTCATCGGTCTGACGATTCTAAACGGAGATAAGGAAGAGCGATTCGTCGATAGCAACATGTTTAAAGTCAATGTCGGCGATACGGAATACTCAGCCGATACGGAGCTCGATCTCTATGCGAATGAAGACGGAATGGGCTTCTTCTTGGAGACGATCAACCCGAATATCGAGAAAAGCGGCAACATCGTCTTCGAATTACCGAAACAGGTGAAAAATCCGATGCTTGAAGTCTCGTCTGGCTTTGGCTGGGCAGGTGGACAATCAAAAGAGATTCAATTGACACAGTAATGAGTGACCATAGAAGAGAGTCAATAAAAGAATGACGCGTCTTTTCACGCCCTTTCCTCAGGCGAGACACAAGCCAGTTTTCCTGCTTCATTTAAGCAGGAAAGCGGGTCTTGTTTGTCTCTGACAGCGCATAAATGCGCTTGTTCCTTTAGGAGTGGCGTGAAACGCGTCATTCTTTTTGTTACGAGAAAAGAGTGGCAGATCATCATTCTGCCACCCTTATCTTTGTGGAAACTGATTTTTGAGTCAGCCCCTTCTTGTTACCGTCCTGATTTTTGGATCGAGAGTTCAGGCGTTAATCGATCGAGTAAAGCGAGCGTCTCTGGATGAGCGGCAAGCGTCTGGTCGAGCGCGTTTCGTTCAGTTTCTAAACAAGCTAAATAACGTTGAGCCGCTTCAGCGTGCGTTGCGGGTGTCAGAACGTCGTAGATTGCTTCAAGAGCAAGGCGTGGATGGTCTGGTAATGTCGTCGGAATCGTCTTTAATCCGAGTTGCGCTCGTTCCGGAACATGATGATGGAGCAATACTTTTGCAAACTTAATCAAGGCGCTACGGAGCATCTCGACTGCCCATAAGTCATTTCCCCGTGCTGCTGCTTTTTTATATTGAAACAAGAACCAGACAGCATCGATTGCTTCATCGGTCGCTTCTTGAGCAGAAAGCGTTAAGTCGCAAGTATTCGTAAAGTCCGTCAACTGTTCTTGTGGATCATACAAGACACGCAATTGATCCTTATGATTCAGCGAGTCGAGCGTCACCGTAAACAAATCAATATGTAGCAGATCATCATAGACGACGATCATTTGTGGGGCGATGATATCAATCTCATCTTTCCAGATGATTGAACGATAAGCAGAAAGGTGGGACAAACGACGCGATAAGAATTTTGTTTGACGTTCTTCCGAGACGAGACAGTACAGATCGATGTCTGAATGGACATCTTCTTCTCCCCGTCCAAAAGATCCCTTCAAGAAGATGGCTTCGACTGCAGGATCTTGTTTGAGTCGAGCAACTAGTTGCTCGATCGCATGAAGTTGATGCATGAGGACTCATTCCTTTCCGAAAAACAGAAGTCTATTACGTCAGTATACGGGATAATAGACAGGTTTTTCCATAAAAAATGAGAAATCACATCGAAATGGATTCCTCATTTGGAAGCGGAAGCGAGTTTTTCTTTCTGTTCAAGATGGAGGACATGCTGTTCACCCCATGCATTGATCGCGTCAAGAACTGGAATGAGCGTCCGACCATAATCCGTCAGAGAGTACTCGACACGGGGTGGGACTTCTTGATAAATCTCGCGATGGACGATATCGTTCAGTTCGAGCTCACGCAGTTGAGCCGTCAGCATTTTTTGCGTAATGTTCGGCAATTGTCGTTTCAGTTCACTGAAGCGGAGCGTTCCGTGTGTGATCAAGACGAGTAAAATCGACGGCTTCCATTTTCCGGTCAAGATTTCGAGTGCTGTCTCGACCCGACAGCTTGGTGTCTCTTCCATCAGTCTTCCTCCTTCATGGTATCGTTTAGGATACTATACCACTTATTCGTGCCTACTTCCGCTTCGATCGCTTCCGCGTAATAATAGGGATACGAGCTATTTCATTGAAGGAGGAAACAACATGTCGATTCATCCACAAATCACACTCGGTCCTGTTCGCTTGCGTATTACGGACCTCGACCGTTCGATTTCATTTTATACAACGTCACTCGGATTACGCGTGCTGACACAAACGGATCAGTTGACGGTACTTGGTGCACAAGATACACCACTCGTTGAACTTGAAGTCTATCCGAATGCCCGCCGTTTTCCACCAAACTCGGTCGCCGGGTTATATCATTTTGCGATTTTGCTACCGAACCGAAAAGAACTTGGTTTCGTCATCCGAAATCTGATTGCACAAGGGATCGAGATTGGTCAAGGCGACCATCTCGTCAGTGAAGCCTTTTACCTATCGGATCCAGATGGGAACGGGATCGAGATTTATGCCGATCGTCCACGTGAGACGTGGACGTATGAAGCTAATGGTGATGTCAAGATGACGACGGATCCCGTCGATTGGCAAAGTATGCTCGTCGAAGCGGGAGAAGAAGACTGGTATGGCATGCCGAGCGATACGGTCATGGGACATGTCCATTTCCACGTCAAGACACTCGAAGCAGCACGGTCATTTTATGTCGAGACGCTCGGCTTTGAAGTTGCCGCTGACGCTTCGCGGATGCGTGCATTGTTCGTTGCTGCCGGTGGCTATCACCATCACATCGGTCTGAACGTCTGGTCTGGTGTCAACGCACCAACGAATCCGGAAGATGCGGTCGGACTCGTCTACTGGACACTACGTTATCCGGATCAAGCGACGCTCCAAGCAGCGATCGAGGCGTTGAAGTCTTCCGCTTATACCGTTACGGATCAAGCAGGCGATGTCTATGTCACCGATGATGCCGGAATTACCGCTCGATTGACAACGTAACCGAAAAAAATCCCCTTACAGTGAAAACACTGTAAGGGGATTTTTGGTTTACCGTGAAGACGACGTTGCGTTACCGTCGTACCGACTGATCAGTTCATACGGTCTGACTTTATATAAGGCATGCGGGAAGTAATGGGGATCCATTGCATCAAGCGTCCGCAACTGAAAGTGTTCCCGTTTGATATACTCACTCAGCGAGTCACGTGTCAGTGGGAAGAAGCCGACATCCGTCGTTTCGCCTTCTTGTGTCGCGAGTTCACCACCAACGGCTTTCCCACGGAAACAAACGCACAGGACGTGACTTGAGACATTTTGATAGATACCGGTGATGCCATCGATTGTGACATCAACACCGGTTTCTTCTTTGACTTCCCGTTTAATGGCGTCAAGAATCGATTCGTGATTTTCGACTTGTCCACCCGGCATCTCATACGTATCACCCCGGTGGAGGTTGCGGACGAGCAGGACTTCACCGGCATCGTTCGTGATGTACGCGGTCACGCTGACGATCGCGCGAGGGGGAGCATACGTACCGGTCGCTGTCATGAAATCTTCATAGGATTTGATATAGAGGTTTTTGCCGAGACGCGCGCGCTTCTTCATCGCTTCGCGACGTAAAGCACTGTTGCGGACATCACGATCGACTTGTTCGTAATGTTCACGGTCGCGATATTCCCAAATGGCGATGACTTCATCTTCTGCCTCGGTCACCCAGCGACCAACAAGACGGGCACCATGGCTGACTTGGAGCGGGTACAAATAGGTATGGAAAAACTCAGTGAATTCTTCTAGGCGTTCGGGACGAATCGTATAGGTCTTCCGGCGATGTAACATGGAAATTCCTCCTATCAGATGAGCGTTCAGATGTACGTTGTACCCCTTCTCGAACGGACGGATGAAACCCTTTTTCTCGATGTGGGAAAAGGAGTTTTTATTGAACGATTGCGTATACATGTCCTACGGTCTACGTGACTTTAAATCATCGATGATGATCTCTTTTGATCGGAAAAGTATAACTAAAGAAGAACTTAAGAAATGGATAGGGCTCAACTTCAGAAAAATCGGGGATACTGAAAGTAGAGAGAAACAGAAAGAAGGGATACGTGATGGATATCATGGCACTCGTCCGCCTGGCTGGCGGAATCATGTTCACCCCATTGTCGGACGATGTCTTGATGATGAGTTTTGCAGCACTTCGATTACGAGAGGGAATGTACCCGGTCGTCATCTGGCTGACCGCTTGGCCGGTCTTCTTCATCGCCTTTACGTGGTTTTATCTACTTGCTCGGTTCTTCCGCGAGATTCCGCTCGTCAAACGATGGATGAAGTCACGTTTCTTAGAACGAGCAGAAACGATCATCGAACGACGCGGGTTATGGGCGATTGGACTATCGTTCTTCTTACCCGGCGTCAGACATCCGATTCATTATGTCGCCGGACTCCTTGGTTATCCGTTACCGCGTTATTTAGTAATGACATTCTTAGCAGCAGGCGTGTATACAGGACTCTGGACTTTTTTGATCGTCCGGATCGGAGAAGCTGTCACGTGGTCGGAATTGTGGAACTGGCTTCAGGTGAATCCCGGAATCATCAGTGCGATCGTAGTCATCTTAATCGGTCTAGTAGTAACAGGTATCGTATATCATCGGCGTCAAAAGGAATCAGTCGAGGAAAGTTCTTCAATATAAAAACATCACACGAGCAAGCGAATCCAGATTAGGATTCGCTTTTTTAGATGAAGTTTGGTTTTATGAATAAGGATAGTTTTTTGAAATAAGAAGTAATCTACAAGAAAAGTGAAATCATTGTCAAAAAAAGACGTTTTTCACTTCTTAAAAGCTACGTGATTTACACACTGTATTGGCAATTTATCGTCACAAGCAAGTGGCTGAAATTGGATTGTAAACGCTTATACTAGAAGATGTTCACAGAGTGGACATATTTATTGCCAGAGGAGGATACATATGAATCTCATGCAGACGGAAGAGACGGTCAAAAAAGCACCGACTTCTTCTGCTCACCGGACGATTTGGCGGTGGCATTTTTATGCTGGTATCATTTTTGCACCGTTCCTAGTCATGCTTGCTGTGACAGGATCCATTTATCTTTTTAAGCCACAAATCGAAAACGTCCTGTATCAATCGTATTATGAAGTTACACCACAAGCAGATCGCATCACTGCGACGGAACAGATTGATCGCGTCAAAGCGAAGTATCCCGATGCACTTGTCACGTCGTACCGACCGGGTGAATCCGACGATCGATCCAGTGAAGTGAAGGTCTCGTCACCAGACATGTCGGCGACGGTCTTCGTCAATCCGTATTCTGGTAAGATCATCGGAACATTATCTGACGATGACCGGATCATGAATAAAATCGAAGAGATCCATGGAGAACTGATGGCGGGAACGACTGGCGACCGGATCGTTGAACTCGTCGCCTGTTGGGCGATCGTCTTGATCGTGACGGGACTGTTCCTATGGTTCCCGCGTAAGCAAAAGGGACTGTCAGGCGTCTTGTTCCCGCGTTTTCGTCAAGGCAAGAAGTTATTCCGTCGTGATCTCCACGCTGTTCCAGCATTCTGGATCACAGCAGGGATGCTGTTCCTGATCTTGACTGGCTTACCGTGGTCCGGTTTCTGGGGAACGAACTTCCAGTCCCTTGTCACGAACCAAGGGCTTGGTTATCCACCGTCCATCTGGGGTGGGGAGGCACCGACGTCAACACTTCAAACGAAGGATATCGCGGAAGTCCCGTGGGCTGCCGAAACACTTGATGTCCCGCAATCAAAAGTCGAAGGAGCCGTCCCGGCTTCGATCGATGACATCGTTGCAATCGGCAAACAACAAGGGATGGATCCAAGCTTTAAGATCAGCATTCCAAGTGATCCGATCGGTGTCTATACGCTGTCTGCGTATCCAGCGAAAGCACAGAATGAAGCGACGATCCATCTCGATCAATATTCCGGTGCCGTGCTCGCCGACTATCGTTATGACAACTATGGTATCGTCGGAAAGATCGTCGCTACCGGAATCACACTCCACAAGGGAACGGAATTCGGCTGGTTCAATCAGTTAATTAGTCTGTTGATTTGTCTCGGAATCATTCTCGTGGCAGTCAGTGGTTTCTATCTTTGGCTGAAGCGAAAACCAAGTAAAGGGATGGGGGCGCCGAAAGGACCGAAAGCATTCATGTTGAAAGGATTCCTCGCTGTGCTTGTCGTGCTGGGAATCGTCTTCCCGCTCGTCGGTCTATCGTTGCTCGTCGTCTGGCTGGTCGATTTCCTCGTCATCCGTCGTATTCCGAGTGTAAGGAGGTTCTTCAATGCGTAAATCGATACAAACACTCATGCTCGGCGGACTGCTCGTCACGACGACGAGTCTTGCTGGCTGTGCGGTCGATTCCGATGCAGCAGAACAGTATGCCGTAGCTAAGCCGTTATCGATCAAAATGAATATCCCAAAGGACTTACAACCGGATGCGAAGAAAAAGCAGACGTTTGAAGCAACAGTCTGGCGTGAAGCTAAACCGGTTCAAAAAGTCGATTATGTACATTTCGAAATCTGGAAAGCGGATGGAACAGTACGCTATAGTATGGAACCGGCAGAAGAGACAAAGCCAGGTGTCTATACGATTGCGAAGGTACTACCGAAATCCGGCTTGTATTATGTCAAAGCGCATGCAAGCAGTGAAAGTGCGATGATCATGCCAACACGGCAGTTCATCGTCGGTGAGTTATCGAAAGAAGATTTAAAAATCTTACAAGGTGGAGCAAAACCAGCTGGCGGAAGTAGCGGTCACCATCATTGAAGAATAATGAAATAAAAAATGAGAGGGCGGAATACTATTCCGTCCTCTCATTTTTCGTATAGACGATTAATCGTCATCACCATGATCTCCGTGATCATCCCCGTCATCGTCTCCATGATCGTCTGAATCATCATCTTGATCATCATCTTCTGAGTCATCCGAAGAATCATCGTCATCCGAGTGCTCATCTTCTGATTCGAGTTCCTGTCCATTATAGAACTTGATCTGGACGTGTAACGTTTTGATGTTTGGTAATTGAAGCGCCTGTGCGACTAACGTTAATAATTCTTCTTCCGTCATCGATGGTGTGACGAGAAGACGATCTTTTAACGTCGCAACGTCAGTAATACCAATCTCGTCTTTAAAGCGCAATTCTTTCCGTTGATGTTCATTACTGTAACGCCACTCGAACTTTTTCTTATTCGTATCCGTCACTTTGATCATGATCCGTTTGAGTTCTTGATTATTTTGAACGCCGTCTTGATCCGTATCTTCCTGATCATCTCGAGTCCCGTCCTGATCGCTATCTGCTTTTGTTGGATCAGAACCGAGTTCAAATTCGTCTTCGTTGATAAGCGTATCCCGGTCCCGGTCTTCTTCATTGTCTTTGATGCCATCACGGTCTGAATCCTTTTTCAATGGTTGCGTACCGACGATGAACTCTTCTCGTGTCGTCAATCGATCCTGATCTTGGTCTTCTTTATCATCAGAAATACCATCTTGATCAGAATCCTTCTTCAACGGATTTAGATGCGCTGTGTATTCTTGTTGATTCGTGAGTGAGTCGCGGTCCGAATCCTCTTTCCCATCCTTGATCCCGTCACGATCCGAATCCGATTTAGTTGGGTTGAGACGAAGTTGATACTCTTGTACATTCATCAAACCGTCGCGATCGTGATCTTTTGTTGCGACTTGTTTTCCATATCCCAAATGATATTGTTTTTGCCAAGCATCTGGAATCCCATTTTTGTCTCGATCGACTTGCACAACAGGTTTCTTCTTCGCTTTACTTTTTGCTTCGACAGGTCCAACTGCTTGCGAGACGACGAGCGAAGCAAGTACTGCGCCAATGACAATCCGTTTCATAAGTCCACTCCTGTTCTATAAAAGATAAAAGATGAGGTTATAAGAAGATTCTAATGAAATGATTAGAAAATAAGTTGGCTATTTCGCGAAATGAGTAAATAAAAACTAAAAAATAATGAAAGTGCTACATAAGTTTATTTCGTCAGAAAAAATATTTTAAATAAAAAATGTAAAAAGATAAAACCATTCGTGAACTCCTTACGTTATCTATGTGAAGTCCAAAAAATCAAAGGGGTGTTCATAAGATGAAGATGAAAAAGTCGTATCTCGCTGTTCCGCTTAGTGCCGCATTGTTGATTCCAGCAGCAGGTGTCAGTGCTCACGGTCATGAGGACCATAGTAAGATGTCTCACAGTTCAGGAAAAGTCTCCCTCGATGTCTCATCTCCAGCATCGGATTTACGAGCGACACTCGATCAAATTCTATCTGAACACGCGTATCTCGCAGTCGTTGCGATGCAAAAAGGAATTGATGGTAAAGAAGATTTTGAGCAGGCAGCCGGTGCCTTGAATCAAAACACGGATGATTTAGCGGCAGCTGTTGGTTCCGTCTACGGGGAAGAAGCAGGCGCTGCCTTCAAAGAAATCTGGGCGAGCCATATCGGTTACTTCGTCGATTACGTCAAAGCAACTGGTGCCAAGGACGAAGACGCGAAACAAAAAGCATTGAAAGAGCTTGATGAGTATCGTGTCGAACAGGCTGCGTTCCTCGATAAAGCAACGGAAGGACGTCTAAAGGCAGCGGATCTCGAAGCAGGACTAAAAGTCCATATCACGCAACTGTTAACATCGTTTGATAGCTATGTAGCGGGTGATTATGATGCTGCTTACAGCAATCTACGTAAAGCGATTGAGCATATGTATATGGTCGGAGAAGGATTATCTGGTGCGATTGTTGATCAGTACCCGGATAAATTCAAAAATACGAAAGTCGATACACCAGCAGCTGATCTTCGTGCCGGACTGAACCGAAACTTCTCTGAACACGCGGCGCTTGCAGTGCTCGCGATGCAAAAAGGAATTGACGGAGCAAAAGACTTTGACGCTGCGGCCGGTGCCTTGAATCAAAATACGGATGACCTGACAGCTTCGATTGGCTCTGTTTATGGTAGTGAAGCAGCGCAACAATTCAAGAAGATTTGGTCGAGCCACATCGGCTACTTCGTTGACTATGTCAAAGCAACAGGTGCGAAAGATGATCAAGCACGCGACATGGCTGTGAAGGAACTTGATGAGTACCGTGTTGAACAGGCAGCATTCCTCGATGCAGCAACAGAAGGACGTTTGAAAGCGAAAGATTTGGAAGAAGGATTAAAGGTTCACATTGACCAACTCTTGCTTGCTTTCAATAGCTATAATGAAAAAGATTACGACAAAACGTACCCAGCGATTCGTGAAGCTTACGCGCATATGTACGGTGTAGGGGAAGGGACTGCGACAGCAATCGTCGATCAGTTCCCAGATAAATTCAAAGGTGCACCATCTGGAATGCCGAACACTGGTCTCGGTGGTATGCAAGAAAAAGCATCGACGACAGGTATCGTCTGGTCACTGCTTGGTATCGCAGCAGCATCGATCCTTGGATTCTTCGCACTCCGTCGTCGCCCGCAACAATAAAGGACGACCCGCTGGTGACAGCGGGTTTTCTTGTACACATCAAGCAGAAAGGAGGTAAACGACATGCGCATCATCCGATTTGCCCTTCTGTTCCTCATTTGTCTGTTGCCCATATCGGTCGAAGCACACACGAGTTTAAAAAGCTCGAATCCGGCAGATGGATCGGCATTATCTGAACCCGTCGATCGGATCCGCTTGACGTTCAGTGAGGCTGTTGAAAAAACGAGCACCTTACGTGTAGTAGACGCGAATGGAGTTGAACAAGCCCTTGCGAAACCACTTATCATCGGAAATGAACTGAGTGCTGTCGTCTCAGAGCCTTTAACGGAAGGAAAATACACGATCAAGTGGGCGTCGATTTCAGATGATGGTCATCCCGTGAAAGGAACGATCCGTTTTACGGTACTGGGTGCGGCAAAAGCTGAAACAAGCACTGTAGAAAAGGCTGAGCCGATGGAAAAAAAAGCAGCAGTCGTTCCTGAAGCAGAGCCTGTTTCAAAAGGACTCGTTCCGACACTGCTCCCATGGATCGTCGGGGGACTGTTAATCAGTATCGTCATCCTTCTCGTGTTACGTCGTCGTTCGACATGAGTGCGTTTCTAGGAGAACTACTCGTCTATATGGGTGGAGCGCTTTGGATGGGCTATTTGGTATTATGCTTCATCCCAACGAAACGAAAACCGCTATTAATGGACGGTACGTCGTGGGCGGTAGCGGGACTCGGGATGCTCGTTCTTGGAACGAGCATCCCGGTCTTTGGTGCCGTTCGTTTTCTACTTTCGACGCAAACGATGACAGAGGCTCTTCGAACAGGATTACTGGAGTTGCATATCGGTCGGATGTTTCTTGTCGTTTACTTCTCTGCTTTACTCCTATTGATCGTATTCACATGGCAAAAGCGACGATCCATCCTGCTCGCACTCTTGACGATCCCGTTATGGATTGGCATCGCAGGAACGAGTCACGCGGCGGCCAAATACGGTGCGCTCGGGTGGACGCTTCAGTTTAGTCACTTCTTATGTGTGACAGCTTGGATCGGTGTCGTGTTTTGGGTAGCCATCGGTGCTCGCTCGACCGTTCATTGGTCTGCCTTTTTAAGTTGGTTCAGTCCGTTTGCCCGGATCGCCTTTACGGGTGTCATCCTGTCAGGGCTGTTACTGATGCAACTGGCGATTCCGCTTGAACGTTATCCGAATCTCTGGGGCGTGCCATACGGTCAAGCGTTGTTGCTGAAGCACCTTTTATTGTTACCGCTTTTGTTCTATGCTTTCTGTAATGGCACGCTTGTTCGGCGTCGGTTGCGTTTTGACTCAACGTACGATCCGCGTCCGTTACTCCGGATGGAGAGTATCATTTTAGTATTGCTGTTCATGGCGAGTGCTTCACTCAGCCGTCTCGAACAACCGACGCTAGGGCAACTACCGACCGGTGATCCAGTGGGGAATGGATGGGTTTTGATGATGGGGATTGCAACCTTACCACTGCTTTTACTAGGATATCGTCGGCATGCAGTGGGTATCTTGCTGAGTTTATTCAGCGTCAGTTTGATTTATCTTGGGTTGCTAGCGACAGGATGAGTATAAAAAACAAGGTAGCGGATCGTTCCGCTACCTTGTTTGACGTGGTCTTATTTCGTTGAAACAGCGCAATTCGTTGCTTTCGCAAGAATCTTCGAATAGGCACGTGCGCCCTTGATATTCAAATGGACACCATCTGCTTCGAAGTAAGATGGATGTTTGACGGCAACAGCATGCCAGTCGATCAGTTCGACTCGCTTCCGTTTCGATGCCTCGCGTAACATCTGATTGACCTCTGCTTCCCACGGACGCGGGACGCGTGCAGTGACCAGATAGACGTGATCGGCATTTGCGAATTGATCGAGCAAACTGTTCAACTGATCCTTTCGGAAGCTACCGTTCGTTCCGAGGTGGAGAATGACTTGGCGTCCATGTCGATTATACGCGGCATACTGCTCACTCAGCGGAATCGCTTCTCGCAGCTGACGACCGAGTTTCGCATCAATCGTCAATTGCTTGAGCGTACTGCCGAGATAATCTTCGACACCGAGTAAGACCGAGTCCCCGATCGCAAGCGTCGGTCGACAGATTTTTCGCTGATCGGGCTTTGCTTTTGGTGTCGTCGGTTTCAGGATCGGCTTCGGTTTTTCTTTTGGCGCCGCTATCTTCTCGAAAGCAGGTTCTGGCTTCGGCGTATCGGAGACAGCAAGAATCGATAAGTTACCGATGAAGCTGACGATGAGAATCGTCAACACGGCAACACTCGTCCACTGCAACGTCGAAAACTGACGTAACTGCCGCGGATGTAACGACAGACGTTCTAAATAACCGGATAGTCCGTGCTGACGAATCGGACGTTCGATAAAGCGATACGATGCTTCAGTTAAGGCGACAAGCACGACGACGATCAATACGGTCCGAAGTAATGAGAACGTGCCGATTTGCTCGACTGGCGTCATCAGTGTGATGACGGGAAAATGCCACAGATATAGACCGTACGATCGTTTACCGATCGCAACAAGGCCTGGATGCGCAAACCATCGACTCCAAATCGACGCCGGATGAGCAATTGTAGCAATCATTAGTGCAGCAAGGACGGCGACAAGGAAAAAACCACCCCGGTATAAGAAGCTTCCGAACTCACTTGTGACAATCATCAATATAAGCAAGAGTGGCAAAGTAACGGCACCTATTTGATTCAGTAACCGGACACCACGTTTTGGGATATCGAGCTTAAAGCGGGTTGGTTGCCACGCGAAAGCGAGTAGACTCCCAATCAATAGGGCGAATAACCGAGTATCCGTGCCATAGTAGACACGACTTGGATCTTCACCAGGTGTGAACTGAATCGCCATCGCAAGCACGGATGCACCGATCGCAACGCCCATCAATTGCAGGAACAAGCGACGATTTTTCATTCCGAACCAAAGTAAGATCGGGAATAGCAGGTAGAACTGCTCCTCGATTGCGAGTGACCAAAGGTTTTGAATCGGTGATGGCTTACCGAACGACTCGAAATAGGAGACGTCATGGAAGATATACCACCAGTTCGTCCCGTAAATGAGCGCAAAGGCACTATCTTGGCGAACCGTATGCAACAGTTCGCGTTCAAAGATGGTTACGTACCCGAGAACGAGTAACAGCATGACGAATAGGGCCGGGAACAGGCGACGGAAGCGATGAATCCAAAATCGTTTCAAATCGAGGCGTCCGGTCGTCTGCCACTCGCGTAACAAGAGACCGGTAATCAGATAACCGGATAGGACGAAAAAGAGATCAACACCGAGGAAACCACCGGAGAAGAATGAAACCGACAGATGGTAGAGAATGACAGATAGAACAGCGAAGGCACGTAAGCCATCAAGCCCTGGCATATATGTAATCGAACGAGACGAGGATTTCATAAGACACGAACAACTCCTTTAAAACGACAACTAATTTCTAACAGTCTTTAGTGTATCGAATTCCAATTTCAAAGAAGTGTCTAAGAAGTAACAACCTGACCAAAAAAGCACCCGATGCGCACATCGGATGCAGGCTTATGAAATATGTGGAAAACGACAGGTCACGATGAAGCGGTTGTCTTGTGAAGTCAACGCGACGTTCCCCGCATGACGCGCCATGATTTGCTGAACAATCGACAGACCGATGCCGGAGCCACCAGACGAGCGGGAAGCATCGGACGTCCCGAACGGTGTTAGCCATTCGTTTAGTTCCTCTAGCGTATAAGTCGATTCAATCGCATTTGAACAGATCAGCTGGATACCTTCTGCGTCGTCGTTGATGGTAATCCGAAGATCACCGGTCCCGTGAAGCGTCGCATTGCGAATCAAATTCTCAAGCAAGCGTCGTAAGAGCATCGGATCGGCGAAGAGAGTCGCGTGTGCAGGACCATTGACAGTAGAAGAAGTGCCAGGAAACAGTTCCAGGACTTGTTCCGTCAGTGTGACGAGATCAAGCGATGTCCGTTCGACTGGATAATCGGTGTTCGATAATTTAGCGAGCGTGAACAATTCGTCGATCCGGGAAGCGAGCGTTTCTGACTGTCGGGTGACAATCGCTAGAAGCTCCGTCCGTTCCGTCGCGGATAACGTCTCGTGTTTTTCGGTTAGCCACTGGATGAAGCCTTGGATTGAGGTCAACGGAGTCCGTAGGTCGTGCGACAGACTCGTGATCAATCGCAACTGCTCGACGAACCGCTCCTGGTCGCGTACGCGTAAGGTGCGGAGTTCCTGTTCGATTCGTTCGATCGATTGGGCGAACAACTTGAATTCCTTCGGTCCTTTGACGGGAGGTAACGGTTCCGTTGGCGCTGGTTCGACCGTCAACCGCTCAAGCCGTCGCTCGAGTTCGCGGAACAAACCAGCGATCCAACGTGTTAAAAGCAGTAAAAAGACGATGAACAAGACGACTTGTAAGATGAAGAAGGCGTTCGAATTACCGACTTGATATTCATTGAGTGTTGGTTTATCGGACTGAACAGTCAAAAAATAGCCAGGCTCACGGGTTCCAAGATTGATCGCTTCGATATGGTGCAATGTCCTAACCTTTCCTGTGTCTGATGGCTCCCGCTCGGTTGGTGTTTGCTCAGCAAGCAGTCGGCTCGGTGTTAAGTCTTTTGGATACTTGTCGGAAGCGCTGACCAGACGACCATTGGCATCGTATACTGCCCACTCATAGGGCCCGGTCGGTATTTGTCCATTTTGATAACGTATAATGTCCTCTTTAACAGCGCTCACCGTGTCTTCTTCCGTCGTGTAGTAGTAACGGGGAACCGTTTTTCCACCAAGCGGCAATTGACTCGCCAGCAACCAGGCAAGTGCCGTACTCAAAAATGCAGCGAGCAGCAACAAGACAAGCATCCAAACAGTTAGTTTGATCCGTCTCATGGCTCAACCTTATAACCAACGCCCCAGACCGTCTGGAGGTGGCGCGGTTCTTTCGGGACATCCTCAATCTTGTCGCGGAGCTTATGGATCAGGACCATGACAGCGTTCGACGCGGAACCAAGTGCTTCCTCCTGCCAAACCCGTTCATACAGGTCTTCAGCCGAGAAGACACGACGGGGGTGACTCAAAAAGAGCGCCAGGCAATCAAATTCACGGCGTGTCAGGGCGAGCGGTACATCGTATTTAAAGATGACGCGTTCGTCTTCTTTGAGTGTGAACGGACCGACCTGAATCGCTGAAGCAGTAGTCGGGACATGATACTGACTGACGCGGCGTAACAGCGCCTTGACGCGGGCGACGACTTCAAGCGGATTGAACGGTTTACCGATGTAATCGTCCGCCCCGAAGGTCAAACCTTGAATTTTATCCATGTCTTCGCGTTTCGCTGTCAGCATCAAGACGGGTAACGTGTGACCGGCAGCGCGCGCAGCTTGAACGGTCGAGAAGCCATCGCGAACGGGCATCATCACGTCGAGTAACATCGCATCAACTGGACGCGTTGCAAGAGTCGCTAACGCTTCCTCACCATTTTCGGCTTCGAGGATCTTGTACCCTTCATTGGTTAAATACAGTCGAAGCAATTGACGGATGTCTGCTTCATCGTCAACGATCAAGAGCGTGGGCATGTGTAGATTCCTCCTGTTGTACCCCCTCGAAGACGTAAGCCGGGGGAAGATTGTAGAGCGTGTGCGAATAGCTGTGTTCTTGGAAATAGTCCCGGAACATCTTGAACTGAAACCGGGTGTATTGAAAGGCGATGAAGTGACCGTCTGATCGTAGTAACGTTTGGAATTGTGCCAATAAATCATGCCGTAACGCTGCCGGGAACGACGCAAACGGGAGACCACTGACGATGACGTCGATCTGTCCGCTCCATGAATCGGATAATCCTTGAACGTCACCAATGAAGAGAGTGACATTCGTTTCCTGAGCCAGTAATTGTTCGAGTGCCGGGCGGAACGTTTCGCTCCGTTCACAAATCAAGAGATGTGTCTCCGGTGAACGAGCGGCCAGTAAAGCTTTGGTGATCGCTCCGTCACCCGCTCCGACTTCAAGAATTTGGCGTGGACGATCGGCGACGGCGCGTCGTGCCATCATTTCAGCCAGACGTGGACTGCTCGGTGCGATGGCTCCGACACGGAGTGGTGCGTGAAGTGCTTCTTTTAAGAAATCAAACATGAAAACCCTACTTTCCGTTGAGTATATCATGTAGTATGCACATCGTCCCTTTCGAAAACAGGACGATGTTTCTTAAGTGAATCTTAAACATATCAATGCCTGATTTTCGGCGACATGATGACCGGACAAGCCGGTATACTAAGGACAAAGGAGGGGAAGGCGATGGAACATCACACGTATTATGAAGCGCTCGTTCGCCGGGACGCGACGTACGAAGGAACGTTTTTTGTTGGTGTCAAGACGACCGGCATCTTTTGCCGTCCGACGTGTCCGGCACGAAAACCGAAAGCAGAGAACTGTGAGTTTTTTGAGACGGCGCAAGAGGCATTACTTGCCTCTTATCGACCGTGCCGTCGTTGTCATCCGCTTGCTTATCCCGGCGATCATGGTACGATTCAACGCTTGATCGAAGCGGTCGAGGCAGAACCAGACAAACGATTCAAGGAAGCCGATTTTCGAGCACTTGGTCTCGATGAATCAACGGCACGCCGCCAGTTCAAGAAACGCTTCGGAATGACGTTCGTCGCGTATGCTCGGGCACGACGGATGGGGCTTGCGATGAAGGAGATCCGGACCGGTAAGCCGATCATCGAAGGGCAGTTGGCTGGAGGTTATGAATCGAGTAGTGGTTTTCGTGAGGCGTCAGCACGGATTCTCGGGCAGGCACCGTCGCGCTTTGACGGGCAGGTCTTACGCGCGAAATGGCTTGATACACCACTCGGTTCGATGCTGGCGATTGCCGACGATCAACTCTTACATCTGCTCGAGTTCGTCGACCGACGTGGACTGGAGCGGGAAATCGAACAATTACGTCAAAAAGCGCGCGCTGTCATCGTTCCCGGGGAATCACCGGTCTTTGGACAGATCGAAGCGGAGCTCCGTCGTTACTTCAAAGGAGAGCCGGTATCGTTTCAGACGCCACTGATGCGGTACGGGACACCATTTCAACGCCGCGTCTGGGAAGAACTCGAGCGGATTCCGAGTGGGGAGACGATCTCGTACCAAGAGCTGGCGATCCGGATCGGTCAACCGACTGCTGTTCGTGCCGTCGCACGAGCGAATGGAGCGAACCAACTGGCAATCGTCATTCCGTGCCATCGGGTCATTCGGACGAATGGAGATTTAGGTGGATACGCGGGTGGACTCGCACGCAAGGAAACATTGCTCAAACTGGAGCGCACACAGAGAGGACTGGATGAAGGATGAGTTTGATTAAAGATGTATTTTCACCGAGTTGGCTCGACCGCTTAGGAGCAGCGGTCGATGTACCGGATTTTCGAAGACGAGTCGAGCAGGGAGACTGGGAAGAACTCGCGTTTAAACAACGTGTCCGTCGTGTGGCGGAGACGCTGGAGACGATCTTGCCACCGTTTCCGGACTCGGTGTCGGAGCTAGAGCGACTCGCACCGCAGTTTACTGGGCTACCGGGAATTGTTTTTCCAGAGTATGTCGAACGAACGGCAGACCTTTCTGACTGGACGCTTGCGATAGAGATACTTGCCAAGTTGACGCAACATTCGACGTCGGAGTTCGCCGTTCGGCGTTTTCTACTTGTCGATCAGGAACGATATCTCGACCAGGCACTCAAATGGACAACATCAGACGATGAACACGTCCGGCGCTTAGCGTCTGAAGGAACACGCCCGCGTCTGCCGTGGGGACAAGCGATTCCGCGTTTGATTGCTGATCCGCGTCCGGCGTTACCGATTCTTGACGCCTTACTACAGGATCCGTCACTTTACGTCCGAAAAAGTGTCGCCAATCACTTGAACGATATTTCAAAGACACATCCGGAATACCTGATCGAGCGAATCGAACGTCACTTAGGAACAGATCCGAATACAGACTGGATTTTACGCCATGCTTCGCGGACGTTACTGAAGCGCGGAAATCCAGAAGTGTTACAGTTGTTCGGACACGTCACGCAAGGTGAGGTCGCGGTGACGGACTTGGTCGTCTCACCAGTGACGATTGGTCAAGAGTTACAGTTTTCGTTTCAAGTAAACAGTTCCGTCGAGCAACGTCTGCGTCTTGAATACGCGATCGATTACGTCAAACAACGTGGAACGAGTCGGAAGGTGTTTCAACTGCGGGAGCGGGAAGTCAAAGGTGTCTTACAAGTTGAACGACGCCAATCGTTTCGGAACATGACGACGCGTGTCCATTATCCTGGTACACATACATTAACGATTTTAATTAACGGAGAGGTTTACGCGACAGCAACGTTTGAGGTCGAGGAGGAGAGCTGAATGAAAGGACGACATCCGGATTTTACGACGTCACGATTGTTTGTCGAAGCAACGGATGAAGAATCGGGTTGTAAATGGACGTTGCATGCGTTGCGTGAGAAAACGATCGTAGGGACGATTACCTTCACATGGAATGGATCGACCGGAACCTTACGTTACACGACGACGGATGAGGATGATCAGCACGGATACATTACAGAAGCGTTGACGTCGATTTTGTCGTATCTCGCACGGACGTTATTACTGACGTATGTTTACGGCGAAGCGGGCAGTGCGGCGGTCTGGCGTCGGAACGGATTTCAGTTGCAGGCGAATCGATATGAACGCAAACTCTATCATTAAAGCCCCGCCTGCTTGAGCAGGACGGGGCTCGTTTGTGATTAGACCGTTGTTTTGGACCAGTTGAAATGGTCGCAAATCGCTTCAGCGCTTTCACGCGCGCTTAACTGTTCCGTATCGAGGAAGAGGTAGTTGACGTCCGGTAGTTCACCTGGAAGCGAACGTGTCCGGTATCCGTCCGCCGTCTCGCGTAAGTCCTGTTCAGAAGCAGCGAGATCACGCTTCGTTACTTTGTGCGTCAATCGGTTTTCGGTCGTGTTCCGGTGCAGGCGTGTTGCGACCGGCGCATCGAGTTCAACGATATAGACGTCAGCACCCGCTTGTTCGAATAATTCGACTGTCTCTTCAATGAACTCGAGACCACCACCTTCGACGCCGAATAGACAGAGGAATGTAAACAGGACACCTTCGAGCGAACTGTTCGCCATTTCCTTGAACATCTCGCGCCGGATCGTATCCTTTAAGCGGTGATGTGCGGGTTCAGAGAAATCAAAATAAGGCAATAACAGGTCGATCGTCTGGTGGTTATGAAAGACTTTCATCTCCGTCAATCGTTCGATTTCCTGACCGATCGTCATCTTTCCGACCGCTTGGGGACCGAGTAACAAGACAAATTTCATAGACGAACCTCATTTCCTTTTTCTGCTAATAATAGCACATTCCGACGAGTGACATCACTAGAACGTTTGTTCGTAATTTGATATAATTCAAGTATGAAGTCCCGTCGTGTCCTTGTCTGAAGGAGGACAACCATGCAAGAACAATGGAAAGCCGTCATCGGCTATGTAGGTATATATGAAGTCTCATCGCTAGGTCGCGTAAGATCGCTCGACCGAACGATTGTGACGTGTCGCGGTGTCCAGCAACGACGAAAAGGTGTCTTGCTCCGTCCGCGACTCAATCGGGAAGGATACCGGAAAGTCACGCTTTATCAACGTGGTCGAGGAGAACGCGTCCAGGTCGGTGTACTCGTTGCACAAGCTTTTCTAACGGCTGACGTCACGGAAGCGAAACTCGTCCGGCGCAACGGCAAACGGGCTGACGATCAGTTATCGAACTTAGACGTCCTGCCTTCGATCGATCAACAGTATACTGAACTGCTGGGCGAGTTTGATCTCTTGTTAGGTCAACATGTGACGCTGTCATCGTTTCAGATTCGAACGATTCGCGCGCAGTATGAAAAAGGGAAGACGATTCGTCAGCTGGCAGAGCAGTATCAGGTGACGGAGAACCGGATTCGAAATATCATCGATAAAAAGGAAGCACGTTATATCGGCTGAGAACAGAGGAAAGGAGCGCTTACCAGAGATGGGAGGCGCTCCTTTTGTTAAGATGGCGATTCACTCGAGCGAACGGTCTGTTGCAACGAACTGATGCGTGACTCGAGTACCGCACTATGTGTCTTCAGTTCCGTCTGCTGGTTGACGTGGTGTTGCATTTGATCACCGAGGACTTGGCTGTAAGAAGAGAGCTCCGACATCAACTGCTGAACGGACTGCAGATGTTCCTGCATGTTCGACTGAACATCTGCGACGATTTGACGTTGGTGTTCCACGGTACCCAGTGTCGTTTCGATCGTCGTCGCTTCAGTCAGCATCTGTTGCAAGTGTGCCGTTGCCGTCTCGAGCTGTTGCGATGTTGAGAGAAAACGTTCCGTCATCTGCGAGAGGGCTTGTTCGACTTGATTGAGTCCTGTCGTCCAGGTCTGATTGACCTGCCGGATATGATCTGTACTCATTCGGATATCGATTGCGAGTTTTTCGACTTCCTTGGCAACGACGGTGAAGCCACGACCGGCTTCTCCGGCACGGGTTGCCTCAATCAGCGCGTTCAGCGACAAGCGGCGCGTCTCTTCAGCGACACGTTGGATGTGTGAGATTGAGGTCTCCATTTGCTGCTGTAGATGTGAGGTCTGTTGCAAAATCTGCTCTGTCGCCGCGGATTGTTCCTTCAGTAACTGGCTTTCCTCTTGTAAGGTCTCAAGTGTCGTGTGATTCGTCTGAACAGTCTGTTGAAAACGGGTTACGGCATGTTGGCTGTTGAGAAGTGTCGTTTGCATCTCACTTAACGCATCGTGCCCTTGAGCGGTCAAACGTGTCGAGGCGACGATTGTCTGATCCATTTGCGACGATTGCGCAAGTAAAGAACCGGCGACTTCATCGACGGCCTGGACCGATTGATCCATCGCGGATAAGCGTGAGGAAAAGTGGGGCTGGACGGATTCGAGCTCCTGACTCGCTTGTTGCATCTCAGCCGTTAAATCTCCGATCTGTTGCATCAACTGATTGTATTGAAACGTCAGCTGTTGTAACTCAAAGGTCGTCGTCTTGAGTGTTAATGGACGATACGATCGCTTCGCATGCGCTTCTTCAATCTGTAAGGAGAGTTTCGATAACGGGGCGAGTTGTCTTCTAATTCGTGAGCGAATCAAGAGGCTGATACTGACAAGCGTAATCAAACTGACCCAGACAAGTGTCCAAGCTAAATCTTGAGCAGGGGCGATTAATTTATCGCGATCAGTCGTCAGCAAGATGACGTCATCGAGTTCCGGAATCGTCATTGCGACAAGAAACTGGTCTTGATTCGAAAAAGCATATGTACGGGCTGTTTTTAAGTGCTGTTGTAGTTGTTTTCGTTTTGCCGGTTCGAGTGTCAACGGTCGGAACGCCTCACTCGTGTTCAGGCTTTGAAAGCGAACCGTGTAGTCGTCAAGTGATAAGTCGGTTCGCTGTTGCTGTTGCAATCGTTTGATGGCACGCGAGCGGTCTGTGGTGTCATCCGGATACGCAAGAAACGTTGCCCGGACATTCGCGTCGAACATGGTTAACTCACGCATCAGCCGTTCCTCAGTTGCTGCGACGGATTGTTGATACGATGCGTAAACGCTTAGACCGCTGATCACAATTAGTCCGATGGCAACGATCGGAATCAGCCATCCATTTAGTTGTTGTGCTAATAGTCGTTTTTTCATAAGCATAAAAAACATCTCCTCCCGTGTACCTATCGGAAGGAGGGGGCGCAACATGTATGAAGGTGTTGTACGGCTTGTGTAAAGGTCTTGTGAATCTAGTTCACGTAAATCGGTAAGACAGTCGCAAGGTGTGTCATAAGTGCTTGTGTCTCTTCTTTTGGTTCGGATGTGACGTAAATGATCAACGCAGCAGCAACGATGACGAAGATAGCGATGACGAGAATAATGAAGAATGGCATCTTACTTTTTCGTTTTTCAGCTTGACGGTCCATGAAAGATTCCCCCTTAATGATGTAGACGATAGACATATTTGTTTGATTCCCTCTCCTCTTGTTTGAAAACCTTGGAAAAAGAGGGGAATGTGTAATTTGGAGGGAATAGAGTAAACATCTGAAATGGAATGAGGAGGATGTCGTCGTGCTTACGTTGCTTAATTCATTGTTGTTGAACTTCTCACTGTTGATTGCGACATTGCTGTTTGCGTTTTTACCGCTAAGACGGATCGAGCGCATCTCGCCTAACTCTTCCTTACAAGTCCGACTCGCGATCGGTTGTATCGCCGGTGTGATTGGTGCCCTGTTGATCTTTAACAGTATTTCCTATGACGTTGCAAAGATTGATTTGCGTCTCGTTGCGCTCGTCACGGCGTACTTTTACGGCGGATTAGTCAGCGGTAGCATCACGATGCTGTTCATCATCGGCGCCCGATTTGCGGTGACACCAGCTGGCGAATACCAAGGACTGATTCTGACAACCTTGATCTGTGTCGCGTTACTCGTGACAGCGACGATTTATCGACGGTTCGCTGCTCAACGGATGAAGGATTATCTCGTGTTGCTTGGAACAGGGATCGCATACAGCTTACCGGCGCTCTATTTATTAACGAACACGTTCGAGCGGTTTTTAGAGATTGCGCTCGTCTATATCATCGTCATCATGATTGGTGGCTACGTCACCTATCGTTTCTTACAGGAATTAAGGAAGCACTTTTTGTTCGTCCACACACAACAGGAACTGGCTTTAACGGATGGGCTGACGCAACTGGGAAACCGCCGGAAGCTAGATGAAACGTTAGCCGAGTACGCTCAGAACGGAACAGTCTTCTCCGTCCTCATTCTCGATCTCGATCATTTTAAATCAATCAATGATACATACGGACACGAAGGGGGTGACGTCGTTTTACGACAACTCAGCCATCTCTTGCAATCGTATTGTCCAGAACAGGGCGTCGTCGGTCGGTACGGTGGTGAAGAGTTTGTCTTACTGTTGCCGGACGTACCACTTCGACAAGCGGAACGACTGGGGGAACGGATTCGATCTGCCTGCGCCGATCAACACTTCGTTTATAAGGAGCACCCCGTTTTTCATGTCACGTTATCGCTAGGTGCCGCTTCATCCGATCAAGCATCGACTGTATTTGAGACCGTCCAGAAAGCCGACTTAGCATTGTATGAAGCCAAACAAACCGGTCGGAATCGCGTCGTCTGTTACCGAGATCCTTTACTGTAAATAAAAATTGCCCCGCTCGACCAACTGGTCAGGCGGGGCAGTTGTGTTTAGCGATGCAGTAACGAAAATACATCATGTCGTTCAAAATCAGCTAAGATATTCGGCGCGATCAACTGACGAATCATTGTTTCGTCCGCCCAGAGATAAGCGTCGTGTTCCGCGGATAACTGAACGTCCGTCTGATGCGTCGAACAGATGTACATCAAGAGAACGATTTGCCGATCGGGATGCGTCAGGAAGCTCGAGGCATAGAGCAGACGCTCCGGGGTAACCGTCAACTGTGTCTCTTCTTTTATCTCGCGAACGAGACTATCGACTGGCAGTTCACGGAAGTCGATCTTGCCACCCGGGCATTCCCACGTCCCACCGCCGAAGTCAGCAGCAGCCCGGCGGACGATCAGGAGACGTTGCTCGTGAATGATGATGCCTTTGACGGCAGGAACGATCGCTGTCATCTGACGGGACTCCGCGACAATACGACGGGATCGGTTCCTTCTGTTTCGACGAGCTGCTGATCGCATAAATAGATCCCGCTTTCGTCAGCAAGTCCGAAAGCACGGTCTGCACTTTCTTCCGTAAACGATTGCACGAGATGGGCAGCTTCGCCCCACGTCTCGTAATGGACACAGACGACCGCGTCGTTCAGTAAGGCAAGACCAGGCAAGCGAAGACGTCGATTGTCGCGTTGGTCGATCTCCGGAATGATACACCGTTCGGGCGAAACGAGGGCACCAGCTGAAAAACCGACGACCGGAACACCATCTGCGAAACGCGACTGAATGATGTCACCGATCGGTGTACCGACCAAGTATTGCTGATACAATTCGGTCTCGCCACCGGAGATGATGATGCCTTGACACTGTTTCAGTTGCGCGAGTTGTCCGTCTGTTGGTGCGTCAGATAGTGGCAGATGGACGAAAGACGAAATGCCATCTTCCTGTAACGGCTTCGTATAGATCGAGGCGTAACGCGTCCAGTCCTTACCGATCCGCGGAATGTATAGAATCGCGACCGGTCCACCGTTCGTTAATGTAGCAAATCGTGTTCGTAAGTTCGGTGTAAAAGGAGGACCGCCTCCAAAGAGGAATAAGTGAGTCGGCATGAGGCATGTCTCCTTTCAAGTTTAATCCAGTGTATAGCGGTTGATCGTCTCGTGCAACTCACGGGAGAGCGTATAAATCTCTTCCGTCAGCGTATGGACGACATCCATTCGTTCGCTGAAAGCGAGTGATTGCTCGGATGCATGTTGGTTGTCTTGAGCGCTGGCGATGATTCCGGCACGCAGCTGTTCGGCTTGTGCGACGAGGTGGGAAGCGGTCGATAAGACATCCCGGTTCGTTTCCGAAAGGGCGGCCATATCAACAGTGACACCTTTTGACTGGGTGACGATCGAATCAAACGATTGCGTCGCTTCCGTGACGCGAACGACACCGTCTTGAACGGCAACGGTTCCGCGTGCCATGGCGTCTTCGAGTTGTTTTGTCTCCAGTTGGATCGAATCGATTGTTTCCTGGACGCGAACCATTGACTGTTTCGATTGGTTGGCAAGATTCTGAATCTCGCGTGCGACGACAACGAATCCTTTGCCTTGTTCCCCGGCACGTGCGGCTTCGATCGAAGCGTTTAATGAGAGAAGATTCGTTTCGTTAGCGATCGATTCGATGATGCTGATGATCTCTAAGATATTCTCGGAAGCGATTTGGACGCGACGTGATTTATCGGCAGCCTCATCAATCGCATTTTGAATCGATTGCATCTGTTCCGTAACGGCATGGAGATCCGAACGTCCGGTCGTTGCAAGATTTTCTGAACGACTAGCGCTATCGACGACGAGAGCCGACGTTTGCGCGTTCTGCTCGATTGTTGCCGTCAAGGATTGTAAGGACGCTGTATGCCCATCAAACGCGCCAGACTGTTGCTGGGCGGTTGCGGCAATTCCAGTCATTGCTGTTGCCATCTCTTTTGTTCCGTGTCCGGTCTCTTCGGCTTCAACGACGAGCTCAGCGAGAGAGTCATCAATCGTCCGTGACATTGCATCGACTCGCTGTACCAAATTGATTAAAGAGAGGCGCATTGTCTCGAATAAACGGGAGAGCTGTCCAATCTCATCACGTGACGTCGCAACGACCGGTTGTGATAAATCGTGTTCGGCAATCGCGCCCGCACTATGCAGTAACGCGCGAATTGGTCGGACGAGCGTGCGTGTGAAGAGGATCGCAGCAAGTGCTACCAAAGCAATTAACGCCACTAACGCAATCAATAGCTTTTGTACGAAATCAGATAAAGAAGCAAACACTTCTTCCGTATGGACTTCTGTGATCAGTCCCCAGTTGAGACCAGCGATTTTTAGTGGTGTGAAGGACGTCACGACTTCATGACCATCGGTGTCCGTTGTTTCTGTCGTTTTCGTCTGACCGGCAACGACTTGTTTGACTGGCGTCGACTGGACCCGTTTTTCGCCGACTTCCGTCTGTTTTGTCGCTCGGAAATCAGAGCGTAAGCGTTGATCGGCACCAACAAGATACGATTCACCGGTTTTGCCGAGTCCAGCCGTTGTTTTCATGATCTGATTGATTCGATCACCGGCGAGCTGAAGCGCAAGAACTCCACGTGGTTTGTTCGTCTTTGGGTCGACATAGGGAATCGCAAAGAAAGCAGCAGGAGCTTTTGACGGTTCGTAGTACGCATAATCAGCAATGACGCCTGTTTGTTTTGTTAAGGCGTCCTGATACGCTTTTCCGAGCCCTGACGATTTGAGATCACCGGTGACGACATTCTGACCGAGATCCGGTTCTTTGAACGCCGTATAGACGACATTTCCGTCCGGATCAATGAAGAAGACATCATAGAAGCCGAACTGCTCGATGTATTGATTGAAGTAGGTATCGAATTTTTTGGCTTCTTGTTGGTAGGCGTCGTTCGCCAGTCCACCGTCCGCAAACTGTTTCGTTAAGGGAGCGAAAGCTTGCTGGACTTGTTCGTTCTCTGCTAATGCTTCGAGGTTCAAAAATTTCTCATCGATATGTTGCGTGACAGTCGCTTTTTTAGCATCACGAATCGCCTCAAGTTTCGCGTAAGCTTCGTCCGTTAAGGCATTCTTCGTTTCAATATACAAAAACGAGCCGATCAAGACGATCGGTACGATTGCAAGACCGAGGAAAGCAAGTAACATTTTCGGATACAGACCCCACTTCATACGCATCCACTCCGTTCGTTTTAGATTACCTTTAGTGTACGAAAGGAACACGAGAAGAGATATTGGATTTCCATATCTTTTAAATGACTTTATTTTCCGTAGAAGCTGTAATACGAGAGTCAACGAGCCGAAAGAAGCGCTGCTTTCTAAACCACAGGGCGTGTTGTTTTACTTCTTGATACAGGACGAACAGAACGAAGGCGATGACAAGACCACGTCCAATCCATGGTAAGACGAGAAGGCCATAGTTCATCGCAGCAAACAGCTGGAGTAAGAAACGACGTTTACTCGGATCTCGCAGATACGTGATCAGCGGGAGTTGCTGATGCGTCTGCTTGAATAATCGCAGATGAAGGAACGGACGCTTTCGATGCGACGGTTTTGGTAAGGCACCGTTCAATTCAAGGACGGTCGTCGATAAACTCGACTGTCGTTTCATCGACAACAGAATGTCCTCCGTTAATCCGTCCTCACGCCGTGACCAGTGCCGGACATGAAGAGATCCGAATAGTAACACACCCAGTGCAACAACGAAGAGGACAGGATGCGGTTGCAGCCAAAGCAGGAGCAACAGAGTGATACGTCCGGTTGCTAGGACGAGGTGACCGCTCCATTTTCGCAAGAACCGTTGTCCGGATAACCGGTACGTCCAGAAGCTAAAGAACGGTTGGAGCAAAGAGAGCGCAAGACTAATCAGCAGTACTGTGATACTAGATTGGTCAAACCGGGTGCTATGTAACGGAAAACAGAGTAGATGTAATCCGGCAGTCAATAGAAAAATCCGCATGAAGTGATACCGAACGGAATACCACTTCATTCGAACGATTGCTCCAGGAACCGGTTTGAAGAAGAGACGATCTGCGGGTTCGAACCAGGCGTAAAAGGCGGGCAGGAATCCATACAGAATCCAACCGAGTAAAATCCAAGCGACCGGAACTGTTTGAACCCAGTCCGCTTGACCGTTTAAAATCTGGATCGTTTCATAGATGATGAACAGACCGACTGGAATGACGAGATAGAGCAAAATCGTCCAATCGAAAATTTCTCGAAAGAAGCGACGCTGTTCCGCATGCCGTCGACGGATCCGTTGCTTCAAAAAGGTTTCAATCATGCTCGAGCACCATCGCTTCCATGATGTCGAACAAGCGGGCACCAGGCTGACCAGAGGCTTCACCGATTTGAGCGAGTGTTCCTTGATGTTTGATGCGCCCCTGATCAATCCAGACGAAGTCGTCACAAAGACGTTCCGCGGAATCAAGGACGTGGGTGACGAGCAGAATCGCCACGCCACGCGTCCGTTCTGCTTCGAGTAAATGTAATAATCGAATCGTCGCGACCGCGTCAAGACCGACGAACGGTTCATCGATGATCAGGCAGTCTGCGCGTTGCATCAAGGCACAGACGAGCATTACTTTCTGTTTCATTCCTTTAGAGAAAGAAGAGACATAGTCACTTGTGACAGCATGCAGTTCGAACGTCTTTAAGAGTCGTTCCGTATAGGCATGATCCGTCTCGTGGAGCGAGGCGACCAACTCAAGGTGCTCGGCGAGTGTCAAATATTCGTAATAGGTCGGCAGCTCCGGAATATAGGCGAGTGAGACCGGTAAATCGATCTCTCCTTCGACCCAAGGCAGCGTACCGAACATCGCTTGAATCGTCGTACTTTTTCCTGCACCGTTTGTACCAATCAAACCGGTGATGGATCCAGGCTGTAAAGCAAACGCAATCTCTTGTAAGACGGGCTGACCTACGTCATAACCGGCTTGTTGAATGGATACATGCATGTGAAACATCTCCTTTCACTACATTTACTGATAGAAGGAGAAAAATGTTTCACAGCAACAGAAATCAGCAGAACCATAGTAAAAAATGAAACAGGTTAAAAATAATAAATGGAGTATACTGGGAACATCAAATTTAGGGGATGATTATGATGGAGACAGTAAAACGGATCTATTACCGCGAGTCCGGAAGGGGAATAGGACAGACGTTTTGGTGGAACCGTGCAAGTCAAACAATTCGAGCAGAAGATGAAGAAAATCGATTGACGGCATCCGGAGAACGTATACTGACACAAGACGATCTAGCGTTCATGGATATGTGGATGAAGAAGTATGATCTAGTAGCGTGGGAGACGTATCCTGAGTCAGTGCATGAGATGCTAGACGGGACGGATTGGACGCTTGAAGTAACGACGAATAAACAAATCATCTGTATCAGTAAGTCAAATGTCTATCCACCTGGATGGAGAAACATCCGTGACGCGTTGTATCGTTTTTTCACATCACAAGCGAGTCAGGAGGGGCAGCGATGAAACGAACATGGTTGTATGTGATTCCCTTTGCTTGGTTTGGACCCTATTTTGATTGGAAAGAAGGTTCACTTCTAGGCTATGCCTTATTTTTGTTTGGACTCGGTGCTCTATCGTATTCACTTGCGCGGAGTGGGAAACCGAAATATATCGTCATCGGCAATCTAGTTTCGTTTGCGATTTCATACGGGATCGCGCTCAGCGTAGGGAGAGGATATGGCGAAGGGTACTTCAATCCATTGACGGTCAGTCAACTAGTGATCGGAGTAAGTATCTTGAATCTGGTTGTACAAATACCAATCGTGATGCATGCGATTCAACGACGAGCAAAACAAAGTAAAAGCGCTCCTTAAAACTAGGAGCGCTTACTCATTAATTTTTACCTTTAAAGACGACTTCGTTATCGTTCCATGAGAAAGAAGGTTTGTAGATAAGTTCGAGGGACTGACCTTTTGGTGCATCGTAAAAGAGTTTACCTTTTAACGTCTTACCTTTGTTTAAATCACCACTGATTGCCATGTCATCTCCGAAATAAGAATCGACTTGTTCATCATTAATATAGAGGTTGAATTCCGTATCATCGATGAAAGCAGAATCATCGCCTTTATTGATTGCTGTTACATCAAATACAACGACATTTCCATTTTTTGATTCGCTGTATTGAGCAGGAGACTGGTTTTGAGCTTTTGAAATCGTGAGCTGTACATCACCGACTTTGATCGTATCGCCGAATGCAAAATGCTTAGGTGTATTTTTTTGTTTATCGCCTTTAGCCTGTTTTGAATCGACTGCAGTGACTTCTCCTCCTTTTTTGAGCTCTTTGTCTACTTCGTTTGCGAAGAATGATGTACATGCGACCATTGCAACGATAAGAATGACGATTGCGATGATCAAACCAAGTACCAATTTAAGAAGCTTTTTCATACTGATAAACCGATCCCTTCGAATTCAATAAGAATTGCTATGTATTTCCTACACTTATTAAAATGGAAAAAATGCTATACTTTTTAATAAATAACAAATTTTAATATAAAATAAGTAAGAATTAATAGTAATCTATCATAAAACCCAAATTAATACCATAATTTATTTATATTAAAATAATTTTGAAATTTCTATTTTTTAGGTTTTGAATAGAGAAGACACTACAAGGATTTACAAATAAAAACACCACGCAAAATGCGTGATGTGTGATTAGAGGAGTCCTAAAATCTCGACTTCGACCAAGGCACCTTTTGGTAGTTCCTTCACAGCGATACAAGACCGAGCTGGGAAGTGATCGTGCGGTGCGAAGTAATCGGAGTAGATCGTATTAAAAGAAGCGAAGTGTTCCATGCTCGTTAAGTAGCATGTCGTCTTGACGACGCGGTCGGGTGTCAGTCCTGCCTCTTTCAGGATGGCATCGACGTTTCGCATGACTTGTTCCGTCTGCTCCGTGATTCCGCCTGGAACAAGTTCGCCTGTTGCCGGGTCGATCGGGATTTGCCCGGAAGCATAGAGTGTTCCGTTTGCGATAAAGCCTTGCGAGTAAGGACCAATCGCAGCAGGGGCGTTCGTTGTGTCGATCTGTTTGAATGTAGACATGAAAAGAACCTCCTCTTATAAAATACATATGTACGACACCGAGTGATTCGACTCGGATATCCCTCAACCCTTCAAAGGAGTGAATTGATATGCCACTTTATCATAAATTAGTTCGAGACACGATTCCAAACATCATCGACCAAAACGGGAAAAAAGCGACGTTCCGCACGTTGGACGAAAATGAATTCCTAGTGGAAGCGAAAAAGAAATTACATGAAGAACTGGCTGAATACGAGGAAGCGACGACGGACACAGACGCTGTCGAGGAGTTAGCTGATTTACTGGAGCTCATCCAAGCGTTAGCGAAGATACATGGCGTGACAGTCGAGGAACTGGAAGCCGTCCGAGCGAAGAAACAGCAACAACGCGGTGGATTTGAAGAACGCCTCTACCTGATCGAGGTCGAGGATTGATCCCGGAAGCGAAGCTGACGACGCATCACTTATATGACTCACTTATCGAAGCCATTGATCAGGCAGAGGAAGTCTATATCGTCGCAGCGTTTGCTCAGAAGTCAGGCGTCGCTTTACTCGTCCCGGCGTTTCGTCGTGCGTTGCAACGAGGAGCCGAGATTCGTCTGTTGATTGGCGACTATCTACATATCACTGACCCAGAAGCATTGGCACAGTTGCTTGCGCTTGATGGGTTGTCAGTTCGCTTTTATCGGTCTGGTGGACGCTCTTTCCATCCGAAAGCGTATCTGTTTCGAAACGCAGAGACTGGCTTATCAATCGTCGGTTCGTCGAACATCTCGAACAGTGCACTTCGGTCTGGAATCGAATGGAACGTCCATCTACCACAAGCTGTCGCTCCACAGATCCTTGATGATGCGATTGATGCCTTCATGGATCTTTACCTCAGCGAATCGGCAGAAGAACTGAATCCGGTTGTCTTAGATGCTTATCGTCAAGAGTACGCGGCACGTCAGTATGTCGCGGAACCAGAAGTCGAGTATGACGAAGGAACGGTCGTCGTTGCGCCAGAAATCCTGCCGCACCGGGTGCAGGAAGAAGCGCTCCAAGCGTTACGGGAAACGATGGAAGAAGGACGGACACGGGCGTTGGCAGTGCTTGCGACTGGACTAGGGAAGACCTACCTGAGTGCGTTCTTTGCGGGAGACTTTACACGAGTCCTGTTCCTGGCACATCAAAAAGAACTATTACTGCAAGCAGAGCGTTCGTTTCAAAAAGTCAATCCGGCGTGGCAGACTGGTTTCTACATCGGCAGTGACCGGACCGTCACAGAGACGACGGAGATCGTCTTCGCTTCCGTCCAGACGTTGGCGCAAAAGCGTCATTTGAACCGTTTTTCAACTGACCAGTTTGATCTCATCATCGTCGACGAGTTCCATCACGCGGCAGCGACGAGTTATCGGAAGATCATCAATCATTTCACGCCCCGTTTCCTGCTCGGTCTGACGGCGACACCAGACCGGATGGATGGAGCCGATGTCTATGCGATCTGTCACCATAACGTTGCTTTCCAGATGCACTTCACGGCAGCGATTGCTGAAGGATTTTTGACGCCGTTTCATTATTACGGTATTCATGACACGATCGACTATTCCCAGATTCGAAGAATTGGTCGAACGTATGATGCGTCGCAGCTCGAGCATCGGCAACTCGATCGTGAAGTCGCGGATAATATCTATCATTCATGGGAGAAACATCATCAAACGAAGACAATTGGCTTTTGTTCGTCGATTAAGCAGGCGGAATATCTAGCGCAAGTATTTCGAGATAAAGGAACGAAGGCATTTGCACTGACAGGACAGACGACAAATCGCGCGCAATATATGCAAGCATTCGAGCAAGGCGAGATTGAAGTTCTTTTTACGATCGATTTATTCAACGAAGGTGTCGATATTCCGAAAGTGGATACACTGCTGTTCTGTCGTCCGACGGAATCTGTCGCCATTTATACGCAGCAAATCGGACGCGGACTACGCTTAGCGCAAGACAAATCGCATTGCGTCATCATTGACTTAATTGGGAATTACCGTAACGTCGAAACGAAACTGAAACTACTTGGAACAATGAAAGAATCGTTCAAGCGAGGGCAGACAGAACCGATTACGCCACCACCCGGCTGTGTGATTGAGTTCGATACGCGGGCACTGGAATTGATTCATCGACTCAGGCAACCAAGTCAGCGGAAGTTACGATTGATTGAGCAATACGAGCGAATCAAATACGAACTTGGTTATCGACCATCCTATGTTGAAATCGGAGAATATGCGGCAGTTCCACAAGGCTATAAACAAGATTGGGGTTCTTACGTTGGGTTCTTGAAGGAGCATCAGGAACTATCGGACGAAGAGGTCGAAGCGTACGACGCAAATCGTGAATTGATTGAACAAGTCGAAAAGACGATCATGAATCGGAGTTATAAGATGGTCGTTCTGTTAGCAATGCTTGAGCGGGGAGAAGAACGATGGATGGAGCCAATTACGGTTGGAGAAGTCGCGCCGTTCTTTTATGAGTATTTGCATGCGGAAAAGTATCGGGAGTTGAAGGATACGCAAACGGCGGAGTTAAAAGGACTATTTGACACAGTAAAAGTAGAAAGTTTATTGAAAAAGATGCCGTTTCCGAGAATGGGCGGAATATTAACATTCTCTGGTGAGTTTTTGTTAATGAGATTAAATATAAAAAGTAGAGAACTTTATAGAATCATAAAAGATATCGTCAATTACAGAATTAACGAATACTTTCGATCTAAAAGCTAATCCTTTATCAATTTTATAAACCGATAGAATGATTTATAAGAGAACTGTGCAGGGTTATAAAGAGATAGAAAGATAGATAAACAAACTCTTACAAGATTATAAACCGATAGAATGATTTATAAGAGAACTGTACAGGATTATAAAGAGGTAGAAAGATAGATAAACAAACTCTTGCGAAATTATAAACCGATAGAATGATTTATAAGAGAACTGTGCAGGATTATAAAGAGGTAGAAAGATAGATAAACAAACTCTTACGAAATTATAAACCGATAGAATGATTTATAAGAGAACTGTGCAGGATTATAAAGAGGTAGAAAGATAGATAAACAAACTCTTACGAAATTATAAACCGTTAGAATGATTTATAAGAGAACTGTGCAGGATTATAAAGAGGTAGAAAGATAGATAAACAAACTCTTACGAAATTATAAACCGATAGAATGATTTATAAGAGAACTGTGCAGGATTATAAAGAGGTAGAAAGATAGATAAACAAACTCTTACGGAATTATAAACCGATAGAATGATTTATAAGAAATACAGAAGGAATTATAATAAAAAATTAAAATGGTCTATTAAGTAAGGAAATATAAAATAATGAAGCTGAGATTTTTATTTCAGGTAATTTTATTTAAATTAATTTCGTAATAAAAATGAGGAAATAAAATTTTTTAGGTAAATATTTTGCTTCAACCATTTTGAAAATATATATTAAATCATTTTTTTTAATGGGGGCTGATAAAATTTCATTAATTTTTATCAGGTTAACTTATCAGGTTTCCTGTCTTTCTAAAACCAACCTATCATTAATGTCTAAAAAATTGTTGGATTATAAGGGTTTGTAATGAATATAAAAACTATGAAATCTGCAAATATCAGGTTTGGAAGAAAAGGATAAATACAATAAATTAAATGAATTTAATGCATTTAAATGTAAAATTTTTGAATTTTTAATTTATTCCTAGTAATTCATTTTAGAAGTAAATTCAATTAGCTGAAGAAAAGATAGAGCTGATTGTTTAAAAGCTTGAATGAAATCTAATGTATTATAGATAGCTTCTTCTTGATCAATAATTAATGATAATCGATATTTACCTACCTTTTTTAAGCACACTTCGATAGGTGTATTCAGATAATAAAATGTAGCGGAGTCATCCTCTAGACAGTTTTTCAAAGCATCTGCATAGTACTGCCACAATGGTGCAGGTTCGTCTGAGTGATTGGCTCCTTGCATGATTTAATTCTGGGTAAACGAAATCGTACCGTCTAGATTTAAAGAGCCGTCTTCTAACCAATCCTCTTTTTGCTGAATGTATACTTGAATGCGATCTTGTTCTGTGATGTTCACATGTTCCTGTTCATTTTCTAAAAAGATAAAGGTTTGGATATCCATAAAGCACACTCCTTCTTCCATTCATGAATTAAGTTAATCTATATGTCCTTTTTCAACGCCTATGACATATTTTATATCATCAACTGTTCCTGTAAATTGCTTTGAACCTGTAGAAACGTTTGAAAGATTATTTCTATTTTGTTTAGCTACATTACAATGAAGAGGTGTGAGGAAATGGAGAATTTTCAATATACATAAGACAATACTAGTTGGAGCCGTTAATGCAGCCAATTATGCATTTCACTCTTTAAGTGATAGCTAAACAAAAGGCGATTCCAATTTACGGAATCGCCTTTACTTATAAAAAAGCTTCGTAGCGAATCAATCCTCTAGTTCAATGACAGTTCGAGTGAATGTCAAAAAATCATTAAGATGACAATCTAATATCGCTTGAAGAATGTCCAGATTTAGTGATTGATAGTCATGTACTGCAATGTTACGAAATCCGACCATATTCATGAGACTAGTAGCCAGTGAAGCATCGATGAGCTGACCTTCCTCGAGCAACTGAAATCCATCACGACTCGATTTAGGTAGACCAAGCTTCCGTGTTCGAACTAGATGCATGGCGATGGCGATACTTGCCTCACATGCGCGCTGGATGTTCAAAATGATACTATCTTGTTTGGTGTCATCCTTTAAATGACTAGGTTTGTTCTGATAGACATCCTGTATTCTTAATAAACAACGTTCAATGGTCGCTATCTTATTTAACAACACATCGTTCATATTAAAAAGCACTCCTCTGATCTTTGATTGACTGTACGATTGGAGCCCTCTCCTCAGAAAAGGCAGCATACATGCTATAAGCACGCATTTGTTGTCGTATCAGCTCGTTCGGATTTTGGCAGTCGATGACTAAACCTTCTGTGAGGATCTGCATCGTCAAAATCGGGGCAATCTGTTTTATATCGACGAGATCAACTTCACGACCAGCGAGTCGTGCTAATTGACCCGCCATTGAACTACCATTAGGCTAAAGCCGTAGTGGATTCCTGAGTTATCCGACCTAACGGTCGAAAAATGATCAGGCTAACCCCGTCGTCCCGACGGTTGAAGAAGCTAAGATACGTTCTGCTTCTTGCTTGAGGTTCAGTCCTGCGTTCATATCGCGATCATGATGGACTCCGCAACTCGGACATGTCCATTCACGTAGGGCAAGATGTTTCACGTCTTTGTGTTGATGGCCGCAACTCGAACAGAGCTGGCTCGAGGCAAAGGTCTTTCCGACCTTCACGACGGTCTTGCCGTACCAGTCGGCCTTATACTCGAGCATGCGGAAGAACTCCGACCAGCTAACCTCGGAGATGGACTTGCTCAACTTGCGGTTCTTCTGCATGTTCTTTACCTGCAAGGTCTCGATCCCGATGACGTCGTGGTTTTTGACGATCTCGGTCGATACCTTGTGCAGGAAGTCGGTACGTTTGTTTGAAATCTTTTCGTGGATGCGGGCGACCTTCCGCTTCTGCTTCTGGTAGTTCCTCGCCTCGGACAACTTGACTTTCCTAGCCAAGGCGATGCGCTGACGTCGAGAGAGCTTTCTCTGCTCGCGCGCCAGTTTCTTCTCAAGCGAACGGAAGTAACGGTCGTTCTTGTATACCGTGCCGTCCGACAGGATGGCAAAGTTCTTGAGTCCGACGTCGACGCCAACAGATGAGCCGGTCTTCGGCAATTCGTGGATCTCCTGCTCGACGAGCAGGGAGACGAAATATTTCCCTGAAGCGTTACGTCGAATCGTAGCGTTCAAAATACGTCCTGCGATCTGTTTCGAATAGGCGAAACGAACCCATTTCAGCTTCGGAAGTTTGAGCTTGTTCCCGATGATGGAGACTTCAGGCAGTTGAGACTTGCCTTGGATGTTCGTCTTGTACGATTGCACGGGGTTTCGCTTTGATTTAAAACGAGGACGTTCATTCTGTTTCTTGAAGAAACGGTCATAGGCATCGGTAAGATGTTTGACGCTAGCTTGCACGGAAGTACTATCGACTTCTTTCAGCCAGTCAAACTCCTGCTTCAGGATAGGAATTTCTTTGGAACAAGAACCGTAAGAGAGTCCTTTTCCAGTCGCTTTGTAGGTCTCATCCCACCTCGCTAAGAAGTGGTTGAAGACGAATCGTGAACAACCGATCGTCTTCGCAATCAAGATTTTCTGCTCTTTCGTGGGGTAGATTCTGAATTTGTAAGCCTTGTGTTCTTTCATCTTGATTTTCACCCCCTTTTAGTATATATTGAGTATATACTTAATAAGAGGTGATGTCAAATGGAGCGCGTATCAAAATTGATTAAATTTCCAAAAGATTTAGTGGAAAAAATAGAGAAATATCAAAAAGAGAATTATATTTCTTCTTTTGCCGGTGCGGTGTATGAACTGATTCGCAAAGGTTTAGAAAAGTAATGGAGTGATGTCTCCTGTAGCATCGGAAATGTCAGCAAACAAATGATTCAAAAATACATCCAAACACAAGGAAGTTAGGCATACATCCCTTAGCCTAAAGGCATAGGGGTTTTGCGCCCGCTTTTATAAAAATCGATCGTAGGCAGAGAGGGTGTGGTCACTTAAATAAGCGATATCCAAATCACTATCATCTGTCATGTTTCCCGTAGCTCCGGAGCCGAATAAGATAATGAAATGATCATGCACGCGTACGTTAATCGTTTGAACGAGTTGTTGTCGCGACGTCATCGATATCATGTGATTCGCTCCTTCCAACCCTTTTTTCAAAGTGTACTATGGCTAAGATATATTAAAAATAAACTCCTCGAGAACTCGAGGAGTTTAAAGGTCACACCGACACTTCACTCTCTACATGATTGACCTGCCACTGGATACCAAACGTATCTTCGACGATTCCGTAGGCTTCACTCCAGAATGTCTTTTGGATCGGCATGATGACGTTACCGTCTTTTGCGAGTTGATCAAATGTCTTCTGTAACACATCGACGTCAGATAAGTGGAGCGCCAAGGTAACATTCTGACCAATAGTGACCGGATCATGTGGCATTGCGTCTGAGAACATTAAGCGGGTACCATGAACGATCAGTTCAGCATGTAGAACAAGTGACTGCATCTCTTCTGGGTAGGGCTGACCGTCAGGACCGGGACCTGGTCCGAACTCCATGATGTCCGGTAGTTCTTGACCGAAAACCTGTGCATAGAACGTGATTGCCTCACGCGTGTTGCCGTTGAAGACGAGATACGGATTAATGGGCATGGGAAAGCTCCTCTCTAAAAAAGGCGAAGTGTGTTTTTTTAAGTATACCAAACATTTGTTCGTATTAAAAGAAAAATCGATTTCTTTTTGTATTGAATCCAGTATAAATGATAACGTTTTCAATTTATCTGATTTTTCATAAAAAAATAGGTTGCAACTTCCAGAGAGACTTCGTATACTAAATTTATCGAAAGCGCTTTCGGTGAAATGGAGTGAGTAGCATGGGAACAATTTATGATTTAGCGAAGATGACCGGTTTTTCAATTACAACGGTCTCAAAAGCCTTAAATAATTATTCGGATGTTAGCGAAAAGACGAAAGCAAAAATCGTCCAAGCAGCAGCCGAGATGGGATACTTACCGAACGCGCACGCCCAGTCGCTCTCGACGAAACGTTCGTGGACGATCGGTGTGATGTTCTCGGAAGCACATGGCGTCGGAATGATGCATCCGTTCTTCAACGCGATCATTGAGAGTTTCCGAAAAGCAACAGAACAACAAGGGTATGACCTCATCTTCGCATCGCGAAACTTACGCAATCGTGATATGAGTTACCTCGAGCATTTCCGACACCGGGCAGTCGACGGCATCGTCGTCATCTGCTCCGATCAGATGGACCAGCACGTCCAGGAGTTGATTCAAAGTACGATTCCGATCGTCGTCGTCGACATGGACAGTGCCGATTGTAGTGTCGTCTACTCGGATAACATCACTGGTGGCACACTCGCCATCAATCATTTGCACGAACTCGGTCATCGGTTGATCGCCCACATTGCGGGGGATACGTCGACAGATGCGGGAAGAGCGCGGATTGAAGGCTATCAGCAAGCGATGAAACAACTTGATTTGCCGATTCCGGACGGATATCTCGTCAACGGTGGATTCTTTTCCGGGGAAGAAGGCAAGCGGGCAATGAACGAATTGCTAGCATTACCTGAACGACCGACAGCGGTCTTCGTTGCCGGGGATGAAATGGCAATCGGTGCGATTGAAGCGATTCATGAAGCCGGGTTACGGATTCCAGAAGACATCTCAGTCGTTGGGTACGATGATATCTATGTCGCGAAATACATTACACCGAAGTTGACGACGGTCCGACAAGATACGGAAACGATTGGTCAACATGCAGCATCAGTCTTGATTGAACAGATCGTCAACAAAAAACGGGTTACGACACGCGATGTCATTCCGGTTAACTTGATGGTTCGTCAATCGACAGGTCCAGTACCTGAATAACACAATGGTTGTTTCGGAATCGCTCTCGCTCGTTGTCAGTGAGGAAAAGCGAGAGCGATTTCGAAATCATTTTTTATCACTTTTTCCGAAAGGGCTTTCGGGAATTTTCTTTAAAGCCTTTTCGAAAGCGCTTTCGGTATTTTTGAATAATTAATTGAAACCGCTTACGTACAAGCGGAATACTTAACAAAAGGATGAGATGAGATGAAGAAACAATTAGTTAGCGTGTTAACAGTCGGTGCGTTAACAGCAAGCGTTCTTGCTGGATGTTCAGGTAGCAGCGAAGAAAAGACGAGCGGCGGGAAAGAAGTCTTGAAAATCTGGTCGTTCACGGATGAGTTAAAAGAGCCTATCAAAAAGTTCGAAGAGAAAAACGGAGTCAAAGTCGAATTGACGATCGTGCCAATCGCCGACTACCCGACGAAGTTGAAACCAGCTCTTGAAAGTGGCGTCGGCGCACCGGATATCTTCACAGGTGAGATCGCGTTCTTGAAACAGTGGGTTGATGCCGGCTACTGGGCGAACCTCTCTGAAAAACCATTCAACGCAGGCGAAGTCAAAGATGACTATATTCCGTACGTCTATGACATGGGGAAAGATAAGGACGGCAACGTGCGTGCGCTGTCATGGCAAACGACACCAGGTGGCGTCTACTACAAACGAAGCATCGCGAAAAAAGTTCTCGGTACAGACGATCCAAAAGAAATCGGCGGCATGATGGACTCGATGGACGGCGTCTTCGAAGTCGCTGAAAAAATGAAGAGCAAAGGCTACAAGATGTTCCCGGATGAAGGATCAATCCGTTGGTTCGCACAAGGGAACGACCCACAACCTTGGGTCAACGATAAGCAAGAGCTCGTCTTGACACAAGACAAGAAGGATTACATGGATTATGCAAAAGAACTTCGGACGAAACAATACACAGCACTTGCACCAGAATGGTCACCATCATGGTTCGCAGGCATGGATAAACCGGTCAAAGTCAAAGAAAACGGTAAAGAGACTGAAACAGAAGTCTTCTCTTACGTTCTCCCGACATGGGGTCTTCACAGTGTCCTCAAAGAAAACGCGAAAAAATCAGCGGGTGACTGGGCGGTCACAAGCGGACCGAGCCCATACTTCTGGGGTGGTACGTGGTTAGGTGTCTACAAAGATTCGAAGAAACAAAAGCTTGCGTATGATTTCGTCAAGATGATGACGCAAGACGAAGCGTTCTTAACAGATTGGGCAAAAGAAACAGGTGACGTGTTAGCGTACAAACCAGTTACTGAAAAAATCAAGACCGACTTCAAAGATGAGTTTCTCGGCGGACAGAACAACTATGAGTTCTTCCTTGATCAAGCAGACAAGATCACACCAGGAATCGTCACGAAGTATGACCAGCAGCTCGATACATTGTATGGTGCATCGGTCATGGAATACGTCCAAGGTAAAAAATCAAAAGACGAAGCACTTGCTGAGTTCTACAAAAAAGTCAAAAACGCGTATCCGGACGTAAAAGTACCGGAATAAGGAGAGTAGGTGGGGCGATCCTCGCCTCACCTCTTCTTGTTTAAGAAAGGGGTTTGACCTGTGAAAAAACTCGATCGCCATGGGTATCTGTTCATCGCACCGTTTTGGATCGTCTTCTTGATCTTCAGCATCTATCCGGTTGCTTTGACTTTCTATTACAGTTTCACGAACTACACGGGCGCTGAAGGCGAACAACTCGTCGGACTCGCGAACTATACGCGGTTACTCGGGGATACGTACTTCATCGAAGCGTTCTTTAACACTCTGAAGATTTGGGGTCTGAACTTCATCCTTCAGATCGGTGGCGCTTTATTGCTCGCTTTGTTGTTCTCGGATCTCCAGTTGAAATTAAAAGGGCTTGCCTTCTTCCGGGCGACGTTCTACTTACCGAACTTGATCACGATCAGCTCGGTCGCCTTATTGTTCGGCATCTTGCTCGACTGGCAGCATGGTTCACTGAACATGATGTTGATGAAAATCGGAATCATCTCGGAGCCGATCAACTGGTTGACGCAACCGGTGACCGCACAAATTTCCGTCTCGCTTATCCTGACATGGATGTGGCTCGGTCACTCGTTCATCGTCGTCATGGCGGGCGTATCCGGGATCTCGAAGGACTACTTCGAAGCAGCCTTGATTGACGGGGCAACACGTTGGCAGATTTTCTCACGCATCACGTTGCCACTCTTAAAACCGATTTTGCTCTACATCATGATCACGTCCTTGATCGGTGGTCTGCAATTGTTCGACCTGCCGATGTTGATCACGGATGGTGTCGGTGCGCCAGATGGTGCCTTGAACACGATGGTGCTCTATCTCTATAATCAAGCTTTCAAATACAACAACTATGGCTACGCCGCTGCTGTCGCATACGGACTGTTTGCCATCACGCTCGTCTTTTCAATCATCGTCTTCAAAGGGATGTTCCGAAAAGAACGTTCACCGAAAGGAGCCTGACCGATGGAACGAAATGCAGAAGCACGTCGGATCGTGCCACAAACGGAGGAACAACCGGAGCGTTCCAAACGCCCGCTCAAGTTGACGCCACCACCGAAACAAAAGAAAGCCTGGTTCGGCAAAAGTGTCATCTATATTGGTCTCGTCGTCTTGACGATCGCCTGTATCATCCCGTTTTTGATGATGATCATCAACGCGACGCGCTCGAACGAAGAAGTCTTGTCCGGGTTCTCGTTGATCCCGGGGAACTCGCTTGCTGAGAACTACGCCGCCCTCAGTTCGTACGTCAACATTTGGTCCGGTTTCAAGAACAGCTTAATCATTGCCGTCCTCGTCACCGTTTTGTCGGGGTATTTCTCGGCGTTGACAGCATTCGGATTTGCCTTCTATCAGTTCAAAGGGAAGAACGCGATGTTCGTCTTCATGCTTGTCATGATGATGGTGCCGGGTCAACTCGGTTTGATCGGGTTCTATGAACTAAGTAAGAATCTCGGCTTGCTCGATAGCTATATCCCATTGATTGTTCCGGCAATCGCGAGTCCGTTCACGGTCTTCTTCGTCCGACAATATGTCCAGACCGTCCTGCACCCGAGTTTGATCGAGGCAGCACGGATGGACGGAGCAAGTGAGTTCAGGATTTTCCATACGATCGCTTTACCGATGATGATGCCGGCGATCGCGACGATGTCGATCTTTACGTTCATCGGTTCATGGAACAACTACATCATGCCGCTCGTCTTACTCTTCTCCCCAGAGAAGTATACGTTACCGGTCTTGATGGGCTTCTTGAAAGGGTCACAAGTCGCAGAGAACTTAGGCTCGCTCTATCTCGGAATTGCGATTTCCGTCGTACCGATCATGATCGCCTTCTTGTTCCTCTCGAAATATATCGTCAGCAGTATCTCGGCAGGTGCCGTTAAAGAATAAGTAGCTTAAAGGAGATTACACATATGAAATTTGCACCGAACTTCGTATTCGGGACGGCAACATCGTCGTATCAAATCGAAGGAGCCCACAACGAAGGCGGACGTACGCCTTCGATCTGGGATGCCTTTTGTGATGAGGACGGAAAAGTCTTCGAAAAAAATAACGGTGATGTCGCGTGTGACCATTATCACCGTTATGAAGAAGACATTCAGCACATTAAACGTCTCGGCGTCGACACGTACCGCTTCTCGATTGCCTGGCCACGCATCTTCCCGCAAAAAGGGGTCTACAATCCGGAAGGCATGGCCTTCTATAAGAAACTCGCGACACGTCTGCGGGCAGAAGGCATCAAGCCAGCCGTGACGCTGTACCACTGGGACTTACCACTTTGGGCACATGAAGAAGGCGGCTGGGTCAACCGGGCATCGGTCGACTGGTTCCTTGACTTCGCCCGCGCGTGTTTCACCGAACTCGACGGGATCGTCGATTCATGGATCACACATAACGAACCATGGTGTGCTGGCTTCCTCAGCTACCATCTCGGACAACATGCACCAGGTCATACGGATATGAACGAAGCCGTTCGTGCCGTGCACCACTTGTTGTTATCACACGGAAAGGCAGTCGAGCTGTTGAAGGGTGAGTTCAAATCGGTCACACCGATCGGTATCACGTTGAACTTGGCACCGAAGTATGCGAAGACGGATTCCGTCAACGATCAGCTGGCGATGAACAATGCAGACGGATATGCGAATCGATGGTTCCTCGATCCAGTCTTCAAAGGTCAGTATCCAGTCGACATGATGAACCTGTTCTCGAAATACGTCCATTCGTACGCGTTCATCGAGGAAGGCGACATGGAGACGATCTCCGTCCCGTGTGATTTCTTCGGGATCAACTTCTATAGCCGTAACCTCGTCGAGTTCAGTGCCGCGAACGACTTCCTGCAGAAGGATGCGTACTCGGATTACGACAAGACAGGTATGGGCTGGGATATCGCCCCGAGCGAATTCAAGGACTTGATTCGTCGTTTGCGTGCCGAGTATACGGATTTACCAATCTACATCACGGAAAACGGTGCGGCATTCGACGATGAATTGGTCGATGGTCGCGTCGCTGACCAGAACCGGATTGATTACGTCGCACAACACCTCCAAGCGGTGTCTGATTTAAACGAAGAAGGGATGAACATCCAAGGCTATTATCTTTGGTCACTGCTCGACAACTTCGAGTGGAGCTTCGGCTATGATAAGCGTTTCGGAATTCTCTACGTCGATTTCGAGACACAGGAACGGATTTGGAAAGACAGCGCCCACTGGTACGCGGGCGTCATCGAGCAACATAAGGCAATGATTCCACAAGAAGCGTGACAAAGGAGGCAAGGTCGAACATTCGTCCTTGCCTCTTTTTGACTAAGAGGAGGAAACAGACATGAAGACATGGGTAGCACTGGCAGTCGGGACCGGTTTATTGCTGAGCGGTCAAGCGGTCGACGCGAAGACAGACAAAAAAGAGACGAAGTGGAAGCTCGTCTGGTCGGATGAGTTTCAGACAAAACAACTCGACCGGACGAAATGGACGTATGATACGGGGAACTGGATCAAGGATGCGAACGGACAACCGGTCTCACCGGGTTGGGGCAACAATGAAAAACAATACTACACGACGAAGCAAGATAACTCGTTTATTCGCAACGGGAAACTCGTCATCAAGGCGAAGCAGGAAAAGACGACGGATGATCTCGGTACATACGATTACACGTCAGCGAAGCTAAAGACGAAAGGATTATTCAGTAAGACGTACGGTCGTTATGAGATCAAAGCGAAGCTCCCGACCGGAAAAGGGCTTTGGCCTGCGTTCTGGATGTTACCGGAGCAAGATAAATACGGGGCCTGGGCAGCGTCCGGTGAGATTGACGTCATGGAAGCTTGGGGCAGTCAGCCGGACAAGGTCGCCGGAACGATTCACTACGGAGAAAACTGGCCGAACAATAAATACACGGGGAAAGACTATCACTTCCCAGACGGACAGCGGATCGACCAATGGCATACGTACGCAGTCGAATGGGAGCCGGGCGAACTCCGCTGGTACGTTGACGGCAATCTCTATCAAACACAAAACGATTGGTACAGTAAAGGCTTGAACGCAGCGACGAATTATAGTTATCCGGCACCGTTCGACCAAAACTTCTATCTCGTCATGAATCTCGCGGTCGGTGGTTGGTTCGATGGAGAAGTCGATGCGACGACGAAGTTCCCAGCCGAGATGGAAGTCGACTACGTCCGGGTCTATGATTTGAAAAATCGAGCGTACCGTGAACCGGTCGAACCGAGCTACGAAAACGTGACGTTACCGGACGGAGCCAAGCAACCGATCGATGGTAACCTCGTCTACGACACAGCATTTGAACAACCGGTCACGATGATCACCGGGAATCAGTCGTTTAATCCGCTGTACTGGAACTACGTCACGCCCCCGGACTTCGGTGGCAAAGGAAGTCTTGCGATCATTGAAAAAGAGGGGCAACGGATGGCGGACGTCACGATTGATCAGCCGGGTTCACAGACGTACTCCCATCAGTTGATTCAAAACGTATCCCTCGCGCAAGGTGGACGTTACCAAGTCAGCTTTGACGCGAGCAGCACAGCAGACCGGAAGATGATGGTCAAAGTCGGCGGTGGAGCAGAGCGTGGGTACACGAAATATTCGAATGAACAGTCGATTGCTCTGACACCGAGCGTCAAACGGCATACGTTCACATTCGATATGGCGGCAGAGACGGATCTCGCAGCACGTCTTGAGTTCAACCTCGGACTTGAAAAAGCGGGTGTTCAGATCGGGAACGTCCGTGTCGAACAGATTCCGCGCGGCGTCATCGATGAAGATGCAACAAAACCGGCACTACCGGACGGGAATCTCGTCTACAACGGGACGTTCGATCAAGGAGCGATGGACCGTTTGACGTATTGGCACTTCAACGGTAACAAGCGGACGACAGGGGCTGTTGATCCTGAGTCACGTGATTTCCGTTATGAAGGACATGGACAAAAAACGACGGCACGTTTAACGCAAAAGGGACTTCAACTAGAAGCCGGGCATGCGTATCAGCTTCGATTCACAGCAGGTGCGAAAAAAGCGAAATCACTTCAGGTGAAGATCACTGGGGCACAAGAGCAATTGAAGCAGACGACTGTACCGTTGACGAAACAAGCAACGACCGTCGACATTCCGTTTACGGCTTCACAAACGGCGGATGACAATCAGCTTGTCTTTGACTTCAGTGGACAAGCGGGAAAAATCTCGCTCGATGATGTGGAATTGATCGATGTGACACCAGTGCCGGTCGATCCGTCACCACTGAAGAACGGTTCGTTTACAAACGGATTGACGTCGTGGTCGTCATACGTCCACTATGATGCGCAAGCCGCTATCGAAGCTGTCAATGAAGCAGCACGCATAAAGATTGGAGCGGAAGGACAAGAACCATGGAGTGTCTTGCTCGAGCAAGGGAACTTGTCGCTCGCGAAAGACAAAACATATGAATTGAGTTTCACGGCATCGTCGACCGTGCTGCGTCCGATCGAAGTGACAGTCGAAAATGTTTCGTACACGCGTTACTTCAGTCAAGTCGAGCCAATCACGACGACACCGAAGACGTACAGCTATACCTTTACGATGGGACAAGCGGATACGGGGGCGTTGAAGTTCCTGATGGGACGCGCAGAAGGTTCGCCGTTCGCTGCCCATGATGTGATGATTGATGATGTGAATCTCAAAGTGAAGGAATGACTAAGGCAAGGCAATGGACACGTCCATTGCCTTGTTGTGGTTTAAACGACAAAGACGAATAATTTATTGAAATGGAAGAGGAACAAAACCTATCATATGGAATATTAAGTAAAAGAAAAGATAGGTACTCATGCTTTGGGGAGGAAACATATCATGCGTCAAAGGAACATACCATATCGACTGCTCTTTCTGTTAATTTTAATGAGTATGATTGGCATCAATGGCTGGTCCGCTATACTTCATCCCGACGGAACGATAAATGGATGGCAAAGCATTGCTTCAGTCATCTGGTTCGGCTATTTAGTCGGCTCGCTGTTTTACATAAAGGAAGAGAAGATGTATCGATTAATCGCGAGGTATCTTTGGTTCGGTCTGATTTCGACACTGTATATTTATGGTGTCTGGTTGCTCGAAGGAATGTTTTCAGAGACACTTTGGTTTGATCTATTGGCGAGTCTTGAGTTTTTACTGTATTTTATTTTTGTCATTCCATTGTTTGGATTAAATGCTTGGACGAATGTCCTGTTTGGTGAATTTTCGTTATACATGAGTGTCTTGTACGGTATCGCGCTCATTTTACTTCAGGTGAAAATGTGGAGTGATACATCACGACATTTGCATTATTAAGTAGAAAAGGTGAGTTGTATGTTAAGTCCCGTAAATGAACGTGAAGAACGGACGGGGAAACGTGAACGCCGAAAACAACGGAAAATCGATGTGGGATGTGTCACGATCGTCGGCGTTCCATTACTTTTCATCGTTCCGTTTTTATTGATTATCCTGGTCTTAATGAAGTCTGCTCCATGAAAAGGTGACTTGGTGTCACCTTTTTTTGTTGTGTCGTCAACTTTTTTCTCGACTCGCCCGTCTTAATGATGTATACACAGAACGATATCGAAAAAAGGAGCCGCGGCCTATGACCTCTCGTCAAATGAGAAAACGGGAAAAAGCATTCGTCCGTTTTTTAAAGCAATACAAACCGAATCTCTACTGGTTGACCTACAGTTATATGAAAAATGAACAGGATAGTCTGGATGTGATTCAGGACAGCATCCAAAAAGCGTTGCAATCGCTCGATCGACTCGAAGATGAGGAACGGATGAAAGCCTGGTTCTATCAGATTTTGACACGAACAGCGATTGATGCGATCCGGAAGCGTCAGCATAGTATCAGTTACGATACGGATCGACTGATCGAACTCGTCGCAACAAAAGAAGATACGTATCCCGATTCCGATTTGCGACAGGCGCTTGAGGAGCTCCCAGTTATGTACCGGGAAGTCGTCATCTTACACTATTTCGAGGACTTGATCTTAAAAGACGTCGCAACGATTTTGGAGCTGAATTTAAGCACGACCAAGTCCCGGCTGTATAAAGGATTGACCTTACTGAAAATGAAATTGAATGGAGATGATTTAGATGTCGAACAAACTTGATGATCTGAAGCAGGCATACCAACAACCACCGGTTCCAAAAGAACTCGATGAAATGATTGCCCAAGTCGAGCGCCGGACGCGTCCTTCGCGGACGAAACGATCCGTATTGATTACAGCCGCCGCGATCACGTTATTCGTTGGTGGATTAAATAGTAATACATCATTTGCGGACGCGATGGCGAAGGTGCCGGTCTTTGGTCAACTGACCGAGATCGTGACGATTGACTGGAAAGAGACGAAGACACACCAGTCGGCTGATATCAAAGCACCTCAAGTGACGTTACCGGACAAGGCACTCGAGCAACAATTGAACGAAAAGTATATTGCGGAAGGACAAGCGCTCTACGAAAAGTTTGAGCAGGAGACGCACGGACAGGAAGGGGCATTTGCCGTCGATAGCCGCTATGACGTCAAGACGGATACGGAAGACTTGTTGTCGATCGGTCGAACCGTCACTGAAACACGGGCGAGTGCATCAGAAAGCGTCCAGTACGATACGATCGATAAGAAACAACAGCTCATCCTGACATTACCATCTTTGTTCAAGGATGACGGATATATCACGACGATCAGTGATTACCTAAAAGAAGAGATGCGTCGGCAAATGAAGACGGATGAAGGGAAAGTCTACTTCGTCGAAGGAACACCGGATGTACCGGAGGACGAGCAGTTCAAGCAGATTTCCGCAAAACAAAACTTCTATATTACGGCAGATCACAAATTAGTCCTATCGTTTGACGAGTACAGTATCGCTCCAGGATATATGGGCATCGTCGAATTTAAGATTCCGACGTCGATTTTAAAAGGTGAACTCGTTAGTTCGCATTATATTCGCTGAATTTCAAAAAACACAATCATCGATATAAATTACAAAAAATAGCCATTTTTTTAAAAATAACCTCTTATAATCAAAAGACGAATCGTTGTTTTTTGAAAAAAGGAGGAATCCCTATGAAAAAATGGAGTCGGCTTGTACTCGCAGGTGTCGTCAGTCTCGCCTTGATCCATGTTCCAGCAGCTAGTGAAGCGGCAACGAAAGCAAAAGCCTTCAAAAACTGTACGGAAATGCAGAAGACGTACAAAGGCGGCGTTGCGAAAAAAGCGGGGCTAAAAAATCGGACAGGGTATGACAAGAATGGAAAACCGATCTACAAAGCAACAAAGTACAAGGCGTACGTGAGCTTTGCGACGTATAACGTAAACACGAAGAGCGACCGGGATAAAGACGGTATCGCGTGTGAACGTTAAATAAGCAAAAGTAGTCTTTCTCGAGCGGGAGAAAGACTACTTTTTTGTAGAGGCTCGTTGTTCCTTTCAATTATGTAATCCTTAGAAATCATTATGTATGGTAGTGTTGTAGCGATAAAAGACGACAAATATGTATTGAGTAGGAAGACTACGATGCGAAAACGAGATTATCTAATTTTCTTCATTCTATTTTTTATTCTGAACCTTATTAATTTCTTAGGATCACTAGGTATGCAGGATATTTTAGCGATTGTAGTCGTAGCCCTGATCGAAGCAGCTATAGCTGGAACGATTACGAATCTATTCACCCGTATCTTTTTTAAGAAAAGTTGAGACGGATTGAAGTAGCACTCCAAATCAGATCGATACATAAAAAATAACCTGACGCTGAGGCGTCAGGTTATTTTTGCTTAGTTGAAGTTTTGCTTTAGGAACGCTGTAACTTCTTCTGGTGTTTTGGCATTCGCACTGTGCAAGTGCGCCAATTTTTCATTGTTTTTGAAGACGAGCAAGCTTGGGATCCCCATGACATCGTGGTTCGATGCGATTTCAGGGAACTCATCCTTGTCGATTGTGTGGATTGGTAAGTGGTCGAATTGTGACTCGACGTCCGGCATGAAGTAATCCATCCGTTTGCAGTCCGGGCACCAGTCTGCTTCGAACTTGATGATGACCGGTGCATCACTTGAAATCAATTCCTTGAATGTTTCTTCACTCTTAATGAATTCTGCCATTGTGAGAACTCCTCCTCTTGGTGTTGTACCTTTAGTCTACCGATTCCCTTCAGAACTTGCACGAATTATGTTCGTTAAAGAGTCTGACAAGTCAAAAAAGTTGGTTGCTCTTTAAGGTAATGTTGCTGATTTTCTCCAAAAACGCCACATGACTCTATTGAACCAGTTTTGGTGTAGGAAAACATTGTTGCATATTTGTTAATTACCTAGTTTGAAACAAAATGATTTCTCTAGACCCACTCGATTTCCGACTGGTACGATGAGGTTTGCTAATCGCAGAGAAAGTGGGGGCGACGAGAATGGAACAACAAAAATACGATAATCTAAAACGCGGCGAACGCGGTGCGATGATCAGTATTGCAGCTTATATCTTGTTATCATCTTTAAAATTAATCATTGGGTATACAGCAGATTCCGCCGCACTCCGGGCGGACGGTTTGAACAACGCGACTGACATCATTGCTTCGATCGCGGTCTTGATCGGCTTACGGATTTCACGACGTCCGGCAGATGACGATCACAAATACGGACACTGGAAAAGTGAGACGATTGCCTCGCTCGTAGCTTCCTTCATCATGATGGCAGTCGGTCTTCAAGTCTTGATCGATACAATCTCGACGTTGTTCGAAGGCAAACAGGAGTCACCGGATATCCTCGCAGCATACGTCGGAATCGGTTCAGCCCTCGTGATGTACTTCGTTTACCGCTACAATAAGAAATTATCCGAGGAGATTGATAGTAAAGCCGTCATGGCAGCAGCGAAAGATAATTTATCCGATGCGTGGGTCAGTGTCGGGACGACAATCGGGATCGTTGGTTCACAGTTCGGTATGCCATGGCTCGATGTCGTGACCGCGATCATCGTTGGCTTCTTGATCTGTAAGACAGCATGGGACATCTTCACGGAAGCGTCACACGAACTGACGGATGGTTTCGATGAGAAGAAGCTGAAGATGTATGAAGATGTCATCTTCGATCTCGAAGGTGTCAAAGGGATCAAGTCAATCAAAGGACGTAACTACGGCAACAATGAAGTCGTCGATGTTGTTATCCTCGTCAACTCCACATTGAATATCCATCAGGCGCACGATATTGCGACACGTGTCGAGGATACGCTGACAGAAGAATATGGTGTCTACGATATCCATGTTCACGTCGAACCGGAATGAATCGAAAAAACGTCTTTTCTACTGTAAGCATAGAAAAGACGTTTTTTTATGGTTCTAATGTGATCGTCAGAGCCAGTGCCCCGTACTGTTGCTCGGCTTCTTTTGAATAGATCGAGTAAGTCGACGTTACGAGTTCATCGAGCGACCAACCGACACAGTCGATAGCTTCGTTTGGGATGTGTTCATAAAGCGCTCGGAAATCAGGAAAGACTTGTCGTTTTGTTACACGAACAAGTAGTGTCTCGCTCGTTTCCGTATGCGTGAACCAAATCTGATCACCGACGTGTACCTGTTGTCGTTTTGGATCATTTAGTCGAATCTCGACGGTCTTTCGTCCTTGTTCGATTGAACGAAACGGTTCTTCGAATAAGCCCATTTCATGTCTCATCTATGCTCACTCCTTGTCTTCCTTGAGCATAGCAAAACTATGTGATTTTTCACATTGCCTTTTCGTTGACAATCGAAAATAATCAGCGTAATTTAATTTATATAAGTAATTGTTCCTTTTGGAACGATTTGAAATGGAACAAGGAGGCGAAACAAGATGGATCAAACGGAAACGACCCGTTCGACTGCGATGATGCAGTCGTTTTGGAACGTCCAGCGTCATCTCGTCCGGGCAGCACACCAGACGGCACAGGAAAACGGACTCAGTTTACCGCAATTTCATAGCTTGATGACGATTGCACCGCGTGGACCGATCTCGCAAAAAGAGCTCGCTGCACATACGCACTTACCGAAAAGTACCCTCAGTCAGTCGATTGAAGGTCTCGTCCAATCGGGCTGGGTCATTCGGGAGACGAATCCCGACAATCGACGGGAAGTCGTCTTAAAGCTTAGTGATCAAGGTCAGCAATTCGTCACCGACATCAAGGAACAAGAGAAGGGGATGCAACGTCAACTGGAGCAAGTGCTTGCGACGATTGACTCGGACGTATTCGAACAAATGCTTGAAACACACGCAGTGATTGCTGAGGGAATCGGTCAGATTTTACGTCCAGATCTGAAAGGAGGATGTTCGGATGATTAAGTTACTCAAACGGTTGACGGTCTATAAATGGGCGGTCCTTGCTGTGCTCGTCTTGGTTTTTGCGCAGTCGATGTCCGATTTGTATTTACCGACACTGATGGCGGACATCATCGATAAAGGCGTCGTTACCGGCGATACCGCGTATATTTGGAAAATTGGTGCCGTCATGCTGGGGGTAACCGGTGTCGGGGCGTTAGCTGCCGTTGCCGCTAGTTATTATTCATCGAAGGCGTCGATGGGACTCGGACGGGATATTCGTCGCCAAGTCTTCAACCATGTCGAACGGTTCTCCCTGCAAGAGTTCGACCAAGTCGGAACGGCGTCATTGATTACGCGGACGACGAACGATATCACACAAGTCCAACAAGTCGTCATCATGATGTTACGGATGGTCGTCAGTGCGCCGATCATGTTCATCGGTGGATTGATCATGGCTGTCTCAAAAGATGCCAAACTATCACTTGTCATCGTCGCGGCGATGCCGGTCCTTGTGATTTCAATCCTGTTGATCCTGTGGAAAGGGGTTCCGTTGTTTGGGAAAGTCCAAAAACGACTCGACCGTCTGAACCTCGTCCTGCGGGAGAACTTGACGGGGATCCGTGTCATCCGTGCCTTTAACCGGGAACGTGATGAACAAGTGCGATTGACAAAAGCGAACGCGGATTTGACAGAAGTCTCGATCAAGGTCAATAAAATCATGGCGTTCTTGATGCCGGTGATGATGCTCGTCATGAACTTGACCGTTGTCGGTGTCATTTGGTTCGGGGGCATCCGGATCGATAATGGTGGTATGCAGATTGGTGACTTAATGGCGTTCATCCAGTACGTCATGCAAATCATGTTCGCTCTCGTCATGGCTTCAGTCATGTTCGTCATGATTCCGCGGGCAGCCGTCTCGGCGAAACGGATCAATGAAGTCCTCGAGATGACACCAACAATGACAGATGAGGGAACACAAACCGCTGACCGTGAAAAAGGAACGCTCGTCTTTGATCGTGTCACGTTCCGTTACCCAGGAGCTGAGACACCCGTTTTATCCGATATTAGTTTTGCGGCACGACCAGGTGAAGTGACGGCTGTGATCGGTGGGACCGGTTCTGGTAAATCAACGCTCGTCAATTTGATTCCCCGTTTTTATGACGTAACGGAAGGGAGTATCCGGGTTAACGGTGTCGATAGCCAGGATGTACCGCAAGAAGAACTGCGGTCGAAAATCGGCTTTGTTCCCCAAAAGGCGTTACTGTTCACGGGTACGATTGCCGAAAACATTCGTTTCGGGAAAGAGGACGCGACAGATGAAGAGGTCGCGCATGCAGCGCACATCGCGCAAGCGACGGACTTCATCGAACGGATGCCGGATGGTTACGATGCGCGGATCGAACAAGGCGGATCGAACGTCTCTGGTGGGCAAAAACAACGGTTGTCGATTGCTCGGGCCCTCGTTCGTCGACCAGATCTATATGTCTTTGATGACAGTTTTTCAGCGCTCGACTTCAAGACCGATGCGGCTCTTCGGAAAGCGTTACGGGAAGAAACACGCGAAGCGACGGTCTTGATCGTTGCTCAACGTGTCAGTACCGTCATCGATGCCGATCAAATCATCGTCCTGGATGAAGGGAAAGTCGCTGGAATCGGAACGCACGATGAATTGTTTGCTGACAATGCCGTTTACCAGGAAATCGTTAAGTCACAACTATCAGAGGAGGAAATCGCATGAGTGAGAAGAAACGACCTGCCGGCGGTCCTCCGCCTGGTGGTCCCGGTGGCGGAAATATGATGATGCTTGGTGAAAAACCAAAGGATTTCAAAGCAACGTTCCGTCGTCTGCTTCGGTATCTGCGTCCGCGTCGGACGGCGCTCGTTGGAGTTTTCCTTGCAGCCATCCTCAGTACGGTCTTCATGATTGCCGGTCCGAAAATCATGGGGACGGCAATCACGGAATTGTTTGAAGGGGCGTATGCGAAGTTCCAAGGTGTGCCGGGAGCAGCGATCGATTTCACGAAAATCGGACAGATCCTGCTCTGGCTTGCTGGACTGTATATCATCAGTAGTCTGTTCAATTACTTGCAACAGTATTTGATGTCAGGTATCGCTCAAAAAACAGTCTACGATTTACGCGAAGACGTCAATCATAAACTCGAACGCCTGCCATTGAAATATTACGATGGTCGTCCGAACGGGGAGACACTCAGCCGTGTGACGAACGATATCGATACGATTGGGAGTACGTTACAACAAAGTGTGACATCGTTCATCACCTCAATCGTGACAATCGTCGGGATTCTGATCATGATGTTGACGATTAGTCCGCTGTTAACGCTGATTTCGCTCGTCTCATTACCGGTTTCGATTTTTGCGATCCGTCCGATTTTGAAACGATCCCAAAAATACTTTGCTGACCAACAACGGACACTTGGCCAATTGAACGGTCACGTCGAAGAGATGTATACCGGACACTCGGTCGTCAAGGCGTTCGGGCATGAACGTAAAGCAGTCGAACAGTTCGATGCCGTCAACGAAGAGTTGTATGAAGCAGGACGTAAAGCACAGTTCATCTCCGGGATCATCATGCCGATGATGATGTTCATCGGAAATATCAGTTACGTCCTGATCAGTATCGTCGGCGGGATTCTCGTTACGCAACGGGCGATCTCGATCGGGGATATTCAAGCGTTCATCACCTATACGCGCCAGTTCACGCAACCGATCACACAAACGGCGAACATCGCGAACATCGTCCAATCGACGGTCGCAGCAGCAGAACGTGTCTTCGAATTACTAGATGAGGAAGAAGAGATCAAAGAAGTGACGACGCACCGTCTCGCGCAGGCTGAAGGAGCGGTCGCGTTCGAACACGTTGATTTTGGTTACGGAACTGATCTCTTGATCGAGGACATGAACATTGATGTCGCACCGGGACAAACGGTCGCGATCGTTGGACCAACCGGTGCTGGTAAGACGACGATGATCAATCTATTAATGCGCTTTTATGAGTTGAACGGGGGGACAATCCGGATTGACGGTATCGATACCCGCGAGATGTCACGCGAAGACTTACGGACGACATTCGGTATGGTCTTACAAGATACGTGGCTCTTCAACGGTACGATCCGGGATAATCTTGCTTACGGTAAAAGTGGAGCGACAGAGGAAGAAATCATCGCCGCAGCCAAAACAGCGCACGCTGATCACTTCATCCGGACGTTGCCGGACGGGTATGATACGGTCTTGAACGAGGAAGCCTCGAACATCTCGCAAGGTCAGAAACAGTTGTTGACGATCGCTCGGGCCGTTCTTGCCGATCCTCCGATCATGATTCTCGATGAAGCGACCTCTAGTGTGGATACACGGACAGAGGTCTTCATCCAGCAAGCGATGCGTCGCTTGATGGAAGGGCGGACGAGCTTCGTCATTGCCCATCGTCTGTCGACGATCAAGGATGCCGATCTGATTCTCGTCATGAATCAAGGAAGTGTCATCGAACAGGGCACACATGAAGAATTACTCGAGGCAGACGGGTTTTATGCAGATCTGTACAATAGTCAGTTCTCTGAAAAAGAAGTCGTTTGATATAAGGCAGTGTCGTCATTTAGACGATACTGCTTTTTTCCGAAATGATTGTTGTAGCAGTGTATCCTCACATATAGCAAACATCCCATTTTTTGTATTGAAAACAAAAAACGCCACATTCTGGTACGAACACGGGTTTAATAAATCCTTTAGCTGGGGAAATTAAAGAAGTGTCAGAAATATATAATTTTATTTATGTGAAGGAGTGTGGCAGGATGAATAACATTTGGAACGGAACGTCGTTGAACTTGAACGGCATTCTCGGATCACTCGGCAACTTGCTTGGAGCGATCATCGTCTTTTTAATTGGATGGCTCATTGCTAAGCTGATTGCGAACGGGATTCAAAAAGCGTTAGAGAAATCTGGGGTCGTCAACAAGTTATCGCCTCAAAAAGAAGGGGCGCCACCAAAGAAGAAAAAGTGGACACCTGAAAAAATTATCGGGACTGTCGTCTTTTGGATTCTCATGGTCTTCGTCCTAATCTTGGTCTTCAATATCCTTAATCTGAACATCATTGCGGGACCACTTGCGGATACGATGAGTACATTGCTCGCGGCAATACCGAATATCCTGAAAGCAGCCCTCATCCTCCTCTTGGCATATGTCATCGCGGTCGTTCTCCGCATGATCATCGTCAAAGCAGGTACGAAGCTGATGGCGAACGACAAAGTACGTTCGAACAAGATGCTTCAAGGTCAGACAGATCTTTCAGGTTATCCAAAAATCGCAGGGGAGATCGTCTTCTACCTCGTCTTGCTTCTGTTCCTACCAGGTGTACTTGGTGCGTTGAACATTGAGAGTGTCTCACAACCGTTCAGCCAATTGTTATCGTCATTCCTTGGATTCATTCCACGCTTGATTGCTGCGGCAGCCATCTTCTTCGTCGGCTTCCTCGTAGCGAAAATCGTCCGCGATATCGTGACGAATTTCCTTCATGCTGTTGGAACGGATAAATTTGCAGCTCGCTTCAACCTTGGATCAACGGATCAAAAAGATGCGAAATCACTTTCGTCGATTCTCGGAACAGTCGTCTTCATCTTGATTCTGATTCCAATCACGATTTCAGCACTTGATCAATTGAACATTAAAGGAATCACAGGACCAGCGATCAACATGTTGAACGATGTCCTTGGTATGATTCCGAACATCATCGTTGGTGTCGTTCTAATTCTTGTCGGTCTTTACGTCGGACGTTTCATCAAGAAATTCGTTACGGATCTCTTATCACGTCTTGGATTCAACAACCTGACACGTCACTTGAAGATCGGTTCATGGGATGCGAACCAAGCTTCTACATCACTAGCTTCAATCGTAGGTGCACTCGTTGAGATCGTCATCGTCGTTCTCTTCGTCGTCGAAGCATTCAACTTGATTGGTCTTGACTTCATGGTCGACCTCGGTCGTGCCGTCCTTGCGTTCTTACCGAGCGTCTTGACAGCGATCATCATTCTCGCAATCGGGATCATCGTCAGCAACCTCGTCAAACGTACGATGGACAGCTTGTTCGGCAACTCTGAACTAAAAGTCCTCTCAAGCGTTGCGAAGTATGCGATTCTTGCACTTGCTGTCTTCATGGCACTTGATCAATTGGGTGTTGCTGATACGATCGTCAACTCAGCCTTCATCTTGATCTTGGGAGCACTTGCGCTTGCGTTCGGTCTTGCCTTTGGTCTCGGTGGACGTGATAATGCATCGCGTTACCTCGATCGTCTGCAAAAGAAAGCAGAGAACACGGAAGTTGACACATCGAACCTTCCAAGTAAGTCAGCATCGACTTCTTCATCACCGAGCTTGAAAGATGCAGCAAAAGGTGCAGCTTCACAAGCAGCAGATGATGTCACACCAGATCGTGCACCACGTTCAGCGCGCTCTTCTTCAACAGATGAGACGACACATGGTACACCAAAAGGTGCATTGCCAGAAAACGATTTAGCACAGCAAGATGATTACCCGATCGATCCAGATGATCATAAAGGTCCTAACCTCGATCATCCAAACGATCGTCCGTAATACGAGTACATCCTTTCCTCTCATTTTGAGGAAAGGGTGTTTTTGCGTTGACGCATCAAAGCGTTGTCGCATTTTCACAAAAGTGGTTTGACCACTTTGTGAAAAAATACAGAAAAAAAGACTTATCGAACCTGACATCGTTTGTTATGATAAGAAAGTCAATTACCTCAATGATTTGAATATTCAGAAAAAAGAGAAAAGTTCGGAGGATGAAACATGAGTTTGCTTCGCAAGAAAGATGTCAGTGTAATGATGGACATGAAACAACATTCCAAACTGGCACGTCACTTATCAGGGTTTGACCTCATTTTACTCGGAATCGGTGCCATCATCGGGACCGGAATTTTCGTTCTGACAGGAACGGGCGCTCTTTATGCAGGACCTGCTTTACCGATCTCATTCATTATTTCCGCTGTCGTCTGTGCGCTCGCAGCCCTTTGTTATGCTGAATTTTCGTCGATGATTCCCGTCTCAGGTAGTGTATATACGTATACATATGCAACGATCGGGGAAGTCGTGGCTTGGATCATCGGCTGGTGTCTCATTTTAGAATACGGACTTGCTTCGAGTGCCGTTGCCACCGGCTGGTCAGGGTACTTCCAGTCACTGTTAGCAGGCTTTGGTCTCCATTTACCGACAGCTTTAACAGCTGCTCCAGGTGCTGTACCAGGAAGCGAAACGTTCTTTAACTTACCAGCGTTCTTGATTCTGATGGTCATCACGCTCTTGCTTTCGCTTGGGATTAAAGAGACAAAACGCGTCAACAACATCATGGTACTCGTCAAAGTTGCCGTCGTCGTCTTGTTCATCGTCGTCGGGATCTGGTATATCGAACCAGGCAACTACAAGCCGTTTGCGCCGTTCGGTATGAGCGGTGTCCTGCAAGCATCAGCGATTGCCTTCTTCGCTTATCTTGGATTTGATGCCGTCACATCGGCAGCAGAAGAAGTCAAAAACCCGGGACGTAACTTACCGATTGGGATTCTAGGATCGCTTGCGATCGTTACCGTTTTGTACGTCGTGGTCTCTGCTATTATGGTCGGAATCGTTCCATTCAAACAGTTTGAAGGTGTTGATAGCCCAGTATCCCTTGCCTTAAAAGTGGCTGGCCAAGACTGGGTCGCTGGATTCGTTGACTTAGGAGCCATCGTTGGTATGACGACGGTCATCCTCGTCATGACATTTGGTCTCGTCCGTCTCTTGTTCGCGATGAGCCGTGACGGATTATTACCGAAAGTCTTCTCAGACGTCAATGAAAAGTCACACACACCAGTTAAAGCGACTTGGATTCTCGGAACGACTGCTGGTTTAATCGCTGGATTCGTGCCGCTTGGTACACTTGCTGAATTGATCAACATCGGAACACTGGCAGCCTTCTCGCTCATCTCGATCGCGGTCATCGTCCTACGCCGGACGCGTCCCGATTTGAAGCGCGCCTTTAAGGTTCCGTTCGTCCCAGTCTTACCGATTTTGTCAGTCCTTGCTTGTATCATGCTCATGTTCAACTTACAACCATTCACGTGGATTGCCTTCTTTGTCTGGACAGCCATTGGATTACTGTTGTACTTCGGATATGGACGCAAGCGTTCGAAACTCCATCAATGAATCGACTAACACCCTTGGCGACAAGGGTGTTTTTGTATGCAGGAAATGAGGCGAACGAAAGCGAAACAGCTCAGTGGAAAAGGAGGTTTTTCGATGATTCATATTCAACGCGCACCTGGCGTAAAAACGGCGTACAAAGCGATGCAGGGTGGATTCCAAGATTATTTGATTCCACTGCACTTATCGGAAGCAGAATTCCAAGAGCGCATCATCGAACGAGACGGGAACCAATTGGAGCATTCATTCGTTGCCTATCATGGAGAAATACCGGTCGGTCTCTGGCTGAACGGTTGGAAGGAGATCGAGGGTCAACGCATCATGCGGTGTGGGGGACTGGGGATTTCACCACAATATCGTCGTCTTGGGATCGCGAAAGCCTTGTATCAAGCACAACTGAGCCATGCTAAAGAAATCGGAATGGATGGTCTGATGCTTGAAGTCATTCAAGGGAACGATCCGGCAATTCGCTTGTATGAATCGCTTCACTATAAGATTGTTGGAGAAATCGGATATTTTCATTTAACGGATGAACGTCAAGAAGCCGCTCTGCCGACGATCGAAGAAGTGGAGTTTTTAAAACAATACCATGGACAAGGGGAATACATCTGGCAGCAAGATCCTCATGTCATGCAGCAATTACAAACGGATTATTACCAATTAGAAGCAAGTGTAGTGGCAGTAGCCGGATCATCTCTCTTGTCAGTCGTAGGTCCAGCAGAACAAAAAGCACGACATGCGACAGAAGTCGTCCGTCGTTTACCGGGAACGACCTACCATTATCAATCAACAGATGTGCAGGTTTGGGAGGCATTACGTTCTGAAGGGTGGACTCAGCGGGATTTGAAACAATACATCATGCGTCAGTCGCTATAAACAAAAACCGCTGCTATTCATTTAGCGGCGGTTTTTGTAGTCTTCAATCATTCGAGCGTGAGAGCCTACCAAATGATCAGGTAAGTCATCAAGCGGTACGAACTGGAGCTTGATGCTTTCATCACTTTGCTTTAACGTTCCGATCGGATGTTCACCGATATAGGCGAGAGTGACGCTTTGAAACACGTCTCCGTTCGCTAAGGTCGTCACGTATTGCGGACCAGAGTAGACATCAAGTAACGTTAATCGTTCCACTTCTAATCCCGTCTCTTCCGCGAGTTCCCGACGCGCGGTCTCTTCCGGTGATTCCGCCCATTCCATCAATCCTCCGGGTAAACCAAAGCGGGCTTGTGTTTCGTTGCGTTGTTCGAGCAAAATGTGTTCATTTTGTACGACGAGGACGACGGAACCGACGAGAATGACTGGGTCATGACCGATTTTTTGACGTAACTGTTCGACATAATTCATTTCAATACTCCTTGGTGAAACGGACAGCGGGTTACAGGTGCCGTCTGTGTTGATTTTGGAAAGAAGTTCGGTCGTTTGATTTCCGAGTCGTAATCCTTATGGAACATATGCGTCGTTGCCCCACTCATCGGTGGCACGAGCCAGGACCATTCCCCGGTGACATCACGACCACACGCGGCTTCATTTTTTTCAAAACGAGCGAACTGTTTGGTAGCCGTATGGTGATCGACGATCGTCACACCGGCACGTTCGAACGATTCGAGTACGGCAACGTTCAGTTCGACGAGCGCTCGGTCTTTCCAAAGCGATCGTTCACGTGAGGTATTCAGACCGAGATGTGTCGCGACGAGCGGTAACAGATCGTAACGATCCGTATCAGCGAGGTTACGAGCACCGATTTCTGTTCCCATGTACCATCCGTTGAACGGGGCACACGGATAGACGATGCCACCGATCTCGAGCTGCATGTCGGCAATCATCGGCACAGCATACCAGCGGACTTCGCGACCACCGAACAGATCATAGTCAGGATGTGTGATGCTGACTTCGAGCACGAGCTCATCTGGAATCGGATGCAGACTGACTTGTCCATCGAGTTCAATCAAGAGGGGCAGAATATCAAAGGGGGTACGTGCTCCGGACCAGCCAAGTGCTTCACATTGGCGCGTCAGTTGGATGGAAGCCGGATCGCCGATGATTCCTGTTGCGGTCTCATAACCAGCGTAGCGGATCAGTTGGTGATTATGCAGCCGGACACGTGTCGGATGGAAAATCGTGATCGTTGAGCGAATTCGTCCCTCGTTCGTCGCGAACCGGATATGCTCAAATAACGCGTCGCGGACCGCTTCAACGGTCAACGCATCCCGCGCGTCAAAGACATGGAGTTGTTCCCAAAAGAGACGTCCGACACATCGGTTACTGTTCCGCCAAGCGAGCTTGGCACCGAACGCGAGCTCGGAAGCCGTCTGTTCGTACGTTCCTGTCGTTTCAATCGAACGGATGACTTCTTGCTGACGTCCGGCCATTTCGGGGTATTGCTCTATATAAGAAGTAAAGAAGCGTTCTGCTTCGGTTTGAATGAGTGAGTACACGAATCTAAATCCTTTCTGAAAAACAAGTACGATACAATCTCTGTTCCTAGTGTACCCCGCGCAGAACCGAAGCGCCAAACTTGAATGATGTATAAGGTTGTTATAAGTTCAAAAGACTTCCAAAAGTTTAAAGGAAGTACGAAATGGGGGATAGTCTAGAGAATTAGTTGAAAGTGAGGAAATTTGTATGTCTTTAATCAAACCTGTATTTGCCCGTTTTTTTGGTGAAGCCTTTTTTGATAAATCGGCTCAGCTCGCCTATTATCTGATGTTGTCCTTATTCCCGTTCTTATTATTCGTAGTTGGGATCGTCTCGTTCTTACCATTTACGTCCGATAACGTACTGGATTTAATTCGACCGTTTGCTCCGGCAGAAACGTACGATTTGATTCAGCGGAACGTCGTTGGAATCTTTGATCAAGGCGGCTTCAAACTTGCCTCGATCAGTTTCCTTGCTGCCTTTTGGCTTGCTTCGATGTCGGTCCAGTCACTTGTCCGCTCGCTGAACGATGCGCTCGAAGTGACACGAAAAGCGCCATTCTGGCGCGGACTGTTGCAAGACTTCGCTTTTACGATCGGGATGATGATCATCTTACCGATTTCATTGATTGTTCCGATTTCAGAAAAGTTAACACGGCGTTTCATCAACCACTTTGCAATCGTCGCTGATTTCGTGACGAACTATTCGTGGATCTGGTTCTTATTCCGCTGGGGACTCGGGACGTTGTTCTTACTTGTCTTTTTCATCTTATTATATCGGATTTTACCGAGTGTCCGACTAACGGTTCGTCAAGTACTCCCTGGAGCCATTTTTGCGACGATCGCTTGGCAAGTCGTTTCGGAATTCTTCTCTTACTACGCTGAGTTCGGTAGTTACGATCGTCTTTACGGTCAGCTTGCCGGAATCATCGTCTTGATGACATGGTTCTATTTGTCCGCTGTCGTCCTGATGTTAGGGGGACTGATGAACGCGGAACGCATGCGTCAGAAAAAAGAAGCAAAAATCATGAAACCGCAAAAAATCAAAGAAGAAAGCGTGCGTTAATCATTGAGCACGCACAAAAGCAGCTGACACATCGTCAGCTGCTTTTTTATTAAAAAGATATATCTTAGATAGGATCAAATGAATGTGCTTCTTTTGAGCACATGCTACGACAAGACGGCATTAGCGGGGTACAGTTAAATAAAAGAACATCCAATAGACGTCACGCGACGTAAGCTAAATAAAGGAGGCGAAGGGAGATGAAGAAACGAATGTGGACGATTTTATCAGTCATCGGTCTCATCGTCATCATGGTCGGGGGATACTTCGTGTTCCAGCAACAGCAGGCAAAATCAAGTGGCAGTAAGGAATTGAGTTATCAACCAGAAGAGACAGCGATTTTAGCTGGCGGATGCTTCTGGTGTATGGAGCCCCCGTTCGAAGAGTTAAAAGGAGTCAAGTCCGTCATTTCTGGTTATACAGGCGGTGATGTTGAAAATCCGACGTATAACCAAGTGTCAGCGGAGACGACAGGTCATCGGGAAGCGGTATTGATCACATTTGATCCGAACGTCATCTCGTATAAACAATTACTAGATGTCTACTGGCGCCAGATTGATCCGACGGATGCAGATGGTCAATTCGTCGACCGTGGTGAGTCTTATACGACGGCGATTTTCTATACGAATGAGAAACAAAAAGAAATCGCAGCACAATCGAAACAAGATTTAGAGAAACAACAAGTCTTCGATGATAAAATCGTCACACCGTTGATTGCGGCTGGTCCTTTTTATGAAGCGGAAGCATATCATCAGGATTACTATTTGAAGAGTGAGAAAAAGTATAAGTTTTACCGGGCAGCTTCTGGACGCGACGACTTCATCAATCGCTACTGGAACGATCAGCCAAAGCTCGATCTTCCAACGTATCCAAAATTATCAGATGCAGAAATCAAAAAGAAATTAACCGCCATCCAGTACAAAGTGACTCAAGAAGACGGAACGGAACCGGCGTTTGATAATCCGTATCACGATTTGAAAGCAGACGGTATCTATGTCGATCTGATTTCTGGAGAACCATTGTTTTCATCAAACGATAAATATGATTCGAAGACAGGATGGCCGAGTTTCACGAAACCACTTGAGCCAGGTAATATCATTGAGAAAAGTGATTTTGCAATCGGCATGAAACGGATGGAAGTCCGAAGTCGACATGGAAATGCCCATCTCGGACATGTCTTCTCGGATGGTCCAGAGCCAACAGGGCTTCGGTATTGTATGAACTCAGCCGCTTTACGTTTTATTCCGAAAGAGGAGTTGAAACAAGAAGGATACGGTGAATATGTAGCAGATTTTAAATAATCATTAAAAGGCATCCGGTGCTCATATGCATCGGATGCCTTTCCTTTCAAAATTGTAAGATACATCCATAAAATAAATATCCATTTTATCCATATCCTGTTTATAATCAAGATAAAGTACATCCATCTTGAAGGAGGAACATGTGTGAAGAAACTGGTGATTTGGGTCATGCTGAGCTGTCTGATTTTGACGCTTGGAGTAGGACCTACGACAGCAAAGGCGGACACAGCCCTTGCTAAAGCAACGCTCTTGAAACTAGGACAAGAGACGACGCTTGAAACGGGAACGGAAGAAAAAAATACATATTGGTACCGCGTCAACCATGAAGCGGGTGTAGAAAAGACCGCGTCACACTTCGAACTATCGATTGATACGGATCAACCTGTTCAAGTAACGGCGTATCCGAGTGAAGCGATGGCTGCGGAAGACGATACGTTTGATCGTTACCGGACAGAGGCGGAGCCAGATGAAAAAAACCTTACAAAATTAGCCGTTCCATATGCATGGGATGGACCGTATTATGTCAAAGTCGAATATTACCCGAACATCGAAGAAGGTAAGACGACGAAAGCCGCTCATGTCAAGTTGACGTATAACAATGTCAAATTACCTGTCGAGTATGAGCCAATCAATGACATCAGCTGTATGGCAGAAGAAGCACTCAAACAAACAAAAGAAGAAAAGCCGATGCTCGCACTCATGCACTCGATCCAAAAGCAAGTATTGAGCCAATCGGATGCAGGACGTGCTTTGACATCGCTTTACTACAAAGCGTCACCTTACGTCGTCAAAACGCTTTTATTCAATAAAGAAAAGCGTCAACAAGCATACGAAGATTTAAAAACATTGAAGCCTGCAATGGAGGCTCTCGTTCGTGGAACATCGTACACGTTGACGAAAGCCGATCAACAAGCCGTTGACCGTCTTTATACATTATCACGCGATGCATCGCCTGCTGTGATTGCAGAAGAAATCGATGGATATGCCAAAAAAATGAAGATATCTGAGATGAGCGGCAGTACGTTAGACGATACGTTCGGAACATTAGGGATGAACATTCAGTCAAAAGAAACTACGCGATTCATCGTTAAGTTAAAGCCAGGGAAAACAGTCAGTTCGATGAAAATTGCTGGAATTCAATCAGCAGATGTTGAGCGTTTACCGCTTGGTAAAGCTGGTGATTTCATTGTAGTGACAGAAGATCCAACGGTGAAGGGACAATCAGCGTCAGCATTAAAGCAATCGATTGGTCGCTCATCAGCAGTCGAATATGTGGAAAAGATTCAAACTTACAAAGCAACAAGTGATATCAATTTTGATTACCAATGGGCCATCAATAAGAAAACAGTCTTCGAACAGTTCCCGAATGTTGGAATTGGTTTTGAGGAGTTCCAAAAACGATTTAGTGGGAAAAAATTAGCACCTGTCAAAATTGCGGTCATCGATACAGGTGTTGATTATCGCTTAAAGGATTTACAAGGGAAAGTTGATATTGCGAATGAGAAGAACTATGTTTCCGTAAACGGAGATGGCGACGCGATTGATGATAATGGTCACGGAACACACGTGGCAGGTGTCATCGCAGCGACAATCAACAATGATTACGGGATCCAAGGGATTCATCAGTCGGCACAAATCTTACCGGTTAAAGTATTGAATGCAAATGGCGAAGGAGAAACGGATGCCATCGCACTTGGAATTAAATATGCTGTTGATCATGGAGCGAAAGTCATCAATATGAGTCTTGGTGGCGGTGAAAGCCGCACGATGGCTTATATGATGAAATATGCAGCAGATCATGGTGTTACGGTCGTTGCGGCTTCAGGAAACGACTACGATATGATGGTCGGGTTCCCAGCAAACTCGGAATATGCGATTTCTGTTGGAGCGACGAATACGCTCGGTATGGTTTCAGATTACTCGAATTATGGAGTCGGCCTTGATGTCGTTGCACCGGGTTCAAAAGTAGCGAGTTTGATTCCAGACGGAAATACGGTGTATATGGATGGAACAAGTATGGCTTCACCACACGTCGCAGCTGTTGCGGGAATCTTGAAGTCACTTAATCCTAAACTAACACCTAAACAAATCGAACAAATTCTACAAAAAAGTGCAGAACCACTAGCTTTCGAAAATCCGAATGATTGGTTTGAGGAAGAAGAGGGAGAAGAGCTTGAATTCAAGTTTCCTGCCTATGTCAGTCCGGTTTCAGGATACGGTAAAGTTAGTATTCCTCGGGCAATTTCGCAATTGAATCTGAACGGAACTGTCAACAACGTATATGATAATAAACTGACTGTCACAGGAACGGTTAAAACCGGAACAAAAGTGGAAGTATGGTCCACTAAGAAGTTGGGTTCTACTACAGCTAAATCCGGAAAATATAGTGTGACGATTCCACGTCAAAACAAAGGTACGGTCCTAACAATTCGTTACACAAATGGACTGGATATCACGTCAGAACGTACAGAAATCCTTCCTGGAAAAGCGCCAGCAGCTCCAAAAGTTAAACCAGTACTTGCCGGTGCAACAAAAATGACAGGTACAGCTCTTGCGGGCGGTACGGTTACTGTCAAAGATGCAAAACAAAAGAAAATCGCCACAGCGAAAGTCGACGCAAAAGGTCACTTCAGTGCGAAATTACCAAAACAAGTCGGTGGTTCAAGCTTGATCGTCACAGTGACGGATATTGCTAAACGCACAAGTAAACCGACGATCGTAAAAGTCCTACCAGCCCCAGCAGCACCGAAAGTGAAATCCGTCTATGCTGGACAAACGAAAGTAACCGGGACAGCTGAAAAGAAATTAAGTGTTTATGTAAAAGATGCGAAGAAAAAAGTCATCGGAAAAGGAACGGTTTCTGCAAAAGGCAACTATTCCGTCAAAATTCCGAAGCAAAAAGCAAAAGCGAAGCTTTCCGTCTACGTTAAGAATACGCGTGGTCAAGTGAGCCCTGTGACTTCTGTGACAGTGAAGAAAGCAAAAAAATAAGCGGATAAAAAGACCTTTTTTCGGGTACATTCCGAGAAAAGGTCTTTTTTTGTATATCCTAGCTGTTGCTTCGAAAGCGTTTCTATTATATTTAAAGAAACAAATGAAAAAGCATCATTCGATGAATGATGAGGAGGATACATTCATGGTGAATTGGATTCGGCGACGAATCGGTCGGCAGTTGCTGACTGTTTTTTATGCGGTACTGATCGTAGTATCGATTACTTCGTTCTTTGTCTATGACTATATGGAAGGACGAATCGAAACATCAAAACAGAATCTCGAGACGATCAGTGAACAAAATCGCCGGGCCAATGATTTGTGGGACAATTGGCAAACCGTCCAGTTTGGATTGCGAGGATTCGTCATTTTTGGTAACCAAGAACGGTTTGATGAGATTCAGGCGCTCCGAACAGATATCAAAAGTGAGACGGATTGGTTCATGCGAAACGCAAAAACGGATGAAGAAGAAGAATTCGCAGCGCAAATGACGAATTTATATGAGTTATACTATGATGCCTTGTTCCCGTTGACCCAGTCTTACGTCAATGAGAAAAAGGCGAATCGGATCAATGAGGACTTCTTACAGGGGGATAGTCTGTTTTCTTTACCGATTGCGGAGCGTCTTGTCGATCAAGGGCGATTAAAGCCAACTGCCGATGGTTCGATTGATATTACACCAGACATTGAAAAAGCCTCTGCAGCACTTGATGAATACCGGACGAATCTCAGCCAACAACAAGAAACGGCTGTCGGGGAACTGCGGAGTGAAGTCGCAAAGTCACAATGGATTTGGATATCAAGTATCGTTGTGCTCATTGCCTTCATCCTTCTCTTCGTGCACCCGTTCCTTCGCCGGATGACACGGCAATTGTTACGTTTGATTGATGATAATCAAAAACTTGCTCGAAAAGAACCGATTAAGATTGATAAAGCTGCCGAGCAGCGACCAGACGAAATCGGATTATTGCGCGCAGCCTTTAATCGGATGGTCGTGACGACGAATGCCCATACGGATGCGATGCAAGGAAAAAATGAAGAGTTGCAGGCGCAAAGTGAAGAGTTGCTCGCGCAACAAGAAGAATTGCAGGCGCAACAAGAAGAACTCGAAGAAGCGTATCAAACGACGAAAAAGAATGAGGAAAAGCTCCGATTACGTAGCGAACTGACAGAGGCGCTTGCTGTTCGCGAAACCGTCGAATCGTATCCGGCAATCGTTCAAAAGATGATCGATATCACCTCTTCTGAGTACGGTGCACTATTGCTCTATGAAGAAGGAGCGTTCATGGGTGCGACAACGAATGGGATGACGATGGATTATTTAAAAGTTCTCCTGAAAGATGAGATGTCCGTCATCAATCGATCGGTTCGGCAGATGGAATTTATCCAATCGGAAAAACGAGTCACGCGTCAAAAAGACTATCCGTATTCATTTAGCACGTATGAAGTGACGATTCCGATCGAAGATCCGGAAACGCATGAACTAATTGCAGCGATTTATCTGGTTCGTTATAAATCTGCCTATAAAGGGCAACAGTTGACGGATATTCGCGAGTTTGCGCAACAGATGACGTTATCGCTCCTGCGTACGCGTTCGTATGAAGGAATGCGTCAAGAAAAAGAAAAGACTGAGCAAGTGTTAGACTCCATCCGAGAAGCGATCATTTATCTTGAAGATGGAAATGGAGAGTTATACGTCAACCGTCCATTGTTTGAATTGATTCCAGAACTTCAATCGGAATTCACAGTAGATCGGACGTTACCGTCGAGTGAGTATGTCATCGATGTGATGCGCCAGTTGGTGGATGATGTAGAGGCTTTTAATACGTATCTAGATTTGATTCGTTCCGGTGAGATTTCACCGGAAAAGGTCCGATTTGATATTCGAAATAACACAGCTCATCTGGAAGTCTACGCGGAACGTATTGATGTCGTTGGTGGATGGAAGGGAATCATTCTTGTTTTACGAGATATTACCCGGGAAACAGAAGCCGATCGTCTCAAAACAGAACTCGTCTCAACCGTGTCGCATGAGTTGCGGACACCGCTCTCTTCGATTTACGGCTTTACAGAATTGATGTTGAATCGAGAAATCGATGACTCGAAACAGAAGAAATATCTAGCGACGATTCATAACGAGACGGAACGGTTATCAAACCTTGTCACGGACTTTTTAGATGTTCAGCGCATGCAGTCAGGTGGGCAGTTATACCAAATGGCACATCTCGATTTATTTAGCCTGACTGAACAGGTGATGTCCTTATACGACGCTTCAAGTGAACGACACGATCTTCATTTGCAATTGCTTAGTCCGGATCGTCCGTTCATTTTAGGAGATGAGGACCGAATCAAACAATTGATGAATAACTTGATCAACAATGCGATCAAGTACTCTCCGGATGGTGGGCGTATTGACGTCTGGATTGATACGAAAGACGATCAAGCCATCATTGAAGTGAAAGATGAAGGAATTGGAATTCCGCATCATGCCTTTGCCCACTTGTTTGATAAATTTTATCGCGTCGATAATTCCGATACACGTCGAATCGGTGGAACGGGACTCGGGTTATCAATTTGTAAGGAAATTGTCAAAGAGCATGAGGGTGTTATTCATGTGGAATCTGAAGTAGGAAAAGGCAGTCGTTTCATCATCGTATTACCCCTCAGTCTGACCGAATCGATCGAGTCGACAGAAGAAAATCGACGTTCTATTTAAAGAACTAGAATACATTCCAACTAAACCGTGTTCAATCCGCTAGGTGCGATCACGGTTTTTTCTTATGTTTAAAACGAGTAATCTTGTCAAAAAAAAGATTCCAATAAAATAAAAAAAGGTGAATAAAATGCAATGATGAACCGATATACCTATAGGACAAACGGACTATGATTAAAAAAGGAGGGGGATCGCCGTGTATCAGAATTGGTTAGGAGTCGTTGTTTTTTGGCTTCTTTTACACATCGGTTGGGTGACATACGTTGGGACGGATACAGTAATCGGACAAGTCGTCAATAGTCTGTTCACGATTGGTGGTGTCTCGGTCTCTCTCTATTTAATTTGGCAGGCACGACGTCGCCAAATGCGACGTCCTTTTACCTCTCGTTTATTTCTTCTTTTATTGTTTGCCAATACGATGCTCGGTCTAGGTGAATGTGGACAACTCCTTTATTTCCTTCAAGGACGTACACGAACGGAACCGTTTGATTGGATCGACTTGATCTTTAGTCTTCAAATCTTGATCTATATCATTGCTTTCGGTTATTTCCTGCGTAATCGACGACAAGAAGTTAATTTGCGGGTCTTTTTGTTTGATGAGTTCATCATTTTAGTCGTTGCAGGATCTCTTTCGTGGCACTATTTAGTGACACCTTATTTAGAAGGAAATGCCTTGCTGACGATCGAAACGCTTTTATGGCTTCGTTATCCGATTGGTGATCTATTGTTGCTCGGTGGAATGATTGTCTTATTCTTTGGTTTGATGAAACGTGGCAATGGAAGCTCGCTATTATTGATTCTACTCGCATTTCATTTTCAATTACTTGCCGACCTCCTATACGTCGTCCTAGAACGATTTGATTATCCGTTTCCTTCGAGTGGGCTCGATCCGTTATGGTTAGCGACTGTCCTGATTGTCGGGCTTGCCGCATATCGCTTTGACGCTGAAGAATCTCTCGTTCCTCTTGACGTTACACGGAGATGGATTGATGTCTTACGTTTAATTACACCTTACTTATTCTTATTGATTCTATTCGTGACGATGGCACGGCAAACGATTAGTTGGAACGGTTTGACGATTGGTTTGATGATTGCGATCCCGTTATTGATTTCCCGTCAAATCCGGATTGTCGTTGACAATCAACGGTTGCGCGAAAATCTCGAAGCGAAGGTGGAAGAGCGAACGGAAGCATTAGCAACTGCCATGGAGGAGATGCGGCACATGGCATACCACGATGCCTTAACAGGGTTACCGAATCGGTATCTGTTTGCGCGACTGTTCCAAGATGCCTTGTACCGGGCGGAAGCGAGTGAAGGACAAGTCGGATTATTCTTTATCGATATCGATCACTTCAAAGAGATTAACGATACGTACGGTCATCGCGTCGGAGATCAACTCATCGTCGATGTCACGACGCGCTTACAAAAGAAATTGCCGCCCAATACAGTCATTTCAAGACAAGGCGGAGATGAGTTCGTCGTCTTATTGTTTGACGTTGAACAAGAAGCAGAAGTGGTGCAGTGTGGAGAACATCTCGTTTCCTTGTTCAAAAAGCCGTTTCACCATGGCATCATTCCACTTCCCGTAACGGCAAGCATTGGTGGAGCGATCTATCCGGCGCATGCAGCCTCTCGATCAGATTTGATCGAGCAAGCAGACCTAGCGATGTATGAGGCAAAACGTCGCGGGAAGAATCAATTTTGCTTGCATGATCCAGCGATAACGAACACATGAACGTCGTCACATTCAAAAACACGCTCGTATACCGAACCTTATCGGGTCAGTCATACGAACGTGTTTTTTTGATGCTGATCATTTCTTTTGCGTGCGTGCTAAGAACGTTTCAATGACTTCTGGATTCGTCACAGCTTGATTACATGCATCGCTGTCGATACACATATGATGACCAATCGTCTGATGCTGTTCAGTCGAACGGCGTGTCGTGACAGTTACGAGTGTAATATCACTATACGTATGACAAATCGCACAAATCCCTTTTTGAATCGATGGTAGATAGGTACCTTCTACGCCAATCCATTCACCATTCAAGGGATAGACGAAATATTTTTTCCGATTTCCGGTATCGTTCCAGCTTAAAAACGTCGTGTGTGTCCACTCAAAGGAGTGAAGTGACGGAATGTGTAACTTTTTCGTTTTTTTAAAGAGCTGTCGGATCCGTGATTCAGAAATACTCGGAAACGGTTGGACGAACGGTTCGACATGTGCTAAATACGCGAGGAGATCCTGTTCGGATTCAGCGTCACGAATGTTCGTCAGCAAGATTTCCTGTTCCGGTGTAAGTATTGGCAATAGATCAAATATCTTTTCAGCGGCACTGTACCGAACAGCATCACGAACATCGGGGTCATGAACAGCTGCGAATTGATGTTGCAGCAGCTCGACTTGATTCCGAATGAAATTGTATTGATAGGGTAGTAAAAATGCGTCCATTCTCGTTCCTCCTTTTCCTTTCATCGTACCGTAATTTGGCAACAGAACAAAGCGACATTTTAGTTTTTCAGACTTCTACAGCGGGAATTAAATAACAGACTGAACGAGGAGGTGAAAAGAGAAGTGCAGTATTTAACATTTTTACGCTTGATGAATGTAGGAGCATTCCTCTTTGCAATGCTAGCACGCGTCGTTTGGCAACAGCCGATGACCATTCTTAAGTTACCTCTTGTTCCTGCACCATTCTTTGACGCCATTGCCGGTGTCGTGTTTACGACATTATTGATTTGGTGTATTCGACCGGTACGTGCCTTTCCTGCGGATCGAGAACTGATTGAAGATATCGGAGGGTGGCTTGCATTATCACTCGTGACGCTTGGAATCAGTAGTATGAGTGGCCCCCCTTGGGAACTCGTCTCGACGACGATTTCTTTCATCAGCCTTTGCTTAGTCTATATGAAAATTCAACACCATCCCCGGCGTTCGCCGTGGATGCGCTCTCCATTTTCAGTGTTGCTTGCCTGGATCAGTACGATGCTATTGATTTTACCATTTCGGATCTTGTCGGATTTTCAGTTCACTTCGCTATTCAGTCTTTCCGAAACCCAATGGAGCACGATTGCGCTCGCATTAGCTGTTATCGGTGGACTCTTGTTTGTCATCATTCATTCCGACTGGGTGTTTGGTCTCACCCTCGTCTGGTATTTGATTGGACTGTTCTTTAACGATCGCCTCGCTCTTGTGCAACAAATCGTAACAGGAATCGGGATCGTATGTGTTTTACTCTTGTGCTATTACGTCTTCTATAAACGGCAACGTCTTTTTCGACAGCAATCGCCGAAGTCTTCTTCATCCTAGTCATGTTTTAGATGAATTTGGGGTATATCTCATATAGTTGCTATAAAAGGGGGAGACGTGTGTCATGGGAAAAAAACAATGGATTGGTGTCTATCAAAATGAGACGGATTTGATTCGAAAAATTGAGGATCTACACTTTGCGGGTTATCTAGAAGAAGATTTGTATGTCGTGTTGCAAGACAAAACCGATATGGCGATGTTACGCGGGCAATCAGCAGCGCAACTGGTCTCCGGTAAACGGACGCTATTTGAGCGATTTACAGGCAAACCGGCTTCGGCTGAGGAAATTCAAACCGCCTTCACGGAACTCGGATTACCGGAGTCGGATATTCGTCAACATGTCTTACGTGTCCAGCAAGGCGATTATGTCCTGTTGGCAGACGAAGCAGGGGCTTCTCGTCCTGCGCCGGAACCAAAAAGTATTTTGGAGACAGAACCAGAAGGGATCGAGGCAGAACGAAAACTCGATCACGAAAACCGCGCCCTCGAAAATGAAAATGACCGGATGCTGTAAGAGAGTCGTGCAGAAAGGATGATTCTTGATGGAGAGCCAGTATCATACGATTTTAGTGGCAGTCGATGGATCAAAGACGGCAGATCTTGCCTTTGAAAAGGCAGTGAAATTCGCCAAACTCGATCATGCCAAACTCGTCATCGCCCATGTCATCGATATTCAGACATTTGCTAATGTACGTGCCAATAAGCGTTTCATTGATCAAAACGTCACGGAATATGCACAAGGACTGCTCGATCGTTACGAGAAGCGGGCACGAGAAGCAGGCGTCGAGACAGTTGAACTGGTCATCGAAAATGGCTCTCCAAAAACATTGATTCCGAAGGTCATCGCACCACGTGTTGGTGCTGGGTTGATCGTCTGCGGGGCGGTCGGGATGAATGCGATGGAACGCATCATGATCGGGAGTGTCTCTGAAAACATTTCCCGTTATGCAAAATGCGATATCTATATCGTCCGTCCGAAAACCTTGAAGTGACATAAAACAGCACACATCGGTTGATGTGTGCTGTTTTATGTCATGTTAAAAAATAATAGAAGATGCCTAATAAAATCAAAATGATCGGAAGAAAAATGAAATACATCCAAGACATGTTTTTGGCCGAAGTTTTGTGGTCATACTTTTCTTCTGCTGGTTGCTTGGCAATCCGTAACGTAAAGACAAGACCTACGAGACAGATGACTAACGCAATCCAAAACAAAGTCAACATAAGCACGCTCCTCTCTTCCTTTATCATACAGAAATTGGTCATGTTCTGCATCGGTAAGTTGTGACAGTTTAGAGTTGACAGACTTCTAGTTGAGGGGCTAAACTAACTTCATAAGTTTAGGGGGTAAACTAAAAATGAAAGACAATTTACGTGAAGCAGTCCTCCTGTTTGAAGAAGTCATGATCCACGGAACAGAACGCGTGTTGAAGTCGGTCGAAGCACCCGTTTGGCAAATGTATTCACCGGAACAACTTCATGTGTTGAAGCTCGTCGGAAAATATGGACCGATTTCGTCTGGGCGTCTCGCGGCAGTGCAGGGTGTTCACAAAAGTGCCATCTCGAATCGGCTGAAAAAGTTGACGGAAAAAGGTCTCGTCATCGTCGAACGTCGAGAAGACGACCACCGGACGAAGTATATCTCACTGACGGAATCAGGTCGGTTAGTGGCAACTGAAGCGGAGCAAGAAATCTATACGTATCTTGAAAATTTGATTGAAGGAAAGGTCGAGGAAGAAGAAATAATCCAGTTCATCGAAACCTTTAAGAAGATCAAAGAGATTTTGCAGTTGAACGACTAAAGACAGAATCGAAGGAAGAGGAGAATCGGATATGCGACAAATCGTCAAATGGCGTTGGGCAATTCTTGCGTTATTGCTCATCGTCACAGTAGGTTTACTATTTACAGCACCAAACTTGGCTAAACAAGCAGAAGAAGCAGGTGCGATTCAGCTTGCAAATGATGCCGATTCACAACGGGCAGCTGACATTTTAGAAAAAGCGGGGGCAAGTGAAAAAACGATCTCGCTTGTCATTCCGCTCAAAGACAAAGTCAGCGATGCCGATCGAACATCAATCGGGCAAATCGTTAAGGATTTAGAAGCACTTGATCGTCCGGTCACGGATGTGCTCGATCCGTTTGAAAACAAAGAGACGGAAGGACAGCTCGTCTCAAAAGACAAAAAGACAGTTCTCGTGCCAATCACGGTCGACGGTTCGCAAGAAGAGATCGTCAAACTGGCAAAACAAATCCGGACGGATCTTTTACCAAAGGATCAAACGATTTATCTAACGGGTGAAGCGTTAATCAACGATGACGTTAATACGAGCTCGCAAGAGGGACTGAAGCGGACGGAACTGATTACCGTCGGATTGATTTTCGGACTACTTCTGCTCGTCTTCCGTTCAGTCGTCACACCGTTCGTTCCACTCGTTGCGGTTGGGTTTACGTACCTGATCAGCCAATCACTTGTCGCCTTTTTCGTCGATTGGTTCGGCTTCCCGGTATCGAACTATACGCAAATATTCCTCGTCGCCATCCTGTTCGGGATTGGGACAGACTATTGTATTTTGCTCCTGAGCCGGTACAAGGAAGAGTTGACGGCAGGACATGACGTTGAGACAGCAATCGTCAATACGTATAAGACAGCAGGGCGTACATTACTCATCAGTGGTCTCGCTGTGCTTGTCGGTTTCTCAGCGATCGGTTTTGCGGACTTCCCGATCTTTAAATCGTCGGTCGCCGTTGCGGTTGGGATTGCCGTACTCTTACTTGTCTTGTTCACACTTGTCCCATTCTTCATGGCCACATTAAAAGAAAAGCTATTTTGGCCATCGAAGAAGGCAGCGAGTCACCAGGATAGCAAGCTCTGGGCACATTATGGTGGCTTGTCGATTCGTCGTCCGTTGCTCGCGATGATCATCGTTGCGATCGTCACGGTTCCGACACTCTTTACGTATGATGACGACCTCTCGTTCAATACCGTCGATGAGATTGGTGCGAAGTATGAGACGGTCAAAGGACTCAATGCGATCTCGGATGGATTTGGGGCAGGTGAGTCGCTCCCGGTCAACGTCATCCTGAAGAGTGATGATGATTTGATTACTGAAAAAACAGTTCCTTATGTAGAACAACTCAGTCGTGAACTGGTGAAGATTGATGGGGTCAAATCTGTTCGTTCGATTTCTCGTCCGACAGGCGAAGTCATCAACGATTTCTACGTCGATCGTCAATTAAAACAAGTTGCTGATGGCATGAAGAAAGCTACCGCTGGTCTTACGGATGTTCAGTCTGGTCTGACGACCGTTGAAGATAATCTCAACGGTATCACAGGACAGCTACCGGCAGGAGATGCGGCTTCAGCAGGTGCGAGTCAGTTGCAACAAGCAGCAGACGGACTTGGGCAAATTAACCAACAGTTGACGCTCGTCGGTCAAGGTCTACAATCGACCCAAAACATCCCGCAAACCGTCGGAACGTTGAATGCTTTGTCTGGTCAATTGAGCCAAGTTCAAGCCGGCATTAGTCAAGCCGCAAGTGGTATCGCGTCTCAAGGTGCGCAAGCGGGTCAACTTGGAAGTGGGTTGACGCAACTCGCGGATGGAGTCGGTCAGGCAAACGCAGGATTAACGAAAATCGAAAGTGGTCTTGAAGACATTTCCGACCTTCTAACCGAGATGGGACAAGCGACATCGATTCGGGGGACAGGTGTGTTCGTTCCAAAAGATACGCTGTCTGATAAAGCCTTTAAACCAGCGATTGATCGTTACGCCATCGATCAACAGACGGGATTGAAGTTCGAAGTCATTCTTGAAGATGATCCGTATTCGCCGCAAGCGATTCAAACCGTCGCTGCCATCAAAGAGACGACAGCGAAGACAATCAAAGGGACACCGTTTGAAGACAGCACCGTTGCATACGGTGGTATCTCAAGCGTCAACAGTGATTTAAATGATACGTCGAAAGCCGATTTCAAACGAACAGTGACGGTCATGCTGATCAGTCTCTTCGTGATTCTAGCAATCATGTTCCGTTCGTTGATCATGCCGTTGTTTATGATCGGTTCGTTATTGCTGACGTATTATACGTCGATGTCGATCGCAGAGCTGATCTTCGTCAATGGACTTGGATATGACGGTATCAGTTGGGCCGTTCCGTTCTTCGGATTCGTTATGTTGATTGCCCTTGGTATCGACTACTCGATTTTCCTCCTCGACCGTTTCCGGGAAGAGACGATCAAGGGACTCGATACGAAGGAAGCGATGTTCCTGTCGATGAAAAAGATGGGATCTGTCATCATCACGGCAGCGATCATCCTCGCAGGAACGTTCGGAGCGATGATGCCGTCTGGTGTCTTGAGTCTCGTTCAAATCGCGACGATCGTCATCACAGGTCTACTCTTATATGGATTGATCGTCTTACCGCTCTTGATTCCAGCGATCACAGTATCGTTTGGTAAAGGGGTCTGGTGGCCGTTTCGACCAAACGCTAAAAAATAAGAACTAACCAGACCGGGTTCGTCTTCTAGATGAACCCGGTTTTGTCATGACGTATACTAAGAGCAGATGATAAGGAGGTAGAGCATGCAACACTTCAAACAACTGACTTCACGGATTTGGTATCAGACACCGGTCAGCGAGACGGACCGCCCGATTCTCGCCGTCGTGCGTGGGGAAAAGCATCAATTGATGATCGATGCGGGAAACTCGTCAGCCCATGCAGCACTATTCTTAGAAGAAATGAAGACACACAATCTTGGATCACCTGACTTATTGGCATTGACCCACTGGCACTGGGATCATATTTTTGGCATGAAACATCTTGGTCTGCCGTCGATTGCGACTAAGCAAACGGTCACGCATATGGAGGAGATGCAACCCTACGCTTGGACGGATGAAGCGTTACAAGAACGAATGGATCAAGGCATCGAGATTCCGTTTTGTGCGGACGCGATCAAGCTCGAGTTCGGAGCGACACGTGATATCGAAGTCGTTTTACCGACAATCAGCTTTGAAGGACAATTGGAGCTTGATTTAGGCGGCGTGCATTGCCAACTGATCGAGGTCGATAATGATCATTCTCCCGGCAGCCTACTCGTCTACATTCCGGAAGAACGCGTCGTGTTCTTAGGCGACGCGATGTATGCCGATATCTTTTCACCGAAGTGGAATTATACGGTCGAACGGACGACGCGTTTACTAACGACACTCGATCGTTTAGATGCCGACTATTATATCTGGTCGCATGGAGAAGCGATGCCGAAGTCGGAATTTGAAGAAGAGATCAACATGTTGCATCGAGCCATTCGCGTAACAGAAGCGACCCGAGGACGACTGAAGGACATGCGGACCTTATATGCAGAAGAGACAGGACGACCGTTGACAGAAGATGAGACCGAAACATTGATTTATTTCGCAAATGGAACGAAATGACAGATCATAACAAGGGATTGGATACGAGACGTCGAAAAAGAGAAGTACTACGAGCTTGTTAAAGGGAGCGGTACTACATGACGAAGCAAAGATTCGAACGAGATGAAACCGTCGATCGCGTCTTTTTTGGGAAAACGGGCATCTTCTCATTTTTAATCATCGTCGGAGGCATTCTATATCTACTATATGATTTGTACCTACAATGACCGGGACGCATGCGTTCCGGTTTTTTGAATTCAGGGGAGTGCACGAAAACCAGATATTGGGTAATAACTTGCGTGAGGCTGTTCGAGAAGGTGAGAGGAGATGTCGGATGAAACGAATTCAAATTGCGGATTTTGATCGACGCATGCCATCGATTGAACTGGTCGAAAAGGATGATCACTATGAAGCGATGCTTGTTCCGAGTTATGACCATACGTATCCTTCGACACAAATCCGGACGATCCGCTTAGCGGATATCTCCGTCAATCTGATTGTGACTCCGCAAGAAACACTGCTTGTTTCTGCGCTTTTTCATAAACCGGTTCAAGTGACGGATATTGTTTCCTGGATGCAGCTATATACGATTAGTTTTGCCCAGTCGGATCAGACTGGTTATTTCGTCGAACAAGCGGATGAAATTTTAGAAGTCGTCTTGTATCAAAAACATCCGATCGTCATCGCGACACGTGGTCAGGATCGATTGTATTACGATACGACGGGGGCAATCGAGGTCCGACGGGCGATGAATGAATCGGTCGGCGAGCGTCCATTGCTTTATTTGAATGGGGAAGCCTGGTACGGTGTGCCACGTCTGACGTTTAATCGCATGAAGGATGAGTTACACGTCAACGGCACATTTTTATATGCAGACTATATGGACGCACACCACGGGAAAATCGGTTTCTTCCGTGAAAATGATCCTTCTCTACCAATCGTCTTGCTTGTCGGTCAAGCTATCGTCGAAATCGAACTGACCGAGAATCCGGACGGTTCACGTGTCTTGATCTTGGAACAACCATATGACGAAGCATGAAAGTGCACAAAAACCGTTCAGCAGATGAACGGTTTTTGTGTGAGACCGTGAAATCCCTTACAAAATATGCGAAGATAGTAAAGAGACAGACCAAAGGGGTTGAGGGGGACATGGCGAAAGAAACACCGCGTAATTCTAAATGGATGCGTTCTTATAATCGAGCACTCGTCTTGCGGCTGATCCGGATGCATCAACCGATTTCGCGGGTCGAGTTAGCACAACGGACGAACTTGACGAAGCCGACGGTATCGAACATCGTCAGTGAATTGATTGCAGAACAACTCGTGACGGAGCGAGAACTTGGGGTATCAAATGGGGGACGAAAACCAATCATGCTCGAACTCGTCGCAACAGAGCAATACGTCATCGGCATCGATGCAACAAGTCACCAATTCATCGGTGTCGTTGCGGATTTAAGTGGTAATACGATTCATGAGTCCGAAGCCGTGGGACGTTTTGAGACGAATGAAGAATTGATTGAAGCCATCGGTCGCTTATGCGAGACCTTGATTGCACAGACAGAAGGAAGAGGAACGATTCACGGAATCGGGATCTCCGTCCACGGGATGGTCAATCCGGAGACAGGTGTCATCTTGTTTGCTCCACGTTTCCACCTGCATGACGTCGAGTTGAAGGTACAACTTGAAGCACGCTTTGACTATCCTGTCTTCATCGAAAACGATGTTCGAGCACTCGCTTCGTTTGAGCTATTATTCGGTGAAGGCGTCGGGGTCGAACAATTCTTTTATCTCTATGCCGGGGAAGGCATCGGGGGTGCTTATGTGCTCGATGGACAGCTTGTCGACGGACAACATCATATTACGGGAGAGGTCGGACATATGCGTCTTGATCTCGATGGACCGATTTGTTCGTGTGGGAACAGAGGATGCCTAGAAGCATTAGCAGGCGAAAAAGCATTGTTACGGGATTATGCTGTCGTTGATCCACAAGTCTCGACGCTTGCTGATTTGCGCAAGCGATTGAACGAGGGAGACGAGCAGGCGGTTCGTGCGTATGAACGGGCGGGGGAATATATCGGAATCGGGGTCTTGAATACGATTCATCTTTTGAATCCACGCCGGATCTTACTTGGGGGACCGATGTTCGAGCTCGCACCTACGATCGTTGATCAAATCAAGGAACGGGTCGAGCACACGGCGTTGACCGCTGCTTCACGTGAAACCGATGTCAAGATGGTCCCGTGGGGTGAAAAACAGGGAGCGCTCAGTGCTGCGGCCCTTGCGACAAACAGTTTATTTCAAACGATTTAATGAGCCGATTCCATGTCTTGCGAACCAGCAGGAGATGGAATCGGTTTTGTTATTCAAAAATATTTCGATGAAACCGTTTACAAATGAAAAAGTGATGTGCTATAGTCGATGTAAAGTTAGATAATAAATTTAATTTACTAAGTTCATGGTCAACTAAGTGGAGGTGGATGCAGGTTAGCAGGGGCTAATCAAGCTGAAGCAGGAAAGGGAGGCATCGCGCAATGGAACCACACGATCCATGGGTTTCGTACCGTGAAGCTTTCGGGCGTTACGGAGCAATCCGCGGTTTTTATTTTCATCGGTCGACGCAACAGATGACAGAACAGGGTCCAGGCGATGTCCCGACAGACGAGCAGGATATCGTGCTCGTCCGACCACGACGTGACGGTGTGTTTCAATTCCGGATGTCATCGGTACAAGGGGTCCTGACGATCCGTTCATCCGAGCTACACATTCGAAAAAATGAGAGCGGATACATTGAATTACGCGCACTCATGCAACACATGCGCTCTGCCGGTTGTCTGACGCTGGGTGGAGAGTTATATCTCTTCGTCCGACCGGACGTCGATACGCTGGCATACCGTCTTCGATTGATCGCCCGTGTATTGATTCAGCTCCAGGGAATGCCGATTCAGACGAAGGTGATCGAAGAATGGTGCCGACAAGCACTAATCGAAGGGGAACACGCTAGACGATACGCTTGACTACTTACACATAAAAGGGGAGCTCTTACATGAAATTCAAAAAAACGAAACTCGTTGCTGCAGCATCTGTCCTGACATTATCCGCATTCCTTGCTGCTTGTGGTGGCGAAGACGAGCAACAAACGAAAACGAAAGACGGTAAGACGATCGTCACATGGTGGGGCTGGGCGCCACAACCTGAAGCGGGGAAAGCAGTTGTTGATGCGTTCAACGAATCGCAAGATAAATACGTCGTTCAATTCAAACGCTACAGTGAAGACTATGAAAAACAATTACAAGTCGCGATGTTGTCAGGTAAGGGTCCAGACATCATCGGTCTAAAAGAACCGATGATCCAACAGTACAAGGATCGTGTCGTACCGGTTGATTCGTACATGGATAAAGCAGCCGGCAAAGGCTGGAAAGATAAGTTCGTCGAGCTTGGAATCGAACAGACGACACTCGACGGTAAACAATACGCGGTCCCAATCGGGTTCACAGGTCAAGCGTACTTGATGTACAACAAGACGATGCTCGACAAATACGGCGTGACACCACCGAAGAACTACAAAGAAACAGTCAGCGCAGTCAAGAAGATCAAAGACTCAGGTGATAAAGTCATCCCACTCATGCTCGGAGCAAAAGATGCGTGGATCGATATCGACGTCTACAACGTCCTCAGTCACCAAGTGGCGCCAGGTTACATCCAAAAAGTTCTTTCGGGTGAAGCGAAGTGGACAGACGACGAGATGGTCAAAACAGCACAAATCTGGCAAGACCTCTTCAAGGATAAAGTCTTCCAAGAAGGTGCACTTGGTCTAGCGACATACAATGACGGGATGAACCAGTTCTTCGATAAAAAAGCAGCGATGTGGGTCATCGGTTCATGGGAAGCACACTCGATGACGACGAAAGAGAAAAAAGAAAAATGGAAAATCGATGATGAGCTCGGATTCGTTCCACTCCCGAACTTAGCAGGCGGAACAGAGCAACCTGTCATCGCATCGATCGATATGGCACTTGGTGTCAACAAAGAGTCAAAACAACAAGAGGGTGCAGCGGAGTTCATCGCTTTCATGAGCCAAGGGAAAGGACAAGAAGTCTACATGGGTGAGTTCGAGATGGCACCTGGCATCAAGGACGTCAAAGTCGATTCGGATGCTGCCTTCACAACGGAAGGTGAAAAAGAGTCGTACAAGATGTTGAACGACACATTAGCAAAAGCGGTTGCTAGCCGTGGTATCCGGGATACGAAATTAAACGATATCCTCGGTAAGGAACTTCAAAACATCGCGACAGGACAAGATCCGAAAGAAGCATTACAACGCGTTCAAGACGCAGCGGATCAATCAGCGAAATAAGACTCGACAGTGAAGTGGTACGCCTGCGTGCCACTTCCTGATTTTTGGACTTGAGGAAAGTGGGGAATCCATATGCAGACAGAGCGACAGGAATTGCCGATTAAACCAAAAGCAGAACCGCTCCAGCCGGTAGCGACACGTACGCCTGCGCCAAAGAAGAAAAAGAACATGAAGCGGAACATGGTCGGATGGGCTTTCGTTGCCCCGATCGTCTTGTTCGTTGTCAGCTTCATCTATTATGGGATCTTCTATAACGCCTATAACTCGTTCTTCTCGTGGGACGGAATCTCGTTTGACAAAGCGTTCGTCGGACTCGACAACTATGCTGAGATGTTCCAAGATCCAGACTTCTATCTCTCGCTGAAGAATACGTTCATCTTCACGATTTTAACAGTCACGATCCAAGCCGGTATCGGTCTTGTCTTGGCGTACTTCCTGCATACACCGGGACCATTGCGGACGGCGATGAAGTCGGTCTTCTTCTTCCCGGTCGTCTTGAGCCCTGTCGTACTCGGTGCGGCATTCTCACAAATCTATGATTTCCAGTTTGGTTACATCAATGAGTTCCTCCGTGCGATTGGTCTCGGTAGCTTCGAACAGAACTGGCTCGGTGATCCGGACATCGCGCTTTATTCCGTCATTGCAATCAACATCTTCCAGTGGACGGGTTCTTCAATGGTCATGTACTACATGGCGATGTTGACGATTGAGAAGGAAATCTTCGAAGCAGCAAAAATCGATGGAGCTGGATTCTTCCGGACACTGTGGAGCATCGTCTTCCCGAACTTGAAAGGAACGACGTTCACACTTTCGATCCTCGGTGTCATCGGTGGTCTGAAGACGTTTGACTTAGTCTGGATCACGACAGCCGGCGGACCGGGATCGTCGACGGAGTTCATTTCGACTTATCTATTCCGGAAATCGATGTTGCAACAGGAAGTCGGTTACTCGAGTGCTGTTGCCATCATCCTATTGACGATTGCCCTGCTCATCACGTACTTCCAATTGCGCGTACAAAAGAAAATGGATAACTAAGGAGGAACGACCCATGGATGTAGAATCTAAAAAAAGCCGCTGGATGATCAACCTTGTATTGGTGCTGGCATCAATCGTCTGGTTATTCCCGATTTTCGTCATGTTCAAAGAGAGTCTCCGAATCAATGGATTCGACAACTATATCGCGACACTACAAAACCCGAACTTCCCAACGTTCGTCTTCAACAGTTTCTTCGTTGCCTTCTTCATGATCATCATCTCGATCACGATTCTGGCATTCGCGGCGTTTGCCTTCTCGAAACTTGAGTTTGCTGGAAAACGCCTGTTGTTCAACATGGTCTTAGCGGGTCTGATGTTACCCGTCGCTTCGATGATCGTTCCATTGTTCTTCACGCTCCGTTCGTTTGACGGACTGAACAACCACTGGGGACTGATCGGAGCGGAAGTTGCGTTCTTCTTACCATTCGGTCTGATGCTCATCAAAGGATACTTTGATGAACTACCAAACGAACTGATGGAAGCGGCGTATATCGATGGGGCGACGATTCTTGAAGTGTTCTTCAAAGTCATGCTACCACTCGCAAAACCAGCGCTCGCAACAGCTTTAATCTATGCGTTCCTTAACTCATGGAACGAATACTTGATGGTTCTTACGTTCATGACGGATCCTGCCTATCAGACAGTGACGATGGCACCAAGTTTCTTCAAGGATGCGCTCGGTGGGGATCCAGGAAAAATCTACGCATCACTTGTTTTGATCAGTTTACCGACGATGATCTTCTATATCTTCTTCCAACGTTTCTTCCAAAAAGGAATGACGGCGGGTGCAGTAAAATAATTGTTTTTGCGTAAGGGGGAGCACAATGTATTTAGGAGTCGATTATTATCCAGAACAAACACCACGAGCACTATGGGAGGAAGACTTCCGACTGATGAAGGAACTTGGCGTCAACGTCGTTCGTCTCGCGGAATTCGCTTGGTCGATGATGGAGCCGGAAGAAGGCGTCTATGACTTCAGCTTTTGGGATGACGTCATCGAACGCTTGAGTGCGGAAGGATTCGATATCGTACTCGGAACACCAACTGCGACACCACCGGCTTGGTTATGTACGAAGTATCCAGAAATCTTACCGATCGATGAGAACGGTGTGACGATCAGCTTTGGTGCTCGTCGCCATTATACGGTCCACAGCGAAACGTACCAGCGTCTATCCGTCAAGATCACGGAAGAGATGGCGAAACGATACGGTCAACATCCTCGTGTCATCGGGTGGCAAACGGATAATGAATACGGGCATGAGAAATCGGATCGTTCTTACGGCGATGTCGACCGCGCTGCTTTTCAGCGTTGGTTAGAAAACCGTTACGGAACGCTCGATGCCTTGAACGAAGCGTGGGGAACCGTCTTCTGGAGTCAGACGTACACGGCGTGGGAGCAAATCCCGGTACCGCGTAAAGTCTATCAGGAACACAACCCATCACTGCTCGTCGACTTCGATCGCTTCTGTGCCGACGGCTATACGTACTACAACAAATTACAAGTTGATGTCTTACGTCGCTACATTCCCGAAGACGTCTTCATCACGCACAACCTGGTCTACAGTGACATGGCGGTCAATCAGCAACAAATGGCGCAAGACCTTGATTACGTGGCGTTCGATAACTACCCAGTCTGGGGTGGACTACCTGAGCCGAACCGGTTCGAGAAGATGGCGAGTGATCACGATCTTTGCCGCTCTTCGAAGCAAGGAAAAGGGTTCTGGGTCATGGAGCAATTGAGTGGCGCACAGGGCTGGAGCAAAATCGGTTACTTGCCACGACCAGGACACATTCGCCTCTGGACGTACCAAGCGGTCGCGCGGGGAGCAGAAGCGATCGTCTACTTCCGCTTCCGGGCTGCTCATTTCGGAACAGAGGAGTTCTGTCACGGCATCATCGATCATGATGGCAAACCGAAACGGAAATTCGAAGAAGTCAAGCAGATCATGACGGAACTGAATACGTATGGCGATGAGATCAACGCTAGCCGTTACGACGCGAAAGTCGGTGTCTATTTCGATCAAGAAAACGTCTGGGCGTGGACACACCAGCCACACAGTGATGCGTTTGATTTCCGGACGGAGTTCGTCCGCTTCTATGGTGGAGCGGTTCGTCAACAAGTCGCAACCGACATCGTCTTCCCAGGTGATGATCTATCTCGTTATAAACTGATCATCGTTCCGCTCTATTTCTTGACGAATCCAACGTTCGATGACGCCTTGATTGCGTACATGGAACAAGGCGGTCACGTCATCTTCACGTACCGGACAGGCGTGAAGGATGCACGGAATCATGTCGTACCGACGACGTTACCAGGTAAGTTCGCACCGTATGCGGGCATCGAGATCGACGAATACGAGTCACTCCAATCCGTTCAGCAACATCAGGTGGCAGGCATCGGCGAGATGGCAGGACAATCTTCAACAGCCCGCCTCTGGTGTGATCTCATCACACCTACGACAGCAGAGACGCTTGCTGTTTATAAAGATACGTTCTACGAGGGTGTAGCGGCTGTGACGCGCAATGCCTATAAAGGAATGATTACCTACATCGGCTCATCGATTGATGACGCGATGATTGATACGATTTACCGTCAAGCGTTCACTGAGGCCGGCATCGAGATGATCGAGGCGCCGGATCAAGTCGAAATCGTGCGTCGTTACGGCGAAACACGCGATTTTCTTTTCTTGATGAACCATGACACGAAAGAAACGCGGGACGTTATGTTAGACGGCACATACAAAGCATTGACAAAAGATGAGACATATCGTGGAACGGTCCAGCTCGCACCACTTGAGACACTGATTCTGACGACGTAAGGAGGAAGAGAACCATGGCAATCTTTGAAGTAGCAGGACGTCGTTTCGTCATCGAAGGGAAACGGGTCGCTCACGTCGTCACGATCGGTGTGAACGGTAAGCTGATTCACACCTATTTCGGTGCCAAGTTACCATACCGGGATGATTATGAAGCGTTACCGAGTCCGGTCGTCGCGCACAGTTCGTTTGAATCGCCAGACGGCGTCGCGACGTACGATTTCGTACCATTCGGTGAGATGTTGTACACGGAACCGACTTTGAAGTCGGAACGAGAGGACGGGCAACGGATTCACCAGTTCCAGTTTGAACGCTCCGAGCAGACAGAAACGAAATTGACGCTCTGGCTGTTTGATCCCTTGCAGGAGATGCGAGTCGGAGTTCAGTACGAAGTGTTCGCCGATTACGACATCATCGGTCGTTCGATCGTCGTCGAAAACACAGGCCGATTACCTGTTCGTTTGACAGCAGCCCAGTCCTTCGCGATGGGCCGCTGGCATCAACCGCATTTAAAACTGCATCACTTCGCTGGGATGTGGACAGGTGAGTTCAAGAAACAGATCACACCGGTGACACCAGGGCGCCAGACGATTGAAAGTCGGCGTGGGGTGACGAGTCACCAAGCGAATCCCTGGTTCGCACTCGAGCAGGATGCGACAGAAGACAGCGGTGAAATCGTCTACGGACATTTTGCTTATTCCGGCAACTGGGCGATTCACGTCGAACAAGATGCGTTCGGTTTTGTCCAACTATCAGGTGGCATGAATCCGTTTGACTTCAGTTGGAAACTATCACATCAACAACAGTTGATGACACCAACGTTCTACATCGGCTATGCGGACGGTTTCGCGGAAATGAGCGCCCATGCGCATGCGTTCCAGCGTGACGTCATCATGCCGCGTGCGACGGAGCGTCCAGTTCTCTATAACTCATGGGAAGCGACGTATTTCGATGTGACGGAATCTGGTCAACGTGAACTCGTTGATCTGGCAGCAGGAATCGGTTGTGAGCTGTTCGTCGTCGATGACGGTTGGTTCGGTGAACGCCATTCCGATCAAGCGGGACTCGGGGACTGGCACGTTAATCGGGAAAAATTTCCGAACGGTCTAGAGCCTTTGATCTCGTATGTGAAACAACAAGGGTTACAATTCGGTCTTTGGGTCGAACCGGAGATGGTCAATCCGGATTCTGATCTATACCGATCGCATCCAGACTGGATTTACCATGCGCGCGATGCAGTCCGGACGACATCTCGGAATCAATACGTCTTAAACCTTGGATTACCAGAAGTCGAGCAATTCATTCTCGAGATGATGGATGATTTGCTGACGCGTCATGCGATCGACTACATCAAATGGGATATGAACCGTGCCTTCTCGGAACCAGGCGTTCCAAAAGACCAGACGGATCGACAGCAAGAACTATGGAAACGTCACGTCGATGCATTGTACCGGATCTTTGACGAATTACGTCGCTTGCATCCGACGGTCGACTTCGAAGCCTGTGCCGGTGGTGGCGGACGGATCGACCTTGGAATCCTCTCACGGACAGAACAAGTCTGGACGAGTGATAACACCGATCCACTCGATCGCTTACAAATTCAGCATGACTTCTCGTATGCCTACAATGCGAAGATGATGAGTTGCTGGGTGACGGACGGACCGAACTGGTTAAATGGACGCAACGTACCGCTTGCAACACGCTTCGTCTCCTCGATGCAAGGCACACTCGGCATTGGTGGTAACTTGAGCGAATGGTCAACGGATGAACTTGCGGAAGCAAAAGGTTGGATCGAGACATATCAAGCGATTCGTCCGACGATTCAACGCGGTATCCAGTATCGCTTATCTGCTTTTACACAACAGACGCCAAGCGTCATGCAGTATACATCAGAAGAAGAAACGGTCCTACTTGCGATCGCACCACTTCGACAATACGGAACACATCAGTATCACTTCAAGCTAAAAGGACTCGACCCAGCAATGCGTTATCAAGTCGAGGACCGGACGTTAAGCGGCGCTTATTTGATGCAACAAGGCTTAACATTCTCTTACACGACGGACTATGAAGCCCGCTGCTTGCGGATTCAGCCAGTCCACCGTGCGCTCTCACTACTCGAATCAAAGGAGACGATCGTATGACAGACCAGACGTTAGAAGAACAATTTGAACAGCGGTTTGGCTCACCGTCGACGCATCGCTTCTTTGCACCAGGACGGATCAACTTAATCGGCGAACATACGGATTACAATGGCGGTCACGTCTTTCCATGTGCGTTGACGTTCGGCACGCATGCGATCGCACGAAAACGAGACGATCAACGTTTCCGCTTTTACTCACTGAATTTTGAGCAAGACGGCATCATCGAAGTCGCGCTCGACGAACTTGCGTATGATGCGAAGCACGGTTGGGCGAACTATGCGAAGGGTATGATTACAGTCTTACAGGAAGCAGGGTATCGAATCGACTCAGGATGTGACATCCTGATTCAAGGTGACATCCCGAATGGAGCTGGTCTTTCATCATCGGCTTCGCTTGAACTCGTCATCGGTGTCTTGCTCGACCGATTATACGGATTAGAGATTCCACGTCTTGATCTCGTCCGGTTCGGTCAACAAGTCGAAAACCGTTATATTGGCGTCAACAGTGGTATTATGGATCAGTTTGCGATCGGCATGGGAAAAGCGGGAGCGGGATTGTTGCTCGATTGTGAGACGCTCGATTATACGTATGCCCCACTCGATTTGACGGGGTATACGATCATCATCATGAATACGAACAAACGCCGTGAACTGGCGGATTCGAAATACAATGAACGCCGGGCGGAATGTGAGGCAGCACTCGCTTATCTCAATCAATTCACGCCACGGGAAGCACTCGGACAATGGACGACTTCAGAATTTGCAAAAGTCGCATGGGAAGACGAACGTTTGATGCGTCGCGCACGCCATGCGATTTCAGAGAATGAACGAACGCTTCAGGCACTAGCAGCACTTGAAGCGGGAGAACTGACGACGTTCGGTCAGTTGATGAACGCGTCACACGTCTCGTTACGGGAAGATTATGAAGTGACAGGGATTGAACTCGATACACTCGTCGAAGCGGCTTGGGAACAACCGGGCGTGCTCGGCGCACGGATGACAGGTGCTGGTTTTGGTGGCTGTGCGATTGCGATCGTTGAAGACGAAGCAGTCGACGCCTTCAAACAAGCTGTCGGCGAACATTATGAAGCACGGATCGGATACCCGGCGACGTTCTATACGGCGACGGTCGGTGACGGAGCACGTGAAATCGAACGGGAGGTCATCTAAATGGCAACGTTAGTCGTAGGTGGAGCTGGTTATATCGGCTCCCATGCCGTCTATCAATTGATTGATGCCGGAAAGGATGTCGTCGTCATCGACCATCTGCAGTCCGGTCACCGTGAAGCGGTTCATCCGCAAGCACATTTATATGAAGGAGATATTCGCGATCGTGCTTTTCTCGATCGCGTCTTTACGGAAGAGACGATTGAACAAGTCGTTCAATTCGCTGCTTTTTCACTCGTCGGCGAGTCGATGACGGAACCATTACGCTACTTTGATAACAACGTTTACGGGACACAAGTGTTGCTCGAAGCGATGATCGCGCACGGCATCAAACAGATCGTGTTCTCTTCGACGGCAGCGACATACGGTGAACAGGAACAGATGCCGATTCTCGAGACAGCGGAAACGCGTCCGACGAATGCATATGGCGAGACGAAGTTGATGATGGAGAAGATGATGCGATGGTCTGAACAAGCGTATGGCTTACGTTACGTCGCGTTACGCTACTTCAATGTCGCCGGTGCACGGGTAACAGGTGAAATCGGAGAAGATCATACACCAGAAACACATTTGATTCCGCTCGTCCTTGAAGTCGCCAACCGACAACGGGCAGAAATTTCGATCTATGGCGATGATTATCCAACGCCGGATGGCACGTGCATTCGCGATTACATCCATGTTGAAGACTTGATCGATGCCCATGTACGCGCACTCGATTATTTAGCGGACGGCAACGACAGCGCAGTCTTTAACCTCGGTTCAAGCCAAGGGTTTTCCGTGCGAGAAATCATCGAAGCAGCCCGTCGCGTGACAGGACATCCGATTCCGGAACGCATCATTGAACGTCGTGCAGGGGATCCGAGTATCTTGATCGCCGGATCCGCCAAAGCAAAAGAAGTTCTCGGCTGGACACCACAACGCACCGACATCGAAACGATCATCCGTGATGCTTGGAACTGGCATGCACATCATCCAGAAGGGTACCGGACGAGCGTTCGTTAAAGAGAGATAGAATGAGGAGAGTGACGGCGATGAATGAACTCATCCAACAGTTAGTAGCGCAAGCAATCCAGGAACGCTTGATTGAACCGGAAGATGCGATCTACGCTCGGAACCGGATTCTAGCGCGGGTCGGTCAAGTTGATTTTGAAGAACAGGCAGACGTACCATCTCGCCCGATTCCCGATATCTTGGATGACATGATTGAAGTGTTGATCGTAAGTGGGCAGTTGCCGGCGCGTCTTGAAGACAAAGAGCAGTTCGCAGCAGATGTGATGGATATCTTCGTCGCTCGTCCGTCTGACGTGACAGCGGCATTCCGTCGTCTGTACGCTGAATCACCGATAGCGGCGACGGATTATTTTTATCAGCTCAGTCAAGCAAGTAACTATATTCAAACGAAACGGATTGCTAAGAATAAACGTTATCAAGCGGATACGGCTTATGGGACGATCGATGTCACGATCAACCTATCGAAGCCGGAAAAAGATCCACGTGAAATCGCAGCAGCTCGGACGGAGGTACCGACGACGTCGAACTATCCGACCTGTCTGTTGTGCGTCGAAAACGTCGGTTACGCGGGCCGTGCGAATCATCCAGCCCGAGCAAATCACCGAATCGTTCCACTGACACTGCTGGAAGAACCGTGGGCATTACAATACTCACCGTACGTCTATTACAACGAACATAGCATCATTCTGTCACAGGAACATCGTGACATGGTCATCAATCGGGATGCGTTTGCACGTCTGCTCGCCTTCGTCGAGCAGTTCCCGCATTACTTTGCTGGTTCGAATGCGGACCTGCCGATCGTCGGCGGATCGATTCTGACGCATGATCATTATCAGGGCGGTCGCTATACGTTTGCGATGGACCGGGCAAACGCTTTAACATCCTTTACGTTCCCGGATCAGCCGACAGTCACTGGCGAAACCTTACACTGGCCACTGAGTGTGTTGCGTCTGAAGAGTGAGGATGCGTCGGCACTACTCGATGCTGCGACGACCGTCTATGAGACGTGGTTGACGTATACGGATGAGAGCCAAGAGATCCGTTCACATACCGGTGAGACGCGACACAATACGGTGACGCCGATCGCCCGTCAACGTGATGGACAATTCGAGCTCGATCTCGTCTTACGGAACAACCGGACGTCAGCAGAACATCCGGACGGTATTTTCCATACGCATGCCGATATTCACCACATCAAGCGGGAAAATATCGGTTTGATCGAAGTGATGGGACTAGCGGTCTTACCGGCACGCCTGCTCCAAGAGTTGCAACAGGTCGAACAGTTCATCACAGGTGAAGTCGACGAAGTGGCTGTCGCGCATGCTGACTGGGCGCAGGAACTAAAACAAGCGTACGTCGGACAAGATGTCACGATATACGTCGAGCAAGCGGTCGCTGCGAAATTCGTACGTGGTCTCGAGGACTGTGGCGTCTTTAAACAGACGGAAGAAGGTCAGGCGGCGTTCGGGCGATTCGTTCAACTCGTGACGCGCCAACCGGTGGAGGAACAACGATGACGCAACTACTTGAGAAAGAGTTGATCCGACATACGTTACGCCAGGAAGGCATCGAAGTGACACTCTGGAACTACGGCGGCATCATCCAAGATATCCGGACGACCGATCGGGATGGTCATTTGGAAAGTGTCGTCCTCGGTCTCGAGACAGTGAAAGATTATCAACAGCACTCGCCTTACTTCGGGGCAATCGTCGGACGCGTCGCTGGTCGAATCGGACAGGCGCGCTTCGAAGTAGCGGGACAGGTCTATCCGCTCGTCGCAAACGACGGCGCGAATCATTTGCATGGGGGGATTCACGGATTCGATCAAGCATGGTTCGATGTCATTGAAGCGACGGATACGTTGTTCCATTTGCGCTTGAACAGTCCGGATGGAGAAGAAGGTTATCCGGGAACGGTCACACTCGACGTGCATTATCGATTAGAGGGAACAACACTGACGCTTGAGATGACGGCCGTGACGGATCAGACGACACCACTCAATCTGACGAATCATACGTACTTCAACTTATCGGGAAATGCGAAGCGGGATGTGTTAGATCATGTCTTGACGTTACCAAGCGACTGCTACTTACCGGTCCAGCCAGACGGCTTACCGACAGGGGAACAACGGGACGTCTCCGGAACCCCGTTCGATTTCCGGAACGGTCAGTCGATTCGTGACGGGATTACGCTTGAGCATCCCGAGACGATTGCTGTTGGAAACGGCTATGATCATCCCTTTGTATTGCGGGATGACACACTTCGACTTGAAGATCCGGTGTCCGGTCGTTTCGTCGACGTGACAACGAATCAGCCGGCGGTCGTGCTCTATACGGGAACGCAACTACTGACCGATTATACGGTTCACGGTGTTCCGGCTCGACCATCACTTGGTTTATGCCTTGAAGCACAAGTGCATCCGAATGCAGTCCATGAATCTGATTTTCCATCAATCTTGTTGTCACCCGGTGAGACCTATCACTGGAAAACAGCTTATCGCTTTGGTGTAGTGTCTTAATGGATTTGAAGAAGAAGCCCCACTTTCCGTGTCCGGTTAGACAGGAAAGTGGGGCTTTTTGTGTATAGAAGGAAATCGGAAGAAAAGTGCGAAAGGTAATACTAAAGCATAATGAAAGGAGGACTTTTCATGCAGTATGCCGCTACTCCTTGTCTCGTTTTTTCGGGACAAGCCAAGCAGGCGATCGTGTACTACGAAAACGTATTTACGATGACACGTCGTCGTCTCTTACTTGATGAAGCAGAAGATACCGTCTATCACGCACATTTATCCAATGGGGCGTTTGAATTGATGCTCTGGGACGAGGGTGACGCACCGAATACCTCTTCTTCGCTCCATCTGTTGTTGAACTTTTACGTCGCTTGAGGAGCTTGAACAAGTGTATCTGCGATTAACGACAGACGGTCAAATCGTCACCCCCCTTGCGGTAGCAGACTTTGGAGGCTGGTATGCGCAAGTCCGCGATCCGTTCGGGATTCTGTTCGCTCTATCGTTCAGCGAAGAGGGACGAGAATCAGAGACGTTGCTCGAGCGCGAGTAGTGTCCGCTTCATATTCAGACCGCCATGATAGCCGAGCAGATCGCCTTTTTTGCCAATGATCCGGTGACACGGAATCGCGAGCAGTAATCGATTTTTCCCGATTGCCGTGCCAATCGCGCGAGTCGCGTTCGGTCGAAAGAGACGTTCCGCGATATCGGAGTAGGTGGCGGTTTGACCGTACGGTACCGCGCGTAGAGCATGCCAGACTTCAAGTTGGAACGGGGTACCGACTGGTGCGATTGGAAAGGACAGTGTCGTCGACTGTTGATTCAGATAAGCCAGTAGCTGTTCCGTATACGGGGCAAGCGCGGTATCAGAAGCAATCCAATCGGCTCGGGGGAAGTGTTTCCGCGACCAGTCGTCGAATAAATCCTCCGGTTCATCCCAAGCGCCAACATAACAGAGACCATCTGCTGTAGCAGCGACCGGAAACGTATGCGTATTCCAGTGCAAACGAGTGAAGTACAGTTCCATGACATGTTTTCCTTTCTACGCGAAATGAAGTGATGAATCCAAAAGAGGTGCTTCTGACGCAGAGGCACCTCTTTTGGATTACGCGCGCGATCCGACCTGTTGACGTGGTGGAAGATGGATCGATTGACCAAATAAGGCTTCCATCGATTCCGTCAAGGCTTCGCTTCGACTCGGATGTGCCATGACAGGGAAGAGGAGATCTTCCCGTTTTGCTGTCAGTTCCAGTGCTTGGGTGAATTGTCCGACGAGACGATGGGCATCGTCCCCAATCATGTGAATACCAAGGATCAGTGATGTTTGCTCGTCAGCGATGACCTTGACGAATCCACTACCACCTTCGATCGTCGTCGCTCCGTTTGCATTCAGCGGGAACTGTCCGCTCTGAACAGCATGTCCGGCTTCGACCGCTTCTTGTTCCGTCATCCCGATCGAAGCAATCGGTGGGAAGGTTCGTAGAACCGTCGGATAATACGGTGTCGTCGGATCGACGTCTTGACCAGACAAGTGGGCTGCCGTTCGCTTCGCTTCATGAATCGCACGGATGGCGAGCTGTGGACCCTGTGTGACATCACCGATTGCGTAAATGTGGGGTTGATTCGTTCGTCCAGTTGCGTCAACTGGAATCGTCCCGTCTTCTGCAAGCGTCACACCAATCCGTTCGAGACCGAGTGTCAAACTGTTCGGGATCCGGGAAAGGGACTGGAACAGATAGGCACCCTGATAGGCGACTTCTTCTCCGTTTTTCATGACGGTGACGGTCGCGTCCGATGAAGCCTCGATACGTGTCACGACATCCGACACGAGACGGATTTTTTGTTTTTTGAATGTCCGCTTCAGTTCCTTTTCAAGGCTTGGTTCGAGTGGCAATTGATCCGCGAACAACGTCACCTCTGTCCCAAGTGCATGGAAACAGGCGGCCGCTTCGAGTGCTAGCGTGTCAGATCCAATGATCAATAAGCTCTCTGGTAGTTGCTCGAGTTGATAAAGCTGTTCGGCATTCAAGCGGCACGATTCCTCGTGCTGGATGCTGTGACTGCCGGTCGCAATGATGACGTCCTGGAACCGGTACGTATCGAACTGATGGCCCGACTCGACGCCGATCCGGTCCTCTGACAGGAAGGAGGCTGCACCAGTGATATGCTCAATCTGGTTCGCCTGACAGAGGGCGACCACTCCTTGACGTAATTGTTGCACGACACGATTCCCGTAAGCACTCAGTTTACTGAAATCATGGACAGCAGGGGCGGTGAATCCAAGGTCTTCAAGATGCGGCAAGCGTAACATCTCTTCTGCCGCATGCGCATAGACCTTGGACGGGATACAGCCTCGGTTCAGACAAAGTCCACCGAGTTCAGCTTGTTCAATCAATGTAACGTTTCGACCGCCTTGTGCAGCACGGATCGCTGCCGTATAACCTGCGGGACCTCCACCGATGATCAGAAGATCCCGTTCTTGTGTAAGTTCGCCAACAACCATGTTAGATCAACTCCAGAAGTAGGGTAGTCGGATGTTCAATCAGTGACACGAATCGGTTCGTAAAGGCAACAGCCGTTGCCCCGTCTGCGACACGATGATCGAACGACATCGACAAATTCATCATCGAGCGAACGACGATTTGATCATTCTCATCGACACAGGCTCGTTTTTTCGTCTTATGGAAGGCAATCAGTGCTGTCTCCGGATAGTTGATGATTGGTGTTGCTCCCGTACTGCCGAGCGGACCGACATTACTCATCGTAAAAGTGCTTGGTTTTAAGTCCGCTGCGCGCAAGGCACCGTTTTGAGCACGTTGTTGCAACGCGACCAATTGTTCATGCAGTTCCGTCAGTGAGAGCTGATCGGCATGACGGATGACCGGAACCATCAACCCGTCCGGTGTTTCGGTTGCCATGCCAAAGTGGAAATCCTGCTCTAATCGAATACATGCATTTGCTTCATCGAGTTTGGCATGAAAGACAGGATACTCTTTTAAGGCAACAATCAAGGCTTTAATGAAGAAGGCGTTGACGTTGATGTTTCGTCCAGCTGCTTTCCATTCGGCACGTAGTGCGAGTAAACGCGTCATGTCGACTTCCTCGAAGTGAGTGACATGGGGAATCGTGTAAAGTGATTGGGTCATCTTTTTCGCGATTTGCTTGCGAATGCCGCAAAACGAAATCGTTTCCGGAGATGTCTCTTGGTACGTGACCTCTTCAATGATTGGTACAGCTGTCTCTTGCGGAGAAGTAGCAGCCTGGACGAAGCGGAGCACATCGTCCTCGGAGACACGACCCGATGGATCGGAAGCCGTGACAGCTTCGATATCAATCCCGTGATCACGGGCGATTTTTCGCGTATACGGTGTCGCAAGGACACGTTTTGCTGGAGAAACTTGAACAGGTGGGGCGGTGACAGCAACCGATGCTGGTTCAGGAGCGGACGACGCTTTAGGTGTTACCGCGACCGGCATGTCGGAAACGTTACTTGCTTCGATGTGCAATAACGTCGTACCGACTTGCACCGTCTGACCGACCGGAATGATGATTTCCTTGACGATCCCGGAAACGGGAGCCGGTAGTTCAGCGACCATCTTATCAGTCGCAACCTCGACGACTGGTTGATCCGTCGTGACATGGTCTCCGACTTGAACGAGGTAATGGGCGATTTCACCTTCTGTCATTCCTTCACCAACATCGTGTAATTTAACTTCGATCATGGCATTCAGCTCCTTAAAACTCGACCGTACGCTGAATCGTCGCAAGGACACGTTCTGGCGTCGGAATGTAATGGTCTTCGAGGGCGAACAGCGGAACGGGAACATCAAAACCGGTCACGCGGGCAATCGGTGCCCGTAAATAAAGAAACGCCGTATCATTAATCAAAGTCACGAGATCATTACCGAGACCACCCATTGCTGCGGCTTCATGCACGATGACGGCACGACCTGTCTTTTGAACGGAAGCAGCGATCGTTTCCCGGTCGAGCGGATAGAGCGTCCGTAAGTCGAGTACTTCGCAAGAGATGCCGCGTTCCTGTGCAGCCGTTGCTGCCTTTTGAGCTACTTGAACCATTGCCCCCCAGGCAATTAACGTCACGTCTGTTCCTTCGCTGACGCAGCGTGCTTTTCCAATCTCAACGGTATACGATTCGCTCGGTACGACTTCTTTGAATGAGCGATAACTGCGCATCGACTCAAGGAACAACACGGGATCTGGATCTTCAATCGCAGCAATCAATAACCCTTTTGCATCGTATGGCGTTGCCGGGCAGACGACCTTGAGACCAGGCATCGATGTAAAGAGCGCTTCTGTGCTGTCGGAATGGATTTCCGGGGCCCGGATGCCGGCACCATAAGGGGCACGGATGACCATCGGCACACTGTACCGTCCCATCGTTCGCATCCGGATCCGGGAGACGTGCGTCATGATTTGTTCATAGGCAGGGTAGATGAAGCCGAGAAATTGAATCTCGACGATCGGTTTAAAGCCATTGATGGCAAGACCGATCGACGTACCGACGATGCCGGCTTCACTGAGCGGTGTATCGACGATTCGGTCTTCCCCGAATTCTTCCTGTAAGCCGTCCGTCGCTCGGAAGACACCACCGTTTTTTCCGACGTCTTCTCCAAGGACGAGGGTTGTCTCATCCTCCGACAATTTTGTCCGCAGGGCATCCGTGACAGCTTGAACGAGTGTCATCTCTGTTTGACGATTGATTGGTGTTGCCATCTCATTTCCCCCTTGCTAGCAGATACGCTTCTTTTTGTTGCTGGACATCAACCGGTGAGGTCGCGTACGTATGGTCGAACAGATCATTGACGTCTGGTGCCTTGAATTGCTCCATCGCAGTTACTGCCGCTTCGACTTCTGCCTGGTGCCGTTCCTGTAGCTGTTGCATCCAGGTTTCGTCAAAGTAGCCTTGATGTTGTAAGAATTGTTCAAGTCGATCGAGCGGATCGACCCGGTCACGCGATCGGGCTTGATCACGGTATTTCGTTGGATCGTCTGCTGTCGTATGCGCACCAAATCGCCATGTGACGGCTTCAATCAATGTCGGTCCACCGCCAGAACGGGCACGCGCAACGGCTGCTTGCATCGTGAAATAGACGGCAAATGCATCGTTCCCATCGATCCGGACGCTTGGCATCCCGTAGGCGATCGCTTTTTGTGCGATCGTTTCGGAATGCATCTGTTTTTCGATCGGAACAGAAATCGCGAATTGATTGTTTTGGTTGAACAGAATGACTGGTGCTTGGAAGACACTTGCGAAGTTCATCCCTTCGTGGAAGTCACCTTCAGACGTCGCCCCGTCACCAAAGTAGGCGACCGCGACGTTCGTCGTACCTTTTCGTTTTTCCGCCCACGCGGCGCCGACGGCATGCGGAATTTGCGTCGCAATCGGAACGGCAGGAGGGAAGATGTGTTTCTCAGACGGCACGCAACCTTCGACACGACCGTTCCAGTAGAGAAGCGTCCGCACCATGTCGGCACCGAACGTCAACGTCGCACCGTGATCTCGGTACGTTGGGAATAACCAGTCCTGCTCTGACAACGCCAGTGCACTACCGACTTGCGCCGCCTCTTGTCCTTCGAACGGTGCATAAGTGCCGAGGCGCCCTTGGCGTTGTAAGTTGATCGCCTTCCGGTCGAACGTCCGGATCCGATGCATCTGTTCATATAGGGTGAGGGCGAGCTCTTTCGTCAGATCGTGTTCTTTTGAGGCGTCGATGATACGACCTTCTTCATCGATGATGCGTTGAATCGGAAAATGTTGCTCCATGTCAGTCCCTCCTTCAGTGGTTACGGATATCCCATTTTGGCTTTGTCGTATTCGTGAAGATGTTGTTGTGTTTTGCCCGGATCTGCATCCGTTTTTCACACATCCGGTTCGCGGCTTCGACCGTCGTGATGTTCTCTGCTTGCGACTCCTTGAAGACTTCGAGCACGGCGTCATAGATGTGACGCGTCTTCAGGAGAACCCGTTCGTGATTTGCTCCGTACAGTTCGTCAGCGACTTGGATCAATCCACCACCGTTGACGATATAGTCTGGTGCATACAAGATGCCGCGATCCATCAAGACGTGCGCGAGCTGTTCATCTGCAAGCTGATTGTTCGCCGAACCGCAGATGGCTTTGCACGGTAAGAGGGCGATATTTTGGGCGTGAATAACACCGCCATATGCACATGGAACGAAAATATCAGCGTCTGTTAGATGGATTTCGTGAGGTGAGACGACGCGAACTGTCCCGGGTGCCATTTCGGCTTGAGTTACGATTGCTGCGAGCGCGGCTTCATTGACGTCTGAAACATAAATCGTCGCACCGGCGAGTAACAGTTGTTCGGCAACCTTGAAGCCGACTTTGCCAAGTCCTTGGATCGCGTAAGTCGCGCGACTTAAGTCGTTTGAACCAAATAACGTCTCGATCGTCGCCCGGAGTCCATAGACGACACCTTCAGCCGTCGGGATCGATGAATCGCCACTTCCGCCAAAGGCTTCCGGAATGCCGACGATGCGTGACGTCTCCCGACTAGCATGAACGAAGTCATCCATCGTCGTACCCATGTCGGTTCCGGTGTAAAAACGTCCGCCGAGCGAATCGACGAAGCGACCGAAGGCACGAAAAAGCTCTGGTGATTTATCTGTTGCCGGATTACCGATGATGACGGCTTTACCACCACCAAAATCAACATCAGCGGCAGCGCATTTATACGTCATGCCACGTGACAGGCGGAGGACATCGTCAAGTGCTTCATCGACAGAAGCGTAAGGCGCCATGCGGCAACCACCGAGAGCGGGACCGAGCGTCGTATCGTGGATGGCGATGATTGCTTGTAACCCTGAGACAGGATCGTTGCAAAAGACGACTTGCTCGTGACCCGCGATTTTTTCCATGATCGAGAGCGTTGGATTCGTAGATGGGTTTAACATGTTCATAGTAGAGTCCTCCTCTATCAAATATAAGTAAGCGCTTTCATTTTGTTGGAGCATTCACTTGCAATTTTTCTTGAATCCGGCTTTTTTCTAAAATGAATTGTGTTACTTCTCCTGTTCCAATGACCGCTTGTCCGTCTCGAACTTCGATGTCAGCGTCAACGCGACGTGCTGTGACGCGTGTTACTGTAGCGGTCACGATCAATCGTGCGCCTTCAGCTGCCATGCCAAGATGCTTCAACGAAACCGCACCCCCGACACCTTCTTCGTCTGCCTCTAAGTAAGGCAGGATAAGTTGACGTGCTGCCCATTCCATATGGTAGACCATCGAAACAGTCGAGTATGCGGGATGAACCAATTGACCTTCAAATTGTGCAAACATATCTTGCGAGACGACCGCTTGAATCTCTGCTGTATCCCCGACAGCTAAACCTGGCTTCATCGTGATCCCCCTTCACTACAACAAATCCTCATTCAATCAAGTGGTCTTACCAAAAATAGTATAACACTTGTCACACGATATTTTATCAACACGTTACAAAATGAGCAAATCATTTCAGAAATATTTTCCAAAAAAGACTCTCGATTATGAGAAAATAGCTTTATAAGCCGATTGATTTACTGTTAAGGTGCGTTGAAGTGATAAAGCGAGAATCGTTTGGGAGCATTTAACAAAACAAGATTGACAACATTGTGAACGTATCGTACGTTAAACATATAACTAAAAATAAACGACCGTTTAATTATTGTATACATGATGAGGAGGTGCAGGTATGTACGATCAACATCACGAAACGATGAATGCGCAAACGCGGGAGCAGCTGCAGATGGAGCAATTACGTCAAACGATGGAACACGTCACGCGCGTCCCGTTCTATCAAGAACGTCTGCAGACATTGCAGATGACGGCACATGATTTTCAAACGATCGAAGATCTACGAAAATTTCCCTTCACACGCAAGCAAGATTTACGCGATCATTATCCGTTCGGGCTATTTGCCGTCGAACGAGAACAGGTCACTCGAATTCACGCCTCGTCTGGTACGAGTGGTAAACCGACCGTCGTCGGGTATACGCAAGAAGATTTAGACGACTGGGCAGGTGCCGTAGCACGTAGCTTAGTCTTAGCCGGTGGATCATCAGCCGACTTGTTGCACAATGCATACGGCTACGGACTGTTCACAGGTGGACTCGGTCTTCATGCAGGTGCTGAAAAACTAGGTATGACAATCTTGCCGATTTCCGGCGGCAATACGGATCGCCAAATCACATTGATCGAGGATTTCCGACCGGATGGCATCTGTGGGACACCTTCGTATATTTTGCGATTAGCAGAACGCATGATCGAACGGGGCATCGATCCACGAAAGACAAGCATGCGTTACGGCATCTTCGGAGCTGAACCCTGGTCGGAAGAGATGCGTCAGACACTCGAACAGACCTTTGATCTACAGGCATTCGATATTTATGGACTCAGTGAAATCATGGGACCAGGTGTCGCGATGGAATGTCAGGAGCAGGCAGGTCTGCATATCATGGATGACTTATTCATTACGGAAGTCGTCGATCCCGTTACGGGGGAACCGGTACCAGATGGCATGGTCGGGGAACTCGTTTTTACAAGCTTGAAAAAGAAAGCGCTTCCAATCATTCGTTACCGGACAGGTGACTTAGCATCGATCACGCACGAAGCGTGTGCTTGTGGTCGGACGACGACACGGATGTCACGTGTCAAAGGGCGGACAGACGACATGCTGATCATCCGAGGGGTCAACGTCTTTCCGTCAGAAATCGAGCGAGTCTTGCTCCAACAACCGGACGTGACGCCACATTATCAAATCCATCTCGTGCGTAAAGCGGGACTCGATGCCGTTGAGCTACATATCGAATTCGAAAATATCTCGGAGCGACAAAGGCGTTCGATATGTGACGCCATCAAGTCGGAATGCCTCATTTCCATTGATCTCGTCTGTCACCCGCACCAAGGGTTACCACGATCGGAAGGGAAAGCCGTTCGGATCGTTGATCGACGCTCGACATCACTCGTCTGATTCAAAGGAGGAACTAGCATGTATGATGCAACACAACTGTTCGAACCCGTCCAACTGACGGAAGAAGAAAAATTAGCACGCTTCAAGGAACGAATCGAGCAAGGTGAAAAGATCGAAGCCGATGACTGGATGCCTGCTTTTTACCGGGACACGCTGATTAAATTGATTTCGATGCACGGTATCAGTGAAATCATGGGTGCACTTCCGGAAAAAGAATGGGTTCCAAAAGCACCATCACTTCGCCGGAAGCTCGGCATCATGGCGAAGGTCCAGGATGAGATGGGGCATGGACAACTGTTGCTTCGTGTCGTCGAGGATTTGATGAAACCGTATGGCAAGACACGTGGGGATTTGATGGATGATTTGTTCACAGGACGATTGAAGTTCCACAACGTCTTCCACATGCCGACGCGGTCATGGGCCGATGCCGGGATGATCGGTTGGCTCGTCGATGGGGCGGCAATCATCACGCAGACGAACATGCTCGGTGCTTCATATGGACCTTACGCACGGGCTTTACAACGGATCTGTGCGGAAGAGGTCTTCCATGCGCAACACGGAGAGTCGATCATCATGGCACTCGCGGAAGGGACACCGGAACAGCGGGCGATGATTCAGGAATCACTGGATGAGTGGTGGGAATCCTTGTTGATGTTCTTTGGACCAGCCTCGAAAGAGACGACCGGGACATCAAAACAGGACGTGACGATCGCCTATAAGATTCGGACGAAAACGAATGAAGAGCTCCGACAAAACTTCTTTACGAAGTACGTACCACGGATTCGTTCACTCGGACTCGTCATTCCGGATCCGACGTTACGTTTTGATGAAGAGACAGGGCAGTGGGAATATGCACAGCCAGACTGGACAAAATTCAAGACGATCATCCAAGGGGGAGGACCACGTTCGAAAGAGCGACTGGACTTGCGCCGGACATCTTATGAAAATAACGCCTGGGTACGGGATGCACTCGCTGAAACGAAGGCATGAGAGGGGAAAGCACGATGAACGAGACGTTTTATCACGAATTCGAAGTCTTTAGCAAACGGACGCCGAACGCGGCGTTCACCCATCAATTCAGCTTGCTCGCTCCGAATAAGGAGATGGCACTGTTGATGGCGCAAGAAAACTTCATGCGCCGGGAACCGGTCGTCGACATCTGGGTCGTCAAACGCGAAGATATCCGTGGTTTATCACCCGATGAGAAGCAGATGTTACAACGCCTTGATAATAAGGACTACCGGACGACGAAAGGGTACGGCTACTTGAAGAAAAAATGGCGTCATTACGAGCAACAGATGCTCGATGAAAAAGAGATCATGTCTTGGCAAGGAGGCGATTCCAAATGACGGAACACGAACGGACGGCACTCGCCTCCTTACTCTATCAACTCGCGGATGATGATTTCCTTTACGCGTATCGTGGTTCGGAATGGCTCGGACTCGCACCGCATATCGAAGAGGACGTCGCTTCGTCTTCGATTGCGCAAGATTCAATGGGACACGCGGCGATGTATTACCAACTCCTCGAAGAACTCGGCGAAGGAAATGCTGATGCATTAGCTCATGTCCGACTAGCGCATGAACGGAAAAATTCGATTCTCGTCGAACGTGTCAATGGACCTGGCTACTACATGGAGAAGCCTGAATATGACTGGGCATTCGCCGTCGTACGGAACTATTGCTACACGGTCGCGAAAAAGATCCGGATTGATGCTTTGAAGTCGAGCAGTTACGAGCCACTCGCTACGGCTGCCGTCAAGATCAACATGGAGTTGTACTATCATTTGCTGCACTGGCAAACGTGGTTTACCCAGCTTTATCAATCGACGGAGACGGCGCGGCAGAAGATGGATGCAGCCCTAGAAAAAGTCCTCTATGACTTCGGTGACATGTTCGATTATGGCGAACACGGTCAATTGATCGAAGAGATGCGGTTGATCGAAGGGCAAGGGATTTTACTCGATCGTTGGTATCAGACGATCACACCGTTACTCGTCGAATTGAACGTGACACTTCCGGAAATGCAGATGACGCGTAACGGGCGGGACGGCGATCACACGGAAGATTTGAACGACGCGCTTGCGACACTCGGAGAAGTCTACTTGATCGATCAGACGGCGACGTGGTGAAAGGAGAGGGGAGCATGACGACGACACTCCAGGATGCAATCCGGGAAGCCCTGAACGGGGTGAAGGATCCGGAAATTGATAGCGTCAGTATTTTAGATCTTGGCATGGTCGAGACGATGGACGCGGAAGCGACGGAGCATGGTTACCTGGTGCGCGTCACGCTTCTCCCGACGTTCCTCGGTTGTCCGGCGCTTGAAATCATTAAAAAAAACACCGAATCCGCCTTGCAGGTGATTCCAAATGTCGAACAGGTCGACGTCCAGTTCCGGTTTGATCCACCGTGGACATCGGACCGGATCACGGAACAAGGCATGCAAGGATTGAAGGCATTCGGTATCGCTCCTCCTCGGTTTGAGCAAGGGAAGTGGGAGATTGACTGTCCGTATTGTGGATCGACGTATGTGACGATGGAAAACTTATTCGGACCGACAGCATGTCGAAGTATTCTCTACTGTAAATCGTGTAAAAATCCATTCGAGGCGATGAAACCCGTCTCTACTCTCATGTGAAGGAAGGTAATCAAGATGGCAAAATTAATCGCACTGTACAAACACCCAGAAAACAAGGAAGCATTCGATCAGCACTATTTTGAGGTCCATGGTCCATTGACAGCAAAAATTCCAGGACTGCAAGAAATGAATGTCACGAAAATCGTCGGCTCACCAATGGGCGGAGACGGAAAGTATTACTTGATGTGCGAGATGGTCTATGAAAGTCAGGAAGCGATGCAAGCAGGCATGCGTTCGCTCGAAGGAAAAGCATCCGGGAAAGACTTGATGAGCTTTGCGGGGGATCTCGTCACATTGATGATTGGTGAAGATGTCCATGCCGACACAACAGTACGTTAAGACGGAAATGGTTGATCGGATCGGTCGGATTCGACTCGACCGAACGGCACGATACAATGCGCTGAACCGGATGATGGTCCGGGAAATCGTCGAGGCGATGGAGACATTCGACCGAGACGAACGGGTGACGGTCATCGTCTTGACCGGAAACGGAAAATCGTTCTCAGCGGGCGCCGATATCGAGGAGATGCTCGAGGCGACACCGATCTCGATGGAACTCCTCGATCCGTTCGCGGACTGGGACCGAATCAGCCGAATCAAAAAGCCGATCATCGCAGGTGTCCATGGTTTCGTCCTTGGCGGCGGTTTTGAACTGGCACTTGCTTGTGATTTAATCTACGCCGATCCTGAGACACAGTTTGGATTCCCGGAAGTCGGACTCGGCGTCATGCCGGGAGCAGGGGGGACGCAACGTTTAACGAAATGTATCGGTCGGACACGGGCGCTCGAGTGGCTCTTCACTGGCGACCGGATGAAGGCAGAGGAAGCGGAACGACTCGGTATCATCAACCGGGTGACGGCTGACGTCGAAGCGGCGGTGCTGGCAATGGCAGAGCGGTTATCGAACCAACCGAGCATGGCGTTGCGGTTGATCAAGGACGCGGCAAACAAAGCCGTCGATTTATCGTTACAGGATGGGATGGAGCACGAACGCCGTAACTTCTATCTCTTGTTCGCGACAGCCGATCAAACAGAAGGCATGCAAGCGTTTCTCGAAAAACGATCACCGATTTTCAATCAACAGGAACAGGAGTGAATACAATGTCGACAGTACATGAAAAAACACTTGAAATGAAACGGTCCGTCTATCACTTGCTCATCAACGGCGAACAGGTCGAGGGCTCAACAGGCGAGACGTTCAAAACATACAATCCGGCAACGGGCGAAGTAATCGCGGAAGTCGCAAAAGCGTCGAAGGAAGACGCCGATCGTGCTGTTCAAGCGGCACGCGATGCGTTTGATCACGGGAAGTGGAAGATGTGGCCGGTCGGGCGTCGGGCGCAAATCTTGAATAAGATTGCGAGCATCATGCGTTCTCGCTTCAATGAAATCGTCGAACTGGAGATTCTTGATACAGGGAAATCACTGGCAGCAGCGCAAGGACAAGTCACACAAGCGATTGAAGACTTTGAGTTCTATGCGGGTGCAATCGTCGGTCATCGTGGTGTCGTCAATAACGTACCGGGACAATTCCATAACTACACGGAAAAAGAAGCGGTCGGTGTCTGTGCACAAATCATTCCGTGGAACTATCCGTTAATGATGGCAGCTTGGAAGGTCGCACCAGCAATCGCCGTCGGTTGCTCGGTCGTCGTCAAACCAGCGACCTTGACACCGTTGACAGCGATCATTCTCGGTGAGATTTGTCTAGAGGCTGGTGTACCAGCAGGTGTCGTCAACGTCATCCCGGGATCCGGACGCGAAATCGGCAACCATCTCGTCGAACATCCTCACGTCGATAAAGTCGCCTTCACGGGCTCGACGCCAGTCGGAAAAGACATCATGGGACGTGCGTCGGAGACGTTAAAACGAGTCACGCTCGAACTCGGTGGGAAATCACCGAACATCGTCTTTGAAGATGCGGACGTAACGGCAGCCGTTGATGGTTCGTTGTTCGGCATCTTCTATAACAGCGGTCAATCGTGTGAAGCGCGCTCGCGCCTGTATGTCCACGAGGAGATCTACGAAGCGTTCATGGAGCAATTCGTCGCGAAGACAAAACAACTCGTCCTTGGTAATCCATTCGATAAAGGAACACACGTCGGAGCGATCATCGACCAACAACAAGTCGATGTCATCGATGGATACGTCCAGTCAGCGAAAGCGGACGGGGCAACAATCGTCACGGGTGGTCACGCGACAGCGCCAGAAGGATACGAAAAAGGCTTCTGGTACGCACCGACGATCATCACGGACGTCACGCACGAGATGAAAGCGGTCAATGAAGAAATCTTCGGACCGGTCGTCGTCGTCATGCCGTTCAAAGATGAAAAAGAAGCGATTCGCCTAGCGAACGATACATCATTTGGACTCGGATCAGCCGTTTGGACGAAAGACGGCGCGAAAGCGACACGTGTCGCGAATCAAATCAAAGCCGGCATCGTCATGGTCAACTGTCCGTTCTCTGCCTTCCCGGGCACACCGTTTGGTGGCTACAAACAATCGGGCTTCGGTCGAGAACTCTGTATCGAGACGCTTGATCTGTACACGGAAACAAAAAGTATCTTGTCGTATTACGGCAGTCGTCCACTCAATCCGTTCGGACTATAAGCAAGAGGGAAGGCTGGAGTTCCGTCGGGAAGTCCAGCCTTTTTTAACAGCACAGGGGATAAGGGGGAATTCAGATGGTAGAACAACTCGTCGTCGTCGGATCCGGCGTCATGGGGCGTGGTATCGCTTATGTGGCCGCACACCGCGGATTTCAGGTGACACTCGTTGATATCAAAGAGGAATACGTCAAAGGAGCACTGCAAGAATTAGAACGAATCGCGGAAAAAGGCATCATCCGTGGCAAGATGACGACAAGTGAGGTCGAGGGACTGTTCGATCGACTGCATCTGTCGACCGACCTAGCTGAGGCGGCACAACAAGCGGATCTCGTCATTGAAGCAGTACCGGAACAACTCAGCATCAAACAGCAAGTCTTTGAAACGCTAGAAGCGAATACACGTCCGGACTGTTATTTCGCGACGAACACGTCGACGATGAGTCCAACGGAAATTGCGTCCTTTACGAACCGGGCGGACCGGGTCATGGCGATGCATTTCTTCAATCCGGTCCATCTGATGCCACTGATCGAGCTCGTTCGTGGTCTTGAGACATCGGATGAGACGGTTGCAGCTCTTGAACAGGTAGCGCGTCAGATGCAGAAGGAAACGGTCGTCATCCGTGAGTTTCCTGGGTTCGTGACTTCGCGGATCAGTGCGCTCGTCGGAAACGAAGCGTTCTACATGTTACAAGAAGGACTCGGGACACCAGAAGAGATCGATAAAGCGATCAAACTCGGCTTAAACTATCCGATGGGACCATTCGAACTCGGGGACTTGGTCGGACTTGATACTCGGCTTCACAACTTAAAGTATCTGCATGAGAAGCTCGGCGAAAAATACCGTCCGGCACCACTGCTCGAACAGTATGTCAAAGCGGGCAGACTCGGTCGTAAAACCGGTCGTGGCGTCTATGACTATACGAATCGCGAGGTGACATCATGAAACGGGTCGCCATCATCGATGCCGTTCGGACACCGATTGGTCGCTATAACGGCGCCTTGCGTCAGGTTCGTCCGGATGATTTAGGAGCACGCGTCATCGAAGCGTTGCTTGAGCGTAATCCACAAGTCGATCCGAAGACGATCGAGGAAGTCATTTTCGGTAATGCGAATCAGGCGGGAGAAGACAATCGTAACGTCGCCCGGATGTCGGGACTACTAGCTGGTCTACCGGTCGAAGTCGCTGGTACGACGATTAATCGCTTATGTGGGTCAGGGCTCGACGCTGTCATCGCGGCGGCACGAGGGATTGCCTTAGGTGAAGGCGATATCTATATCGCTGGTGGGACGGAAAGCATGACGCGTGCACCGTTCGTTCTCGCGAAGCCGGATCAGGCCAACCCACGTGGCAATCAGACGATGTACGATACGACGATCGGTTGGCGCTTCGTCAATGATCGTTTAGCAGATCAATACGGAACGGATTCGATGCCGGAGACAGCCGAGAACGTCGCCCGTCAGTACGGGATCTCACGCGAAGCGCAGGACGACTTTGCGTTTGAAAGCCAACAACGCGCGAAACGAGCAATCGAGACAGAGCGCTTCACGGACGAACTGGTTGCGGTCACACAAATGGACCGGAAAGGCAACGTCAGCGTCTTCAATCGTGATGAACATCCTCGTCCCGAGACGACACGTGAGAAACTGGCGACACTTCGTCCGTTATTCCCAAGTGGTACCGTGACGGCGGGGAATGCATCTGGTGTCAACGACGGTGCGTCGGCACTGTTATTGATGAGTGAAGAAAAAGCGAACGAACTCGGTTTGACGCCACTCGGGTATTACCGGGCGAGTGCGACAGCAGGGGTCGAACCTGCCATCATGGGAATCGGACCAATCGACGCGACGGAAAAAGTTCTCCGGCGGGCAGGGTTGACGGTCGAACAGCTCGATCAAATCGAGTTGAACGAAGCCTTTGCGGCTCAAAGTCTTGCCTGCATCGAAGCACTTGGTTTACCAAGCGAAAAAGTCAACGTCAACGGTGGTGCGATCGCTTTCGGTCATCCACTCGGTGCGAGTGGAGCGCGGATTTTGACGACATTATTGCATGAGATGCGCCGAACGAACCGGACGTATGGTCTCGCGACGATGTGTGTCGGAGTCGGACAAGGGATCGCACTTGTCGTCGATCGGGAGGGACTCGTATGATTCACTTAGAACGAGAAGGCTATATCGCAATCGTCCGGATTGATCGTCCAGAACGTTTGAACTGTCTCGATTATCCGACGCTTGTCGCTTTGCAAGAACAGGTCGATGCGTTATCGGTCGACCCGGAAGCGCGGGTCGTCCTGTTTACGGGAACGGGGAAAGCATTTAGTGCCGGTGCCGATTTAAAAGAACGCGTGCATTTAAACGAAGAAGAAGTCCGGCGCAATGTCCTTGCGATCCGCAATGTCTTCACTTCGATCGCACAATTGCCGCAACCAACAATCGCAGCCGTCAACGGTCACGCGCTCGGCGGTGGGTTCGAGTGGATCCTTGCCTGTGATTTCCGCTTTCTCGTTGAGGATGCACTCGTCGGCTTGACGGAGACCAGCTTCGGGATCATTCCAGGAGCCGGTGGAACACAACGCTTGCCACGACTGATTGGGGAGACGCGGGCAAAGGAATTGATCTTCACGGCGAAAAAAATCGATGCGATGACAGCAGAACGGTACGGACTCGCGACAGCCGTTGTTGCCCGGGAAGCGTTGATGACGACGTGTCTTGAGTTTGCTAATCAGATGTTACAGAATGGTCCGATTGCCTTGCGCCAAGCGAAGCGAGCGATTGATCAAGGGCGGGATGTCTCACTCGAAGAAGGACTACAGCTCGAAACAGAGGCTTATGAAGTCGTCATTCCGACGGCTGATCGTCAGGAAGCGCTACAAGCCTTCGCTGAAAAACGACCACCACGCTTTGAAGGAAGATGAGGATGGTCGACGTTTGAAATAACCCGTATACTAACGATACACACTATGAACGACTGAAGAGAGAGTGAATACCATGAGTGCGAACACCCAATCGATGATCTTTACGATTTACGGCGATTACATTCGCCATTACGGCAATCAAATCTGGGTCGGGAGTTTAATTCGACTCGTCAAAGAGTTCGGACATAACGAGCAGGCCGTTCGGGTCGCGGTATCCCGAATGGTTAAACAAGGCTGGCTCGTCTCCGAGAAACAAGGAAATAAAAGCTTCTATTCATTGACACCACGTGGGGTGGAACGGATGGAGGAGGCCGCACGCCGGATATACAGATCAACACCGCACGACTGGGACGGGAAGTGGCGGACGCTGATGTACACGATTCCGGAGGATAAACGCCAGATTCGCGATGAGCTCCGCAAAGAACTAACGTGGAGTGGGTTTGGCAACTTATCGAACGGGGTTTGGATTTCACCGAACCCACTTGAAAAAGAGGCGGAACGATTGATCGCGTCGTACGAGATCGAAGAGTATGTCGATTTCTTCGTCGGTGAATACCACGGTCCGAAGCAGGATCAATCCCTTGTCGAGCGCGCGTTTCCGCTGGAGGAATTGCAGGAGCGTTACGAGACGTTCATCACGGATTACAGCCGGCAATACATCGTCCATCAAAGTCAGCTCCAACTCGGAGAAATGACGGATGAACAGTGTTTCGTCGAACGGACGATGCTCGTACATGAGTACCGGAAGTTTCTGTTCACGGATCCCGGATTACCGCAAGAACTGTTACCGGATGCTTGGAGCGGACATCACGCGGCGCTCTTGTTCGAACAATATTACCGATTGCTCGCACAACCAGCGAGTCGGTTCTTCGAATCGATCTTTGAAGAGACGCACGATGTGTCTCAACGCAGTGCCTCGTACGACGCGGCGGAACACCCGCTGTTTGCAGAGCGGTGAGCATATATTCGAATGAAAAGAGCGGGACGGATCAGTTGATCCGCCCCGCATTCGTGTCATTCAGATGTGTTCTGTTTAGCAGATTCTGCGAGAATGTTTCGGAAGGCATATCCTTTATCGACATAAGAATCAATCGACTCCTGAATCATCGCGAGGTCCGCTTCCGTCAGTTCACGCACGACTTTACCCGGTGAGCCGATGATCAGCGAACGGGGTGGGAAGACTTTTCCTGATGGAATCAACGTGTTCGCCCCGATGATGCATTCTTCACCGATCTCTGCATGATCAAGAACGGTCGCACCCATTCCGACGATCGAACGACGTCCGATTTTGCAACCATGTAAAATCGCGTTATGTCCGACCGTTACTTCATCTTCAATGACGACGGGTGCCCCTTCATAGAGATGAATCGTCGCGTTGTCTTGGATACTGCATCGTTTCCCAATTGTAATCGGTCCTTCGTCACCGCGTAAGACAGCGTTGAACCAGACGGTAGACTCGGAACCGATCGTGACGTCTCCGATCAGATAAGCGCCAGGAGCGATGAACACATCGGAGGCGACGTTCGGATGAATCGATTGATACGGAATCTTCATAACAGAATGACCTCTTTTCTATAATAAGATGAACTACTATTCATTCCATGTCAGTATAGCATGTGAGTGAAGGCGAGAACGGAGGAAAGACATGTTTCTGATTTGTGAGCTCTTTAAAATTCGATATCCTTTGATTCAAGGAGGAATGGGTAACATTAGTCATGCGGCGCTCGCGGCAGCGGTGTCGAATGCCGGGGGACTCGGAACGCTCGGGTGCGGGACATTGTCGGTTGATGAAGTGGCGTCTCGGATCCACGAGACACGAATGCTGACGAATCAACCATTTGCCTTGAACATCGCGATTCGTGTGTCTCCCTATACGGAAGCACTGATTGATCTCGCGATCGCAGAAAAGATTCCGGTCGTCTCCTTGTCGGCAGGAAATCCGGCACCGTACATAGCGCGACTTCAAGCTGCTGGCATCAAAACGATTGCGGTTGTCGCTTCAGTCAAACAGGCGTTAAAGGCAGAACAGGCAGGCGCTGATGTACTCGTAGCGGAGGGAGTTGAAGCGGCAGGCATCAATTCACCGCTCGAGTTGACGACGCTGACCTTGATTCCGCAACTCGTCGATCGGGTCAACATTCCGATCCTGGCAGCGGGTGGGATTGGTGACGGGCGTGGACTAGCAGCTGTTCTGTTACTTGGTGCGGCTGGTGCACAGCTCGGAACACGATTGATCGCGACGGAAGAGGCGAAGGTTCATTCGGCATACAAGGCGCACTTAATGGATGCGGCCGATACCGATACACGCATCATCGGACGTTCCGTCGGATTCGTCCGACGTGTCCTTGATGGTCCTTACGTCGAACGACTCACAGCAGAGACACCTGCTGCTTTTCTCGATCAGACGAATGAGTCGTATCATATCAGAGGCGCTCTTGAGGGCGATGAGGAGAAAGGGTATGTCAACGCTGGACTGGTTGCGGGATTGATTCATGACGTGCCGACTGTTGCGGCGTTGTTTACGCGCATGATGACGGAAGCAGAGGAGCAGCTGAAGCAAACGACGACTCGTTTCATGACATGAGCATACAGGGATGGACCCGTGATTCCACTTGTGGACAGCGGGTTTTTTCATGTTTTTTTGAAAATGGGACATTTGTCCTTTTCAAGTAGGGCATGAGTAAGGTCTACTCTAGTGTAGAGATTAAAGGAGGAGATGACGTGCAAGGAGTCGTGTTTGCTTTGATGAGCGGTCTGTTCATCGCCCTGCAAGGCATATTCAATGCGCGCCTTGCGACAGGCGTCGGACCGTGGTTGTCCGTATTGATCGTCCACTTTGTGGGTCTGATGGGTTGTTTAGTCATTTACAGTTTCGTACGAGATCGGAAAATCGGTGGCTTCCGTCAGTTACCATGGATTTATGCGAGTGGCGGTTTGATTGGCGTGCTAGTCGTCGTAACGGAACTGACAGCAATCCAAAAACTCGGGATGACATGGGCGATGTGTTTATTACTCGTCGCACAGATTTTATGTGCGTTTGTGATTGATTTAAAGGGATGGTTCGGTGTCTTAAAAAAACAAGGAAATCGTGGTCAATGGGTTGGTGTGGGTCTCATGCTTGTAGGAGTTGCGATTTTCTCACTTGCCTAAAGGGAGGGAACGAACATGGAAACCGTCATCCAACAATATGGACTGGATACGATTTTGACGGAAGAGACGCGCGCTTGGTTGCGTGAAGAAACCTTCCGAAAAGGAGAACTCCTCTGTACGACCGGTGCGACAATCGACCGGATGTACTTCATCGTCGCAGGCAAGGTCAAGATATCTGCTGCCTCGTCAGAAGGGAAACAACGGATTTTACGATTCAAAACACCACTGACAGTGATTGGTGACGCCGAGTTCATCAATGAACGAGAAGTGTTGAATACAGTTGAGGCGGTGACCGATGTCGATGTGTTGAGCGTGCCGTATGCGATTTTACGCGAGCACAATACAACGAACGTCTTTCTGCAATTCTTATTACGCACGATCACAGCGAAGTGGTATGCCGACTCGAAATCAGCGTCGCACCATGTGTTGTATACAGTTGAAGAGCGATTTGCAGGGTATTTGTTATCGATCGCTTCTGAAGCCAGTGACAGTTTATTTTATCAGGAGATGCGGACGTCGAACTTACATGACGTCGCCGACTGGCTTGGAACGAGTTATCGCCATCTCAATCGGATCATCACGAAATTGTGTGAAGAGGAGACTCTCGTTCGACGACGCGGGAAAATCATCATCGTCGATCTGGAGGGGATTCGCGAGAAGGCGAACGGCAACAGCTATGAGTAGGGAGGAACGAACATGATAATAGGCATCGTGTGTGCCGTGTTGGCAGGGATGTTAATCAGTTTACAGACGGTATTGAATGCTCGGATGAGTGACGCGTTTGGCGCTTGGGCGACGACGACGCTGGTCTTCTTCGTCGGTTTCATCGGAGCAAGTGTCACGTATGTTCTGTTTCGTGGTGGAACAATCGGACAGATTCAAAACGTATCGCCACTCTATTGGTTTGGTGGACTTGTCGGTGTCGGCGTCGTTTTTTGTGTCATGCGTGGGATTCAGTTACTTGGTCCGTCCGTCGCGATCTCTGTCGTTCTGATTTCGCAGTTAAGCTTTGCCCTCGCCGTTGATACGTTCGGTTGGTTCGGTTTGCCGCAAATCGACTTATCGTTTGGTCAGCTCATCGGTCTCGCTGTCATGGTGTGTGGCATCTTCGTCTTGAAACGGTATCAAGTCGTGGCACCGGAACAACAGGCAAAGGATCAACTAGAACGTGTTTCGTAATAACCGAATACAGAACGAGGACGGTGGCATTCCAATCCACTGTCTTTTTTTGACTAGTTTTCGACCTGGATCATGCGTCTTCTGAAGTAAAGCGAGAGAACAATAATGAGAAGACCACAGTACAACATGATTGTCGTGATCGAAACGTGAAACGACAGTAGAAACGAAAGGAGCGCGTAAGATAATGGAACGAGACCATTTGACGCGGCATTCACGACACTCATGACACGTCCCATCGTCTTTTCCGCACACTGAGACTGGATGAACGTAATGAAGCGAATATTGATGATCGAAGAAAGGACACCAAGTGATAACAGGATGATCAGGTACAACAAAATCTGCTGGACTTGACTAAGCAGGAAGAAAAGCAAACCTAAGGCGCCAATCAATCGGACCGATGAGTTAAGCCCATTTGCTTTCTTCTGCGTAAAACCACTCCAGAGCGCCCCTCCGAGCATTCCCATTTGATAAGCCCCTTGCATATAACTTAAATCCATCGCATCTCCTTGGAGCACATCATGAACGAGTAAGGGGATTCCGAGTAAGAGTGGTCCAAAGAAAAAGAAATTGACACAGATGACAAGAAAAAGTGTCTGCTTGAGTTGCTGAAGGTGAAAGACGTAATGTAGCCCTTCTTTTAGTTCAAAGAGAGCTGAATGCTGACGTGCTCGCTTGATCTTAGATTCACGAATACCATACGTGAAAAGGAGCGTCAGACAGAGTGTTCCGAAAATTACGAGAAAAACGTGCGAGTAAGAAGAATAGCTGAGGATGACCCCACCAAGAATCGGACCTGAAAAAAGGGCGATTTGATTAGATGTTTGAATCAGAGAATTGGCTTTAGTGAGTTGTTCTTTCGGAACGAGTGTAGGCAGTAAGGAAGCATTCGCCGGCGAAAAGAATGCATCCACACTACCGAATAGAAAGGCAAATCCTAAAATCGTCAGCAATGTAAGCTGATCGGCATGAAGTAATACGAGAAGACAGAGAATGAAACTGATCCGTAAAGCGCTCGAGATGCGCATGATCGTCGAACGTTTATAGCGATCGGATAAGACGCCACCGAACAACATGAGAAAAATACGGGGTAACAAGGTGGCCATGAGGACGAATCCGAGATATGACGCCTGGTTTAGCGTATGGATGACATACCATTGTTCAACAAACAGATAGGTTGATAGGGAGAGGGCAGAGCACATACCGGACCCCCATAAAAATAAAAAAGATCGATTTTTAAACAGCGATTGTTGCGTATCCATTTCAACAGGCAGCATATGGCACCTCCGGTTTAGACGTCGTCATTCTCAAATAGTGGTTCATCAATTGCAAAGGCAGTCGTCATGATATAGAAGTGTTTTTTATCTTCTTCGTCTAGTGAAGGGGACCGTGTGAACTCGTCCAATAGAGCACGATATTTGGTAGAAAATTGCCGAAAATTGGCTTCAGACATCGTCAGTTCCTTTTGAAGCGATAAGCTCATCCAGTCTTCAACGTTTGAAGACACAGGAGAAAAAGCAGTAGTTGGAGCGGTGAGGACGCGTGTCTTTGCTCGGTCCAATACCTCAAGATACGACTGCCGGGTCGCTTCGTTCGTCTCGACGAAGTTCAGTAGATGATCGGCAGGAATGTAGCCTCGAGCAATCGCTTGATAGTATTTCAATAGATTGCCGCCCTGTTCTTCCGTCCGGACGAGGCGAATCAAGTCATGCTTTTCAAGTTCTCGTACATGATAGAGGATCTTTGCGCGGGATAACGTCAGCAAGTGGGCTAACTGATGTACCGTGTGTGGTTTTTCGACGAGAAACATGAGGATTTTTGTTCGTAACGGATCACTGATCACTTTTAACTGTTCATAGCTCTCTAATATGTGAATCGCTTTTTGTTCCATGCAATCATCTCCTTTTTAACCGGTTAATTTTTATTAACCGTAAAACAAAAGACTTCATTTGTAAACGGTTACAAATTTGTGTGAGGGTGTTGGTAAAGAATACATCATTTGTTTACATACAAAAAGACTGACTCCAGTGACATCTCGGTCATCCTCCACTTTCTACTGGAAAGTAGGGGAAGAACGAGATGTTTGAAATCAGTCTCAGCTACTGTATGTGGTTCGAGGTGATTAGACCGTCATCGTATCTTTCCATTCCTGCTCGATGAAAGCATCGCGACCAGAGACAGCACGATCTTTTTTATAGTGTTCTGGATTTTTCTTATGGAAGTCTTGATGGTACTCTTCCGCCGGATAAAATTCAGAAGCGGCATCGATCCGCGTCACGATGGGTTGTTTGAAACGATTGCTTGCAGCAAGGGCGTCACGGGAAGCGATTGCTGCTTCATGCTGCGCATCCGTATGATAGAAGATCGCTGGTGCGTACTGCGTGCCACGATCTTGGAATTGACCTTCTGCATCCGTCGGATCCGTTTGTGGCCAGTAGAGTTCGAGCAGACGCTCGTACGGGAATAGGCTCGGATCAAACGTGATTTGGACGACTTCGAGATGTCCCGTCGTTCCTGTTTTGACTTGCTCATACGTCGGATTGTCGACGTGACCGCCCATGTAACCTGATACGATTCCCTCGATTCCTGGTAATTCTTCAAATGGTGTCACCATGCACCAAAAACATCCACCTGCAAATGTTGCTTTTTCCATCCGTCTCTTCCTCTCCGTGGGAAACTCCCATTGTATGTCTGACAGCGAGAAAAACGAAAACGACTCCTTCGCTTGGTTGCAAAAGGAGTCGCCGCTTTTTATCAACCAAAGCTTTCGCTTTGCTGGTCGTAGCACCTTGCTATACGCAGGTTGCTGGGACGTCATCGATCCAGATCTCTCGGTCCACTCTTGATAAGGGTATATGAAGTTGATGTCATTCGTTATCATTGTTGTGATGATACCATTCACATAGAAATAAAGTCAATCCTTAGGTTTCAAGGCACGTAAAACCGTCGCTCCGAGTGTTTTCGCACCAACCAATAACGCCTGTTCGTTGATTTCGTATTGCGGATGATGCTGTGGATGATTGATGCGACCGTCCGTATATCCGGAGCCGGTAAAGAAGTAACTTCCCGGGACGTGTGTTAGATAATGTGCGAAGTCGTCCGCCGCCATCATCGGTGTGAGTGACCGGACAGATGCTTCCGGTAAGAAAGAAGCGGCTTCCTGAACAAGTTTTGTCTCGTCCGGATGATTCCAAAGCGCCGGGTAACCCGTCGTGAAGTCAATCGAATAAGTAGCACCGATGCCGGCACACGTCGTTTTGGCGACAAGGTCGACTTCTTGTCGGAGCTGATGCCGCAATGTCTCATTGAACGTCCGGATCTCCCCGACGATGCGTGCTTCACCCATGACGATGTTCGGCGCCGTTCCTGCGTGGAAGGATCCGATTGCAAGAACAGCGGGTTCGAACGGATCGACCCGTCGACTGACAAGGTGTTGTAAGTTGCAGATGAGTTGTGCCCCAGCGACGAGCGCATCTTTTGTTTTGTGCGGTGCCTGGGCATGCCCACCTTGACCATGAACGATGATTTCGAATTCGTCGATCGCACATAATGTATGTCCTTCCCGAAACCCAATCGTACCAACCGGTAAATCATTTTCGAGATGTGTCGCGAAAATCGCATCGACGCCTTCGAGAACGCCGGCTTCGATCATTTGGATGGCTCCGCCAGGAAAGACCTCTTCTCCATGCTGATGAATGATTCGAATCGTTCCTTGCAATTGATCCCGTAACGGATAGAGCGTAGCAGCAAGAGCCATCACCATCGCCGTATGCCCATCGTGTCCACAGGCATGCATGACACCGGGATGGATTGACCGGAAAGCAAGTGTTGTCTCTTCTTGAAGTGGTAAAGCATCAAAATCTGCACGGACCGCAATCGTTGGGCCAGGGTGTTTGCCTTCGATCGTCGCGACGACACCACGACCTCCGACGGCTGTTTCGTGAGGGATGCCCCGTTCCGCGTAAAAGTTTGCAATTCGTTCTGGTGTGCGGACTTCCTGAAAAGAGAGTTCCGGATGTCGATGGAAATCACGCCGTAACGCGATCATCGTCGGTTCGAATTGTTCGAGTGCTTCAAAAAGTTGAGTTTGCATCTTCAAGCTCCTTTGACGTGTGTTTTTTCGTGAAAATGGGTACAGATACAGGTAATCACGAAAGGGGATAATGAAACATGGGAGAAATCGTCGTCAACGCTGTACTTACAATCAAAGCAGGACTCGCGGATCAAGTTTTCCCGATTCTACAAACGGTCTATCATGACTCACAAAAAGAAGAAGGATGCTTACGTTATTCCTTGCACCAATCGATCGAGGATGAGCATCAATTCATGCTGTATGAAGTGTATCGGGACGAAGAGGCACTTGAAGTGCATATCGCATCCGATCATTATAAAGCCTATCGTGAACAGATCGAGTTGTACTTGATGGATCGACAAGTGACGAAATACGTCGAGATGACATTCTGACGTGTTGCGATAAGAAGAGACGAAGCCGTCGAATTCGACGGCTTCGTCTTTTTTTGTCTTACATCGATTTAAATCCGAGGAAATGCTCTTGCCAACGCGGTTCATAAATCGAGTTGATTTGGAGCTGTGAACCGCCCGCATGGATGAAGTGTTCGCTATCGAGCATGATTCCGATATGCGATGGACCATCCGTGTAGGTGTTCTGGAAGAAGACGATATCTGAGCGTTTACCACTCGAGATACTCGTCCGGCGATTCGTAAAGAAAGCACCGTACCAGTAGCCGCGAACGTTCGTCCGACCACCGTATTTTCCAGCCTTATTTGTCGCGTAGTGAATCAAACCGGAACAATCGAAGCCACCGTTCACGGCATTTTGCGATCCCCATGTGTAAGGTGTACCGATATGTTGGACGGCTGCTTGAATCAGCTTTTCACCGCGCGTGTTATTCTTTTTAATGACCCGTTTATCGGACGTAATCGTCACAGCTGAGACCGGAAGATAGACGGGTGTCCAGCCTGACTGGATGACATAGAAGTTTCCGACCCGGTGACGCGGATAAACACGTTTGCCTTGCTCAACGAGTCCGCTGCCTTTTGGACTGGTTGGACTCGAAAAGAAGGATGTCGTCTGTTTGACGGTATAGATTTTCGTTCGATTGATTGCTTTTTGTGTCAGTTTCATATCGGGTTTGCTCGTGCTGATATAAGGGTTGAGGACGTAACCCGTTTGACCGCTGGCTAAGCGAACTTGCCAAAAATCATCATCAATTGATTTCAGACCAATCAATTTTGTCCCTTTTTTCAAATAGGCAGCTGGCCGACTGTAAGCGACGTCAGCAGAGAAGAGTGGCGTTTGGTCCAGATGGACATAAAACGTTGTCCCTTTTTTCGCTTTTGCTTTTGGTTTATTTAGTCCGATCCGACTCGAATCGACGAAACCAAAGATATTGTTATATTTGACACGTGTAAAATAACCGCTTTTTCCATAGATGGTGATCGATTTTCCTTTTTTCAACGTACCGATTTTTTTACCCGACAGTTTTGCCTGTGACCGAATGACGACGTCGTCCTCTGTCACGTAACGTTGACCGGTAACGTCATACAGATCCGGCTTTTTCGTGACGAGATCACTCGTCTTGACGTAACCATAGACCGTCCCTTTTTTTAATCGTGTGTAACTACCGCTCGTGCCGTAAATCGTTAGTTTATCAGCTCGTTTGACAGAATACATCATTTTACTTTTCGTTGAAGCAGACGTATAGACGGACAAGTTGCGTTTGGCGTACCGTGTTCCGGTTGCGGCGTATACTTTTTCACTACCAAGATCAGCTGTTTTAACGTAGGCATGGACTCCGCGGAAAATAATTCGACTGTAGACGCCACTTTTACCATAGATCGTTAATAAAGTATTTGTTTTTTGTTGATCGATTATGGAGCCGGAAGCATTCGGTGCACTATAGATCGGTGTAGCGCGCTGAACATAGAGGCGTGCGGTCTTTGGATAGTATTTCAACGTACCGAGATGTGCCGTCAATACATAGGCATACTCGTCGTTTCGTTTGATTCGTGTAAATGAACCCTCGACGCCGTACGTCTGAAGAGAAGTATTCACAGGAAGCGATTGTACGACTTCTCCTTTCGTAGTCGCAGTGGCATAGACCGTCGTCTGCTGTTGGACGTAACGCACTCCTGTTTCTGGATGGCTCACGACCTGCGTATCAGCTAAATCAGTCGTCAATACGAAGGCGTAACCGGTCTTAGTCGCCACACGTGTAAAAGTACCCGTCGTTCCGAACGTTTCGAATGATTGATTTTGAGTGACGGCAGTCTTCGCGCTCGTCGTCTTCGGCTCAACGAAAAGAGAAGTCGCTCGTTTGGCATAACGCGTCCCAACCAATTTCGGAAGTTGCTCGAGTTGTGTCGTCGATACATAGACGTATTGCTCGTTCCATTTCAGACGCGTGAACGTGTCGAAGGTGCCGTATGTATCGATTCGCTGATAAGCGGGAAGTGTCGTCACGACGGTGGGATCAAATGGTGAAGCAACTAATGAGAGTGAACTTTTCGACATCAGCGTTGCTTGTTTTTGAAAAACAGGTGCTGTTTGCGTTAACTCGTTTGTTGCGACATAAGCAGTACCTTCTTGCCAACTGACACGAGTGAAGTCACCGTCCGTACCGAGTGTCTTGAATGTCGTTCCCGCTGGTAGTTGTTGGATGACCGTTGTGGAATCAGCCGTTTGTAGCAACGCAGCATCCTCTTTCAAATAAGCCGTCCCGGTTGTCTCGGTGACTGTTTGTGTTTCTGCTGTCGGTTGAACAGGTGGCGATTCAGCAAAAGCGGGTGCGGGTAAAACCGAGCTCAACATTAACGTTGCGGCAAGTCCAGCAACATGAGCAGTCCATTTTTTCATCAAGAGGTTCACTCCAATTCTTAAAATTTGTCATTATGAATAGTGTAGCATGCGCTTGTTTAAAAATTGATAAAAATCAAAAAAATAGGAGGTTGTTCATGAAAAAACGGTATGCCTCGGCACACCGTTTGAAGTCGTATGTTAGTTATCTTCTTCGTGATCCACTTGCCATTCCCAGTCGAGCATGCCGTAAATCAAGGAATCACGCCAGTGGTCTTCGAGGTAGACCGTCTCGCGAAGCTGTCCTTCCTTCGTCATGCCGACCTTTTGCAAGACACGTTCGGAAGCGACGTTTCGTGGGTCACACGTTGCCGTGATTCGGTGTAGTTCTAGTTTTTCGAAACCGAATTGGAGAAGGAAAGAGGCGATTGACGTCGCGTATCCGTTCCCCCATTCATCAGGCGAGAGGACGTATCCGATTTCGGCGATTTTATTCTCAACGTCTGTGATGACGAGTTCACCGGCACCGATGACGACGTCACTTGGAAACGTCACGGCAAAGACATAACGACGTCTTGGTGTCTCGAGTTCACTTTCAAGCGCATCGTGTAGGAATTGTTTCGTATCCGTTTCGGTATTCGGTCCCCATGACTGGAATTGACTGACGATGGGTTGTGAGGCATAGGCGTGAACCGCTTCTACATCTTCTGGTGTAAAACGACGAATCCGAAGTTGATCATTGATTTTATAACGCATGCAGCATCCTCCTCATTCAGATGAAGTCACTTTGATTCTATTTGACAGATGGAGAACAGATTCCTGTTTGACATAGGAAAAAGGGCATGCTAGGGTGGTTGTATCGAATGGAATAGGGAGTATCCTCTAGGGTTCCGTACGGCTGGACCGAGGGAGGAACATGGACGTTTGTCCATGCAACGGAGGGATAAAAGCCCGGGAGTAAAGCGAATCGTCTCGCTTGCTCCCGGGCTTTTTCATTTGAATTTACCTATTAGGAGGCAATTATTATGGCAAAGTATTGGATTGGCATCATCGTCGCAGCGTGTTTTGAAGTGGGCTGGGTCATTGGATTAAAACATGCGGCAACACCACTTGAGTGGGCTGCAACGATCGTCTGTATCATCGTTAGCTTTACCGTGCTAATTAAAGCGAGTAACCATTTACCAGTCGGAACGGTCTATGCTGTCTTCGTCGGTCTCGGAACAGCAGGAACGGTCGTGACGGACATCGTGTTATTCGATCAAGCCGCTTCCGTGATGAAATTAGCATTGATCGCTGTCTTACTCGTCGGCGTCATCGGTCTGAAGTTAGTCAGTGGAGAGGAGAAATCAGCATGAGTTGGATTTATTTAATCATTGCCGGAATCTTTGAGATGTTTGGTGTCGTCTTGATCAATACGTTCAATCAAAATAAGAATGCGAAGAATTTACTGTTGATGGGAACAGGATTCGGACTCAGTTTCCTATTCTTAACGCTTGCAATGAATGGTTTACCGATGGGAACGGCGTACGCGGTATGGACGGGAATCGGAGCAGCGGGCGGTGCGATTCTCAGCATGGTGCTCTATAACGAATCAAAAGACTGGAAGCGACTGGTTTGTATCGGTCTCGTCTTAAGTGCGACGATTGGTCTGAAACTCGTCGGCGAATGATCGTTTACATGTCAAACAGATGACGTTTTAATGGAACGCATGTTTTTTGGCATATTTTAACGCAAAAGAGGAAATACTCCTTATAGAAGTCACGCATGACAAATCGTGTTAATAAGGGGAGAACATCCATGAAAACAAAACAATATATCGGAACGTTCTATTCAGAGGAAGAATTGATTTCAAAAATGGACGAACTGCACATTCAAGGGCATCGGGAGGAAGACTTCTACGTCATCGTCAAGGAGAAGTCGAACATCGCACTCGTCCGTAGCCAAATGGACGCAGAAATCGCGACGACGAAACCGTCTTGGATTGATCGGATTCGTGGGAACAAAGGACGCGATCAAGAAGTCGATGATTTGTTTGGGTCACTTGATCTATCAGACAATGAAATCGAACAACGCAAAACGGAAGTCGAAGGTGGGGGCTTCGTTCTGTTACTTGAAGTCCAAGACATCCAGTTCGATCCACATTTAAATACAGACAATACGCATCCTGATGTTAAAGTTCGCTATGGTAGTGGCGAAGAGACGCATACGTCATCAGATGCGAACTCCAATGCACAGCTCGGCTCCGGTAATCCGCTTGATGTTGATAAAGATTCGAAGGAAGAGCATGCGGAAATTGATTTGCATCGCGCCGGTACGGATAAGATGCCGCAAGACGAGCAGGCAATCGATCATTCAAAAAAACTCGACGGGAACCGAGAACCGGATATTGCAATGCGTCGGGATGACGATTTCCGACGTCCGGAAACAGAACGCGAGGAAAAAGAACATGATGCAACGCAAGACGGCGAAGAACGTCGTCAATCGAAACATCAATCGGAGGACATCGCCAAGCAAGATCATGGAAATAATTTAGACCGCTAAAATAATCGATTGGAATCACGCGTTAGGGTCATCATCAAAGAAGGTACTTTCCGGATCAAATCCGAAAAGTACCTTCTTTTTGTATGGAGATTAAATGAGAATCGTCTCGCCTTATTTATGATCCGGATTTGATCCTGTACGCACGTTGGCGTTCAATTGATCAATCGCTTGCATATCAACGTCTGACAAGCTGAAGTCGAAGACATCAAGATTTTCGCGAATGCGGCTTGGCGTGACGGATTTCGGAATCGCGACGATGTCGTGTTGCAAGTGCCAACGGAGGACGACTTGAGCCGGCGTTTTCTGATGACGATTCGCGATATCGACGATGACCGGATGCGTCAACGCGTCGCGTCCTTTCATCAACGGACTCCAAGCTTCAACGACGATACCGTGCTTGCGGCAAAAGTCTCGGATTGCTTCTTGGCTAAGGAACGGATGGAGTTCAATCTGATTGACGGCAGGAACGATCGATCCTTCGGCTAAAATTCGTTCCAAGTGCGGAATATGGAAGTTCGAAACACCGATAGCACGCGTCTTCCCTTCGGCATAGAGATGTTCGAGCGCCCGCCATGTCTCGACATAACGATTTTCTTTTGGCATCGGCCAATGAATCAGATACAAGTCAACATAATCGACACCAAGCTTTTGTAGACTCGTCTCGAAAGCGGCAAGTGTCTCTTCGTAGCCGTGATCGGAATTCCAGACTTTCGTCGTCAGAAAGATCTCTTCTCGGGGAATGCCGGAGTCACGCAGTGCGCGACCGACACCTTCTTCATTCTCGTAAATCATCGCCGTATCGATCGAACGATACCCGACGCGGAGTGCTTCGCTGACCGCTTCATATACTTCTTCTTCCGGTACTTTAAAGACACCATATCCGAGTTGGGGCATGCTGATACCGTTGTTTAACGTAATCTGTTGCATCGATTCATCGACTCCTTTTTAGTAAATTCTTCTCTTTTCTAGTGTACGCGCTCCTCTTATAAAAATCGAATGATTGCCGAAGCGGGTTCTTTTGCGTATACTGAGCGATAACAAATATTAGGAGGCGATTCTGTGATTCGACAAGCTGTTTTGCAATACATACATGAGGAAAACGCGCTCGATCAACTCAAAGAAGTGATAGGTAATCGTTCAGCAGTCCTGATTCATGGACGTCAAGCCTATGAAGCAGCCGCTTTTGCTTTACCAGCATTACCACGTCTTTCATTTGAAGGGCATTGTACGGATCAACAAGTGGAAGCTTTCAAACAGGTATGTGCTCCATACGATGTGATTCTCGCGCTCGGAGGTGGGAGTGTCATCGATACGGCAAAACAGGTCGCGTTTCAATTACAACGCCCGGTCATCGTCATTCCGACGATCGTCTCGAACTGTGCTCCGTGGACTCCGCTCAGTGTCATGTATAACGAAGAGGGACAGTACATCCGATTTGATACGTTCCCCGTCGTGATTGAAGCCCTTTTACTCGATCATCGGATCATCGCAGCAAGTCCGTATGCTTATTTTGTAGCGGGACTCGTCGATACGCTAGCGAAGTGGTATGAAGCACGTGCCTTAAGCGGATCATCGGCTGAAGATCCCATCATTGAGATGGCGCTTCGGACAGCTGAACGTTGTAAGGATCTTATCTTGTCGACGAATATAACGGAAACGCGTTTTCGTGAGTATCCCGTTGAAATCCAACATCTCGTCGAAACCGTCATTCCGTTAGCCGGAAGCATTGGTGGTTTTGGTGACGCGGCGACGCGTGGTGCAATCGGACACGCAGTGCATAACGCGTTATCGCCTCATCCAGAAACGCATGCGTTTTTACACGGGAGTAAGGTCGGTTACGGACTACTCGTTCAGGAGAAGTTACTCGGACATGATGACGATTATGCAGAGTTGCGTGACTATCTTCTTGTACAAGAACAGCCGACGACACTCGCAGACTTCGCATTATCGCTCGATGTCGTCGAAGCACTTGCTTTACGGACATCAAAAGAGGAACTGTGTCGTCTGTTGCGTCCGATTGTATCAACAGAACAATTAGTCGATGCTATCACACGGAACGAGACGGTTTCCGTTTCGACGACTTAACATAAAGATACGCACATGGACTGAATCATCAGACGGTCCATGTGCGTATTTTTATTGTGCTTTCGCAAAACGAGCGTAAGGAGCAGGGCGACCGAGTAGGTATCCTTGACCAAGATCAAAGCCGAGTTCGCGGCAAAGATCAAGTTCTTCTTGCCGTTCGATACCTTCCGCTAAGATTTGAATCCCCATTTCTCGTGTCAGATGGCGGGCTTTTCGTAAAAAGGCTTCGTTTTCTGAGTTTGTATCGCAGTGATCGATGAAGGAACGATCGATTTTAATATAATCCGGTTGAAGCAAGGACAGCATATCGAGTGTCGAGAAACCAGCGCCAACATCGTCCAGTGCTACTTGAATGCCTTGCTTTTTATACTGTTCGAAGACGTGTTTCAAATGGTTGACTTCTTCAATTTTTTCCGTTTCGACGACTTCGAAGACGAGCCGACTCGGATCGACTTGATAACGTTCGACGATCTCAAACGTATGGCGCAGGCAATACTCCGGATTATAGATCGTCGAAGGAAGGAAGTTGATGAACGTTTTTGCTGTGCCACCAATATGGTGCGTCGCACGGATGGCTTCTTCACGCGCTCGTTGATCGAGACGGGAATGAAGTCCCATCTTCGAGGCCGTTGAAAACAGGACACCTGGTGAAATCGGCGTATTGTCATCAGCTGCTCGTAGCAAGGCTTCGTTCGCGACGAGCACGTTACGCTGGATATCATAAATCGGTTGTAGGTGGCTCGTCATGACCCCATGCTGGATAAAATCAATCGCAGATCGATGCTTCAGTTGTTCTAGAAGCGCTGAAGCTAGGATAGGTGCTGTCACGTAACGCGATTGTGTGGCGCGACACGACACTGGATAATCCGCTACACGTAAGAGCGATGTCAATAACTGTTCGAGCTGTTCGAACGATTGATAGGAATAGATTTCTGGCGTTGGTGATTGAATATGGAGTGCTCCCGCTTCAACGAAACGGATTGATGTCGTACATTCGGCGCAAGGATGCCACATAAAGGGATGTCCACCTCTCAGTACATCAAAAAAAGATGTATTTATTAAATTGGTTAAATTCTTTACCCTGAACAAAAAAGAAATTAAACCTGTTATTCATAATCATTGACCTCATACAAAAAAAGAAGGAACGACGGACACATTTCCGTACGTTCTCTTCTCTATCGGTCACATTCTTTCATTGTGAAGTGTAAACAAACCAGAAAGCGAGATGCAAGATAGCGGCTATTGGAACGAGCCATTGGAACTTCGCTTTCCGTGTCTTGTGCCGGACTGTGTACATACCAATCCAAGAACCGAGCGCACCACCGAGGAAAGCAATCGTCAATAGTGTTGCTTCGGGTGTCCGGTAAGCATGTTGTTGCGCTCGACGTTTATCCTGCCACATCGAGACAAATCCGATGAGTGTCAGGAGGAGGTAATACCCTAAGATGATCCTCATGAAAAAACGACTCCTTTTCTACCGTTCGGCACCACCACCGCCAGAACTTCCGCCACCACCACGACTGCCACCATTTCCACCGCCACCACGCATGATCGCGGAGAAGATGTTCAAAATCGCGAAGAAGAACATACCACCGGTGAACTTCATATCGAGGAACAATAAGATCAGTAATCCAGCACCGATCAGAATCTTCGTCCAAAGCGGAAGTCCGTCGTTATTTTGTGTTTTCGGAGGATCCTGTGACTCAAGCGACTGATCCTTTGAAATGACACTGACGACCGCTTTATATGTTTCAGACGCTGCTTTCCCATACTCACCGTTCTCTTTATAAGGAACAGCATATTGATCGAGAATACGTCCGGCTGTGATGTCTGTCAAAATCCCTTCGAGTTTATACCCAACCTCGATCCGAAATTGGCGATCCTTTTCGTTTGGAGCGACGACGACAAGAACACCATTGTCTTTTCCTTCTTGACCAATGCCTTGGCGCCGGAACGTTTCATTGGCGTAAGAGCTTAAATCCTGTCCCTTTAGATCGGGAACCGTCTTGAGGACGACTTGTGCCGTCGTATATTGTTCGAGTTCCTGACCGAGTTGCGCGAGTTCGGCTTCTTCCGAAGGGTTGAGCAGCTGAGCATCATCCTGAATGAAGAAGGCTGCTCCCGTCCGTTCTGAAACGGCACTAGCTGTTGGAACGAAGAGGAAGAAGACGAGGAACGCGCTCAATAGAAGTCGCGTCCACCGCCGAATCATTTCGAATCACTGTTAAAGTCGACGGTCGGATTTTCCCGGTCGCTGTCTGAAATCTCGTAATATGGTTTTTTCTCGAATCCGAAGGCGGATGCGTAGAGTGTCGTTGGGAAGCTCCGACGTTTTTTGTTATAGAGGGTTACAGCATCGTTGTAATCCTTGCGGGCGATCCCGAGACGATTTTCTGTTCCTTCCAGCGTATCCATCAAAGATTGGAACCGTTCGCTTGATTTTAGTTCAGGATAAGTCGTCTGCAAGGCAATCAATCCGCGAAGCGAAGACGTGACTTGTTGGTCGGCTTCGATCCGTTGTTCGGTTGACGCAGCACGCGCAAGACCAGCTTGGGCTTCTGCGACTTTTCCATATACTTTTTCTTCTTGACCCGCGACACCTTTGACAGTTTCAACGAGATTCGGAATCAAATCCGCACGACGCTTGATTTGGTTGTCGACTTGCGACCATTTATTCGATACATCTTCTTCTACATTGACGAGGCTATTGTATTGTCCGATTGCTAAAAAGGCAATCACGGCAACAATAACGACTCCGATGATGATTGGGAGTTTTGATGTACTCCGACTTCTGCGTGCCATGTGGCATTCACTCCTTTAATTATGTCTCATCCCTATATACCCTTAAGCGACTGAATTAGTTTCAAAAAAATGAAAAACCGTCAGCTAAAATAGCTAACGGTTTGAACTTACATGTAGACGATGACAGCTAAGACAGCCGCTAAGACAAGACGGTAGATGGCGAACGGAACGAGTTTGATCTTGTTGATCAGCTTCAAGAAGAAGCGAATCGATAAGAGGGCAAACACGAACGACGCAACGAAACCGACAGCATAGAATGCGAAGTGGTTCGGTTGAATGTTCTCCCAGTTCTTAACGAGCGAAAGGAAACTAGCACCGAACATAATCGGTACAGCCATGATGAACGTAAAGTCAGCTGCCGTCCGGTGATTCATCCCGAGGAAGACCCCTCCGGAAATCGTTGAACCAGAACGAGAGAAGCCAGGCCAAAGGGAAATACATTGGAACAGACCGACGAGTGCTGCTTGGCGATATGTAATCTGATCAAGCGATGTCGTTTTTGGTTCCTTTGGTCCGAATTTATCGGCTGCAATCATCAAGAGGGCACCGACTGCAAGACCGATGATGACCGTCTCAATCGAGAAGAGGTTCTCATCGATGAAATCTTCGAATAACAATCCGAGAACAGCTGCTGGTAGAAGACCGATCAAGACGTGCCGTAGTTTTAACTTGTGTGTCCCTGCTGCGTCATGTTCGCCTTCAATCTTATACAAACCGATCAAGCTGAAGAGGCGTTTCCAAAAGACGACGACGACCGCAAGAATCGATCCGAGCTGAATGACGATTTTAAAGGTGTTCGCCGAATATTTACCGAGAAAATCGGTAGTTTGCAACCACATGTCATCGACGATGATCATGTGACCCGTGGAAGAGACCGGTGCAAATTCCGTCATCCCTTCGACGAAACCGAGTAAGAGCGCTTTTAAAAGTTCAATGATTGTCATGGTAATCTCCTTCTATACGATGTGCTAGTTAAAAACATATCATGTTTTATTCTTGTGAGATAGAACTAATCGGAATATCGGGCGCAGGTCTGAGAAAGTATGATGCGCTTCAGACGAAACCCGATGCCTAGATTCGTTTGAATAAGAGTGAGCAGTTATCTAGATTCCATAGGATATGACTAAGACACTCCGTCGTGTCCATTCACATTGAGATAGTTATGAGAGATAGGGAAATTTTTCTGTTAGGACACAAGGTCAGAAAAACTTCAAATCGATTGGTTTTGCTAGAATGCGCCTGAATCTACAAACAGAAAAACGAGCAGAAGACGGTATCATCCACTGCTCGTTTTGCAACGGCTTCATCCTAAAGCGACGTCAAGAATCATCATGACCGTAAAACCGACCATCAAACCAAGCGTTGCTAAATCGGATCCGTTTTCTGCTTGTGATTCCGGAATCAATTCTTCGACGACGACGAAAATCATCGCTCCGGCAGCAAACGATAACGCATACGGGAGAAGCGGTTGAACAAAGAAGACCGCGGCTGCTCCGACCATCGCGGCAATTGGTTCGACGATCGCTGACAATTGACCGTAATGGAAGGCGCGCCGGCGCGACATCCCTTCACCGCGTAATGGAATCGATAGGGCAGCCCCTTCCGGCATGTTTTGTATCCCAATCCCGAGTGCGAGCGTCAAGGCACCGGCGACGGTCGCCCCGTCCATGTTTAAGGCAGCGGCGCCAAAAGCGACACCAATCGCAAGACCTTCGGGAATGTTGTGCAACGTGATCGCAAGAAATAGTAACGTCGTTTTCTTGAGTCCTGTCGAAGGACCTTCCGCTGTCTCGAGTGGTGCAGATAAGTGCAAATGCGGCGTAACGAAGTCGAGGAGACGGACGAAAAATCCACCAGCGAGAAAACCGATGGCGGCAGGAATCCAGGCGATTCCTCCATCCTGCTCCGTGAACTCGATCGCAGGAGCAAGCAGCGACCAAAACGACGCGGCAATCATGACGCCGGCAGCAAAACCGAGCATCATGTTCATGACGCGTTTTTCAATCGTCGTAAAGACAAAGACGAGTGCCGCACCAAGTGCGGTTAACCCCCACGTCATCATTCCGGCAAGCAGTGCTTGCACGACGACGGGGAGAGAAGTAAACCAATCCAACATGACTATTCCTTCTTTCCGGGCACGATTTAAAGCATCCATCTGTATGAGAGCTTACCCGTTTTCGATCCGGACGATTCGTGTGAAGGGAATTTCAATGACTTCACGTCCGCGCAGAAAGAGAACGGAACGTTCGGGTTCTAATCGTTCGACGAAACCGACGACCGTCACGTAGCTACTTTCCTTATAATACGTGATTTCAAGTTCGTTTCCTTCTATTAAAGCTTCTTGAAGCAGAAAGTGCCATGATTCTTGCAACTGTTCATCGATTTCAGGCAAGTCGAGCTGATGCATCTGGACATAATATTCCCGCAGCAATTGCAAATGTTCCGGCATGAGAAAAGGAATCCATTTTAAATTTCCCCGATCACGATACGCTGTCATGAAGATCACCTCCCGGATGACCGCCGACAAAACGAAGGCGACGTTTGGCGACACTCGTATCAAGAAACGAGACAGCAAGGCGAATCGTTCCTTTTCCGTAGCGGAGGTTAACGACATCCATTGCTTTTAATAACCGTCGCCGTTTCCAGAGCCGCGCATTATCCTCGAACAAAGACAACTGTAAGGTGCCTTGATCGGCAGTCAAATGCCCCACTGCAACGGATAAAAATCGAACAGGTTCCCCATCGAGCCAATTCGGTTCGAACAATTGTAAGACGTGACGCAAAATGATGCGTTCATCGGATGTCGGGTAAGGCAACCGTATTTGACGGGAGAAACCACTTCGGACGACGTTTCGAGAATAACGGACACCGATGTGAACGGTCCAGCCGACTTGATTCGAAAAGCGACAACGTGCGGCGACATCCTGTACCAGTTCATTGAGCACATTCTGGATACGTTCGAACTGATAATAGTCCTGCATTAAGGTCACACCGTGTCCAATCGTCCGTTGAGGGGCTTTCTCGAACAGATGACGCGGGGGGAGCAGTGTCGGTGACGCGTCGAGTCCCCAAGCGTGATGCCACAGTTCGGCACCGATGACACCGAAGCGTTCGTGTAACTCTTCGACAGGGCGCATGGCAAGATCACCGATTGTTTCAATCCCCATCATCTGCAGATGTTGTTCCATGCGGTGTCCGACTCCCCACATCTTCCGAATCGGAAAGTCATGAAGACGTCGTGCGACATCAGCATATCCACATCGCGCGATGCCTTCTTTTTTCCCGATTAAATCAAGCGTCAGTTTCGCGATGACGTTATTTGGACCAATCCCGATGCGGACGTGGATGCCGGTCTGTTTCAGAATCGCTTCTTTAATTTTGAGAGCAGCTTGCAGGTCGGAACCAAATAGGCGATCGGTTCCGGTCATGTCAATGAAGCTTTCGTCAATCGAATAGACGCGGATGGCTTCAGGTGGGGCGAATTGGTGCAGGACATCCAGGACACGAATCGACGTCTTCATATAAGCGAGCATACGTGGTTCGACGAGTTGAATCGTACGACGAACAGCGTATGGCAATTGCTCCATTTCGTACAGTCGACCGGCTGTCTTGATTCCTAGTGCTTTTAAGGCAGGGGTGGCAGCGAGAATGACGGATCCGCTTCGTTTTAAATCGGAGACGACCGCCAGGCGTGTCGTCAAGGGAGGAAGATTGCGATACTGGCATTCACAGCTGGCGTAGAAGGACACACTGTCGACGCAAAAAATACGTTTATCTTGTGGTAAAACGACGGAAGGAAACATCTGAATCACTCCTTTACATAAAAGAACGTATGTTCTTATTTTGATTTTCCTTGACTATAGCATGGTCTCAAAGTGTCTCAAAATAAAAACTGTTGAAAAAAGGGGAATTCGAACGATTTCTCCTCATATAAAAGGAGTTTGGTACACTAAGGGAGAGAAAAAAGGGGGAACCTTCATTGAAAGAGACCGTTATCCGATTACCAGAATTACCGAAGACGCTTCAGCCAGAGACGTTCGATCAAGTCGAAATCGATGACCCGTATCTAAAAGGAGCGCGTTATGAGAAAGAGTCGATGCCGAGTGAACTGACAGAACGCATCGATGCCTATCAAGTGTGTTTTCAAAATGTCTCGTTCGCGAATCTGACCTTTGACCGTGGTTCGTTCGAAGATATTCGTTTTGAGCAATGCGACTTAACGGGATGTCACTTCCAAGAAACTCGTTTTCACCGTGTGTCCTTCGTCGGATGCCGGATGACGGGCATCCAGTTTGAAGATTGTACGCTTGACCATTTAACGATTCAGGAAGGGCTTGCGGATTACGCACAGTTCATTCGCAGTACGGTCCGTCATCAACACTGGAGCGAAACGACGATGAAAGAAGCACAGTTCTTCGAAGTGAAGCCGACCCATTGGAAACTCGAAGCGGTCCGGCTTACAGATAGCCAATGGATTGAAACACTGTTAAAAGGTCTCGACCTCCGGCAGACGGAACTCTCTGGTATTACGATCGATCCGCGATTTTTACCAGGCGCTGTCATTACGGAAGAGCAAGCAGTCGCCTTTGCTCGCTTGTTAGGTCTTGTCATCCCATAACAAAAAGAAGTCCTGCTTTCGATTGTTACTCGAAAAGCAGGACTTCTTTTTAATGAAGGTTACTGTTCTTAAAATGACATCGTTTCGCCGTCCTCCGGAATCAGGAAATGGGCAGAGAGATGGAAAGCAGTTAAAAAGTCAGCAATCATATCACGTCGCAAGAGACAGTGGTTGACGGACTCGAGGTGCGAGACGATGATTGTTGCTTCCGCCGCTGCTTCGTGTACGGCAAGGAGATCACGCTGTGACATCGTGATCGGCTCTCCGGTCAAGAACTGGGCGGCTCCACTGTTGACGACGATGATATCGGGTGTATGTTGTTCGATTGCATGCGCGACCTCGTCGCACCAGATCGTATCACCTGCGATATAAAGTGTTGGTTCGTCCGGATGGGTGAGGAGGAGCCCAGACACATGTCCCATCCGTTCGCCGATTTCACCGACACCATGCTGTCCACCTGTTCGATGGATTTGGATATCACCGATCGTCACACCGGAATCGAAGGAAGAGACGTTCGTGAAGCCGGCTTCTCGGATGTGCTGCGCGTCTTCTTCTTGCTGCGCATAGAGTGGCAAATGCTTGGGTAATAGTTGTTTAGCAGCATCATCGAAATGATCAGCGTGCAGGTGCGTGACGAAGATGGCGTCAGGATCGAGCAGTGTCTTGACATCGACCGGTAAGTCGACGAGTGGATTGGCGACGGCATTCGGTGTTTGACCGAAGGGAGGCAAGCTGCCTTTTTCGCCGAGGAACGGATCAATTAGTAAGACTTGATTGGCATACGTGACAACGAGTGTTGCATTGCGAATTTGTTGAATATCCATTAGGTTCATCCTCTCTCAATGACTCGGATTGACTATTCCCCGTCTGGCATTCAATGAATCCTATCGCAAGCGTTTCTCCATCGCCATGACGTCGACATATTCGCCGTTCAACTGTCCTTGCTCCTTAAACGTTCCGACGATCCGGAACCCGGAGCGGATATAGAGTTTTTGTCCGATTTTATTGAATGGGAAGGTGAAGAGAATGAGTTTATGCATCTGATGATCACGGGCGTGTTGCTCAGCCGTTTCAAGCAAACGTGTACCAATCCCTTGTCCACGATGAGTCCGGGTGATATAAACCGAAATCTCACCGACGGATGCGTAGACAGGACGCGGATTATACGGATCGAGTGAAATGAAGCCGAGGACACCTGTGTCATCTTCAGCGACATAACCGGCATATCGATCGGTTCGTTCCTCATACCACTGGGTCATGAAGGATAAGTCCTTTTGGTCGGTCTCAAGCGTTGCGATCCGATCTTCAATACCTTCGTTATAGATGGCGAGAATCGCTGGTAAGTCGTGTTCCGTTACGGGACGAATATGCATGACGCTCACTTCCTCATCGCTTTTCCTTCATTATATCTGTTACGTATCAATGTAGTGATATGTTTGTGCGATAAGAAAAAGCGGCGATTCCCTTCCTAATAGAAGAAAGTCGCCGCTTTTATCGTTCTTAAGAGACCGTTGACGTCTCGTTTTCATAAATCGGAACCCAGCCGTCTGTCGTGACGAAGATTCGGACGGCGACGACTTTACGATCGTCTTGAAGCGTAAAGTAGTGGCGTGTGTTAACAGGAACGGAAATCAAATCACCAGGATTGAGTTCGATGTTATAGTAGCCGACCTCTTCGTCTTTGATCGCGAAGACGCCATGACCGCTGACGATGAAACGAACTTCATCATCCGTATGGTGATGTTCTTTCTGGAAGTTGACGAGCAACTCATCAAGGTTCGGTGTCGTATCCGAAAGTGAGATGATATCAGCTGTTTGATACCCACGACGTTCTGATACGTCTTTGATTTCGGGAGCGAACGTATCGAGAATCGTTTGTTTGTCTGCATCCGTCAGTGTGAAGTTTTCAACGAGAGGCGCTGGAAGTTTCGAAACGTCCCACTGTTCGTAAAGAACGCCGCGTGACGCGAGGAAGTCAGCGACTTCCGTTTGATCCGTATACCGTGTGTTTGTTTCTTGGAATAAGACTGTTGCCATGAGATGATTCCTCCTTTTAATGAATGGATTGACGGCATGATTGCAACGTCAACGTGTAATTGAATAAAAACTCGAAGGCTTCGAGGTGTTTCTTTGCTTCAAAGGCGGTCGGTGCCCAGACCGTGATCCCGTGATTGCGGATCAGGACGGCACCACTGTCTGCTGTGACATGAGGTGCAAAAGCAGCGGCAAGCGTCGGAATGTCCGCATGATTCGGAATGATCGGTACCGTGACCGTCGCATCCTCTTCCCAGTGTCCGAGTGCCTTGATGATTTCTTGACCGGAAAAGGTGATACTGCCTTGATCGCCATAGAGTTCCGAAATCACATTGTTCGCAATCGTATGGACATGCAGGGAACAACCGGCGTCCGTTTGATTGAACACTTCGACATGAAGTAATGTCTCAGCAGAAGGACGCCCGGATTGCTCACCGATCAATTGACCGGTCGCATCGACATGAACGAAGTCGTCAGGAGTCGTCTGCCGTTTATCTTTTCCGCTTGCCGTCACAAGGAATTCAACCGGGACACCGGATGTCCGAATGGCGAGATTGCCACTCGTACCAGGGAACCAATCGCGCGCCGCAAGCTCTTGTTTGATGGCGCGTAATTCTTCATAGCGTCGCATGAATGTCATGTTGTCACCTCCGCTCGTGTTAAATCATGAACGATATCGTGGAACGTCTCAAACGGTGTATAGGCGATATCGTTCTCTTCACACAACGTGATCAGATAATCACGGGCATAGACACGATCCGCTTGTTTTGCGAGTTCGAAGTCCGTCACCGAGTCGCCGATGACGATGATGACGTCACCGTCTTTACGTAGTGTCCGGGCAACGGACGTTTTACAACAGCCGCACCCGTTCGTACAATGGGCATCGCAGGCGTTTGGCCAATCGATATGGACGAATGGACCACTGAAATCAGCGACGTTACAGTAAATCTGTTCTTGGTCGAGGAAGGGCGCTAAGATCGGTTCGACGAAAAAGTCCATTCCACCGCTGACGATCGAAAAATCGATGCCTTGACGACGACTGTACTGCAGTAACTCCGAAAATCCGTCGCGAATGACCGCACGCTCCAACAAAAAGTCAAGATAGGCTGTTTTTCCGTCAGACGGCAGAAGTGAGAACATTTGCCCGACACCACTCTGGATCGATAACGTCCGGTCGAGTACGCCGTGTTTCAACGGTTCGAAGTCACTCGCTGGCGCAAATGCCTGCATGAGTGCGATGATGTTATCCTGTGTCGTCACCGTCCCGTCGAAGTCACAAAGAATCCGTACGGTCATGACTTGATCCCCCAAGCGTCGAGGGCAATTCGTAATTCTTCATGACGCGATGCTGCCGTCGATAGGGATTCATTTGCGAGTGCCGCATCGAGTGCCTGACGGAAAGCAATGACGCCAGCCGCAGCACCTTGCGGATGACCATGTACGCCGCCACCGGCGTTGATGACGGAATCGATCCCGAAGTCCCGTACGAGTTGAGCGACGAGTCCAGGATGAATACCGGCTGAAGGAACCGGGAAGATCGATTTCGTCTGCCCGAGACGGGTCGCTTCGACCGCGATGCCACGGGCGACATCCTTTGGCAAAGCGACATTGCCGTAAGGAGACGGGAATAGCGTCAAGTCTGCTCCAGCAGCGCGCGGTAATGTGCCGAGTAAGACAGGAGCTGCGACTCCGTGATTCGGGCTAGCGATCAACGCACCGCTATATGCCGGATGATTGAAAATCGGAACGTTGATTTCCGGATCACTTGCCAGTTCGCGTAAGACGTCGAGTCCGTATGTGAAGGTATTCAGCAAGAAAGCAGTCGCTCCAGCATCAATCAATCGCTTGGCTTGATCCTTGAGCGTAAAGACGGGACCACTGAGTGTGATCGCATATAACGCACGTTTACCGGTCCGGTGGAAGTGAGCATCGATGACCTCACGTCCGATTCGTGCCCGGTCAATCGTCGGTGTCAACGGATTGTCGTATAGGATCTCATCGTCTTTGACGAGATCAATCCCACCAGCGAGTTGTCCTTCGAGTTGATCACGAAGGAACGATAAATCGCGTCCGATGACTCCTTTGAAGATGCTCATTAACAATGGGCGATCTTCGACACCGATCAAGGAACGGACCCCTTCGATCCCGAATTTCGCACCTGGAAAGTCCGACGTAAATGTATCGGGTAGTAGCAATTCCGTTAATTTGATTTCACCGTCGAGTGAGAGTTTCCCGAAGACGGTCGTCAGAATCGCAGAAAAGTCGCGCGATACGTTATGTTCCGGGTAACGAATCGTGATATATCCTTTGCCATCGCGCTCTTCGGTATGTACGACTTCCCCTTTGAACGAGGCGAGTTGTTGTTGTTCGAGATGATTCAGTTCCGTCCAAGAACCGACTGTCAGACCAAGCGCGAGTTGTTCAGCGCGCTGCTCGAGTCGATCACGGGCAGCCAATTGATAAGTAGCAGTGATATAAGCCATGTCTTTCCTCCTTCAACAAAAAAATGGTCTCTCGTCAGCGACAAGAGACCATGAATGATTCGAACGTGGACTCTTATCTGTCAGCTTAGTAGCTGCAAGAATTAGCACCGTGCCAAAAGGTCGGTTGCTGCGACATCGTAGGGCTTGTCCCTCCGTCTGCTCTTGATAAGAATTTGGATGAAATTGTGAAATCTAATTGCAATTTTTACATGAGAATCGTGACTTGTCAAACTATTTTTAGAAAATTTATTTTTTTGAAAATACTCTTTCTATAGATGACTTAAAAATGATGTCCGTTTCTGCTTGATTTCGATTTGACAGCGAGGAAGTCGATTGCGTAAGATTCAAATCAATATCACACACGACAACTACATACGACTCTTATCGCGAGTTGGCAGAGGGAATTGGCCCGATGACGCCGCAGCAACCGACCACTAGGCACGGTGCTACATCCAACAGACGTTTCGTCTGAGAGATAAGAGGACGCAGTGACTTTTGTGCGCCTCTTTTCGATGACGAAAAGAGGCGCTTTTTCGTGTATCACATAGGGGGAAACTGAGATGACATACAAAGCATTCACGGAACAGGACGCGATTGATCGTGTTCGGACATTAGGACTGATCGGCGACGGAACCGTCGAAGCAGAAGAGATTGGCGACGGGAATCTTAACCTTGTCTTTCGGATTCGAGAAGGCGAACATCGCTTGATTCTAAAACAAGCATTACCATATGCGAAGGTCGTCGGTGAGAGCTGGCCGTTATCGCTCGAGCGGGCGTGGATCGAGCAATCCGCACTCCGCGAATTCGCACGGCATGCCGTGCCGTTCGTACCACGTGTTTTTCATGCTAGTCACGAAGAAGCGTATACAGTCATGGAAGATCTTTCGCATTTGACGATCGTTCGAAGCGGTTTACTCGCAGGTGAACAGTATCCGTTGCTTGCGGAACATATCGGTTCTTATCTCGCTCGGACGTTATTCCATACATCGGACTTTGCGCTTGGTCCGGTTGAAAAGAAACGTGTCGCCCGAACGTACTACAATCCAGACTTGTGCGACATCACGGAAAAATTAATCTTCACGGATCCATTTCATGACGCGGAGACGAACGAGATTGAAGCCGGACTCGAAGAAGAGGTGGCACGTCTATGGGCAGACGATGAGTTGAAACGCGAAGTCGCAAAACTCGAAGCGCTCTTCATCACGAAAGGAGATGCATTGCTGCACGGCGATCTACATACAGGAAGCATCTTCGCCTCGGCGACGGAAACGAAAGTCATCGATCCAGAATTCGCCTTTTATGGTCCATTCGGATTTGATGTCGGGCAGTTCATTGCGCATCTATTCTTCGCAGCATATCCGGATTACCCTACACGACGTGACGCCCGAATCAAGGATATCGATACGTTCTGGCTGACGTTCGCTTCAACGTTCCGTGCGTTATGGGAACGGGAAGCCGTCGAACCATTCCAGGCATCAGGACTCGTCGATGATGTACTGAGCACGATCTTGCAGGATGCCCTTGGCTTTGCCGGTTGCGAATTGATTCGGCGGACGATTGGTCTTGCACCGGTCGCTGATTTAGAATCAATTGATTCAACGACGGAACGCTTAGAGCGGAAACGTCACGCGCTCCGTCTAGGAGCGGCGTTAATCAAACGCCGTACAGAATGCCGGACATTCGATGATTTACGAAACTTTGACGTAACGGAGGAACTTAGCCGATGACTACATTCGTTCAAAGTATCCGTTACGAAGACCGTGTCTTGACGATTCTCGATCAGACACGTCTACCGCAGGAAGAGCACTATGAAGTCATTGCTGATCTCGCGCAAGCCGTTGAGGCGATTAAACAACTGCGCGTTCGGGGCGCACCTGCGATCAGTTTATTTGGGGGATTCGTGCTCGTTCAAGAAGCATACCGGTTTGAAGCGGCGCTTCCGGTCTACAAGCAAGCCTTGCTTGAGACATCAGCGACGTTACTCGCGACACGACCGACGGCCGTCAATTTGCGAAATGTACTCAATCAGCTGAATCCAATCATTCAAGACGGGACTTCGGTAGAAGAGATTCGCGAACGGTTGGAAAAACGGACGGTCGCCTTATACGACCAGGATGCGCAGACGTCACGTCAAATCGGGATTCATGCACTGGAATTGTTCCAGTCAGGCGACCGGATCCTAACGATTTGTAATGCTGGATCGATTGCGACCGCTGCTTATGGAACGGCACTTGCGCCGTTCTACATCGCAAAAGAACGCGGCATCGAATTATCCGTTTTTGCGAGTGAGACGCGACCGTTACTGCAGGGAGCACGATTGACGACATGGGAGCTGCAACGTGCCGGCATCGATGTCACGTTAATTACGGACAACATGGTCGCCCATACGCTGAAAGAAAAACAGATCGATGCGATTATCGTCGGTGCCGACCGCATTACACGAAACGGCGATACGGCGAATAAAATCGGGACGTTCCAATTGGCATTGCTTGCTCAAGCTTTTGGTATTCCGTTTTACGTCGCAGCACCGCTCTCGACGTTCGACTTCTCGCTCGTTTCCGGAGACGCGATCGAAATCGAAGAACGTGATCCGCAAGAAGTGACGACTGTCCAAGGTATTGCGACAGCACCGGAAGGCGTCGCCGTCTTCAACCCGGCGTTTGATGTCACACCACACACATTCATCACGGGCATCATCACCGAACTTGGTGTCATCACGCAACCGAATGAAGAAACGATTGAACAATTAACAGGGCTTCAACCCCTCGGATAAGGAGATATGTCATGAAAAAACTAGCTTACGCCGTCCTAGCACCGGCACTGTTACTAACGGCTTGTGCGAATGGAGAAGCCACGACGACGAAGGTCGTCAAGGATGTACCAAAAGGGGTTCAATCGGACGTCAAGATCGCCGTCATCCGCAACCTAGCATCGGACGACCATACGAAACAATTCCTTGATGGCGCACGAAGTGAAGGCGAAGCGCTTGGCTTTAAGGTCAGCACGTTCATTTCGGAAGGTAACGACGTCAAGTTCAAGGAGCTGGTCGCGCAAGCGATTCAGCAAGATTATGATGGGCTCATCATCTCGCACGGTAAGGAAGACTACGCCTATGACATGATCAAACCAGCGGTCGACAAAGGACTGAAGGTCGTAACGTTCGATACGGTCACGAAGAAAAAAGGAACGACGTTAAAAGGTGTGACGGAAACGTTCCAAAACGATCATCAACTCGCGAAGCTATCGCTCGATGAAGTGACGAAGGTGACGGACAAAAAGCCGGTCCGTGTCATCAAACTCTGGTTCGGACCAGGTTTTGCTCCACTCGATCGTCGTCAGGAAATCTACAAGACGTACGAAGCAGACGGTAAGATCAAAACGCTTGAGACGGTTGGACCGACAAACTTCCAAGATGTCCAAGGGGATATCGCAACGAAGATGAATGCGATTCTCGCGAAATATCCGAAAGGAAGCATTGATGCGGTTTGGGGTGCATGGGACGAAGTTGCAAAAGGGGCTTACAAATCGCTCAAGGATAATAAACGTCAAGAAATCCCGCTGATCTCGATCGATGTCTCGAATCAGGATATCAACCTGATGCGTGAAAAAGGCAGTAACTGGGTCTCGACGAGTGCGGTGGATCCATTCTTGATTGGACAAACGGACATGCGATTACTGGCTAAGAAAATCGCTGGCGAGAAGACACCGGATAGCTTTGATCTCGACGCGAAACTCGTGGAGCAGAAGGCGTTGAAGCAGGATACGACGATGTACAATCTCGATACGATCATCAAAGGATGGAGTACATCGGACAAATTCAATGAACCGTGGATGGACCGGTTGCGTGACGTCCATAAGAAACAATGACGTCTACCAATCATCACTTGAAGATGACCGGGATTTCACTGGCGTTTCCGGGAGTGCAAGCCTTAAAACAAGTCTCGTTTGAAGTGAAATCCGGTGAAATCCACGCGCTTGTCGGTGCGAATGGTGCCGGTAAGTCGACGTTGATGAAAGTCTTATCCGGAGCGGAAACGGCGGACGAAGGAACGATTCGTCTCGACGGGAAGGAGTTGTCCATCACATCACCACGTGATGCGAAACAGATTGGAATCGACCTCGTCCAACAAGAGGTCGATGTGGCGCTTGTCCCGTATTTGACGGTCGCTGAGAATATCTGTCTCGATCTGTTGACGGACGGAACGATGACTGGCTTCGTATCCCAACGCCGTTACATACAGCGTGCCAAGGAAGCGTTAGCGACATTACAGGCGGATATTTCCATTAAGACACGTGTCGAGGAGTTGCGGCTTGCTGAAAAGCAACTCGTATTGATTGCCCGCGCCCTCGTCCAAGAACGCCGTTTTTTGATTTTTGATGAACCAACGGCACCGCTCAGTCAGGCGGAAACAAGCCATCTCTTTTCAGTCGTGCGTCGTTTAGCCGAACGAGGGCTTGGGATTATCTTCATCTCGCATCGTTTACAGGAACTATATGAGATTTGCGACTCCATCTCGGTCATGCGCGACGGTCAACTCATCTCACGACATCTTTTGACAGACATCACGAAGGAAGCTGTCGTTGAGCAAATGCTCGGGCGTCGGCTTACGTCTGTCGCGAAAACGTCACGGGTAAACGCGACGAACGTACTGACGGTCGAGAGTGCTACGAATGGGGACGTCCACAATATCTCCTTGACGGTTCAAGCAGGTGAAGTCGTTGGTATCGCGGGTCTTGTCGGTGCCGGTAAAACGGAATTATGCAAAGCATTGTTCGGTGATCGCCCGTTTCAGGAAGGGGAAGTTCGGATAGGTGGAAAAGCCCATCGCCTTCGCAATCCACAAGCTGCGATTCAAGCGGGAATCGGTCTCGTTCCAGAAGAACGACGAAAAGAAGGAATTCTTGTTGCCGATTCTGTCGCAGAAAACCTAACAGCAGCGGCAGCTCATGATTTCGTCAACCGCTGGGGGCTGATGGATCGTCGCAAAGAAGCAGATCAGGCATCGCAATGGGTCAAGGAGCTGGGCATTAAAGTGACAGACGTGAAACAGGAAGTAGGTCAACTATCCGGTGGGAATCAACAAAAAGTCGCCATCGGAAAATGGTTACTGACCGATGTTTCTGTACTCGTCTTGGACGAACCGACAAAAGGTGTCGACGTCGGAGCCAAACAAGATATCTATCGTCTGATTGACGGACTCGCGCAACAACAAAAAGGGATCCTTTACGCGACGAGTGAATGGGATGAACTTTTGACCGTCACGGACCGAATCTACGTCATGTTCGATGGACGGATCGTCCATGAAACGAAGACGGCGGACACATCAGAAGAAACCTTGTTGTGGTATGCGACAGGAGGAGGGCAACGATGAATGAGGTAGTATCAAAACAAACGAACCGAGGGAAGGGTTTACGTCCTGTCCTCGGATTCTTGAACGACTGGGGGATCGTCCTCGCGATCCTTGCCCTCGTCCTGTTTTTTGCGACGACGGCTCCAACATTCCTACAAGGGACGAATTTGATTAATATTTTACGAAGTATCTCCATCGTGACGATTATCGCAATCGGCTTGACCGTTTCTTTGACGGTCAATGGATTTGATTTATCGGTCGGGTCGACCGCGACGCTTGCGAGTTCTTTCGTCGTCTCGTTCTTCGTTTGGTACAGTCTACCGCTCGGTGTCTCAATTGGTTTAGCACTTCTCTTATCTCTTAGCGTTGCTCTGGTGAACATCTTACTCATCGTCAGGTTTAAGATTCCGGATTTGTTTGCGACGCTTGCGACGATGTTCATCGTCGAAGGTGTCGCGATGACGTATACCGGTGGTGGTTCAATCAGTGCCGGAATGCCGCGCTTGGACGGTACACCAACAGTCGGCACGATTCCGGAGGCATTCGCGAAAATCAGCCAGGCACCTTGGATCATCGTCATCATGCTCGTCGTCGTCGCTGTGACACACGTCTTCTTAAGCCATACGCGACACGGTCGTTTTCTCTATATCATCGGCGGGAATCCGGAAGCCGCACGACTGACAGGAATTCGTGTCAACCGCTACCGGGCACTCGCGTATCTGATTGCTGGGTTACTTGCGGCGGTCGGTGGGATTTTGCTTGCGTCACAAGTCGGATCGTCACAAATCAATGCCGGTTCCGGTTATCTGATGCCAGCGGTCGCAGCCGCATTCATCGGCTCGTCGTTCGCAGGACAAGGGAAGCCGAATGCGCTTGGCACACTCGTTGGCGCTTGTCTTGTCGGGATTCTTGAAAATGGTCTCGTCATGCTGTCTGTTCCATACTATTCGTTGAATATCATCAAAGGGCTGGTCCTTGCGGTCGCACTCGCGACGACCTATGCGCGGTATCGAAAAAAATAATTAAAATTCGACGTTTCGTTTATAACATATTCGGTAATATTCAATATATGAAAGGATGGTGATGCACATGAATGATTACCAATGTAGAGGGAACGATCGCATGTCGCTTCTGAAAGAAGAGGATCACCGGACTTGACGAACGTTGTCCATTGACACGGATGTATTCGTGTTTTACGTGCAACTGCACGGTTCAAGAACGGATCACGGCATGTGTTCGTTCCTGAAACAAATAAGGGGGAAACGCTACGGCGTTCCCCCTTTTTCATGTGCTAGAAACTGCTCGTATTTCTTTAAAAGCGTAGCGGAATATGAGATGATATAAAAAGTCAGAAAATTCAACTACTACGAGAGCAAGGGGCCTGACAATGCGAACATACACTAAGGAGATTCAAGCGATTATCGACAACGTAGAGAAAGTCATCATTGGTAAGGAAGATGTCATCACACAATCATTGGCAGCATTACTAGCGGGCGGTCACGTCCTATTAGAAGACGTACCGGGAGTCGGGAAGACGATGCTCGTTCGTGCGTTCAGCCGATCGATCGGGTTGACCTTCAAACGTGTTCAGTTCACGCCAGACCTACTTCCGTCAGATTTGACGGGTGTATCGATGTATAATCAGAAAACTAGCCAATTCGAATATAGACCGGGTCCTTTAATGGGAAACATCGTCTTAGCCGATGAGATCAACCGAACATCACCAAAAACTCAATCTGCCTTACTCGAGGGAATGGCGGAAGCGAACGTCACCGTCGATGGTGAGATTCATACGCTTCCGAATCCCTTTTTCGTCATGGCGACACAAAACCCGATCGAACACGAAGGAACGTATCCGTTACCAGAAGCACAACTCGACCGTTTTCTCGTCAAAGTCAAAATGGGTTATCCTGATTTCCACCAGGAAATGAAGCTACTGACACGTTTCGAACGGGATGAACCAATTGAAACGCTCGAAGCGGTGATTGGTCGCGAGCAATTGCTCCAGATGAAAGAAGAAGTCAAGAACGTCCATGTCTCACAGCCCGTCAAAAAATATATCGTCCATCTCGTCCAAGCGACCCGGACGAACGGTTCACTTTATCTCGGCGCGAGTCCCCGTTCTTCGATTGCTTTGATGAAAGTCGCGCAAGCGTGGGCATACATGGAAGGACGCAGTTTCGTCTTACCGGATGATGTCAAACATCTCTTGATTCCGGTCCTGTCACACCGCTTGATTTTGACAGCGGACGCGCGTTATCACGGTCAATCGTCAGAACGGATTTTAGAACAAATCAAAAAAGAGGTTGCTGTACCTATCCAACAAGACGTGGAGTCCCTATGACGAAGTGGCAAATTGGTTGGCGTTACGCTGTACTCCTTTTGACGACGGTTGCCTTATGGACATATGCGCGCGTCGATGGCGGAAATGTCGCTTCCTTGCTGTTTTATGTCATGGCCGGTCTGACTGTCTACTGGACGCTCTTCCTCGTTTGGCCCGTCACGCAGGCACTGGCGACGCGCGAAGTCTCGAATAAGATGCTCGTTGCCGGAACAGATATCCCGGTTTCCTTACGGGTTCGCCGGCGTTTTCCGTTTTTGGTCGGAGCCGTCGAGGTGACGGAGGCGATTCCAAACGAACTCAGCGAAGAAAAACTCGATATCAGCCGTCCGCTCCGTGCCCACTACCGGAAGACAGAGCAAATCGACTACACGATTCCATCGATTCGTCGAGGAGTCTACCAGATTCCTGGCTGTATCGTTGAAATTACGGATCCGTTTGGTCTGTTCAAGCGGAAACGGATGTTTCCGGTCGAGACGTATCTTGCGATTGAACCGTCACGCCTTGCCGTTCAACTTCCGCATGAGGAGGATCGCGGCGATGGGGGAATCTCCCCTGTGTCGCTTGATCTTCGTCAGTCGTCCTTTACTGTCGTTGGTGTCCGAGAATACGTCAGTGGTGACCGGATGAATCAGATTGACTGGAAAGCGACGGCAAAACGCCAAGGTTTAATGACGAAAACGTTTGAACGAGAGCAGGAACGGGAGACGACGATCGTCTTTGATGAGGGGACGGAAGCGGGTGAAGCTTTCGAACGCGTCATCTCGATGCTGGCAGAAGCGACGGATCAGCTAAATAAAAGACGGCTGAGCTACCGCATTCACCTCGTCGGACATGCTGTTCAATCGTTATCGTTACCACTCGAGGGTGCGAAACTGACGCATTACCTGATGACGGCGCAGCCGAGTCGGACACGGACGTTCATCGAGTCATGGGAGTACTCGTCTAAGGCACTTCGATTGAGCGGGAACGTCCTTTTCATCACACCGGATCTTGAATCGAACAATGAACTATGGATTTCGAAGATTAATCAAGAAGCCACCGTTCATGTCTATACACCAGAACGGAGGGGAGTGCGATGATGCGACGCTTGATTTGGAACGCCATCGCGGCATCCGTCCTGACGTGTTTCATGCCACCACTTCTCGAACTGACGACGTTTGAACATCTTTGGTCCTTCTTACCGATGCTGTTTCTGCCGTTGCTGTTGTCGCATCTATCGCGGCGTTACTTTTTACTCGGAAGTCTCGGTGGACTACTCCTATCGTTTTATTTGATTTTGACGCCGGGAGCAGCACCATGGGGCATCTTTACGGAAATCAGCTCAGATGTTCAAAGTGTCATCAATGGTGAGTTACCGGGACGACCAGCCTTTGCACTTTCGATCGGACTGATCAGTTTCTTGATCGCTTATTTAGCACGGCGGACATTCCCGAATCGCGGATTTGTGTTTGGTCTTGCCTTCGGTGTCATCGGATTTATCGCCTATTGCGATACGTGGACGGATTATTCGGGAGAGACGTTCATTCTCTATCCGATCATTCTATCTTTATTATTACTCTATGCGACGGAAGTTAACGAACGACCGCGCGCTTCTTACGTTCGTCCGCTGAGTGCTTTATTCATCATGGGTGCTGTCATCGTCGCTGCTGTCCAAAGTCCTGTCATCAATGCGACATGGCAAGACAGTTGGTACGATTTGACGTCCGGTCTTGAAGGTGAAGGAGAGCCGTCAAATGCGATTCAAAAGGTCGGCTACGGTAACAATGATGAGCAACTCGGTGGACCGTTTCAGATGGACGATCGAGAAGTTTTCCAAGTCGAAAGTGAAGGGAACCGCTACTGGCGAGTCGAGACGAAAGATATCTATACCGGCAAGGGGTGGGTGCTGTCGGAATCGAATCCGGAAATCGATGCGCGTGGTTTCTTCTCGCATTTCGGAAAAGAGGTCAAGACAAGAAATGAGACGGCAACGTTTGAGATGGCACGTGAACTGCCGTTCGTTCCGTACAATGGTGATAATGTTCGGTTGACGGTCGACCAGCAACGACAAAATGTACTGGTTGATCCTGAGAATCAAAAAATCTCGTATCTCGACGATACGAATCAGCAGCGCAACTATCAAATCGAATATGCCTATCCACTCTTCACAGAAGAGCAGTTACAGACAGATGAGCCGCTCGATTTATCAGCGGATGACACACGTCGGTACCTGCAGCTACCAGATGGATTACCACAACGTGTCCGTGATTTAGCGAATCAAATCGTTGAGGGTGAAGAAACACCGTGGGACAAGGCGCGAGCGATTGAAAACTATTTCGAAGAAGAAAACTTCGAATATAATACGGAGGAAGTCGCCGTACCAGGAGAAAATCAAGATTACGTCGATCAATTTCTGTTCGAAACGAAGCTCGGATACTGTGATAACTTCTCGACGTCCGCCGCTGTGTTGCTTCGGGCAGCTGGATTACCCGCACGCTGGGTAAAAGGGTTCACGGGAGGCGAGTCTGATGTCATCGGCTCCGCCGTGACCAGTTATACGGTACGAAATAAAAATGCCCACTCGTGGGTCGAAGTCTACATTGAAGGACCAGGCTGGGTACCGCTTGAGCCGACTGTTAGCTTCGACGGAGCAGGTCAATATACGATTGACCGAGAAACGAACAACGAGACGGAGCAAACAAATCCACAACGCGAAACAGAAAATAATACAGAGACGACGACACCAAATCGTCCGCAGGAAAATCTTCTCGACGAAGAACAGACGACTAGCGCCGGACAGACGGAGCAGAAGTCAATTCCGTTTTGGCCAATCCTTATGACGGCACTCGCTCTCTTGTTCCTTTACCTGTTCCGAAAACCAATCATTCGAACACTCGCGATTCTCTTCTTCCGGAGACAAATCGAGCGACCAGAAGGATTCCGACGGATGTACCGGTACCTCTTGCGACGTCTTGATAAAAAAGGATTCCATTATCAAGATGGTCGGACGCTTGCGGAACTCGCTCACGAAGTCGATGGGTACTACGAGACGTACGCGATGCGACCGTTGACGGATGCTTACGAACGGATGGTCTATGGTGGAGAATCATTATCTGCCGAGAAAAAACGTGAATATTTCGAAAATATCATTCGTCATGTAGAGGGTTGATATTTACGAAACGATACAGTTACAATGGGAACAACGTAAATCACACACATGCAATCTCCTTTGTATATACTCGCGAATATGGCGCGAGAGTCTCTACCGGGTCACCTTAAACGACCTGACTATGAAGGAACAGACCCTTCGTATACATTTTTTTGTGAAGCGGCCTGCTCTTTTTCCATTTTATCCATGGGCGAAGAGTGGGCTTTTTTCATAGGGTGCGCATGAAATCAGAAAGGCGGGAACAGATTTGGAAGCACATTTGGACCAGGAAATGATTCTCGTCCTCGATTTTGGAGGACAGTACAATCAATTGATCACACGTCGTATTCGGGACCTTGGTGTCTATAGTGAATTGCATTCGCATAAAATCACTGCAGCAGAAGTAAAGGAAATCGCACCTGCTGGTATCATCTTCTCAGGTGGTCCACGTAGCGTCTACGCAGAGGATGCGTACCGGTGTGACCCAGAAATCTTCGACCTCGGTATTCCAATCTTCGGGATCTGTTACGGCATGCAGCTCATGTCACAACATTTCGGTGGAACAGTAGAACGTGCGGGACATCGTGAATATGGAAAAGCCACATTGACGTTACAAGACCCGTCACCGATGTATGCGAACCTACCGCTTGAACAAACGGTCTGGATGAGCCACAGCGACCTCGTCACATCTGTGCCAAACGGATTCGTCGTCGATGGAACGAACGTGTCATGTCCGATCGCTTCGATCAAGAATGAAGAATTGAAAATGTACGGTGTGCAGTATCACCCGGAAGTGAACCATACGGTCTTCGGAAAAGAATTGCTCAAGAACTTCCTCTTTGAAGTCTGTAAATGTGCAGGCGATTGGTCGATGGAGAACTTCATCGAAATCGAAGTAGCGAAGATTCAAGAACAAGTCGGCGACAAAAAAGTCCTCTGTGCACTTTCTGGTGGTGTCGACTCGTCTGTCGTCGCAGCCTTGATTCACAAAGCAATCGGTGATCAATTGACATGTATGTTCGTCGATCACGGTTTACTGCGTAAGGGTGAAGCGGAGAGCGTCATGAAGACATTCGCGGATCACTTCCACATGAACGTCATCAAGATTGATGCCCAGGACCGTTTCCTCGACAAACTCCGTGGTATCTCAGATCCAGAGCAGAAACGTAAAATCATCGGCAACGAGTTCGTCTACGTCTTTGATGAAGAAGCTTCAAAACTAACGGACATGGACTTCCTTGCCCAAGGTACGCTCTACACGGATATCATCGAGAGTGGTACGGATACGGCACAAACGATCAAGTCACACCACAACGTCGGTGGATTGCCGGAAGACATGCAGTTTGAATTGATCGAGCCGATCAACACGTTGTTCAAGGATGAAGTCCGTGAACTCGGGAAAGAACTTGGTCTTTCCGATGAAATCGTGTGGCGTCAGCCGTTCCCAGGACCAGGTCTCGGAATTCGTGTCCTCGGTGAAATCACAGATGAGAAACTCGAAATCGTCCGCGAATCTGATTTCATTCTTCGTGATGAAATTAAAAAAGCTGGACTCGAGCGCGAAATCTGGCAATACTTCACAGTCCTTCCTCCAATCCGTTCGGTTGGTGTCATGGGCGATGAGCGGACATACGACTATGCGGTCGGAATCCGCGCTGTCACGTCTATTGACGGAATGACATCAGACTGGGCACGTATTCCGTGGGACGTGTTAGAGAAAATCTCGGTTCGAATCGTCAACGAAGTCCAGAACGTTAACCGCGTCCTGTACGATGTGACGTCGAAACCACCGTCAACGATTGAGTGGGAATAAGTACTGGGCTTACTGAGACGATTCGTCTCATGAAGCTTGTGGTATCAACGATTTAAAGGGGATAGGTGAAAGGAAGTCTGTTTCACCTTCAACCACTTTATTTCAAAATAAAGCTCTCTTTTGTTCGCATGATTTGTGAATGGAAGGGGGCTTTTTGTGAACGAAATTATGAAACCGTTGGACGTTTTTTAACTAAACCGACGAATTTAGGTACTTTAGTTCTAGTTTGCTGAGATGCGTGGACTCTTCCTGTATTATGGAATACATCATCTAATGGAAAAGAGGGATACTGCCTCATGATAGACTGGACATGGACTGAAGTTGATCAATTAGAAAAACTAGAAAAATGGAATGAAGCTAAACGATATCTTTTGAATTCTTGGAGACAACATCCCGAAGATCTCAAAACAGTCATTCGACTGGGCTTTTTTTTGTTGGTACGTCTCCTTTGAACATGGACCATTAGGAATTACAGAGAACAATATAGATATTGAGGAATTAGAATCTTTACTAAAGGAAGTTACACATGATGGTTTACGTCCTTTTATGAACCATGAGGACTTTCTATGGTGTTTTGGTTATATGGTTTCGATGACCCCTTATTATTTTGGAGAGTACAACGAGTGGGAAGAAAAAGGAGCATCCATGTTACGACGTGCTCATGAATTATGTCCGAATGAAGCAATTTATGCGTATTCTTATCTTGGATCGTTCTCAAATGCTTACGGAACACGTGAAAATGAATTGCAACAGGTACAGAATGTTTTAGAGGATCGTTTTAAAGGAGAGGGACTATTATCCGACTACTTTAAGAGTATATACGCTCAGTGATAGGGCTGATTTCTAACAATCATGAAATAGCCTTCAAAAAACCGTTTTCAAAACCGAACGTTCGGATAAAATAAGTAGTTAAATTTCGCTTTTATGGTTGACCCATGAATTTGACCGTGCTACGATGTGTCTGTTCTTATTTTTCATACCACTAAAAAAACATAAATAATGCCGTATAATTCTGGGGATAGGGCCTGGAAGTCTCTACAGGAACACCGTAAAGGTTCCTACTACGGCGCACACGCAGCATCGTGCGCTTATTGAAACGGCTTTTACCGCTTAGGTAAGGGCCGTTTTTTGTTTTCAAGGAGACGGCTTATTTGGAAGGAAGGCAATCATGAGCACACAATTGAAACAGCCACACCAACCGAAAGCAAAAGAAAATGCGATTGCGCGTTTCTTTGATTTCAATGGGCTTGGTACGAACATGCGTACAGAGTTCATCGCCGGCATGACAACATTCTTCGCGATGGCGTATATCTTATTCGTTAACCCGAATACATTAGCCGAAGCAGGAATGGACGCAGGAGCAGTCTTCGGTGCCACAGCACTCGTTGCGATCATCGGTTCCGTTACGATGGGATTACTGGCGAACTATCCAATCGCGCTCGCACCAGGAATGGGACTAAATGCTTTCTTCGCCTACAGCGTCGTCATCGGAATGGGTATTCCATGGCAAACCGCACTTTCAGGCGTTCTCGTCTCAGGTCTCGTCTTCATGGTATTAACAGCTTCAGGTATTCGTGAGATGATCATCAATGCGATTCCAGAACCATTGAAAATGGCAGTTGCAGCAGGTATCGGATTGTTCATCGCGTTCATCGGATTAAAAACAGGTGGTCTCGTCGTTGCGAATGAAGCAACACTCGTCTCGCTTGGTGATTTAAGTAAAGGAACAACGCTTCTCGCGGTATTTGGTCTTGTCGTATCTGCGGTCCTAATGACGCGTGGTGTCAAAGGGGCGATCTTCTTCGGAATGATCCTAACGGCAGTCGCTGGAATGATCTTCGGTTTGATTCCGATTCCAACAAGTCTTGGTGAAGTCATTTCAGCACCACCAAGCATCGCACCGACATTTGGACAAGCATTCCTTCACTTCGATGAAATCTTCACGGTTCAAATGATGATCGTCATCTTAACTTTCTTCTTCGTTGATTTCTTTGATACAGCAGGTACACTGGTTGCGGTAGCAAACCAAGCCGGTCTGATCAAAGAAAATAAAGTACCACGCGCTGGTCGCGCATTGATCGCTGATTCAACAGCAACAGTAGCAGGTTCGATCCTTGGAACGTCGACGACGGTTTCTTACATCGAATCAAGTGCAGGGGTCGCAGCAGGTGGTCGTTCAGGAATGACGGCGATCGTCACAGCTTTATTCTTCGGTCTCGCTTTATTCTTCTCACCATTGCTCGCAATCATCACCGCACCGGTCACAGCACCCGCATTGATCATCGTTGGTGTGTTGATGGCAGCTTCACTGCTCCAAATCGATTGGAAAAAATTCGAGTATGCGGTTCCCGCTTTCTTGACCGTCATCATGATGCCGTTGACGTATTCAATCGCAACAGGGATTGCATTCGGTTTCCTCTTCTATCCGGTCACGATGATCGCGAAAGGACGAGCAAAAGAAGTGCACCCAATCATGTACGTGTTGTCACTCGGATTCCTCGGTTACTTTATCTGGTTGCATTAATCCAAACTGCGTCTTTCTTCTATATAGAAGAAAGACGTTTTTTTATTGGGAGAGGGTAAGAAAGAAGAGAGAGGGTGATTCAGATGTTACAGCAGATTACTGGACCCGTATTCGAATACTTGGCTGAGAATAGACTGTTGATTCAATTAGCTAGAAAAGTCGGATTACCGCTTGGTGGGACATTATTCGTTGGAGGGCAGGGCGCAGAAGAGACACTCGACACGGTGAGACAATTCAATCAAGATGGACGAGCCGCAACAGTAGATTGTTTAGGTGAGTTCGTCGAGACAGAACAAGACGCTGTAGACATCGCAAATGAATGCATCAAAGTCATCGGACAGGTCAAAGCATACGATCTAGACGCACAAGTATCTTTAAAGCTGACATCGATCGGATTAAGAATCGATCCGGATATCGCCTATCAACAGTTAAGTCGTATTGCAGAGGTTGCAGATCAACAAAACATGCGTGTGACAGTCAATATGGAAGAAGCGATGATGGTCGAGTCGATCGTCCGAGTCTTCGAACGCGTACATGAACACTATCCAAACGTCGGGATTGCGCTACAAGCAAACGTCTATCGAAGTCGTTTTGATTTAGAGTATCTTCACGCAACAATACGTGTCGTCAAAGGGGCGTATGACGGAGACGATGAAATCTATATTCAACCGAAGAAGACAGTAGATGAGACATACCTTCAATTAGTAAAAGTTAATTTGTTAAATGGGAACTACACGCAAATCGCGACACATGATGAACAGATCATCCAGCAAATCATTGACTTTACTCAAATAAAACAGATTGATCCATCACGGTTTGAATTTCAAATGCTTCAAGGCATGCGACCGAAACGACAACAAGAGTTAGTTCGACAAGGTTATCGTATCGTCATCTACGTTCCGCATGGTGTGGACTGGTATACGTATTTGATGAGACGGTTAGCAGAACGCCCAGCGAATATTGCGTTTACAGTAGGAGCCATGTTAAGAAGGTAAAGACTTTGCGAAGGGGATTTAAACTCTTTGCAAAGTTTTTTTGAAATAATGCTTGTATTTGTCGAATTTTGTTGTTATATTAATAAATGTTCCAGCGAGACGCCTTTTATAAACGGTTCGTTGGGGCTGAAAAGTTTTTTAAAAAGCATGGTTGACATAATCAAAACAACCTGTTAATCTATTAAAGTCGCTAAGGCGGCAGACGAACTTTGAAAACTGAACGATGAGGCAAAAATCGTATTCTACGGAATACAAAAACGAATGAAGCGCAAGCTTCGTCAATCGTGACTTCGGTCACACAACGAGCAAGTCAAACACTTCATGGAGAGTTTGATCCTGGCTCAGGACGAACGCTGGCGGCGTGCCTAATACATGCAAGTCGAGCGC